>CAYXFL010000007.1:22992-68388 GCA_964464285.1 uncultured Conexibacteraceae bacterium
CTGGCGCGGCTGCTCGCCCTCGTGCGCCGGCGGCTTGACCAGCCGCGCCAGGGCGAAGAGGGCCACACGATGGTCTACTCGGCGGTCCGCGAGCGCGACCGCAGCCGCCCGAAACGGCCCGAGGAGGCGGTCGGGGCGCTGGTCTCGACCCGCGCGGTGGTCTCGCTCGAGGACCGCCGCTACGTGCTCGACGGCCCGCGGGCGACGATCGGCCGCTCGAAGTCGGTCGAGTGCGTGCTGCCCGACCCCAACGTCTCCCGCCGCCACGCCGAGCTGCGCCGCGCCGAGTCCGGCGACTGGCAGATCGTCGACCTCGGCTCCACCAACGGGATCAAGGTGAACGGGCGCCGCGTCGCCTCGACCCGGCTCAGCCCCGGCGACCAGGTGACGGTCGGGACGACCACCTTCCGCTTCGACGTCGAGCAGTGAATGGACGATCTGGACCCGTCATTAGGGTGCTGACGTGGACTACGACCCGATCTCCGTCGCGCTCAAATTCGGCTTCCTCGCCGTCCTCTACCTGTTCCTGCTGGTGATCGCGCGCAGCGCCGTCAAGGACCTGCGCCGCACGACCTCGCCGGCTCCCGACGCGACCGGGTTCCACGCCGCTCCCGCCTTCTCCGAGGTGGTCCGCGGCGACGACGCCTGGCTGGTGGTCGAGCGCGGCGGCGGGCTCGAGGAGGGGGCGCGCTACGACCTGATCGGCGGGCTCTCGATCGGCCGCTCGCGCGACTCCGACGTGCAGATCTCCGACCGCTACGCCTCCAGCCTGCACGCCCGCGTCTTTTCCCGCGACGGGCGGTTCTTCGTGGAGGACATGAACTCGACCAACGGGACCCTCCTCAACAGTGCCACGCTGGTCGGCGAGGCCGAGCTGATCGACGGCGACTCGGTGCAGATCGGCGACACCGTGTTCCGCTTCGAGGTGAGCTAGCGATGGCGCTGCGAGTCGACGACGCCGCCTACCGCACCGACACCGGGCGCCAGCGCAACGCCAACGAGGACTCGCTGTTCACCCGCAACCCGGTCTTCGTCGTCGCCGACGGGATGGGCGGCGCCCAGGCCGGCGAGGTCGCCTCGAAAGCGGCGGCCGAGTCGTTCGACCGCGAGCTGCCCGAGGCGCCGCCGGAGCGGTTCCTCGAGGAGACGATCAAGAT
This sequence comes from uncultured Conexibacteraceae bacterium, assembly GCA_964464285.1. Classification (GTDB taxonomy): domain Bacteria; phylum Actinomycetota; class Thermoleophilia; order Solirubrobacterales; family 70-9; genus VAYN01. The sequence continues at coordinate 24,150 of CAYXFL010000007.1, forward strand.
CGCCAACCGGGCGATCCACACGCAGGCGCAGAAGGATCCGGCGCTGGCCGGGATGGGGACGACGACGACCGCGGCGCTGGTCGACGTCGAGCACGAAGAGGTGGCGATCGGCCACGTCGGCGACAGCCGCGCCTACCGCTACCGGGACGGCAAGCTCGAACGGCTGACCCGCGACCACTCGCTGGTCGAGGAGATGCGGCGCAAGGGACAGCTGACCGAGGCCCAGGCCGAGGACCACCCGCAGCGCTCGATCATCACCCGTGCGCTCGGGCCCGAGCCGGAGGTCGAGGTCGACCTGCAGACGGTTCCCGCCCAGGCCGGCGACGTCTTCCTGATCTGCTCCGACGGGCTCACCACGATGCTCGACGACGAGCACATCGCCCGCCTGCTCGGCCGGGCGGTGACGATGCAGTCGGCGGTGCGGGCGCTGGTCGACGAAGCCAACCGGGCCGGCGGCCGCGACAACATCACCGTGATCGTCTTCCGGCTCGAGGACGCCGACGCGCCCGCCGCCAACCCCGACGGCGCCACCCTGATCGGCTCGAGTGCCGAGGCCGAGGAACTGACCGGCGCCGAGGTGCGCCGCCGCGCCGCGGCCGAGGCCGCCCGCCAGCGCCGCGAGCAGCAGCAGGGCAAGAAGGAGCGCAAGGGCCTCAAGCGCGCCGCCAAGGCGCTGGTCGCGCTGGTCCTGATCGCGGCGCTCGGCTACGCCGCCTGGTGGGGCAACCGCCAGGTCTGGTTCCTCGGCACCGACGACGCCGGCCGGGTGGCGCTCTACCGCGGCCTGCCCTACGAGCTGCCGTTCGGGCTCGAGCTCTACCAGCAGCGCTACTCCAGCCCGATCCAGACCGGCAGCCTGCCGCCGCGCCGTCAGGAGGCGGTCACCGGCCACGACCTGCGTTCGCGCGAGGACGCCGTCTCGCTGATCGAAGACATCGAAACGAGCCAGGGGGCGAGGTGACCTCAGCCCGCAACCGGGAGCTGGTCGCCCTCGTCCCGGTCGCCCTCCTCCTCACCGCCGGCTTCGCCGCCGTCTTCGCGCAGGAGGAAACGCGGCTCGGCAACGCCAGCCTGATCTACGGCGCCTACTTCCTGGCGATCTGCCTCGCCACCCACCTCTACCTGCGGATCCGCCTGCCCAACGCCGATCCGTACCTGTTCCCGCTGGTCGCCCTGCTGACCGCCTTCGGGCTGGTGATGATCTACCGGATCGACGACGGGCTGGCCCGCGACCAGGCGAACTGGTTCGTGCTCGGGCTGATCCTCTTCGCGCTGACGATCCAGTTCCTGCGCGACTACGAGGTGCTGGAGCGCTACCGGTACACGATCGCCGGCGCCGCCCTGCTGCTGCTGATGGCGCCGCGGCTGCCGGGGATCGGCCAGCAGGTCAACGGCGCCTACCTCGGGGTGAAGGTCGGCCCGATCGCCTTCCAGCCGGCCGAGTTCTCGAAGATCGCGATCGTCGTCTTCCTCGCCTCCTACCTGCGCGAGAACCGCGAGGTGCTGATCGTCGGCGCCAAGCGGGTGCTCGGGGTGACGCTGCCGCCGCTCAAGCACTTCGGCCCGATGCTGGTCGTCTGGGGCGCCTCGATGTTCATGCTCGTCTTCATCCGCGACCTCGGCAGCTCGCTGATGTTCTTCGCCGCCTTCCTGGCCCTGCTCTACGTGGCGACCGGGCGCTTCTCGTTCGTGGTGATCGGGATGGCGCTGTTCGCGGTCGGGGCCTGGTTCTTCGCCGAAACCGTTCCCCACGTCCACGACCGGATCACGATCTGGCTCGACCCCTATCAGGACCCGGCCAACACCGGGTACCAGATCCTGCAGTCGATCTTCGCCCAGGCCGACGGCGGCCTCTTCGGCACCGGCTTCGGGCAGGCGCTGCTGTTCATCCCCGACGGTGGCGGGCCCCTCCTGCCGGCCGCCCAGACCGACCTGATCTACGCGCTGATCGTCAACGAGGTCGGCCTCTTCGGCGCCTGCGGGCTGATCGCGATCTACCTGCTGATCGCGGCCCGCGGGTTCAAGATCGCCCTGCTGGCGAGTGACGGCTTCTCGAAGCTGCTGGCGACCGGGCTGACCGCGGTCTTCTCGATTCAGGCCTTCGTGATCATCGGCGGCGTCACCCGGGTGATCCCGCTGACCGGCGTGACCCTGCCCTTCGTCAGCTACGGCGGCAGCTCGATCGTCGCCAACTTCGTGCTGCTGGCGCTGCTGCTGCTGGTCTCCGACCGGGCCCGCCGCGAGGCGGTCAGGCCGGCCGGCCGCGACGTCGCGATGGGGCGGGCATGAACAGGCAGATCGTCAAGCTCTTCGCCTTCATCGTCGTGCTCTTCGGCGTGCTGGTCGGGTTCACGTCCTACTGGGCGGTGTTCGACGCCGAGGCGCTGAAGGAGAAAGACGCGAACAAGCGGCCGCTGATCGAGCAGCAGCAGATCGAGCGCGGCCGGATCCTCAGCGCCGACGGCGTGGTGATCGCGAGGTCGATCCCTGAAGGCGAAGGCGATGAGCTGCGCTACGTGCGCCGCTACCCCGAGGGTGCCCTCTTCGGCCACCCGATCGGCTACAGCTTCGTGCAGTACGGCGATTCCGAGTTCGAGGCCTTCCACAACGACACCCTGGTCGGCGAGGGCTCGGAATTCGGCTCAATCCTCGACGAAATAATCGGCGCCACCCAGCAGGGCAACGACATCGTCACCAACATCGACGCCGCCGCGCAGCGGGTCGCGCTCTCCGAGCTCGAAGAAGCCGGCCTCGGCGCCGTCGTCGCGATCGAGCCGAAGAGCGGGCGGGTCCGGGTGATGGCCTCGAGCAAGTCCTACGACCCGAACCGGATCCCGAAAGAAATCGGCAAGCTGTTCGACAACAAGCTGGAGACGCCGCTGTTCCCCCGCGCCAGCCTGGGTGTCTACCCGCCGGGCTCGACCTTCAAGGTGGTGACCGCGGCGGCGGCGCTCGAAAACGACGTGATCACGCCGGACACGACGATCGCCGCCCCCTCGCCGCTGATCGTCGAAACGAAACCGCTCTCCAACGACTTCGACACCAGCTACCCGCCGGTCGCGCTCGACTACGCGCTGACCAATTCGATCAACACCTGGTTTGCCAAGGTCGGCGAGGAGCTCGGCGGCGACGCGCTGTTCGAAACGATGCGCGAGTTCGGCTTCGGCTCGAAACCGCCGATCGACCTGCCGAGCGGCCAGGTCGCGGCGAGCGGCGTGAGCGGCGAATCCGGCCTGCTCGGACCCGGCGACGCGGTCGACGTCGGCCGCGTCGCGATCGGCCAGGAGCGGCTGTTGGCCTCGCCGCTGCAGATGGCGATGGTCGCCGCCGCGATCGCCAACAGGGGCAAGCTGATGAAACCGCAGATCTGGAGCCGCGTGGTTGACCCGGACGGTCGCGTCACCGAGAAACTCGACCCGTCCGAGTACAACGACCCGATCAGCGCCGAGACCGCCGCCGAGCTGACCGAGGCGATGGAAGGCGTGGTCCGCGAAGGGACCGGCACCAACGCGGCGATCTCCGGCGTCGCCGTGGCCGGCAAGACCGGCACCGCGGAAACGCCTTACAACGAGTCCTGCGGTGGTGGCACCGACGAGAACCAGGCCTGGTTCATCGGCTTCGCGCCGGCCGACGACCCGGAGATCGCGATCGCGGCAACGGTCGAGTGCACGACCGCGTTCGGCGGCGACATCGCCGCGCCGATCTTCCGCGACGTGGCGGAAGCGCTGCTGGACGGCGAATAGAGACGACTTGAAACAACGGTGGAAAGACAAGGGGGACGCGGGTGGCTGAGGTAACCGAGGGCAGCGTGGTCGACGGCCGCTACCGGGTCGAGCGCAAGGTCGGCGCCGGCGGCATGGCCGACGTCTGGCTGGCCGAAGACACGCACCTGCAGCGCCGCGTCGCGCTCAAGGTCCTGCACCGGCACTTCGCCCAGGACCGCGAGTTCGTCGCCCGCTTCCAGCGCGAGGCCGAGGCGGCGGCCGGCCTCCAGCACCCCAACGTGGTCGCGGTCTACGACCGGGGTGAGGTCGGCGGCGTCAACTACATCGCGATGCAGTACGTCGAGGGGCCGACCCTGAAGCAGCTGATCGAACGCGGCCTCAACCCCGAGCAGGCCGTGGTGCTGGTTCGCCAGGTCCTCGAAGCCGCCCGCTTCGCCCACCGCAACGGGATCGTCCACCGCGACCTGAAGCCGCAGAACGTGATCGTCGACGCCGAGGGCGTGGCCAAGGTGACCGACTTCGGGATCGCCCGCGCCGGCGTCTCCGAGATCACCCAGACCGGTTCGGTGATGGGCACCCCGCAGTACCTCTCGCCCGAGCAGGCGCAGGGCTACGACGTCACCTCGGTCTCCGACCTCTACTCGATCGGCGTGATCCTCTACGAGGCGCTGACCGGGCGGGTCCCGTTCGAAGGCGAAAGCGCGGTCGCGGTGGCGATGAAACAGGTCTCGCAGACACCGCAGCGGCCGAGCTCGCTGAACCCGCAGATCTCCCCGGCGCTCGACGCGGTGGTGATGCGAGCGCTGGCGAAGGAGCCGGGCGAGCGCTTCCAGAGCGCCGACGCCTTCATCGCCGCGCTCGACCAGGCGCTGCGCAATCCCGGCGAGGGCGCCGGCACCGCTGACTTCGCGGCCCTGCCGCCGGTCGTCGCGGTCCCCGAGGAGGCGCTCGCCGAGGACCCCGACGAGGAGCGCAAGCGGCGCCGGCGCAAGTGGCTGATCGCGGCGCTGGTGGCGATCCTGATCGGCGCGCTGATCGGGCTGCTGCTGACCCGCAGCTCGACCACCGAGGTCCCCAGCGTGACCGGCAAGCAGCTCGAATTCGCGATCGGCCAGCTCGAACGGAACGGCTTCAAGGTCGGCGAAGAAGAGTTCGTCGAGCGCGAAGCGGCGCCGAACACCGTGCTCGAGCAGGACCCGAAGGCCGGCGAGGCCGACGAAGACTGCTCGTTCCTCGGCTTCTTCTGCTCGAAGCCGCGGGTCAACCTGACGATCAGCAGCGGGCCCGGCAGCAGCAGCGTGCCCGGCGTCTCGGGCCTGAGCCAGGAAGCGGCGAGCGAACGGCTGGAAGCGGCCGGCTTCGAAGTCGCGGTCGAACGGGTCAACTCGGGCGCGGTCGAAGCGGGCCTGGTGGTCAACTCCGAACCGTCCGGCGGCAGCACCGCGACCAACGGCTCGACCGTGACGATCAACGTCTCGCGCGGGCCGCGCCTGGTCAAGGTGCCGGTCCTGGTCGGCGCCCAGCGCGAGGTCGCGGTCGAACGGATCCGCGGCCGCGGGCTCGAACCGGCGGTCGAGGAAGAAGAAAGCGCGCAGCCGGCCGGCAAAGTGATCTCGCAGACGCCCGACGCCGGCCAGCGGGTCGAACCCGGCTCGACCGTCTCGATCGTCGTCTCCAGCGGCGAAGAGCGCAGCCGGGTCCCGAACGTGATCGGCAAAGAACGCCGCGAAGCGGTGGAAGCGGTGCGCGGCGCCGGCCTCACCCCGGTGGTCGAAGAAGAAGAGACCGTGGTCGAAAGCCAGATCGGCCGCGTCCTCGACCAGTTCCCGCCGCCCGGGCAGGAGTTGGCGCCGGGCTCGGAAATGACGCTGACCGTCGGCAAACGGGCGCCGTCCGAACAGTTCGAGCCGGAAGAATGAGCGCGTGATCTCGAGGGTGTGCGGATGAAGGTCGCGGTGCTGTCCGGTGGGCGCTCCTCCGAGCACGACGTCTCGCTGCGCTCCGGCGCCGCGGTCCTCGCCGGGCTGCGCGAGGCGGGCCATGCCGCGGTCGAGGTGACGATCGGCCGCGACGGGCGCTGGTCCCAGGAAGGCGCGCCGGTCGCGCTGGTTCCCGGCGGCGGCCTGCTCGGCGCCGACGTCGCCTTCCCGGTCCTGCACGGGCCGTTCGGCGAGGACGGCAGCGTGCAAGGGCTGCTCGAGTGGCTCGACCTGCCCTACGTCGGCTCCGACGTGCTCTCCTCGGCGATCTGCATGGACAAGCTGACCCTGAAGCGGCTGTTCGCCGCCCACGGCGTCCCCCAGGTCGACTTCACCGCGGTGGAGGGCGAGCGCTGGCGCGAGCGCTGCGCGGAGTTAGGGCTGCCGCTCTGGGTGAAGCCCTCGCGGCTCGGGTCGAGCGTCGGGATCAGCCGGGTCGAGCGGCTCGAGGACCTCGACGCGGCGGTCGAGCTGGCCCTGCGCCACGACCCGCGGGTGATCGTCGAGGCCTCCGCTCGCGGCCGCGAGGTCGAGTGCTCGGTGCTCGGCAACGCCGACCCGGAGACCTCGATGCCGGGCGAGATCGTCGCCCACGCCGAGTGGTACGACTTCGAGGCCAAGTACACCGAGGGCGGGATGGAGCTGCGCGTCCCCGCCCCGCTCGGCGAGGTAACCGCCGCCCGCGTGCGCGAGCTCGCCGCCCAGACCTTCGCCCTCGCCGGCTGCTCCGGCCTGGCCCGCTGCGACTTCTTCGTCGAGCCCGGCGGCGAGGTGCTGGTCAACGAGATCAACACGATGCCCGGCTTCACCGCGACCAGCGTCTACGCGAAGCTGCTCGAGGCCAGCGGGATCGCCTACCCGGCGCTCTGCGACCGCCTCGTCGAGCTCGCCGTCGAGCGCCACCGGCGCGCCCGCTCGTTCGAGTTCTAGACATACCTCAAGAAAGCAATACCTCTCGTCGAACGCCCGTCGCGGCGGCGCGATCCATGGGTGCGGCTATTCGATCAGCTTGACGTCGCTGATCTCGAGCCGGAAGCGGCCGTTCTGGTCGCGCGAGGGGGGAGCGCGGGTGAACCAGATCAGGAAGTTGGTCGCCGGCGAGCCGACCGTGACCGGGACCGCGGCGGACTCGGAGGCGTCGCTGACCTGGCCGACCGGTTCGCCCCAGCCTTCGAGGTCTTCGGGGGCTTCGCCGCTGGAGGCGTAGATCTCGGCGTCGTAGCCGGGGGCGCCTTTGATCACCACCTCGCTCGGTTTCGCCGGCGCCTCCGTGGTGACGTAGAGGCCGACGCCCTCGTTCGGGCCGGTCTTGGTCCCGGCGAACGATTCGTCGTCGTAGTGCTCGCTGGTCCAGGCGGTGCTGAGGCTGCCGTCGACCGCGAGGCCGACCACTTCCGGGTCCTCCGCGCCGTCGCCCTGGGGGTCGAAGTCGGTCGCCGAGGCGAGCGCCAGCGGCTGGCCTTTGCCTTTCAGCGCGCCTCCACCGCCACCCGGGCTGTTGCCGCTGGAGATCAGCTGCACCGCCCCGAGCACGCCGGCGGCGAGCAGCACGATCAGCGCGATCGCCGCCCACGACCAGCGGGCGCGGCGGGAGAGGCCGTGCTTGGCCGGCGGCACCGTTTCCAGCACGCTGGTCGCCTCGCCGGTGCTCGACCCGGCCCGCGCCGCCTCGACTTCGAGCGCGGTCGAGAGGTCGTCGATCAGCTCGCCGACCTCCTGGTAGCGGCCGGCGGCGTCCTTCGCGGTCGCCCGCTCGACCACCATCGCCGCCGCCGCCGAGATCTCCGGCCGGCGCTGCTGCACGTCGGGCAGCTCTTCGTTGACGTGTTTCATCGCCACGCCGACCTGGCTGTCGGCGTGGAACGGGACCTGGCCGATCAGCATCTCGTAGAGCACGACGCCGAGCGAGTAGATGTCCGAGCGCACGTCGACCGGGTGGCCCATCGCCTGCTCGGGGGCGACGTAGTCGGTGGTGCCGAGCACGCGGCCGGTCGCGGTCATCCCGTCCTGCTCGAGCTGGCGCGAGATCCCGAAGTCGGTCAGCTTCGCCCGCCCCTCCGCGTCGATCAGCACGTTCTGCGGCTTGATGTCGCGGTGGACCATGTTGCGGGCGTGGGCGACGGTCAGCCCGCGGGCGATCTCGATCGCGTAGGCGAGCGCCTCCTGCGGGTCGAGCGCCCCGACCCGGTTGATCCGCTGCTTGAGCGTCTCCCCTTCGACGTACTCGAAGACGATGTAGGGGTGGCCGCCGTCCTCGCCGGCGTCGATCACCGCGACCACGTTCGGGTGCGAGAGCTTCGCCACCGCCCGAGCCTCCTGGCGGAAGCGCTCGAGCTGGTCGGCCTGCTCGGACATCTCCCGGTGCATCACCTTGACCGCGACGTCGCGGTCGAGCGTCTGGTCGCGGGCCAGGTAGACCGTCGACATGCCGCCGCTGCCGAGCTTTGCCTCCAGCCGGTAGCGACCCGAGAGCACGGTGCCGATCATCTGTGAGCTTGTCGAGGCGCGATCCATCCGGGGGGTCTGGCCCAACGTTATGCGGCCGGTCCCGCGTTGTGAAGATTGACCGCCGGCTGCCAGCGGACCTGCGGCCCCGCGGCCCGATCGCGAGGGGTTTCAGGGCCCCTGGCCCGCAAATCCCTCAGCCCTGGGAGACGCCGGAGCCGGCGACCGCGCGGCCGATTCGGCGCGCCGCGGGATAGTGGGCGCGCAGCAGCTCCAGCGCCGCCGCCTCGTCGCTCTCCGGGACGACCACGCAGAAGCCGCAGCCCATGTTGAAGACCTCGCGCATCTCCGCCTCGCCGACGCCGCCGCGCTCGCGGATCAGCTCGAAGATCGGCGGCACCGGCAGCGCCGCGTCGATCTCGTAGCCGACCGCGGCGGCCAGCCGCAGCAGGTTGCCGGTCCCGCCCGAGGTGATGTGGGCGAGGCCGCGGACCTCGACCGGCGAGCGCAGCAGCTCCAGCACCGGCTTCACGTAGATCTCGGTCGGCTCCAGCAGCGCCTCGCCGAGCGGCCGCCCGAGCCGTCCCTCGGGGTCCTCGTCCATCCCGATCCCGGCCAGCGCCGCGCGCGCCAGGGTGTAGCCGTTGGAGTGGATCCCGCTCGACGGCAGGCCGATCACGCTGTCGCCGGGCGCGACCGCGGCGCCGTCGACGATCGCGTCGAGGGCGACCGTGCCGAAGCAGGCGCCGGAGACGTCGACGCCGCGCACCAGGTCGCCGAGCTGGGCCAGCTCTCCACCGGGGATCTCGATCCCGGCCAGCTCCGCGCCGCGCGCCAGCCCGACGCCGATTTCCTCGCAGACCTTCGGCTCGGCCTTCTCGATCGCGATGTAGTCGAGCATCGCCAGCGGCTCGGCGCCGACGCAGATCACGTCGTTGACGTTCATCGCCACGCAGTCGATCCCGATCGTGTCGTAGCGCCCCAGCTCCTCGGCGATCACCAGCTTCGTCCCGACCCCGTCGGTGGAGAGCGCGATCCCGGTCCGCTCGTCGATCCTGATCACGCTCGCGTAGTGCCCCGGCAGCGGCACCTGCGCCGAGGGCCGCGCCAGCCTGATCGCCCCCAGCGCCCGCACCAGCCCGGCGACCGCCGAGTCGGCAGCGCTCTGGTCGACCCCGGCTTTCGCGTACGCGTCGCTCACGCCGGCGATTCTTTCAGCCGCCGCGGCAGGTCGGGCGCCGGCCTGAAGATGTAGGCGCGGCCCTGCCTGTGCCGGATCAGCAGACCACGCTCGGCCAGCCCGCTGAGGTCCGCCCGCGCGGTCTCGTGGGTGACCAGGTTGCTGTGGGCGTGGCCGCCGAAGGTGTAGGTGTGGTCCGGGTGCTTGAGCGCGTGCGTCAGCAGCACCAGCTGGCGCCCGTTGATCCCGTCGATGTCGTGGAGCAGCGTCTTGGCGTCGCGCTGCTCGGCTTCCTTGCGCTTGGCGTAGACGTCGAAGTCGGCGATCGCCCGCTCGACGGTCGCCATCTGGTGCATCAGGAAGTAGGTCGTGTCGCCCCCGTCTGTCTCGGTTTCGAGGAAGGCGCGCTCGTACGTCGCGTGCGCCCGGCGGATCAGCCGCGAGATCGGCAGGTACTCGGCGAACCGGTAGCCGTGCTTCCGCATCGCCCAGAAGAAGAGGATCCGCGCGGTGCGGCCGTTGCCGTCGAAGAACGGGTGGTCGTAGGCGAGCCAGAAGTGCAGCAGCACCGCTCGCAGCACCGGGTGCATCGACGGGTCCTCCTCTTCGCCGGCGTTGGCGAAGGCGCAGAGGCGCTCGATCCGCTCTTCCCCCGGGCGCTCGAGCCGACCGGCGGCGGCGGGGTCGGCCAGGGTCCCCACGCTCAGCACCCGGTGCAGCTCGAGGATCTTCTCCGGGGTCAGAGTCGAGCCGATCTCCTCGCGCATGAACCGCAGCCCGGCGTAGTTGTTGAAGATCATCCGCTCGCCCCGGTCGCGCGGTGGGCGTCCGCTGACCAGCAGCTCCTTGCCCTCGGCGCGAGCCGTGCTGGCCCCCTCCAGCTGGCTCGAGCGGATCGCCTCCTCCATCGCCGCGTTGACGAGCAGGCGCTCGTCGGCCTCGTGCCCTGACGGCAGGGGGGAGCCGCCGACTTCGTACTCGGACCGGCGACGGTCGATCCGCCGCAGCGATGGCAGCATCGCGTCGGGAAGCGTGTAGCCGAGCGCCCGGCCGTCCCGATCGAGAAGCGGAAGCGGATGCCAGCGCTCCCTGCGCCCGAGCTTGAGCTTCAGCCACCATTGCTCGCGAGTAAGCCCAGCGGGTGGATCCAGCCGCCGGAGCTTGTCCCAATGCGGGTAGCCGTCCCGCGAGCGGAGGTCCACGTCCGCGATCGCGGCGGCGGCTACCTGCGCGCCGCTCAGCCGGGCGGTGAGATCGTCTATCTGCGGCGCTGGAGCAACGTACATCGCGACTTCCAGTCCAATCCAAATTTATCCAAGATTTGGATCTTAGCCGATCTAGATCCAAATCAGAGCAAAATTTGGATAACGAGCGGCGTCAGGAAACCCGCTGCTGGCCCAGCTTCACCAGCACCACGGCCGCCAGACCCGCCCGGTAGGCCGCGTACGGCCAGAGCGCCCGGTCGCGCTCGACCAGGCCGATCAGGCGCTGCGAGGCGAGGGTCGAGGCGAAGGAGGCGGCGACGCCGATCGCCAGCGAGCGGCGCAGCTCCGCCGGCACGCCCCGACGCGCCAGGCGGGCGCCCTTGAGGCCGCTGGCGCCGACGATGATCGGCAGCGCGATCGTGCGCGAGAGCAGGTTGGCCTGGTCGCGGGAGAAGCGGCGCCAGCGGGCGGCCGCAAGCGTGATGCCGTTGCGCGAGACCCCGGGCGCGAGGGCGGCTGCCTGGGCGATCCCCAGGGCCAGGCCGTCCGCGGGCGTGGCCTCGCCGCGGCCGCGTTGCTGGGGGCGACGGTCGCCGACCAGCATCGCCGCGGCCCCGGCGAGCAGTCCGTAGGCGGTCGTGCGGGGCCCGCCGAGGCGGCGCTCGATCGGCCGCTCGAAGGCGTAGCCGACGATCGCCGCGGGCAGGAAGGAGAGCGCCAGGAGCAGCGCCCGCCGGCCGTCGAACTGGCGCAGCTCGGCGTCGATCAGGCGCCGCTGCCCGATGATCAGCGCCGCCGCGGCGCCGGCGTGCAGCGCCACCTCGAAGCTCTTGCGCAGCTCCGGGTCGACCTCCTCCCAGTCCCAGCCGGCCAGCCAGGGGACGAGCACGATGTGGGCCGAGCTGGAGACCGGCAGGAGCTCCGCCGGGCCCTGCACGATGCCGAGCGCCAGGGCGCGCGAGTCCGGGATCACGCCGCCGCCGCGCCGTCCCCGCCGCGCCGCCGCTTCACCACCAGGTAGACGACGAGCGCCAGGGCGGCGAGCACGACCGCGTAGTCGAGGTAGTGCAGGTGGGCCCGCCACTGCTCCCAGTTGGCGCCGACCGCCTTGCCGATCAGCGCCAGCGCCAGCACCCAGGGCAGGCAGCCGAGCACGGTCAGCGCCGAGAAGCGCCAGAACGGCATCTTCGCGATCCCCGCCGGCAGCGAGATGAAGGTGCGGACGATCGGCAGCATGCGCGAGAACAGCACGGTCGCGTCGCCGTAGCGGGCGAACCAGGCGTCGGCCCGCTGCAGGTGGCGCGGCGGCAGGTGGATCAGGCGGTTCTTCTCCAGCAGGTCGACCCGCCCGTAGTAGCCGACCGCGTAGGCGATCCAGGAGCCGACCAGGTTGCCGAGCACGCCCGCCGCGACCACCCCGAACAGGGTCAGCTTGCCGCCGGCGACGCTGGCCCCGGCGAACAGCATGATCGCCTCGCTGGGGACCGGCAGGCAGGCCGACTCCAGGACCATCAGCGCGAACACCGCGAGCACCCCGGTGGTGCCGATGAAGTCGGTGCCCGCGGTGACGATCGGGTCGAGGAAGAAGTCGGTGACGCTGGCGAGGAGGAGCGGCATCGGTGCAGGCGGGATTGTATGGACGCCCCATGGGAGCGACTAGACTCGGGCGGTCATGGGCCGGTTGAACCACCCCGTCTATCGCAACCGGGTTCTGCAGGTGCTGGCCGACGGAGTGCTCGTCGCCCTCGCCTACTACCTCGCCTTCCAGCTCCGCTTCCTCGACGAGGGCGGCTGGCCGCAGCGCTACCAGGAGCTGTTCGCGCAGTCGGTCGGGTTCGTCGTCGTCGGCAAGCTGATCGTCTTCTACGTCTCCGGGCTCTACCAGAAGTGGTGGCGCTACGTGAGCGGCCGCGACTTCATGCTGATCCTGCGCGCGGTGGCGATCTCGAGCGCGATCCTGGTCGTCGCCTTCGTCGTCCTGAAGCCGTTCTCGACGTTGCTGCCGCGCTCGGTCGTGGTCACCGACTTCGTCCTCACCCTGATCCTGATCGCCGGCGCTCGCCTCGCCGTGCGGCTGATCGTCGAGCGCCCCTCGCGCGCCGACCGCCTGCCCAGGCACGAGGTGCTGGTCGTCGGCGCCGGCTCCGGCGGCCAGATGGTGGTCCGCGAGCTGCAGCTGAACCCGAACCTCGGCGCCACCGCGATCGGCTTCCTCGACGACGACCCGCGCAAGCGCGGGATGCGGATGCTGGGGCTGAAGGTGCTCGGCTCGACCGCCAAGATCGAGTCGATCCTCGACGAGACGATGCCCGACGAGGTGGTGATCGCGATCCCCTCGGCGCCGGGCACCCTGCGCGCCCGCGTGGTCGCCGCCTGCCGCGCCCGCGAGATCCGCGTGCGCACCCTGCCGACCGTGTTCGAGCTGCTGCGCGGCGGCGTGCAGCTGAACCGCCAGCTGCGCGAGGTCCGGGTCGAGGACGTGCTCGGGCGCGAGCCGATCGTGCGCGAGCTCGACCGCGTCGGCGCCTACCTGCGCGACCGCATCGTCCTCGTCACCGGCGCCGGCGGCTCGATCGGCTCCGAGCTCTGCCGCCAGATCGCCCAGGTCAAGCCGAAGCTGCTGGTCCTGCTCGACCACGCCGAGGACAACCTCTTCGAGATCGAGCGGGAGATGATCGAGGTGCGCCACTGCACCAACGTCGAGTCGGTGCTCGCCGACTGCAAGGAGGCGCACCGGATGCTCGAGGTGATGCAGCGCTTCAAGCCCGAGATCGTCTTCCACGCCGCCGCCTACAAGCACGTGCCGCTGATGGAGGCCAACCCGCTGGAGGCGGTCCGCAACAACGCGATCGCGACCCGGATCACGGCCGAGACCGCGGCCGCCTCGAAGGTCGAGCGCTTCGTCCTCATCTCGACCGACAAGGCGGTCAACCCGGCGACCGTGATGGGCGCCTCGAAGGCGATGGCCGAGTGGATCGTCGAGCGGGCCGGCGAGGAGCACCCCGGCACCCGCTTCGCCTCGGTCCGCTTCGGCAACGTGCTCGCCTCCTCGGGCAGCGTGGTGCCGATCTTCCGCGGCCAGATCGCCCGCGGCGGGCCGGTCACCGTCACCCACCCGGAGATGACCCGCTTCTTCATGACGATTCCGGAGGCGGTGCAGATGGTGATCCGCGCCGGCGACATCGGCGCCGGCAAGGGCGAGGTGTTCGTGCTCGACATGGGCGAGCCGGTGAAGATCCTCGACCTCGCCCACAACATGATCCGGCTGGCCGGCTACGAGCCCGAAACCGACATCGCGGTCGAGTTCACCGGCCCGCGACCCGGCGAGAAGCTGCACGAGGAGCTCTTCGACAGCTCCGAGCAGCCGCAGCCGACCGCGGCGCGCCGGATCAACCGCGCCGTACGCTCGACACCGCTCGATTCCGAGTGGATAGAGTCGACCCTGGAGGCGCTGGAAGGAATGGTGCTGGCCGGGGACGAGGCTAACCTGGCCGAGCGAGTGGTGGACCTGATCTCCGCCAGGGGGGGCGACTCGGCGAGGGTCGCACTGGACGAGTAGCCTCACGCAGCCACTTTGGCCCACGCGATCGAACAAATCGGCTCCTATGCCGGGCTGGCGGCCTTTCTCGGCCTGGCCGTCCTCTCGCTGCTCTATTTCACCCAGGCACGCGACCTGCGGCGGCTGCGCGACTGGGCCGGCTCGGCCCCGGAGCGAGACGCGGAGCGCAAGGAGGCGACCTCGACGATCGCCGCCCAGCGGGCCGAAGAGCTGAAGGCGCTGGAGGAAGCGCGCACGGCCGAGCACGAGGCGATCGCCGAGCGCGAGGAGCGCCGCCGCCGCCGCGAGGAGGGCCTGCCCGAGCAGAGCGGCGGCGAACGCGTCCGCGGCTTCTTCTCCGGCTTCGGCGAACGTCTCGCCGAACCGCGCTGGCTGGTCGCCCTGTTCCTGGTCATGGTGCTGGTCGTCGGCGGGGTCGCCTACGCGCTGCTCAGCGGCGGCGAGGAAGAAACCGCGAAAGGCGGCGCCGGCCAGGGCAAACCGGCGGCGGCGAAAGTGCGCCCGCCGGCCGAGGTCGAAGTGGCGGTCCTCAACGGCACCTCGACCGCCGGCCTGGCGGCGACCTACGGCGACAAAGTCGAGGGCCGCGGCTACCGGCTGGGCGAGGTCACCAACTCCGACGCCCCAGCCGAAACCAGCGTGGTGATGTTCACCCAGGGCAACAAGCCGGAGGCGAAGAAGCTTGCCAAGCAGCTCGACATCAACGAGGTGCGGATGATGACGATGGACATCAAAGGGGACTCCGGCGAAGCCAACGTCGCGGTGATCATCGGCGAAGACGATGCCGCGGAAGCCGGTTAGGGGACTGACCTCCTCGGTCCCCCGCTACGCGTCGGCCGCCGTCTTCGCGCTGCTCGTCCTCGCCACCGTCGCCGCCTTCGCCTGGTCCCAGCAGCGCAAGCGCGAGCCGCTGGTGCTCGACCGGGTGAAACTCGGCGTTGGCGAGAACAGCGCCTTCACCCCCAACGGCGACTGCCGCCGCGACGCGATCCGGATCAGGTTCCGCACCACGATCTCCGACCAGGGCACGGTGCAGGTGATCAGGCCGGGCGGGCGCACCGTGATCACGCTCGACCGTGACGTGTTCCTGAAGCGCTACACGGTCCACACCTACTACTGGGACGGGCGCCAGCGCGGCGGCGGGATCGCCCCGCCCGGCCGCTACAAGCTGCGCGTGCGGATGCTCGGCGAGGAACGCGTGCTGGTTCCCGGCGGCGCGATCAAGCTGCACCGGGCGACGACCAAGAAGGGCAGCGCCTGCGAGCCGGGCGAGCCCGGCGGTCTGCCCGCGCGGCCGGCGGAGCGGACTCCTTGAGCGGCACGCTCGCCGGCGCCGGCGTCCTGCTCGCGGCGGCGGCCGGCGCCGCGGCGATCCTGCTGCCCGCGGGCCGCGCGCGGGCGCTGGCGATGCTGGCGGCGCTGATCCTCTTCCCGGTCCTGATCCTCGGCGACCAGTGGCACACCACCCAGATCGAGTCTCTGCGCACCGACGAGGGCCGCGTCCTCGCCCTGCTGGTGGCGGGCACCGCGATCGTCGCCGGGCTGGCGACCGCCTTCCGCCGCTGGCCGGTCCTGATCCCCCTCGCGATCGTCGCGGCCCTTCCCTTCCGCATCCCCCTGGAGTCCGGTGGGGATACGGCCAACCTGCTCGTCCCGCTCTACCTCGTGATCGCCGGCGCCGGCGTCGCCACCCTCTGGATGAGCTGGGCGGGCGCCGAAGCGCGCCCTGCCGCCGCTGGCCCAGGGCGGTGGCTGCCGAGGCTGCTCGCGGCGGTCCTCCTCCTCTACGCGCTGCAGGTCCTCTACTCGGAGGACTTCTCCAAGGGGCTCCAGAACGTCTGCTTCTTCTTCGTGCCCTTCGCGGTCGTCTTCGCCCTGCTCACCGAGGTCAGGTGGGACCGCCGCACCCTGGTCGCGGTGCTGGCGGTCGTCGGCGTCGAGGCGACCGCCTTCGTCCTCGTCGGCACCGTCGAGGCGATCACCCGCGAGCTGCTCTGGAACGACGCGGTGATCCGCTCGAACGAATTCCACACCTACTTCCGGGTCAACTCGGTCTTCTGGGACCCGAACATCTACGGCCGCTACCTGGCCCTGACGATCGTGATCGCCACCGCGCCGCTGCTCTGGGTGCGCGGCCGCCGCGACTTCGCCCTGCTCGTCGTCCTCGTCGCGATCCTCTGGTTCGGCCTCTCGCAGACCTTCTCCGAGTCGAGCTACCTCGCCCTGCTCACCGGTCTGGCGATGCTGGCGGCGCTGCGCTGGAGCTGGCGCTGGGCGCTCGCGGCGACCGCGGTCGGCTTCGTCGGCGTGGTCCTGGTCGTCCTCTTCGCCGGCGGCAAGGACACGATCAACCTCAACGTGCTGACCAGCGGCCGCGCCCACCTGGTCGAGGGCGGTCTCGAGATGTGGACCGAACGGCCGCTCTGGGGCTACGGCTCGGGCAGCTTCCAGACGGCCTACGGCGATCACCGCGACAACAAGGACAAGCCGGTCTCGGTCAGCCACACCGAGCCGGTCACCGTGCTCGCCGAGCAGGGGCTGATCGGCTTCGCCCTCTACCTCGCCCTGCTGGTCGTCGCCCTGCGCGCGCTGGGCACGCGAATGTGGTCGGCGGCCTCCAGCCGCGGTCCGCCCGCCGCCTTCGTCGGCCGCGCTGCGGTGCTGGCCGCCTTCGTCGCCCTGCTCGTGCACACGATGGCCTACGCGGGGTTCTACGAGGACCCGATCACCTGGGTGCTGCTCGCGGTCGGCGTCGCGCTGGCCGCGCCCGCCTCCGCGCCGGCCCCGGCCGCGGCGCGCGAGCCCACGATCCGCGAGCCCGCGTAAGGTCCCGCCGTGTCGGGCTACCTGCGCCGCCTCGCGACCACGGGCGCCGCCTACACGGCGGCGAGCATCCTCTCGAAGCTGATCGCGGTCGCGCTGCTGCCGCTCTACACGCGCTACCTCTCCACCAGCGACTACGGCGCGGCCGAGGTGCTCTTCGCCTCCGTCGTCTCGGTCAGCATCGTCGTCCGCTTCGGCCTGATCGAGGCGGTCCTGCGCTTCTACTACAAGAACGACGAGGACCCGAAGCGGGTCGTCGCCAGCACCTTCGCCGGGCTCTTCTGGTTCGCGACCCTCGCCGCGCTGATCGCGCTGCCGTTCGCGCAGCCGCTCGGCGAAGCGCTGCTCAACCCGAACGACCCGGATTCGCAGATCAGCCTCGCCGCCGCGACCGAAATCACCCGGATCGCGATCGGCGGGCTCTGGGTGCTGACGATGTTCGAGTTCATGCTCACCCTGTTCCGGCTCGAGGAGCGCGCCCGCGCCTACTTCGTGACCACGATCCTCAACGTGCTGGCGACGATCGCGGTGACGATCGTGCTCGTGGTCGGCGCCGACGAGGGCGCCCGCGGCCTCTTGCTCGGCAGCTACGCGACCGGTGCCGCCTTCGTGCTCGGCCTGATCGCGATGCACTGGCGCCGTCTCTCGCTGCGCTTCGACCCGGCCCTGCTGCGGCGACTGCTGCGCTTCGGCCTGCCGACGATGCCGGCCGAGGTATCGCTCTACCTGGTCAACTGGGCCGACCGGATCATCATCGTCCGCTTCCTCGGCCTCGCCGAGGCCGGCCTCTACTCGCTGGCGGTCAAGTTCGCGCAGGCGGTCAACGTGCTGGTGCGCGGCTTCCAGCTCGCCTGGCCGCCGCTCGCCTACTCGATCCGCGACGACGACGAGGCCCGTCGCGCCTACGCCACCGTGGTCACCCTGTTCGTCGCCGGCTGCGCCTTCGTGGTCACCGGCATGTGGCTGTTCAGCCGCTGGTTCGCCCGCGCCCTGGCGGCGCCGGAGTTCTTCCAGTCCTGGGAAGCGGTCGGCCTGATCTCCACCGCGGTCACCCTCTACGCGCTCTACATGGTGATGGTGGTGATCCTCGGCCGCACCGGCCGCACCGAGTTCAACCTGCCGGCCGCGATCGCCGCCCTCGTCGTCAACGTCGCGCTCAACCTGATCCTCGTCCCGACCCTGGAGATCGTCGGCGCCGGGATCGCCCTGGTCGTCTCCTACGGCGTGGTCGTCGCGCTGATGTACGTGTTCACCCAGCGGCTCTTCCCGGTCCCCTACCAGTGGGCCCGCCTCGCCCGGGTGGTGCTCACCTCGGCCGCCCTGGTCGGGCTCGGCGAGCTGCTGATGCCGACCGACGGCATCGCCGGCTTCCTCGGCCGCACCGTTCTGCTGGCGCTCTACCCCCTCGGCCTGCTCGCCACCGGCTTCTTCACCGCCGAGGAGCGCGGCTGGCTGGCCAAGCTCCGCCACCCGAAGGAGATCGCCGCCGAGTTCAAACGCATGCGGGAAGCCCCGGCCGCGGTCGACGGCCGCCTGCCGGAGACCTACGAAGCGGAGCGCATGGACGAGGACGCACGCCGCTGAGGGAGCCAGGCGTGTCTGAGCTAAGGGGTCTAATCGAACCGCTCGGCTCAGACACCCCGGATTAGGGCCGCGTTGCTCGGGCTCGCGGCCCGAGCACTACGCCGAGATCGCGGGCGGCGTCGTTGCCTGAGCGAGGCGAGTGCTACTTACGAGCGTTTCTACCTCGATCTCCCTGCGTCCTCGGCCGGCGATCCCTGGGTCTCCCCGGAGCGGTCCCTGATGGATCTCCCCCTCTGGGGGAAGAGCGCCTGCCTCGCGTGGGCGCGGTAGACGCCGGCGGGCTGGCTGGGGATGACCAGGGCGGCGAGCGCGCGCAGGGCGTAGGACCAGGCGGTCAGGGCGCGGACCGCGAGCGCCGCCGCGCTCCCGTGGTGCCTGCGCATGTAGAGGTCGCGGTTGCGGTGGAATTCGACGATCCGCGGCAGCCCGGCGGCGAGGTCGGTGGATAGCTGGTTGTGGTGGACCGCCTCGGCGGCGGGCACGTAGAGCGAGTGCCAGCCCGCGTCGTCGAGGCGCTTGGCGAAGTCGCACTCGTCGTAGTAGACGAAGAACTCGGGGTCGAGGTAGTCGACCGCGGCTGCCGCCTCGCGCCGCACCAGCAGGGCGCTCGACTGCGCCCAGTCGACCGGGCGCGTCTCCTCGCCGCCGCTCTGCACGGTCAGCCGGCGGTGCAGGAAGAGCGCCCCGGCAAGCGCCGTCCCGACCCCGGGAAAGCGCCAGGCGCAGGGATAGGGGCGCCCGTCGCCGTCGAGCAGCTGCGGGGTCGCCGCCGCGGCCCCTGGGTCGCCGTCGAGCGCCGCGATCAGCGCCGTCACCGCGCCCGGTCGCAGCTCCGAGTCCTCGTTGAGCAGCAGGCAGTAGCGCCCGGCCGCCTCGCGCAGCAGGGTCGTGTCGTTCTCGGCCTTGCCGGTCGGGCGCTTGCGCTCGATCAGCCTTGCCCCCGGGAAGCGCTCGCGCACCGCCGCCGCCGAGCCGTCGGTCGAGGCGTTGTCGAGGACCAGCACCTCGCGCTCGACCCCCTCCGGGTGCGTGCTCTCGATCGCCGCCAGGCAGGCGAGCAGGTACTCGCGGCCGTTCGTATTCACGACGCAGTAGGAGATGACCGGCGGCAAGGAACCGGACGATAATCGTCCCGACGCCGACCCAACGGATTCCGTTGGGTTCAGGCCCGACCGGACACTTTAGGTCTGCCCTGTATCTCTAACGCGTTGTCCAGCCTGAAAGCCCAACTCGTTGACCCCTCGGCGTTCACGCCGCCCTACGACCGCGCGCTCGCGGCGGCGCTGGTCCGCGCCGGCGCCGAGGTCGAGCTGCTCACCTCCGAGTTCCTCTACGGCGACGTTCCCGCGGCCGAGGGCTACGCGGTCGAGGAGCGCTTCTACCGCCGCGCCGCCCGCCGCGGGCTCGGCTCGCGCCTGCGCCTCCCGGTCAAGGCGGCCGAGCACGTGCCGGACATGCGGCGGCTGCGCAAGGCGCTCGACGCCGACGTCGTCCACTACCAGTGGCTGACCCTGCCGGCGCTCGACGCGCTGCTGCTGCCGCGACGGCGGCCGCGGGTGATGACCGCCCACTACATCGTCCCGCCCGAGGCCAGCGGCAGCCGCGTGCTCGCCGCCAACCTCGCCTTCAACCGGATGGACGCGATCGTCGCCCACTCCGAGCACTCCGCCGCCCGCCTGCGCGACCAGGTGCGGCTCGACCCGTCCAAGGTCCACGTGATCCCCCACGGCGCCTTCGACTACCTGACCCGGCTGCCTGAGGAGAAGCCGCTGCCGCCGGAGCTGCAGGGGGCCGAGGGCCCGGTGATCCTCTGCTTCGGCCTGATCCGCCCCTACAAGGGGACCGAGGTACTGCTCGAAGCCTTCCGCCAGCTCGGCAAGGGGGCCGGCGGTGAGACCGCCGAGCTCTGGATCGTCGGCAACCCGCGCATGGACCTGGCGCCGCTCGAGGAGCTGGCCGCCGCGGCCCCGGGCCGGGTCCGCTTCGTCACCCGCTTCATCGACGAGACCGAGATCCCGGCGATCTTCCGCCGCGCCGACCTGGTCGCGCTGCCCTACCTGGACGCCGAGCACTCCGGCGTCCTCTACACCGGCCTCGCCTTCGGCAAGCCGCTCGTGCTCAGCGCGGTCGGCGGCTTCCCGGAGGTCGCCGCGACCGGCGCCGCCCGTCTGGTCGAGCCCGGCGACGCCAGCGGCCTCGCCGCCACCCTCGCGGCGCTGCTCGCCGACGAGGGCGCCCGCGCCGGGCTGGCCGCCGCCGCCGCCCGCGCCGCCGCCGGCCCCTTCTCCTGGGACGAGGCCGCCCGCCTCACCCTGGCGCTCTACCGCGAGCTGATCGAGGCGCGCGGATGACCGCCGTCGCCGAGGTCGTCTTCTGGCTCAGTGCGCTGCTGATCGTCTACGCCCACGCCGGCTACCCGGTGCTGCTCTGGGTGCTGGTCTTCCTGCGCCGCCCCGCCGCCGCCCGCCGCCCCGCCGGGCTGGGCGCGGAAGCCGGCCCGGATCCGTCGCTGGCGCTCGCCGGGCCGCCGAAGCCCGGGACTCCGCCCGCGGTCTCGCTGCTGATCCCCGCCTACGACGAGCAGGAGGTGATCGCCGCCAAGGTCGCCAACGCCCTGGCGCTCGACTACCCGCGCGAGCTGCTGCAGATCGTCGTCGCCTCCGACGGCTCCGCCGACGCGACCGCCGAGCGCGCCCGCGAGGCCGGCGCCGACCTGGTGCTCGATCTGCCGGCCGGCGGCAAGGTTGCCGCTCTCAACGCCGCCGCCGAGCAGGCCAGCGGCGAGCTGCTCGCCTTCTCCGACGCGAACAGCGAGTGGGAGCCCGACGCCCTGCGCCGCCTCGTCGCCCCCTTTGACAATCCCGAGGTCGGCTACGTCTACGGCCAGGTCCGCTTCCAGGACCCCGAGGGCGGCAACCTCGAGGGCGCCTACTGGCGCTACGAGATGGCGGTGCGGGAGATGGAGTCGGGCCTCGGTGGAATCACCGCCGGCAACGGTGCGATCTACGCGGTGCGCCGCGCCGAGTACCTGCCGCTGGAGCCCTCCGGCAGCCACGACCTCAGCTTCCCCTTCGCCTTCGCCAAGCGCGGCCAGCGCTCGCTCTACGTGCCCGGCGCCCGCGCCAGCGAGAAGATGGTGCCGACCGTGGAGGGCGAGTTCGCCCGCAAACGCCGGATGATGGTCGGGCTCTGGGACATCGTCGTCGGCGAAGGCATGCTCTCGCCGCGCGGCTACTCGCCGCTCTACGCCTTCGAGCTCTTCTCGCACCGGCTGCTGCGCTACCTGACCCCGTTCCTGCACCTGCTCGTCTTCCTCGCCAACCTGGTGCTGCTCGGCGACGGCTGGTTCTACTACCTCACCTTCCTGCTCCAGCTCGGCCTGCTCGGGGCCGCCCTGCTCGCCCCCTACCTGCCCTCGCCGCTGCCCCGCTTCGCCCGCTACTACGTGCTCACCACCGCTTCGATCGCCGCCGGCCTCTGGGACCGCTGGCGCGGCAAGCGCCCGACCGGGCGCTGGGAGAAGGCCGAGGGCACGCGATGAGGGGACGGGACTGATGCCGCGCGCCTTCGACCTCGCCGTCGCGGCGCTGGCGCTGCTGCTGCTCGCCCCCTTCCTGCTGCTCGCCGCGATCGCGATCCGGCTGGGCAGCCGCGGGCCGGTCTTCTACCGCCAGCGCCGGGTCGGCCTCGGCGGCCGCGAGTTCGAGATGCTGAAGCTGCGCACGATGGTCCAGGGCTCGGACCCGGTCGGCGTCGGCACCGTCGTCACCCGCGACGACCCACGGGTCACCCGCGCCGGCCGCTTCCTGCGCCGCACCTCGCTCGACGAGGTCCCCAACCTGGTCAACGTGCTGCGCGGCGAGATGGCGATCGTCGGCCCGCGCCCGACCATCCCGGCCCAGGTAGACGACTACACGCCGCACCAGCGCCGCCGCCACGAGGTGCTGCCGGGGATCACCGGCTGGGCCCAGGTCCAGGGCCGCGCCGGCATCCCCTGGGAGGAGCGGATCGAGCTCGACGTCTGGTACGTCGACCACCGCAGCCTCGCCCTTGACCTCCGCATCCTCCTGCGTACCCTGCGCCTGGTCCTCACCGGCCAAGGCCTCTCCCCGGACTGAGGCGCCGTATGCATTTAGTCACCCAGAGGGTTACCAAGTGCATACGGCGACTAGGCTGCGCAGCGTGAGCGAGCGGCCCGCAGTCTCCTTGCGCCGGTTTGAGGCCGGCGACGCGCCGGCGGTGCACCGCTGGTTCAACAACGAGGAGGCGACGCAGACGCTGATGGAGCAGCGCGCGAGCTTCTCGCTGGAGGAAGCCGAAGGCTGGGTCGGCCGGGCGTCCGACGACTCCGGCGAGGACCGCAAGTTCGCGATCGTGGTCGAGGGCTACGAGCAGCCGGTCGGGTTCACGGCGCTCTACGGCCTCTTCCGCCAGACCGCCCCCGAGCTCGGCGCGCTGATCGGCGACGACGTGCGCGGCAAGGGGGTCGGCCGCCGCGCCGAGGCGCTGACGATCGCCAAGGCCTTCGACGAGTACGGCGCCCACCGCGTCTACGGCCGCATCCCCGCCCGCAACGAGGGCGCCAAGCGCGCCGTCGCCAGCCTCGGCTGGGTGCACGAGGGGACGATGCGCGGCCACCTGCGACGCGACGGCCTGCCGGCCGACGACTGCGAGGTCTGGGGCGTGCTCCCGGACGAGTTCCGGGCCGCCGCCGCGGACCTGCTGGGGTGACCGCGAGGGCCGAGCTGCTCGGGGACGGCGGCGCCGCCTCCGCCGCCGATCAGTTCTTCCGCTCCCCCGAGTTCCTCGCCGCCGAGCACGTCACCCACACCCTGCGGATCGAGACCGACGCCGGCGACACCCTCGCCGCCCCGCTGCTCGTCCGCGAGATCGAGGGCTCGGGCGGCGCCCGCGACGCGATCTCCCCCTACGGGTACCCCGGCCTCGTCCCCGCCGGTTTGGGTGGTCGCCATTTCCTCCGGGGGGTGGAAGAGATGGCGACCACCCGGGAGCGGGCGCCGCTCGACCCGGCGGCGATCGACTGGGGCGCGACCGGGCTGGTCAGCGTGTTCCTGCGCCACACGCTCGACCCGCCGCCGCTCGCCGGGAGCACCGAGCGCAACGTGGTCCAGCTCGCCGACCCGGCGCTGCCGCCGAAGAGTCGGCCCAGCGACCGCCGCCAGGTCCGCCGCAACCTCGAGGACGGCTACGAGCTGCGCCTGGTCCCGGGAGCGGAGACCAGCGCCGCCGAGCGGGCCGGCTTCCTCGACCTCTACGAGCAGACGATGCGCCGCACCGGCGCCGCCCCGCACTACTTCTTCGGCGCCGAGTACTTCGACCTCGTGCTCGCCGCCGAGCGCACCTGGCTCGCTCTCGTCACCGCCCCGGGCGGCGAGCTCGCCGCCAGCTCGATCGCCGCGGTCAGCGACGGCTTCCTCCACTACTACCTCAGCGGCAGCGCCGACGCCCACCTGCGCGACTCGCCGATGAAGAACGTCGTCGCCGCCCTTACCGAGCTCACCGCCGAGCTTGGTCTGCCGCTAAACCTCGGCGGCGGCCTGCGCCGCGGCGACGCCCTGGAGGAGTTCAAGCGCGGCTTCGCCAACCGCGAGATCGCCTGGCACACCTCGGAGCTGGTCTGCGACCCCGAGGCCTACGCGCGGCTCAGCGCCGACCGCGAGGCCGGCGGCTTCTTCCCCGCCTACCGGGCGCCCTGAGCGCGGCGCGCTACTGGTCGGCCGGTTCGGCCGGGGTCGGGCCGGAGAAGGTGAACGCTTCGACCGGCTCGCCGCCGAATTTGCCCCAGGTCTGCTTGCCGAAGGCGCGGATCGCGTCCAGCGTCGCCTGCCCTTTGTAGGTCGGGCAGCCGAGCAGGTTGGTCCAGGTCGTCGCCGCGACCTCGTAGTCCATCCTGTCGTTGGGGAAGAGCAGCGACGCCCCGTACATCGTGTCGTAGAGGCCCTTCAGCTCCAGCTGCGCCTGCTCAGGCAGGCCGGGCGCGTACTGGATCTCCAGGCGGCCGTGCTCGAGCGAGTGCACGATGTCGATTTCCGACGGCATTTCGCTGTAGGCGCCGTCGGCCTGCTGGTAGGGCGGCTCGACGTGCGGGCCCGAGGTCGGCGGGCTGGTCTCGTACCCGGGCGCTTTGCTGCCGGCGGGGATGTGCTCGTTGCCCTCGTCCGCGAGGTTCAGGCGCAGCTGGCAGCCGGCCGCTTTCGCGGCGGCCCGCAGGTTGGTGATTCGCGCCGCCGCGGGCACGATCCCGGCGCGGTCGTCGGGCTGCACGCCGTTGGTCGAGCCGACCGCGGTGTTGAGGTTGATGTGGGCGTCGCCGCTTTCGCCGTCGTCACCGCCGCCGCTGGCGATCACGAAGATCGCCGCTGCGATCACCAGCACCACGGTCGAGGCGATCGCGTAGCCGATCACCAGCCGGTTGCGGTTCGAGCCCTTCTCCGCCGCTTCGGCTTCGAGCCGTTCCTGGCGGAGCTCCTCGCGCTTGCGCTCACCCTTTCCCATCTTGCGGGAAGACTATTCGGCGCTGCCGGCGAGGGTCCCGACGTCGCCGCGGGTGCGCTCCCAGGGCCGCGACGCGCGCAGCGCTCCCAGCACCGCCCGCGTCGCCGGCGCCCGGTTCAGCGCGTAGAAGTGGATGCCGGGGCAGCCGGCGATCAGCAGCTCGGCGCACTGCTGGGTCGCGTAGGCGATGCCGAGCTCGAACTCGCGCTCGGGGTCGCCGCCGGCCGCCGCGAAGGCGGCTTCCAGCGGCGCCGGGATCGCGGCGTCGCAGAGCTCGCAGATCCGTTTGGTCTGGGCGAAGGAGGCGACCGGGATCACGCCGGCGATGATCGGCACCTCGATCCCGCGCGCCCGCGCCGCGCGCACGAAGTCGAAGTAGACCTGGTTGTCGAAGAAGAGCTGGGTGATCAGGAAGCGGGCGCCGGCATCGACCTTCGACTTCAGGTAGGCGAGGTCGGTGTCGAGGTCGGGGGCCTCCGGGTGCACCTCGGGGAAGCAGGCGCCGCCGACCGAGAACTTCCAGCCCGCCTCGATGAACGCGGCCAGCTCGGCGGCGCTGCCGAGCCCGCCCTCGGGCTGGACGAAGTCGCCCTCGCCGCGTGGCGGGTCGCCGCGCAGGGCGAAGACGTTGTCGACCCCGGCCGCCTCGATCCGGTCGAGCGTCGAGGCCAGCCCCTCGGTGGTCTCGCCGACGCAGCTCAGGTGGGCCATCGTCTCCAGCCCGACCTCGTGCTGCAGCGCGGTCGTGATCTCGACCGTGCCGTCGCGGGTCGAGCCGCCCGCCCCGTAGGTGACCGAGACGAAGTCCGGCTCCAGCTGCTTGAGCTCGCGGGCGGTCACGTAGAGCTGCTCGGTCGCCTCCGCCGTCTTCGGCGGGAAGAACTCGACCGAGAAGGTCGGCCGCTTGGCGGCGAGGATCTCGTCGATGCGCATCAGGGGAGCGTAGCGACGAGGCGCTAGGCGGACGTCTTCGCGGGCGCCGCGGGACCGCTCTTGTGCTTGTCCACCCGCGCCTGGAACTCGGCCTGGATCTCCTCCAGGTGCTTGCCCTTCGTCTCCGGCACCAGCTTCCAGCAGAAGATCAGGGTGAGTCCGCCGACCGCGGCGTAGAACCAGAAGGCGCCGGAGCGGCCGAGCGCTTCGATCAGCAGCAGGAAGGTGAGCGAGACGATGAAGTTGAAGGTCCAGTTCGCCATCGTCCCAATCCCGGCCGCCTTGCTGCGCACGCTGAGCGGGTAGATCTCCGCGTTGAGCAGCCAGAAGATCGGCCCGAGGCTGATCGCGAAGGAGGCGACGAAGGTCATCAGGCTGCCGATCGCGACAACCGAGGTGAGCGTGCTCGTGTCGTTGCCGGTGAAGGCGAGCCCGAGCGTGAACAGCGAGACCGTCATCCCGGTGACGCCGATCATCAGCATCGTCCGCCGGCCGGCCCGGTCGAGCAGGCGCAGGGCGACGACGGTCGCGGCGACGTTGATCACGCCGACCCCGACCGCGGCCAGGATCGAGCCGGCCGAGGAGTCGACGCCGGTGAATTCGACGATCGTCGGCGCGTAGTAGATGACCGTGTTGATCCCGGTCACCTGCTGCAGGATCGCCAGCCCGACCCCGACCACCAGCGCCGCTTTCACCACCGGCTGCAGCAGCTCGCTCCAGGCGCCCGGCTTTTCGTCGAGGCTCTCTTTGATTTCGCCGAGCTCGCGGTCGATCGTGTCCGGGTCGTCGACGCGGATCTTGGCCAGCGTCGCCCGCGCCGCGAAGTCGTTGCCGCTCATCACCAGCCAGCGCGGGCTCTGCGGCATCCGCAGCATCCCGACGGCGAGCAGGATCGCCGGCAGGCAGCCGAGCCCGAGCATCCAGCGCCACCCTTCAATGCCGTCGAAGGCGAGCCCGACCAGGTAGGCGACGAGGATCCCGATCGTGACCGCCAGCTGGAAGAAGGTGACCAGGCGGCCGCGGCTCTCCGGCGGCGCGACCTCGGAGATGTAGACGGGGGCGGCGGCGGAGGCGACGCCGATCGCGACGCCGATCACGATCCGGGCGAGGACCAGCATCTCGACGCCGGTCGCGGCGGCGCTGGCCAGCGAGCCGACGATGAAGACGAAGGCGGAGGCGAGGATCATCAGCCGGCGGCCGTACTTGTCGGCGGCGGGACCGGCGAACGCGGCGCCGCCGACGGCGCCGATCGGGACCGCGGCGACGACCAGGCCCTGGGCGAAGCTGCCGAGGTCGAACTCGGGCTTGATGAAGAGCAGCGCCCCGGCGATGACGCCGGTGTCGTAGCCGAACAGGAGCCCGCCGAGACCGGCGATCGCAGCCGTCAGCACGACGTTGCGGCGCGCCCTACGAGCGGAGGCGGCGGATCCCTCGTTCATCCCGCCGCAACCCTATCCCGTACTTTGCGGAAAGGCCAGCGCGCGACCCCTTGCGCGGGCGATTTCGCCGCGGGTAAGTTGCCTCTGCGACCGGGAGAGGCCGCGCCCCGCGAAAGCCAAGCGGGGAGGCGGTCTCGGAGGTGGCGCAACGAGCTTCTGAGCGCGAAGGCTACGCGCACGGCAGGCGACGAGCGCCCCCACCGGTCGCTTTTTCGTGGGCCGGCGCCGGCGCCGTCCGATCGGTTGCCTAGCGTTGCCGGCGGCTCGGGAGACCTGCCCTCCCCGGGCCGCGCGACCGGGGCGCATGGCGCCGGGAGCTGGGCGTCGTCGGCGACCCCGTGAGTTTGCGCCGCGACTAGCCCGCCCGCTCCCCCCTTTGCAGAGTGACTCGACGGTGGGAGGCGATGTGAGTTCGGAGGTTCGCTACGAGCGGGTCGGCGCCGCGGCTGTGCTGACGATCGACCGGCCGGCGCGCCGCAACGCCGTCGACGGCGCCACCGCGCGCGCCCTGCGCGCCGGCTTCGAGGAGTTCGAGGCCGACGAGGCCGCACGTGTCCTGGTGCTGACCGGGGCCGGCGGCGAGTCCTTCTGCGCCGGCGCCGACCTGAAGGCACTCGACCTCGACGTCGAGGACCCGGCCGGGCCGATGGGCTTCAGCCGCCTGACGCCCTCGAAGCCGGCGATCGCCGCGATCGACGGCTGGTGCCTGGCCGGCGGCCTCGAGCTGGCGCTCTGGTGCGACCTCCGCCTCGCCACCCCGGGCTCGATCTTCGGCTGCTTCGAGCGCCGCTGGGGCGTGCCCCTGGTCGACGGCGGCACCCAGCGGCTGCCGCGGGTGGTCGGGCTCGGGCGCGCCCTCGACCTGATCCTCAGCGGCCGCCCGGTCGGTGCCGAGGAGGCGCACCGGATCGGTCTCGTCACCGAGCTGGTCGAGCCGGGCGCCCACCTGGAGCGGGCGCTGGAGCTGGCCGAGCGGCTCGCCGCCTTCCCCCAGGAGACGATGCTCGCCGACCGCCGCGCCGCGATCGAGGGCTTCGGGATGCCGCTCGCCGAGGGGCTCGCGCTCGAGCACCGGCTGGGTCGGGAGACGCTTGCCGTCGCGGTCCGCGGCGCCGCCCGCTTCGCCGCCGGCGAGGGCCGCGGCGGTGCGGGCACCTGAACCAACTTCAGTTCGGTTTAGAGACCTTCCGCATCTCCGTCTCGGCCGCCGCGACGCCGAGGTAGGGCATCGTCACCGCGAACACGAGCTCCGGCAGGATCGACTCCAGTTCCGCGCCGCGACCGGCGCGGAACTCGTCGAAGATCAGCGAGGCGGCGGCCCCGATTGCGAACCGCTCGGTCTCTGCCGGCAGCTCGCCGGCCAGCGCCGACGCCTCCCGGCCCTCGGCGAGGAAGGGAACGAAGCGGTCGAGCGCCTGGCCGTAGTGCAGCCGCGCCTCGCCGGGGATCGCGGTCACGTCGACGACCGCGAGCCGGGCCACGTCAGCCTCCTCGGCGAGCAGCTTGACCAGCGCCAGCAGGCCGACCGCGATTCGCTCGGCCCAGGGCCGGCCGGCGGCGCCTTCGTAGGCGGCGGCGGTGCGGGCGACGAGCACGTCGCTGATCGCCTGGTAGGCGGCGACGAAGCAGTCCTCCTTGCCGTGGAAGTGGCGGCCGAAGGTCGCCTCGTCGATCCCCGCTGTCGCGATCACCTCGGTGACGCTGGTCGCCGCGTAGCCGCGCGCGGCGCTGACCCGGACCATGGCCTCGAGGATCCGCGCGCGCTCGCCGTTTCTGTGCGGATTCGGTACTTCTGACGAATGCACCGGTACTACCCTATCCGGGGGGTCTGGATGGCCGACCCGCGGGTGAAATTGAGTCCGACTCAGGTACTCTGGTGTTCGTGACGCAGCGCAGTTCGACGATGCGACCGCCCCCAGGTCGCCAGCAGCTCTCCCGCGAGTTCATCACCCGCCACCAGCAGGCGCGGATCATCGCCGCGCTCGCCGAGGAGAGCGCCGAGCGCGGCTACCGCGCGGTCACGGTCGCCGACATCGTGCGCCGCGCCGGCATCGCCCGCAACACCTTCTACGAGAACTTCGCCTCCAAGCAGGCCTGCTTTCTCGCCGCCCAGGAGTTCGCCCTCGACGAGGCGCTGCGCCGGGTGGTCGAGGCGGCGGGCGAGCACGAGGGCTGGCCGGAGCGGGTCGACGCCGGCCTCGCCGCCTTCCTCGGCTACATCGCCGCCGAGCCGGCGCTGGCGCGCGCCTGCATCGTCGAGGCGGTCTCCGCCGGGCCGGCCTCGCTGCTCCGCTACGAGGAGTCGATGGAGTCGTTCATCCCGCTGTTGCGGATCGGCCGCAAGGCCTCGCCGCGCGGCGCCGAGCTGCCGGAGACACTCGAGGAACTGGTCGTCGGCGGCATCTTCTGGCTGATCTACCAGCACATCGTGCGCGGTGAGACCGAGCAGATCGAGGATCTCCGCCCGCAACTGGTCGAGTTCGCCCTAACCCCCTACCTCGGTGCCGAGGCGGCGAGGCGTCCGGCGGCCTAGGCCGCCTACACGCCAGGTCGCAAACCTCCCTTACCGGTATCGTCGCTTTCGTGGTCGCTGACCCCAACGCCTCCGACTCGGCCACTGAGTACCCGCCCGAGCTCTCCCGCCTGCCCCCGGGCCGACACGGCCTGCCGCGCGAGTTCGTCGTCCACAACCAGCGCGAGCGGCTGATCGCCGGCCTCGCCGAGGCGGTCGCCGAAAACGGCTACGCGGGCACCACGATCGCCCACATCACCCGCCACGCCGCGGTCTCCCGGCGCACCTTCTACGAGCACTTCGACAGCAAGGACGCCTGCTTCGTCGCCGCCTACGAGGTGGTCATGGAGCAGCTGCGCGAGCGCGTCGACGACGCCTACGAGGGGCAGGACGAGTGGCCCCAGGCGCTGCGCGCCGGCCTCGCCGCGATGCTCGCCTTCCTCGCCGCCGAGCCGAACCTGGCCCGGCTCAGCATGGTCGAGGCGCTGGTCGCCGGTCCGGTCGTGGTCGAGCGCTACGACGCCGCGATCCACAGCCTCGTCCCCTACCTCGAGGCAGGCCGCGAGGGCCGCTCCCCCGAGGTCCTCGCCCGGCTATCGCCGAGCACCGAGGAAGCCCTGGTCGGCGGCCTCGTCTCGCTGATCTCCCGCCGCATCATCGCCGACCGCGCCGCCGAGCTCGAGCAACTGCTCCCCGACCTGGTCGAGTTCACCCTGACGCCCTACCTCGGCACCAGCGAAGCGGCAAAGATCGCCGCCGCCTGAGTTCCGCGAATTCAACCGCGGGATCCTGCTCCGCGACGAGAAGGCCTACCTCAGCGTGTTCGTGCTGGATCGCTTCGACGACGGGGGTTGAATCCGGCGGGTCGATATACGAACATATGTTCGTATGGAGATCGCCTGCATCATCGATCGACGCTTGGCGGCTCCCGCGCGCCCGGGCCGTTCCGGGGGGTTCCGGCCCGGGCGCCATGAGCTTGAGGATCCGGTCGCGGTGGCGGAGCGGACCGAGCGGACGGCGCGGGCGTTGGAGGGGATCGGCGCCGCGGTCGAGAGCGAGCGGCCGGGCGAGGTCTTCTTCGCGCTAGACGGGCTGGGCGGGATCCACGGCGGCGAGCGCGCCGGGGTGCTGGCGGCGGCCCGGCAGGCGCTGCTGCCGGTGCTCGGCGAGGAGCTGCGGATCGGGGTCGGGCCGACCCGCACCGCCGCCTTCGCCGCCGCCCACCGGGCTGACGGCACCGTCGTCGAGGGGCCGGGTCTGGCCGGGTTCCTGGCGCCGCTGCGGGTGGCGATCCTCGCCCGCCGCCTCGACGCACCGCCGGCCGAGCTTGAGGCGTTCGCGGTCGCGCTCGAACGGCTCGGCCTGGGCACCCTCGGCGAGCTGGGCCGCCTGCGTCCCGACCAGGCCGCCGACCGCTTCGGCCCGCTCGGGCTGGCGGCGCTGCGGCTCGCCCGCGGCGAGGACGCGCCGCTGCGCCCCCGCATCCCGCACGAGGAGCTGGTCGAGCATCTGGAGCTGCCGGAGGGGACGGCGGGGAGCCAGCTCGAGCGGGCGCTCGAGCTGCTGGTCGACCGGCTGCTGGCGGCGCCGCTGCGCCGCGGCCGCACCCTGCTCGGCCTCCGCCTCGGCGCCCTGCTCGCCGGCGGCGGTAGCTGGAGCGTCGAACAGGGCCTCGGCCGTCCCAGCGCCTCGGCCCGCGTCCTGCGCAGCGTGCTGGCGCCGCGGCTGGAGTCGCTGCCGGGCCCGGCGACGGCGCTGCGGCTGCGGGCGCTCGGCTTCGGCCCGGCCGCCGCCGACCAGCT
Organism: uncultured Conexibacteraceae bacterium; assembly: GCA_964464285.1. Classification (GTDB taxonomy): domain Bacteria; phylum Actinomycetota; class Thermoleophilia; order Solirubrobacterales; family 70-9; genus VAYN01. The sequence continues at coordinate 55,852 of CAYXFL010000007.1, forward strand.
CGAGCTCGCGGTCGGCGGCAGCGAGCCGCGCCGCCGCCGCCTCGGCGCCGCGGTGCGCGAGGTCCGCGCCGTCCAGGGGCCGGAGGCGCTGCTCAAGGTCCTCCCGGTCGACGCCGCCTCGCGGATCCCGGAGCGCTGGGCCGCGCTCACTCCCTTCCCGGAGCTATGAGCGCCCGGCTGCGCCGGCTCTACTCGCCGCGCCCGGTCGCCGTTCGCACCGCCGCCGACGGCGTTCCGCTCGCGGTCGCCGGGGTCGCGGTCGAGGCGCTGCGCGAGCACTGGCTGGTCGACGACCGCTGGTGGGTCCAGCGTGGCCGCCTGCATCGCGAGTACTTCGAGCTGGTGCTCGCCGACGGCCGCGCCGTCGTCGTCTTCCGGGTGCCGCGCAGCGAGCGCTGGTACCGCCAGCGCGCCTAGGGGTCGCGATGGGCACCCCTCCTTACGCAGAGCTGCACGCGCACTCGGCCTTCTCCTTCCTCGACGGCGCCTCGACCCCGGCCGAGCTCGCCGTCGCCGCCGACGAGCTCGGCTACGCGGCGCTCGCGCTCACCGACCACGACGGGGTCTGGGGCTCGCGCGAGTTCGCCGAGGCCTGCGCCGACTTTGAGTTGCGGGCGATCACCGGCGCCGAGCTGACCGTGGCGCTGCCGGGCGACCCGGCGGACCGGGACCTGCGCCATCTCACCCTGCTGGTCGAAGACCAGGCCGGCTATCGCAACCTCTGCCGCCTGCTGACCGCGGCCCACGCCCACACCCGCGACAACACCGCCCGCACCGCGACCCGGCCGTGGGTCACCCTGGAACAGGTGGAGGAGCACGCGGACGGGCTCGTCTGCCTCTCCGGCTGTGCCCGCGACGGCGTCCTCGCCGGCTGCTGGGAGCGCGACCGGGCGCTCGGCGAGCCGCTCGCCCGCCGCCTGCTCGCCGCCTTCGGCCGCGAGCGCTTCCGGGTCGAGCTGCAACTGCCGCGCTGGCGCCACGACCGCGCTCGCAACCGCTGGCTCACCCAGCTCTCCACCCGGCTTGCCGTCGCCACCGTGGCAAGCGGGAACGTGCACTCGCACAACTCCCGCCGCGCCCGCCTCCAGGACGTTCTCGTCGCGATCGGCCGCGGCGAGACCCTGGAGGAGTCCGAGCCGCACCGGCGTGGCAACAGCAGCTCGGCGCTGGTCGCGCCGGCGGCGATGGCGGCGCGCTTCGCCGAGCATCCCGAGGCGGTCGTCGAGACCGTGCGGCTCGCCGAGCGGCTGCGCTTCGACCTGACCACACAGCTCGGCTACCGCTATCCGCAGGAGACCGACGCCGACTACAAACTCGCCGAGCTCTGCCGCCAGCGGCTGCTCGAGCGCTACGCCGGCCGTCCCCGCTGGGGCGATGCCGAAGCCCGCCTTGACGCCGAGTTGGCGACGATCCGCCGCCGCGAGCTCTCCGGCTTCTTCCTCCTCCACCACGACCTGCTCGAGCTCTCCCGCGACGTCGCGGTCGAGGTGCGCGGCCCCGACTCGGTGCGCCGGCTGCTGCCCCCCGGCCGCGGCCGCGGCTCCAGCGTCAGCTCGATCGTCTGCTACCTGACCGGCCTCTCCCACATCGACCCGGTCGCCAAAGGCCTCTTCTCCGGGCGCTTCCTCAACGACGAAGGAACCGCGCTGCCGGACATCGATCTCGACTTCCCGCGTGACATCCGCGAGGTCCTGATCCCGCGCGTGCACGAGGTCTACGGAGCCGAGCGCTCGGCCCTGGTCGCCGCCTTCCCGACCTACCGCCCGCGCGGCGTCGTCCGCGATCTCGGCAAGGCGCTCGGCCTGCCCCCGGCGGAGATCGAGAAGGTCGCCGGCGTCGCCGGGTTCCACGACTCCGCCGAAGAGCTTGCCCGCGACGTGGCCGCCGCGATCGGCGCCGAGCGGGCCGCCGCGCCGCGCTGGCGGGCACTGACCTGGATCAGCGGCGAGGCGCTCGGCCTGCCCCGCCACGCCTCCCAGCACTCGGGCGGGATGGTGATCTCGACCGAGCCGCTGATCGACGTCTGCCCGGTCGTGCCGGCGGCGATGGCGGGCCGCCAGATCATCCAGTGGGACAAGGACTCCTGCACCGACGCCGGCCTGCTCAAGATCGACCTGCTCGGGCTGGGCATGCTCTCCGCGGTCGAGCGCTGCGTCGCCGAACTGAAGGAGACCGACGGCGAGGAGCTCGACCTCTCGCGGATCGACTACGCGGACGAGGGCACCTTCGACTCGATCCGCAGGGCCGAGACCACCGGCGTCTTCCAGATCGAGAGCCGGGCGCAGATGCAGATGCTGCCGCGGACCCAGCCGCGCACGCTCGACGACCTCACCGTGCAGGTGGCGCTGGTCCGGCCCGGCCCGATCCAGGGCGGCGCCGTGCACCCATATATAGAGAGGCGCAAGCGGCAGCGCGAGGAGCCCGGCTACGAACCTCCCTACGAGCACGAGTCGTTGCGCCCGGTGCTGGCCGAGACGCTGGGCACGATCGTCTACCAGGAGCAGGTGCTCGAGGTGGCGATGGCGTTTGCCGGCTTCAGCTCCGCCGAGGCCGAGAGCCTGCGCCGGGCGATGAGCCGCAAGCGCTCGCGGCAGGAGATCGAGCGCCACCACCGGCGCTTCGTCGAGGGGGCGGCCGCCAGGTACGGGGTCGGGCCGGAGCTGGCCGAGCGGATCTGGGGCAAGATCCAGGGCTTCTCCGGCTTCGGCTTCCCGAAGGCCCACTCGGCCGCCTTCGGCCTGCTCGCCTACCAGTCGGCCTGGCTGCGCTTCCACCGCGGTCCGGAGTTCCTCTGCGCGCTGCTCAACGAGCAGCCGATGGGCTTCTATCCTCCCGACGCGCTCGCCCACGAGGCGCAGCGCCGGGGGATCCGCGTCGCCCCGCCCGACGCCAACCGCAGCCGCGTCCTCTGCCACGTCGAATCGCCGCGCAACAACCCGGGCCTGCGCGGCGGCAAGGTGGTGCGGATCGGGCTCGGCTACGTCAAGGGGGTGCGCGAGGAGGAGATGCGGGCGCTGGTCGCCGCGCGCGCGAGCGTCGATTCCCGCGGGAGCGGTGGTTATTACGGCAGCGTCGCCGACCTCGCCTCGCGCTCGGGCGCCGGCCTGGCGAGCCTCGAACGGCTGGCCTGGGCCGGCGCCCTCGACGACCTCCCGGCCGCCGCCGGGGGTGAGCGGCGCGCGGCGCTTTGGCGGGTCGGCGTGGTCGGGGGCGCCGGCGCCGGCGACCAGCTGGGCCTGCCGATCGAGCCGCCGGAGCCGCCGCCGCTGCAGCCGCTCGGCGACTGGGACCGGCTGATCGCCGACTACCGCTCGACCGGGATGGTGCTCGGCAAGCACCCGCTGGAGCTGCTGCGCCCGCGCCTGCCCGGCTCGATCCGCCGCGCCGCCGAGCTTGCCGCGGTCGCCGACGGCGCCACGGTCGAGGTGGCCGGGATGGTCGTTGCCCGCCAGCGCCCGGAGACCGCCAAGGGCATCGTCTTCATGCTCTTCGAGGACGAGTCCGGCGTCGTCAACCTGATCGTTCCGCGCAAGGTCTACGAGCGCTTCCGTGCCCTCGTCCGCGCCGCCCCGCTGCTCGCTGCCCGCGGCCGCCTCGAGCGCCGCGAAGGCGTCACCAACGTCCTCGTCGCCGAGGTCTGGGAGCCCGACCGCGCCGAGCCCCCACCGTCACCCGCCCGCCCGGACCGCCGCGAACCCCCGATCGGCTCCTCCCGCGACCCCGCCCGCCGCCGCCAACGCGCCGTAGCCGAGCTCCGCGCCGTAGCCCCCGCCGGCCACAGCTTCGGCCGTCGCGGCCGCTGAGGCCCCTCTTCTTGACCTCGTCCCCTCGCAGGCCCGCGATCGGCTCGGTCTAGCTGAACCGCCACCTTGGTTGGTGGGCTGAACCGCAACCCTGGAAAGCGCCAGGTGCTCCAAACGCATCACCCGACCTCGCCCGAACCGGCGTGTCTGAGCTGAGGCGGCAGATGCGCCCCTTTAGCTCAGACACCCCGCATTAGCCAACCCGCAGCACGATCTTGCCGCCCCCGTGGCTCGCTTCGGCACGTCGGTGCGCCGCCGCCGCGTCCTCGAGCTCGAAGACCTCGTCGACGTGGACCTGGAGCTTGCCGTCCTCGACCAGGTGGCAGAGGCCGGCGAGGCCGACCGGGTCGGGCTCGACCAGGATGCCGGTGACCCGCTGGCGCCGCGGCTCGGCCAGCGGCAGGAGGTCGTCGATGCCGCTGGCACTGGGGACGACGACCAGCATCCCGCCGGGCCGCAGGACCTCGAGCGAGCGCTCGCCGTTGCTGCCGACCAGGTCGACCACGGCGTCGAGGTCGGCGAGCAGCTCCTCGAAGCGCTCCTCGCGGTAGTCGATCGTGCGCTCGACGCCGAGCGCGGTCAGCGCGCCGGCCTGCTCGGCCCGCGCGGTGGCGAAGACGGTGGCGCCGCGCGCCGCCGCGATCTGGACCGCGAGGTGGCCGACGCCGCCGGCCGCCCCGTGGATCAGGACGTCGTCGCCGTCCTGCAGGCGGATCGTGTCGAGCAGGGTCTGCCAGGCGGTCAGGCCGGCCAGCGGCAGCGCCGCCGCCTGCTCGAAGGAGAGCACCGCCGGCTTCGGCGCGAAGTGGCGCGAGGGCGCGGTCACGTACTCGGCGTAGGCGCCCGCCTGGCGCGGGAACCAGGGCATGCCGAAGACCTCGTCGCCGACCCGGAACCGGGTCACGCCGGCGCCGACCGCGGCCACCGTGCCGGCGACGTCCCAGCCGATTCGCAGCGGCGGCCCGCCCAGCACCGCCGCCATCCCGCGGCCCTCGCGGGTCTTGAAGTCGACCGGGTTGACCCCGGCCGCGTGCACGCGGACCTTGATCTCGGTCGGGATCGGCTCCGGCTCCGGCAGCTCCTCGACGCGCAGCACCTCGGGCCCACCGATGCGGTGCGCGACGACCGCCTTCATCGCCCTGTGCCGAGCGGCTCGGCGCGGCTCGCGCCGTTCGCGGCCCGGTTACGCGCGCCGTGCGGTCGCACCGCCAGGACCACGATGTCGTCGCGCAGCGAGCCCTCGCCGCGGCTCAGCGCGTCGTCGCGCAGGACCGCGGTCAGCTCGCTCAGCTCCGCCTCCGCCAGCCCGCCGGCGATCTCGGCCAGCGCCTCCGAGTCGCGGTGGTGCGCCACCGGCCCCGCCTCATGCCAGCCGTCGGTGCAGAGGATCAGCGTCTCACCGGCGGCCAGCGTCGCTTCGTGACTCTGCGGCGGCGCCTCCGCCCAGGCCCCGAGCATCGAGCCGCCGCCGAAGTGGAGCGCGTCGCCGTCGCGCAGGTGCACCGCCGGCGGATGCCCGGCGCAGGCGATCGCGGTGCTCCAGCCGTCGGCGTCCCGGCGCAGCCGGATCAGCAGCACGGTCGCGAAGTCGTTCGGCCCCTCGCCTTCGAGCAGCATCTCGTTGACCCGGCTCAGCACCTCCTCGGGCTCCTGTACCTCGCGGACCAGCCCGCGCACCGCGTGGCGCACGGCGACCGAGACGCCGGCCGCGGCGCTGCCCTTGCCGGTGACGTCGCCGACCACCAGCCAGCAGCCGTCGTCGGTCGGCAGCACGTCGTAGAGGTCGCCGCCGATCTCGATCCCGTTCCCGGCCGCCTCGAAGACGACCGAGAACTCCAGCCCCGGCACCTCGGCCGGCCGCGGCGGCCGCATGCCGCGCTGCAGGTCGCGGGCGATCGAGTCGCGCTCGCGGAACAGGCGCGCGTTGTCGAGCGCCATCGCGGCCCGGTCGCCGAGCTCGGCGAGGAACTCGAGGTCGGCCTCTTCGTAGCGCAGCTCGTCGCGGGCGTGCAGGAAGGAGAGCGTCCCGAGCGTGCGCCCGCGGGCGACCAGCGGCACCACCACCGCCGAGCTGTAGCCGGCGTCGTCCATCAGCTGCCGGTGGGCCTCGCTCTGCACCACCTGGTCGATCGTCTCCGGCGCCTTCAGGTCACGCCAGATCATCGGCTTCCCCTCGCGCAGGACGATCGCCGCCGGGTGGTCGCCGTCGGGATCCAGCGCCTTCGCGCGGCGAATCTCCTCCAGCGCTGCCGCCACCCGCGGCCGGGTCGCGGCGACGACGCTGTCGCCCAGCCAGCCGTCCTTGCGCAGGAAGTCGATGACGCAGACCGCGGCGAGGTCGGGGATCGCCGCGTGGACGATGTTGCGCGCCGTTTCGGCCGGGTCGAGCGAGGAGTCGAAGTCGCGGCTGGCGCCGGAGAGGAACGAGTGCGCGCGCCGCCGCCGCACCTCGCCGGTGATGTTGCGGGCGACCACCGAGGCGCCGACCACGCCGCGCGCCGGGTCTTCGATCCGCGAGACGGTCAGCGAGACGTCGATCATCGTCCCGTCCTTGCGGACCCGCTGGGTCTCGTAGGTTTCCAGCGATTCGCCGCGGACGACGACCCGGTCGAGGATCTCCCGCTCCTCGTGCTTGAGCTCGTCGGGCATCAGGAAGGAGACGTGTTCGCCGATCGCCTCCTCGGCGCTGTAGCCGTAGAGGCGTTCGGCGGCGGGGTTCCAGGTCGTGATCACGCCGTCGACGTCCTTGCTGAGGACCGCGTCGCGGGTGCCGCTGACCACCTGCGCGAGGTGGTGGCGGGCGAGTTCGGTGTGGCCGCGCTCGCGGCGGCGGGCGATGAAGGTGCCGAGCTGGTCGGAGAAGCCGCCGAGCAGGGCGAGCAGTTCCTCCGAGGGCGGGCTGAACGAGCGCGCGTGGAACTCGGCCACCGCCAGCACTCCCTCCGGGTGGCCGACCGGGACCGGGATCGCCAGCGCCGCGCTCAACCCGAGCGCGGCGGCGGTCTTGCCGCGCGGGTAGAGCGGGTTGCGGGTGAAGTCCGGGGCCCAGGCGATTTCGCCGCTCTCCCAGGCGCGCCCCGGCAGGCCTTTGCCGCGCTGCACGATCAGCTCGCGACTGTGGTTCCAGAGCGGCTCGGCGTCGAGGCCGCCGACGCTCCAGCCGGAGACGAAGCGCAGCAGCGGCTCGCCTTCGCCGGCTTCCCACAGCGCCCCCGCGTCCCAGCGCAGCAGGTTGGCGACGGTGAAGAGGAAGTCCTCGGCGACCTCGTCGAGGGTCTCGCCCTCGAGCAGCCGCGCGGCGAGCTGGCGCTGGCTGCGCAGGTAGCGCCGCAGCTCCAGTTCTCCGGGTCGCTCCATAGACCAACGCTATCCAAGCGCCGGTGTGGCGATCGGTTCCGGCCCGTCGCCTACGACGCCGGCTGCGCCAGCTCGATCAGCCGCCGCGCCGGCGCCCCCGGCCGCAGCTTCGTCGCTCCCTCGGGCCGCAGCCCGTCGAGGAGCAGGCCGAGGTAGCGCTTCCAGAGGTCTTCGCGCAGGTCGGGGAAGGGCAGGTGCAGCGAGCCGGCGGCGGCGACCAGGAAGATCAGGTCCTGCCCGGCGACGTCGTCGCGCACGACCCCGGCCCGCTGCGCGCGGCGCACCAGCGCGGCGCAGACATCGAGCATCCGCTTGCGCTCGGGGGCGAGCTCGGCGGAGGCCACGCAGCGGTCCTTGGCCGCGTCGGAGACTCCCTGGTCGCGGCTCGCCCGCTCGGTCATCGCGAAGAGGAAGCGCTCGAGGCCACGCCACGGGTCGGGCTCGGCCAGGCACTGCTCGCCGATCGCCACCGACTCCTCCATCTTGGTCGCGACGATCGCCGCGATCAGGTCGTCCTTGCAGGGGAAGCGACGGTAGATCGTCGCCTCGCCGACCCCGGCGCGCTCGGCGATCTCCGCGGTCGAGGCGTCGAGGCCGCGCTCGGCGAACACCTCGGTCGCCGCGGCAACGATCCGCGCCCGGTTGCGGGCGGCGTCGGCGCGCAGCGCCTGGTCGATCGGAACCGGCATCACCAGAGGATCGTACTCGATCCGGAGGCTCCACTCCGGTTTAACGGAGCGCGCACTTCGTTTTTGCTAGGCTGCCCCGCTCACACGGTCTCGTCCCTTCGACCAGGAGTTCCCCGCATGCCTTCCGCTTCCCCCCAGACCGAAACCGACGGCGACCGCTGGCTCGCGCTCTACGTGCTCTGCGCCGGCATGCTGATGATCGTCCTCGACGGGACGATCGTGAACGTCGCCCTGCCCTCGATCCAGGACGACCTCGGCTTCTCGCAGAGCAACCTCGCCTGGGTCGTCAACGCCTACATGATCCCGTTCGGCGGGCTGCTGCTGCTCGCCGGCCGGCTCGGCGACCTGGTCGGCCAGCGCCGCATGTTCCTGATCGGGCTAACCATCTTCACCGCCGCCTCGCTGCTCTGCGGCTTCTCGCTCAGCCAGGAGATGCTGGTCGGCGCCCGCTTCCTGCAGGGCATCGGCGGCGCCCTCTCCTCGGCGGTGATCCTGGGGATGATCGTGACGATGTTCCCCGAGCCCGGCGCGCAGGCGAAAGCGATCGGCGTCTACGGGTTCGTCGCCTCGGCCGGCGGCGCGGTCGGGCTGCTGCTCGGCGGCGTGCTCACCGACGCGATCAGCTGGCACTGGATCTTCATGATCAACCTGCCGATCGGCATCTTCGTCGCCTACATGGCGACCCGCCTGGTCCCGAGCCGCGAGGGCCTCGGCCTGCAGGAGGGCGCCGACTACCCCGGCGCCGCCCTGGTCACCGGCGCGCTGATGCTCGGCGTGTTCACGATCCTGCAGATCACCGAGTGGGGCTGGGCCGACGGGCGCACGCTCGCCGGCCTCGCGGTCGCCGCCGCCCTCTTCGCGCTCTTCATCCGCCGCCAGGCGCGGATCGACAACCCGCTGATGCCGCTGCGCCTCTTCCACTCGCGCAACGTGGTCGGCGCCAACGCGCTGCAGGCGCTGCTGGTCGCGGGGATGTTCGGGATGTTCTTCCTCGGCGCCCTCTATCTCAGCCGCGTGCTCGGCTACTCGCCGCTGCAGGTCGGGCTCGCCTTCCTGCCGACGACCCTCGTGATGGGCACGCTCTCGCTCGGCTTCTCGGAGAAGCTGATCATGCGCTTCGGCCCCCGCAACACCCTGATCCCGGGCGTGACGGCGGTCGTCCTCGGCCTGCTCCTGTTCGCCCGTGCGCCGGTCGACGGCACCTACCTGACCGATCTGCTGCCGCCTTTCCTGCTGATCGCGGTCGGGGTCGGCACCTCGTTCCCCTCGATCATGACCCTGGCGATGTCGGGCGCCACCCCGCAGGACGCCGGCCTCGCCTCCGGCCTGGTCAACACGTCGATGCAGGTCGGCGGCGCGATCGGCCTGGCGGTCCTGGCGACGCTCTCCACCAACCGCAGCGACGCGCTGCTTGCCGACGGCGTCGCCGAAGCCTCGGCGCTCACCTCCGGCTATCACCTCGCCTACCTGGTCGGCGCCGGCCTGGCGGCGATCGCGGTGGCGATCGCGATCTTCGTCCTGCGTCCGACGCCGCCGCCGCAGGGCGCTCCCGAACCGGTCGCCCCCGACGGCGACCGCACCCCCGAGCCCGCCTACTCCGAGGTCGGCTGAAACCGACCGGCTCGGCCCCCGCGGGATAGGCTGAAGAGATGAACGACAGCGGGCACGCGGTGGTGATCGGAGGCGGAACGATGGGCGCCGGCATCGCCGCGGTCCTCGCCCGGGCCGGGCTGGCGACCGAGCTGGTCGAGCTCAGCGAGGAGCTCGCCGAGGCCGGCATCGAGCAGGCGGTGAAGACGATCACCGACGGCGTCGCCCGCAACCGGATCACCGCCGGCGACGGCGAGGCGGCCAAGTCCCGCCTGCGCGGCCGGGTCGGGATCGAGGCGGCGACTCCGCGCCCGCGCCTGGTGGTCGAGGCGGTCCCCGAGCGGGTCGAGCTCAAGCACGAGACGCTTGCCGCCGCCGAGCAGACGCTCGAGCCGGAGCTGCTGGCGACGAACACCAGCGGCATCTCGATCGACACCCTCGCCACTCCGCTCGTCCACCCCGAGCGCTTCCTCGGCCTGCACTTCTTCAACCCGGTGCCGGCGATGGCGCTGGTCGAGGTGGTGCTCGGCGAGCGCACCGCCGGCAGCACCGCCGAGGCGGCGATCGCGCTGGTCGCCGAGCTCGGCAAGGAGGCGGTCGTGGTCGGCGACTCACCCGGCTTCGCGAGCAGCCGCCTCGGCCTGATCCTCGGCCTCGAGGCGATCCGGATGGTCGAAGAAGGGGTCGCCGCCCCGCTCGACATCGACCGCGCGATGGTGCTCGGCTACCGCCACCCGGTCGGCCCGCTGCGCCTCACCGACATCATCGGCCTCGACGTCCGCCTCGACATCACCCGCAACCTGCGCGGGGTCTACGGCGAGCGCTTCGCGCCGCCGCCGCTGCTCGAGACGATGGTCGACGAAGGCCGGCTCGGCAAAAAGTCCGGCCGCGGCTTCTTCGAGTGGTAAGCCGCTAAAGCCGCGCGCTCGCCCCTCCGATGGACGTGGAGATGCGCAGCGTTCCGATACCGCGAGCCGCCACAGCCTTCGCCGAATCCCCAGAGGAGCTCGGGCGCATGGGCCGGATCTCCGGCGCGCTGTGGATGGCCGCGGCGCTGGTCGGCCTGATCGGCGCCGTGCTGCCCGGGGCCTCCTATCCGAACCTCGCCTGGGCGATCGGGCTCAGCTCGGCGGTCTTCCTCTACGGCCTCGCCAGCGTGCTCGGCTGGATCCCCTGGGAGCGCACCTCGCTGAACACACTCGCCTTTGGGATGGCGCTGACCGTGCCGGTGGTCGGGGTCGCGCTCTACCTGACCGGCGGCTCGCTCAGCTACATCGAGCCGCTGCTCGTGCTCTCGCTGCTCTACGCCGCCTTCTTCTTTCCCGCCCGCTGGGCCTGGCCGCTCTCGATCGAGCTGGTGCTGGTCGCCGGCACGCCGCTGATCTACGACCCGAACGCGATCGAGACCGCGTTCCTGCCCCGCTACCTCGCCTTCGTCGTCGGTTACCTCGCCGCCACCTGGGTGATGGTCGGGCTCAAACGCCGCCTGGTCGCAGCGGAGCTGCGCCAGCGGGCGATCGCCAACCGCGACCCGCTCACCGGGGTAGGCAACCGGCGTGACTTCGACGCCGCGATGAAGCGCGAGCTGGCCGCCCGCAGCGGACCGCGCGGCGGCCGCCGCGCGGTCGATGAGAGCCCGCTGGCGCTGATGATCCTCGACCTCGACGACTTCAAGGGGATCAACGACCGCTACGGCCACCCGGTCGGCGACGCGGTCCTGCGCGAAGCGGCGGCTCGCGCTCAGGCGATGCTGCGCTCGACCGACACGCTGGCCCGGATCGGCGGTGACGAGTTCGCCGTGATCGCGCCCGGCGCCCGCGGCGAGAACGCCGAGCGGATGGCCGAGTCGATCCGCATCGCGGTCAGCGCCCACGACCCGCTCGCCGAGGGCCCGGCGCCGACCGCCTCGATCGGGTGGGCGGTCTACCCCGACGACGGCGAGGACTTCGAGACGCTGCTGAGCTGCGCCGACCAGCGGATGATGCAGTTGAAGTCCGGCCGCCAGGCGGAAGTCGTCTCGCTGTTCGACACGCCGGCCTGAGCGCGGCGGCGGCTCAGCGCTCGAGCGCGGCCGATTCGAGCACGCCGAGCAGCTGCGTCACCCGGCAGACCAGCAGCCGCTCCTCGTCGACCTCGACCCAGGCCCCGGCGGAGGCCGGGAAGACGACGTGGTCGCCGGGCGCGACCGGCATCTCGACCCCGGCGCCGGCCCACCAGTCGAGGCCCGGCCCGACCGCCAGCACGATGCCCTGCTCGGGCGGCGGCTCGTGGGTGCCGGGCGGGACGACGAGGCCGGAGCGGCGGACCCGGTCCTGGTCGAGCTCCTTGATCACGACCTGGTCGAACAGCGGTCGCAGCTGGTGGCGGACCGACTCGGTCGGATCGGGGATCTGCGCGGTGCCCATGAACCTCTTTGTAGCTGATCTGGCGCGAGGTGGGAGTACGCTGCGTGAGGTGCAGATCGAGGGTCACTCGAGCGCGGTCAGAGTCGCTTGGGTCTGCGCCGCCGCGCTGCTCGTCTTCGCCATCTGGCTGGCGATCCCGTCCGGCGCCAACCCCGGCATCGCCTTTTTCTACGCGATCCCGGTCGGGTTCACGACCTGGTGGTTCGGCTGGCGCCCCGGCGTCGCGGCCGCGCTCGGCTGCTGCGCTCTCTACGTAATCGGGGTCTTGATCGAGCCGGTCGACGACGCGGTTCTGGCCCTGGCCCTGCGGGGTCTCGCCTTCGCCGCCACGATCTTGCTCGTCGCCCTCGTGCGCGCCCGGGTGACAACGCTGGAGCACTCGGTCGAGGAACTCGAGGACATCCGCGCGGCGCTCACCCCGGTCAGCCTTCCCGACCTGCCCGACGTCGAGGCCGGCGCCGCCTTCGCCCCTTCCGACCACGGCGTCTCCGGCGACTTCTACCTGCTCACCAACGGCCCCGACGGCTCGACCGTCGCCGTCGTCGGCGACGTCGTCGGGCACGGCCCGCGCGCCGCTCGGCTCGCCACCTTCATCCGCGCCCGCCTCGCCGCCTTCGCCGCCAACACCAGCGACCCGGCCCAGATCCTCGAGCTCGCCAACGGCGCCCTGCTCGAGCGGCCGGATCGCGAGGA
>CAYXFL010000008.1:0-61609 GCA_964464285.1 uncultured Conexibacteraceae bacterium
TCCAGCCTCCCTCGCGCGAGAGCTCGGCGCGGCCGACCGCGTAGACGCCGCGGTGGACCGGGCGCAGGCGCCCGGTCCGCACCCGGTGTCGTATCGACTTCTCGCTGAATCCCAGCGCCCGCAGTTGCCGCCACGCCACCGCGCCATGCTGCGCGTCCGTGAGCCGCCAGGCTGAGGCGCTTCGCGCTCGATGTTCCACCGCCCCCATAGGGGCGGTAAGGCATCGAGGGCGGTGGAGTCTCCCCCCTTGTGGCTACCAGCGGCCGGCGCGGGCGTCGGCCCAGAGGTCGACGCCGGCCTCCTCGGTGAGGCGGTCGATCTCGGACAGCTCGGCGGGGGAGAGGGAGAGGTTGGCGAGGGCGCCGACGTTCTGGTCGAGCTGCTCGACCGAGGAGGCGCCGATTACGAGGGAGGTGACGCGCTCGTCGCGGAGCGCCCAGGCGAGGGCGAGCTGGGCGAGGGTCTGGCCGCGGCCGCGGGCCAGCTCGGCGAGGGCGCGCAGGCGCCCGAGCATCTCGTCGCTCAGCCACTCGCGGTCGAAGGTCTCGCCTTTGGCCGCCCGCGAGCCCTCCGGCACGCCGTCGAGGTAGCGCTCGGTGAGCAGGCCCTGGGCGAGCGCGGTGAAGGCGATCACGCCGATGCCGAGCTCGCCGGCGTTCTCGAGCAGGCCCTCGTGCTCGATCCAGCGGTTGACCATCGAGTAGGAGGGCTGGTGGATCAGCAGCGGCGTGCCCAGCTCGGCGAGGATCGCCGCCGCCGCCCGGGTGCGCTCGGCGTCGTAGGAGGAGATGCCGACGTAGAGCGCCTTGCCCTGGCGGACGGCGGCGTCGAGGGCGCCCATCGTCTCCTCCAGCGGCGTCGTCCCGTCGAGCCGGTGCGAGTAGAAGACGTCCACGTAGTCGAGGCCCATCCGCGCCAGCGACTGGTCGAGCGAGGCGAGCAGGTACTTGCGCGAGCCGCCGCCCTGGCCGTAGGGGCCGGGCCACATGTCCCAGCCGGCCTTGGTCGAGATCACCAGCTCGTCGCGGTAGGGCCCGAGGTCCTCGCGCAGCAGCCGCCCGAAGTTGAGCTCGGCGGCGCCGTAGGGCGGGCCGTAGTTGTTGGCGAGGTCGTGGTGGGTGATCCCGAGGTCGAAGGCGCGCCGCGCGATCGCCCGCTGGGTCTCGAACGGCCGCTCGTCGCCGAAGTTGTGCCAGTAGCCGAGCGAGAGCACCGGCAGGTCGAGCCCCGAGCGCCCGCAGCGCCGGTACCGCATCGGGCCGTCGTAGCGGCCGGGGTCGGCGGCGTATCCCATCCATCCCGGTTACCCCGTGCGGCCCGGCTCGAACGCGACGTTCGCGCCTCGCCCCGCTCGGCGCAGGGGCTTGGGTACATTCCCCTCGATGCTCGCGAACCGACTCACCGGCAGGGTTGCCCTGCTCGGCGCGCTCATGGCCCTTGCCCTCGTTCCGGCGACCGCCACCGCGGCGACGCCCAGCTCGGTGCCGGTCTACCCCGGCAATCCCTACTACGCGCTGGTCAAAGCGGAAACCGAGCCGGCGGTCGCCTACGGCACCGTGCTCGGCGGCTGCGCGATCGAAGCCGAGACCTCCTGCCACGGCGCCAGCCTGCCCGGCATCCGCCTGGTCGGCGCCAACCTCGCCTTTGCGAAGCTGAGCGGGGTCAACCTGGAGGGCGGGGCGCTGGCCCTGACCATCGCCTCCTTCATGCGGCTCGGCGGCGCCAACCTCAGCGGCGTCGACTTCATCGGCTCCTCGTTCGCCTACGCGCGGATGCGCAACACCAACCTGACGGGAGCGAAGATCACCTTCGCCGGGCTCACCAACGTCGACCTGCGCGGCGCCACGATGGCCAATGCCGATGGCTACTTCGGCGCGATCGTCGGCTCGGACCTGCGCGGCGCCGACATGCGCGGCATGGACCTCTCCAACTCGGACGTCAACGGGACCGACATGCGCGGCGCCGACATGCGCGGGATGAACCTCACCAACGCCGACTTCACCGGCTCGCGGATGGGCGGCGCGAAGCTCAACGGCTCGAACTTCTGCAACACGCTGATGCCCAGCGGGCGCGTGATCAAGCCGCGCAAAGGGCTCTGCCCGGGTCAGATCCGGCCCGGCCCGCAGGGCGTCCCGCCGATCCCGGTCGCCGCGAGCAGCCCGCTGTTCCCTGCCGTCTACGCGCTGCAGACGGGCACCCAGGTGCAGGCCGGCGAGCCGGTCAGCGGCTGCGAGATCGAGGCCTACACCAAGTGCCCGCGGACCAACTTCAAAGGCAAGAGCCTGCAGGGCGCCTTCCTCGCCTACTCCGACATCCGCGGCTCCGACCTGCGCCGGGTCAGCTTCCCGCTCGGCTCGCTCGCCTACGCGAAGGCGACCAACGTCAACTTCGACGGCGCCAGCCTCGGCGCCACCGCGATCGTCGATGCCGACCTGCGCGGTTCCTCCCTGCGCCGCGCCTCGCTCGGCCTCACCGTGCTCACCGGCTCCGACCTGCGCGGCGCCGACATGACCCGGGTCGACGGCCGCACCTCGGCCCTCGACGGCGCCGACCTGCGCAAGGCGACCCTCCGCAACGCCGACCTGAACGGCGCCAACCTGGCCGGCGCGGACCTGCGCGGGGCGGACCTGCGCGGCGCCAACCTCGGCCTCGTCACCCTGGCCGGCGCGAAGCTGCAGGGCGCGAAGCTCGGTGGCGCCAGCTTCTGCAACACGGTGATGCCGAACGGCGCCGTGCGCGGCCTCGCGGCCTCCTGCCCCGAGTAGGCGGCGCGCTTCCGCCCTAGCCGACGGCCACGTCGTAGGCCTCCTCGGCGCTGAGGAACGGGGCCAGGGTGACGTAGACGAAGGTCGGGACCAGTTCGAGCAGCCGCTCCGGCCCCTTCGCCTTGACGAAGTCGTAGAGCAGCGCGTAGAGGGCGCCGCCGACGGCCTCGGCGGCGATCGGCGGGACGTCGGGGGAGAGCTCGTAGCCGGGCTGCAGGAGGCCCTCCATCCCCTCGGTCACCATCTCGCGCTGCTCCAGCGCGCGGATCCCGGCGCCGTACATCTCAACCGCGCCGAGGCGGCCGTACTCGGGCTCTTCGGCGGCGAAGTGGAGCATCGCTTCCTGGGTGTCGTGGACGGCGCGCTGCCACTCGCCGCCGCGCCGGAAGGCCGGCAGGGCCGCCGCCAGCATCTGCGCCGAGCCGCTGTCGAGCGCCGCCACGACCGCGTCTTCCTTGCTCGCGAAGTGCTCGTAGAAGGTGCGCTGGGAGGTCTTCGCGCGTTCGACGATCTCGGCGATCCTGGTCTCCTGGTAGCCCTTCTCGGAGACCACCGCGGCGAGCGCCCGCAGCAGCCGCTCGGCCGGGGTCGAAGGCAGTTGGCGGTCCTCGAAGCTGAGCGGCTTGACGCTGCGCACCCGCCGCGCGCGCAAACGCCCGGGCGGCGGCGGGACCGCGAGCATCCACTGCCACAGCTCCGGCGCCAGCCGCGGCAGCTCCGCCGCTTCGTCGCGCAGCAGGCGCTTGTAGATCACCTTCTGGACGCCGCCGATCAGCGCTCGCACGATCTCCGGCGGCATTCCCTCGCGCCCGGGGACCTGCTCGAACATCCCTGTCAGCAGCCGCTCGATCCCGTCGACCGTGCGGTCGAGCTGCTCGATCGCCGGTGGCCCCGCGGCGTAGACTTCGACCAGCGCCAGCTTCGCCGCCGCCGGCTGCGCCGCGATCCGCTCGAGCCCGCCCTCGAAGACCGCGCGCGCCTGCTCCTGCTCGCCGCCGAGCCCGTTCTCGGTCGCGTAGCGGAGCGCCGGCTCGAGCAGCGCCTCGAGCGTCGCCAGGAAGCCGCCCTGCTTGTCGCTGAAGTGTTCGTAGTAGCTGCTCTTGGAGACCCCGGAGAGCTCGCTGAGGTCGGCGACGGTGGTCGCCTCGTAGCCCTTCTCGGCGGCGGTCGCGACGATCGCGGCAAAGATTCGTTCGCGCTGGCTGGCGGGGGTGCGCTCGTCGCGCGCGCCGCCGCCCGGGCGCATCTTCTTCGCCTTCAGCTCGCCGGCATCTCCCCATGGCGTGAGGACCATGGGGACGACCATATCTTGGTCCGCTGGTGTTCCTGATGGCCATCCGAGAAGGGGAAATAGTTGGTACACGGGTGATCGTTTCCTCAATCATCCGGGCATGGGATACGAGCGCTGCTTCCCGCATGGTAAGCGGTAAACGGGCACTACGTCCTGCGGTCGGGGACGCCCGGGGATCACGCCGATATTGACTTTTTGGTCCCGCTGTGTTCCTATTCTCCGCGTGCCGACCAGCTTGCAGAGCGTGATCGTGTGGGGCCGGGGAACGGCGACGGCGATGCTCGGCGCGGCGCTGTTCCTGGCGCTCGCGCCGCCGCCGGCGCTCGCGGCGCAACCAGCGCCGGGGGGCTCGGCCGCCTTCACCCTGCGGGGCAGCAACGGGTTCGCGATCGACGTCGGCGCCGAAGCGGGGGCGGTCGTGCTCGCCGCCTCCGAACGGCGCCCGCCGATCGCCACCTTCAGCGCCGACGGACGCCCCCGCCCGGCCGCCGCGGTCAACGGCGCGGCCAGCATCTACTACGCCCGCGGCGCCGACTCCGGCGCGACCGAGGTCAGGGCGCGGCTCGGCGGGCTCGGCCGCATAGAGGTCCGGTTCCGTCCCTCGGGCCGGACCCGGGTGACGGTGCTGCGGGCGGGCGCGCACGGTTGCGCCGCGCCCGCCCGGATCGTCCGCCGGCTCGGCACCTTCACCGGCACGATCCGCTTCCAGGGCGAGGACGGCTACACCGCGGTCGAGGCGACCGAGGCCCCCGGCTCGGTCGGCACGCCGCTGCCCGCCGGCTGCGGCGGCGGTGACCCGGCGAGCGCCTCGGCCGCCCGGTCCGCGCCCGGTGCCGCGTCCGCGTCCGCCTGGCCGGAGCCCGGCAGCGCCGTGCTCTTCGCCGCCAACCGCCGCGCCGGCACCAGCTTCCGCGCCAGCACCAGCGACACCGGCGTCGCCTTCCTCGCGGTGCTCGAGGAACGGCTGCCGGGCGGGGTGGTGGTCTCGCGGCGCGCCTTCGCCGGCGCCCCGCCCAGCACCTTCAGCTTCGACCGCGGCCTGCGCAGCGCCCGGGTGAAGCCGCCGGCGCCGTTCTCCGGCAGCGCCCGCTTCGACGCCGCCGCCCGCGGCGCCGCCCGCTGGACCGGCAGCCTGCGGGCGACCTTTCCCGGCGCCAACCTGCCGATGACGGGCCCGGGCTTCCGGCCGCGGCTGGGGCCGGCCCGATGAGCGCGACCGGCGTCGCCCCCGACTTCGCCCGCTGCCGTGAGCGGCTCGAGCGGGCGGTCGCCGCCGCCTGCGCGGGCCGGCGCGACTGGCCCTCCGCGGTAGCCGCCGGCGTCCACGCCGCGGTCCGCTTCGCCGCCGCCGACCCGGAGGCGGCGCTCACCCTGACCGCCCGCGCCGCCGCCCGCTGGCAAGCGCGCGAGCCCGAGTACGTCGCTGCCGTCGACCACTTCGCCCGCCTGCTCAGCGCCAACGCTCCGCCCCGCAACCCGCGCCTCCCCGACGCCCCCGCGGTCGTCGCCCGCATCTTCCGCCAGGTCAACCTGGAGCTGGAAGCCGGCCGCGCCGCCGAGCTCACCGAGGTCGCCCCCGACCTCACCTTCCTCGCGCTGATGCCCTACCTCGGCTTCGCCGGGGCGCGTCACTGGTCCCAGCCGGCGCCGGGATCGCCGAGTTCGGTCTTACAGAACTCCCGTTGAATGTCTTGCAAAACTTCCGCTACGCGAGCGAGCCTGCATAGATCGCTCACGCCGTGGTCGTATAATGACCAGATGACGGACGCCAAGCCAATCCGCCGCGCCCTCGCCCCGCGGCTGACAACCGCGCTGGGGGACACGCCGGCGGTGATGCTCGTCGGGCCGCGGCAGGCCGGGAAGAGCACGCTGGTCCAGGGTCTCGTGAGCGAGCGCAGCGGTCGCTACGTCACCCTCGACGATCTCAACACCCTCGAGGCTGCCCGCCGGGACCCGGTCGGATTGATCGGAGAACACGACGGCCTGCTCGCGATCGACGAGGTGCAGCGGGCGCCGGACCTGCTGTTGCCGATCAAGGCGGCGATCGATCGCGACCGTCGCCCCGGCCGCTTCATCCTCACCGGGTCCGCCCAGGTGATGCTGCTGCCGACCGTCTCGGAGTCACTCGCGGGGCGGGTCGAGGTTCACACTCTGTGGCCCTTCTCGCAGGCGGAGCTGGCGGGCGTGGGGTCTCGAACCGTCGAGACGCTCCTCGCCCCGGCTGTTCCGGACCTCGAGGCGGCGCTGCTGCCGCGGGACGAGCTGGTCGGGCGCCTCGCCCGCGGCGGCTTTCCGGAGGCGGTGTCTCGCGCTGACGACCGGCGTGCGGAGTGGCTCGATGCCTACCTGACGGCGA
Organism: uncultured Conexibacteraceae bacterium; assembly: GCA_964464285.1. Lineage (GTDB taxonomy): Bacteria > Actinomycetota > Thermoleophilia > Solirubrobacterales > 70-9 > VAYN01. The sequence goes on from CAYXFL010000008.1 coordinate 6,413, forward strand.
TCGTCCAGCGCGATGTCCGCGACCTCGCGAACATCGAGCGCCTCGCCGAGATCCCCGCCCTTCTCGCTTCGCTCGCCTCCCGCGTGCGGGCGCCGCTGAACAAGTCCGACGTTGGAAGCTCGGTGGGCATCCCGCGCAGCTCGCTGGACCGCTACCTGACGCTGCTCGAGCACGTCTTCCTGGTGCGCCGTCTGCCGGCCTGGCACTCGAACCGGATCAAGCAGATCACCAAGGCGCCGAAGATCCTGATCGGGGACTCCGCCCTGCTGATCCACCTCCTGCGGGTGGATCGGCAGCGACTCGCCGAGGACGATGCCCTGCTCGGCGCCGTCCTCGAGTGCTTTGTCGGGATGGAGCTCGCCAAGCAGCTCGCCGCATCTACCGTTCGGGCCTCGCTGATGCACATGCGCAGCGCCCGCGGCGTCGAGGTCGACTTCCTCCTCGAAGCCGCCGACGGCAGGATCGCGGGGGTCGAGGTGAAGGCCGCCGCGACGATCCGCGGCGACGACTTCAAGCACCTCGCCCGGCTTCGCGACAGTCTCGGCGATCGCTTCGTCCGCGGCGTAATCCTGCATCCCGGCGGCGAGCGCATCCGCTTCGGAGACCGGCTCGAAGCCTGGCCTCTCGCCAGCCTCTGGACGACCCCCCGCTGAACTGGTCGAGGGGCGGTCTCCCTTGACTTTTGTCGCTCAGAGGGCCGACAAAAGTCAAGTGCTTCGCGGATCGCCCCAGCCGTGGACGGGCCACCGAACGGGCGGCGGTCTGTCCGCCGAGCATCCGACGGCACTTGCGTCGGTCCCTCCTCGTCCGCCGCCTGCCGGCTCGGCACCCGAGCCGGATCAAGCCGATCCCGGGCTCCGAAGATCCTGATCGCGGATTCCGGGGATGGCTGCTTCTACGAGCAGGGCGGCCCGGTCGCCTGGCCTCGCCAAGCAGCTCACCGCGGTCACGGTGCGGCCGTCGTTGACGCACATGCGCAGCGCCCGCAGTCGTTGAGATGCCGGTGCCGGCCCTTCGCTCCGGCGCAACTGGTACCCAAGCGTCTGCTACTGCAATCCCGCCCGTTAAGCCATTATGCGCGCGCTCAGGCGCCGAATCGACCGCCTCGTTCCGGGTTGGACTTGACAAATTGGTATCTGTACGTTTCTATTCAGCGTGCCCAAGGAGCCGACGCGCGGCAGGTGAAAGCGGCCGGCACCGAGGGCGGGAGAGAGAAATCGGCCGACGCCTCGGTCGGGGGATCCGCGAAAGCGGGTTGGGATCGGGGCGCGGCCAGGGACAAGGGAGCAAATCCGTGAGTGGTCACGCAAGCGCCTCGCAGGCAGGGGCGATCTCATCTATCTCGAGGCCCCGGGCCTGGCTGCTCGGCGCAGCCGCGCTGTTGGCGCTGGCCGCCTGGCTGGGCGTATCCAACACCGCCACGGCCGCGACCTGCGCCAACGCGAAATACCGCACCGGCCCCTCACTCTTCCTGCCCGACTGCCGGGCCTACGAGCTGATGACGCCGCAAGGGAAGACGAACTTCCTGACGGTTCCCGGCGGCAACACGAAGCCGCTGATGGCGAAGGCCTTGCCAGACGGGGAAAAGCTCCTCTACTTCGCTCCCACCGGACCGCAGGCTGAGGATGGGTCGGCGGGGATGCCGACCTGGGAGCGCGCGACGCGATCGGCTTCTGGCTGGACCATTGAATCGGCCGCGCCGCCGGTCGTCGGTCCCTTCGGCGAGGCGACCAACACGCCGCCGACCAGGATGATTCCGAGCGCCGACCTCGGCAAGATGTTGTTCTCGGCCGCTGGGCCTTACCACCCTGCCCAGACTTTCACCGGGAACACCTCTCTCAACGGCAGCGTCCACGTCAGCGATGGCATCACCGACAACTGGGTGAGCCAGCCAACTTGGTCCGGCGCGGGGCCCCTCCAGGGAATGCCCGGCGCAGAAGGGCACAAGTTCCTGCCTATCGGCGGCTCGGCAGACCTCTCGACGGTCTACTTCGCGACGACGTTCACGCTCACGCCCGAGGATGGAACCAGCGGTCGCGGGCCGCTGGAGAGCGCCGCCGTCTATAAGTGGAAAGAAGGTCAGCTCAGTAACGCCGGCACCCTCCCGGACGGCTCGCTGAGCCGGGGAGGATCCACCTCGGCGCACCTCTCAGGGGGGCATCCCGACGCGGCTTACGGAGCCACTGAGACCGAGTCGCGGCGCGCCAACCCGGTTTCACGGGACGGCAGAAGCCTTCTGTTCATCAGTCCGGATCCCTACAAAGCGGAAGCGGACCCGAGCCTGCCCACGCCGCAGCTCTACCTCGCCAGGGAGGGGCAACCCAGCCTCCTGATCTCCGCGCCGGAGGGCACCGACGAACCGATCAGCGCGTCCGCCGGAGTGGCGCCGGCGAACTATCGCGACTCCGGAATTGGGTTCACGGTTGGGTACGCGGTGGCAACCCCGGATCACTCGGTCGTCCTGTTCAGCAGCCGCGACGCGCTTACTGTCAGCGCCGAAGCCGCTGATCCCAGCAAAATCAAGACCTACAGATACGAAACGGCGACCGGCGGGCTTACCTATCTTCCCGACCTCGATCGGGATGTCGCCGGCGGTACGGATCCTAAAACCGGCGCTGTGGTCGAACTATCCGAGAGTGGGGACTCGATGCTCTATAGGACGGCTGGAGGAGCGCTGCGCCTCTGGCGGAAGGGTGAGTCGACGCTGACCCTCTCAACCGGGGTATCGCAGCAGATCCAGCCTGCGAAAACCTATGTCAACCAAGCGCGGTTCGCGGCGGATGAGAAGGTGATCGTTTTGTCCTCGCTCGGCCCGTTGCGTGGAGAGGCCGACCATACGCCTGGAGAAAATCCCACCGTTTACAGGCCGCAGGTCTATCGCTACACGGTTGTCGACGACAACCTGGAATGCATCTCGTGTCGCCCCGGCGGCAGTCCGACCGGTGCCTACCTCTCCCTGTGGGGTCCGACCAATGGATTCTCAGGCCCTACGTTCACCTTCGGTCTCTGGTCGACCGAAAGCGTGACCGCCGATGGATCCACCGTCTACTTCTCGACCGAAACGCCGCTCGTCGAAGAGGACCGAAACGCGGTCATGGACGTGTACCAGTGGCGTGATGGGAACCTGAAGCTGATCAGCACGGGCGCGACCGCTGCCGAAAGCTCATATCTGTACGAAGTGACCCCGAGCGGGAGGGATGTGTTCATTCTCGCAGCCGAGCGTCTGGCTCCGGATGACACGGATGATCTCTATGACATCTACGACGTCCGAGCCGGCGGCGGTTTGGACGTAGATCGCGGTACGGAACCCTGTCGCGGGGACGCGTGCTACGGCCCGACCGTATCCGCCATGGCGCCGCCCCCGATCGCAAGTGCCGGGATCGGCGGTCTCGGCAATCTTCGTGCGGAGCGTCAAGGGGCTTTTGTGGTCAAGGCGCCGCGCAGCGTGCGGGGACGGACGGCCACCTTGGTGGTCCGGACTCCAGCGGCCGGGCGTATCGCCGTGACCGGCCCTGGCATCAGGAAGGCCGGGCGCGCGGTGCGCAAAGCCGGGAAGGTCCGAATTCCGGTCAACCTCTCCGGTGCCGAATGGCGCCGGGTGCGTCAGGGCTCATCGGTCCAGGTCGCCCTGAGCGTCTCGTTCGAGCCCTCTGAGGGCGGGGCCGGTCGAACGAAGCTGGTCCGGGTCGGGTTCGGTCAGTCGAAAGCGAAGGGGTCGCGCTCCACTGGCGACCGGAAGGGGCGTTGACAATGGGTGAAAGGAACTCGATCTCGATGGGGAAAGGTATGACCACCCTCCGATCGCTGCTTGCTGTGATCGTCGCGATGGCCTCGCTTTGCGCCGCCGCGCCGGTAGCTGCCGGCGCGGAGTTCGGAATAGCCGACTTCTCGACCGAACTGAGCGAGGAAGCGGCCGGAATGCCGGCGGATTTCAATCTGAAATTCGGGCTGACCAAAAACGATGCGGCGACTGCGCCGAGTGGAATCATTCGCGAACAGGCGATTGATCTACCGGCTGGCCTGGTCGGGGACCCGACCGCCGTCACCGAGATGTGTCCGATGGTCGACGTGTCGCCGGGCTTTGGCCGGCAGTTGTGCCCGCCAGGCTCGGTGGCGGGCGTCGCGAAGCTCTGGATCTTCAACCCTGCGGCGGAAAGTGAATTCGGTCCAGTGACCGTACGCGTGTACCGGACCAACCCATACGCCGGCGAGATCGCGGCGTTCGCCTTCACCACTCTGCTGGTCAATCCCGTCCGGCTCTCGGTCACGGTGGACCCCGCGAACGGGCACCGGGTGCGGATCACCTCGAAGAACCAACAGGCGGGTTCGCCGCTGGTGAAAGCCGACGTCACCATGTGGGGTGTGCCTCAGGAGTATCAGGGCCCGGGACCGCTGTTCCAGTTCGTCCATCCAGACCTGTTCGGTGGGCCGATGCCTGCGGGCGTCGAGCGGCGCCGGTTCATGAGCGTGCCGACTCGCTGTGACGGTCCGTTGGTAACCACGATGCACGTCGCGTCGTGGCAGCACCGGAAGTTCATCGACCCGGTTACTGCTGAAGCTCCGACGCCCGATGAGTGCGAGAACCTCTTGTTCTCCCCCTGGCTGGACCTCGAACCGGAAGTAGCGACGGCCGCGACTCCGAGCGGCTACCAGGTCACCCTGCAGCTGGGCCAAAACGACGACCCGGCTACGCCGCGCACCCCGAACCTCAAGGACGCGGTGGTCACCCTGCCGGCGGGCGTCGCGATCTCACCCTCGGTGGCCAACGGCCTCGAGGCCTGCACCGACGCCCAGCTGGCGATCGAATCGGCGGCGGATGAGACCTGCCCGCCGGCCAGCAAGATCGGCGACGCGACGCTGGTCAGCCCGGTGCTCGATCACCCGATCTCCGGTGCGATCTACGCGGGCTCGCAGCTCTCGAACAATCCGAAATCCGGAGACATGTTCCGGATCTTCCTCACGGCCACCGACTCGGGCCTGAAGATCAAGCTGCGCGGCCAGGTCGAGGTCGACCCGAACACCGGCCAGATCACCACGAAGTTCCTCGACAACCCCGACCTGCCGATGGAGAAGCTGACGCTCTCCTTCAAGGGCGGGGACCGGGCTCCGCTGACCACGCCATCGACGTGCGGTGAGTTCACCACGAACTCGTCGTTCACCTCATGGGGCGGTCAGTCCGGCCAGAGCAGCTCATCGATGAAGATCGACCAGGGCTGCGGCCAGCGCGGGTTCAATCCCGGCTTCCAGGCCGGTGTCGAGAACCCGGTCGCGGGTCAGAGCAGCCCGTTCACCCTGCGGGTCACCCGCCCCGACGGCGATCAGAACATCGCCGCGATCGGGGCGAGCCTGCCCAAGGGCCTGCTCGCCAGGCTCGCCGGCGTGCCGCTCTGCGCTGACGCGCAGGCGCTGACCGGCAACTGCCCGGCGGCCAGCCAGATCGGCACCACCACGGTCGCCGCGGGCGGCGGTGCGACCCCGGTCTACGTGCCCCAGCCGGGCAAGCCGGCGACCGCGGTCTACCTGGCCGGCCCCTACAAGGGAGCTCCCTACTCGCTCGTGGTCAAGGTCCCCGCCCAGGCGGGCCCCTTCGACCTCGGCACGGTCACGGTGAGGAACTCGCTGCACGTCGATTCCACCACCACCCAGGTCACGGCTCAGTCCGATCCGCTGCCCCAGGTGCTCGCCGGGGTGCCGATCAGCTACCGCGACATCCGGGTCGAAGTCAGCCGGCCCGGCTTCATGGTCAACCCGACCAGCTGCGAACCGACCACGGTCGGCGGCACGATCGCCTCGGCGAACGGGGCCAGCGTCGCGACCTCCAGTCGCTTCCAGATGGCCGACTGCGGCAGCCTCGGGTTCAAGCCGAAGCTGAGCATGCGGTTCCACGGTGCTCCGGCCCGGCGCGGCGGGTTCCCGGCCCTGAAGGCGGTGCTGAGCGCACCGGAGGGGCAGGCCAACATCGGCAAGGCCACCGTGCTGATGCCGAAGACGGAGCTGCTCGAACAGGGTCACATCCGCACGATCTGCACCCGCGACCAGTGGGCGGCCGATGCCTGCCCGGCGGGTTCGATCTACGGCTACGCGAAGGCCTACTCGCCGCTGCTGGACCGGGCGCTGGAAGGGCCGGTGTACCTGCGGGCCAACGGCGGGGCGCGCAAGCTCCCCGACCTGGTCGCTGACCTGAAGGGCCAGATCGACGTCGAGCTGGTTGGCTACATCGACGCGGTCAACGCGAGGCTGCGGGCACGGTTCCTGGAGGTCCCGGACGCCCCGGTCTCCCGGTTCGTCCTGAACATGCAGGGCGGCAAGAAGGGCCTGCTGGTCCACAACACCAACGTCTGCAAGACGACCCCGCGGGCGTCGGTCAAGTTCGACGGCCAGAACGGCAAGGTGCACGACTTCAACCCGAAGGTCGCCGTCGGCGGCTGCGGCAAGAAGAAGTAGAACGAAAACGAGTTCCCCTGCGGCATCGCCCGGCCGGCCACCCCAGCGCAGATTGCGCCTGGGTGGCCGGCCGGGCTTTGGCGCTTCTGGTGGCGGGGCTATCCTGAGCGCCCTGTCCGCCGACGCCGCATCGAGGCCCCACTTCCGCTCGCGCACGCGCGACCTGGTGGAGCGGCGGCTCTCGCTGGTGAGGCTGCTGATCGCGCTGTTCGTCGGTCGCATGGTGGTGACCGTGGTCGAGATGACCGAGCAGCGGCTGAGCTTCTTCTCCGCCCTGATCACGCTGGCGATCGCGGTCGAGGCGTGGCGTGCCTGGAGCGTCTCGCGGGTCGCGAAGAACGGGGAGCTCAACCCGGTGCCGATCCCGGACAGCCCCTGGGACCGCTTCCTGCGCCCGCTCGAGCGGGTCGGCCCGGCGGTGATCTACGCGCTCACCGCCGTCTTCGTGGTCGCGGCGGTCGTCCTGCTCCTGCTCGGCAACCCGCACGACGCGCTGCTCGACGTCGCCCTCGTCTGCCGCGAGGTCACCACCGTCGTCTTCGTCGCCGTGATCCTCGCCGGCTACATGTCGGTGCGGGGAGCGGACCGGCCGGCGACCGGGTGAGGGCGCCCCGGTGTGGGTCCAGCGGACGATCGAGCTGGCCCCGCGCCCGCGCGGCTTCCACCTCGTCACCGCCGAGGTGCTGGAGGCGCTGCCCGAGCTCGACGAGCTCGCGGTCGGCATCCTCCACCTGCTGATCCAGCACACCTCGGCATCACTGACCCTGAGCGAGAACGCCTCGCCGGAAGTGCGCCGCGACTTCGAGTCCTGGTTCGACCGCGCGGTCCCCGAAGGCGCGGCCTACTGGACCCACACCCTGGAGGGCGCCGACGACATGCCGGCCCACGTCAAGGCGGCGCTGCTCGGTCCCTCCCTGACCCTCCCGATTACCGACGGCCGCCCGGCCCTCGGCACCTGGCAGGGCATCTACCTCTGCGAGCACCGCGACCACGGCGGCCCCCGCTCGCTGGTCGCGACCGCCTGGGGCGAGCGCGGAATGGACAGGCGGAATACCCGAACTTGACCAACTTGACCAAGTGCGGTGCTAGAGTGTCCACATGGCGCGAGAGGTGACGATCGGAGAGGCAAAGACCCACTTCTCGCAGCTGATCCGGCGGGCTGAGGCGGGGGAGGAGATCGTCGTCCGCCGCGGTCGAGAGCGGGTCGCGCGAATCGCACCGCTGGAGGGGCGCGGCAAGGTCGAAGGTTTCGGGTCGCTGCGCGGACAGATTCGGATCGGTCCCGATTTCGACGCCGCGCTCCCGGACTTCACCGACTACGAATAGCCGGTGCTCCTCGATTCCCACGCACTGCTCTGGTTTCTCGCCGGGGATCGCAAGCGGATCGGCGATCGGTTGCGGACGAGTATCGAAGCGGGACCCGCGATCGTCAGCGTGGCGAGCCTCTGGGAGATTGCGATCAAGGTCGACCTGGGAAAGCTGGATGCTCCCGACGATCTGCCCGAGCGGGTGGCGTCGAGCGGCTTCAAGCTCCTAGCGGTGGAAGCGAGGCACGGGTGGGCGGTGCGTGACCTGCCCTCGCACCATCGCGACCCGTTCGATCGTCTCCTGATCGCGCAGGCGATCGTGGAGCGCTTGCCGATCGCTACCGCTGACCCGGTGTTCGAGCGCTACGACGTCGACGTGATCTGGGACTGATGCTTGGCCGCTAGCCCTCGTCGTCTTCGCGGCCGATCGGGAACTGCATCATCACCACGCGGGCGAGCATCAGCGCCTCGCCGCTGGCCGCGGCGCGCTCGCGGCTGCGGGTGTGGGCGCTGAGGATCGACTCCAGCGCCAGCTCCAGCGCGTCGACCACTTCGGTCCAGCCCTGCGCGTCGAGCTCCAGCGGCGAGCGGCTCAGGTGGCTGTCGGCGATCTCGCTGAAGCGGCCTTCGGCGGCGGCGCGGCCGGTGTCGTCGGAGATCTGGCGCAGGATCATCCCGATCAGCGGGTCGCGCAGCTTCGGGTCGACCGCCAGCCATTCCTCGAGGTCGAAGTACTGGCGCTTGGTCGCCCGGTAGACGTGCTCCTTGCGCCCACCGTGTGTCTTGGTTTCGGTCTGCTCGATCAGGCCGACGTCGCGGAGCACGTTGACGTGGTGGCAGACGAGGCTGAGGCTGATTCCCTCCATCCGCCGCTGCATCCGGGCCGGGCTGGCGGGTCCCTCGGAGAGGATGTTGAGGATGTGGGCGCGGATCGGTTGCGACTGCGCTTTGAGGATGCGCGGGTCGATCAGTTTCGGGGCAGTGGCGAGCTTGGTCACGGCATCCCTCCAGAACGGTTATTCAGGCCACGGACTATTCCAGACTTTTCATCCATACTCCCGCTAAGTCTCGCTTAGTGGGAGGAGGTGATGATCGTGGACCTCGCCAAAGTTGGCCAGCCGCTCCCGGCCATGTCGATCAAGAAGGGGGGCTGACGCCCTCCGGCCGCCTCGGCGCAAGCAGGCACCGGGGCGGCCCCACGCTTTCTTGACTAGCCTTGCGGGCCGATGCGGTTGGCGACTTGCTACACGGACCGTAAGGCGCTGGCGATCACCCTCGTCTGGGTGGCCGGCCTGGCGCTGAGCGGCGCCACCGAGGCGCTGCTCTTCCTCGCGCCGGCGCTGCTGATCGCGATCCCGCTGCTTGGCGGCCGCTACGTCGGTGAGGAGCTGATCGCGAAGATCGCCGCCCGCCGCGCCCGCCCGCCGCGCCGCACCGCGAGTGCGCCGGCCTGGTCGCTGTCTCCCGCCCCCGCCGACGGGCGCCTCCGCGGCACCCGCCTGATCGCCTACTCGCTGGCCAAGCGCCCGCCACCCGCGCGGCTCCTTCCGCAGAACTAGCGCTCGGCGACCGACCTCTCGGCCGCCCCTGCGCGCGACCGAAAGGAACCCTGTGCGAAAGCACCGGGCGGCGCTTGCCGCCATCCCGATACTGCTCTGCCTGCTCAGCGCCACCCCGGCGCTGGGCCACGAAGGCGATCCCAACTTCCGCTCCGAGATCGACTCGGTGCGGCCGCACGTGCCCGGCGTCGAGTTCGAGATCCTCAACTACGACGCCGACGTCGAGATGGTCGTCGCCGACGGCCACGCGGTGACGGTCTGGGGCTACGAGGGCGAGCCGTACGCCCGCGTGCTCCGCGACGGCACCGTGCAGAAAAACCAGCGCTCGCCGGCCACGTACCTCAACGAGGACCGCTACGGCGAATCGCCGGTGCCGGAGAGCGTCGACCCGGAGGCGCCGCCGCGCTGGCGCACCGTCGACGACTCCGGCACCCTGCGCTGGCACGACCACCGCATGCACTACATGGCGCGCGGGACCCCGCCCCAGGTCGAGGACGAGGGGCGGCGCACGGTGGTCTTCGACTACGAGATCCCGGTGCGGATCGACGGCGAGGACGGCGCGGTCGCCGGCACCCTCTACTGGGTCGGTCCGGCCGACGCCTCGAAAGCGCCGTTCCTGGTCGCCGGCGCCGTGCTCCTGCTGCTGGCGGGCGCCGCGGTCCTGATCCTGCGCCGGCGCCGCGGTGGCGGCGAGGGCGAGCGGCCGGCCGGGGAAGCCTGGTAGTGACGGCGCGCTCGCGCATCTGGGCGGTTGCCGCCGCCGCGCTGCTCGGCGCGGCCCTGCTCTGGGCGCCGGCGGCGTTCGGCCACGCGACCCTGGAAGGGTCCTCGCCGCAGCGCGGCGCGATCGCCGCCGAGCAGCCGCCGGCGGTCGTCTTCCGCTTCAGCGAGCCGGTCGAGGCGAGCTTCGGCGCGGTCCGCGTCTACGACGCCGGCGGCGAGCAGGTCGAGCAGGGCGAGGCGTTCCACCCCGGCGGGGCCGGCGAGAAGCTCGGCGTCCGCCTCGCTCCCGACCTCCCCGAGGGCAGCTACACGGCCACCTACCGGGTCCTCTCCGCCGACGGGCACGTGGTCTCCGGCGGCTTCGTCTTCTCGATCGGCCGGGCGGGGCGGGCGCCGGGAGCGACCGTCGCCGAGCTGGTCGCGGCGAGCGAATCGGGGAGCGGGACCGGGCTCGGCCTCGGGGTCGCGCGCGGGGTCCAGTACGCGTCGCTGGCCCTGGCGCTCGGGGCGCTCGCCTTCCTGCTGCTCGCCTGGTGGCCCGCCCTGCGCCGGCTCGGCGCGACGGGGGAGGAGTGGCGCGCCGCGGAGCGCGCCTTCGAGCGGCGCCTGCGCGCGGTCCTGGTCGCGAGCGCGGTGGCCGGGGCGCTGAGCGCCGCGCTCGGGATCCTCTTCGAGGCGGCGCACGCCGCCGCGGTCTCGGCGACCGCGGCGCTCGACCCGGCGGTCCTCGGCGACGCGCTCGACACCCGCTTCGGCACGGTCTGGGCGCTCACCGGCCTCGCCTGGGTGCTGGTCGGGCTGAGCGCGACCCCGGCGCTGCGGCACCCGCGGCCGTGGCGGGTCGCGCCGCTGCTCGTCCCGCTCACCTTCATCGCGCTCGAGCCGGCGCTCTCCGGCCACCCCTCGACCCAGTCGCCGGCGGTGCTGCTCTTCCCGGCCAACTTCCTCCACGTGCTCGCCGCCTCGGTCTGGGTCGGCGGGCTCGCGGTCCTGCTCTTCGTCGTGCCCGCCGCCACCCGCCGGCTCGAGCCGCCCTCGCGCGGCCGGCTGCTCGCCGCCCTGCTGGCCCGCTTCTCGCCGCTGGCGCTCGCCTGCGTCGCCGCGATCCTGGTCACCGGCATCGCCCAGGGCTACGTCTACGTGCGCGAGCTCGACAACCTGTTCGAGACCGCCTACGGCCGCGCCGTCCTGATCAAGCTCCTGCTCCTGGTCGGGGCGCTGGTCCCGCTCGGCGCCTACAACCGCCGCCGCTCGGTCCCACGGCTCAAGCGGATCGCCGCCGGGGGCGAGGCGCCGGGCCGTGCCGGGCTGCTGCTGCGCCGGGCGCTGCGCGCCGAGCTGGCGCTGCTCGCGGCGGTGATCGCGGTGACCGCGGCGCTCGCCGGCTACGCACCGGCGACCTCGGTGCAGCCGGGGCCGTACTCGGGCAGCGCCGCGCTCGGGCCGGCCCAGCTGGAGCTCACGGTCGACCCGGCCCGGGTCGGCGCCAACCAGATCCACCTCTACCTCTTCGACGCCGAGAGCGGCGCCCAGTTCGAGCCGATCGAGCAGCTGGAGGCGACCGCGACGCTGCCGGAGAAGCAGATCGGCCCGCTGGCGCTGGAGCCGCGGCGCGCCGGCCCCGGCCACTACACGGTGCAGGCGGCCCAGCTCGGCGTCGCCGGCGAGTGGGAGCTGGAGGTGACCGTGCGTGTCTCCGCCTTCGACGAGTACGCGGCCGAGCTCGGGGTGCCGATCCGGTGAGCCCGCTGCTGGCGATCCTGCTCAACCTCGGGCCGGCGCTGCTGCTCCTGGCCGTGCTCGCCTGCGGCCGCTACCCGGGCGAGCGCCTGCTCGAGGCGCTCGCGCAGGCCCGGCACCCGCTGGCGCGCCCGCAGCGGCGACCGCGCCCGCCGCTTCCTCCCCGTCGTTCCTCCCCCCGCGGCGGCGTCCTGCTGGCGCTGGCCCTCGCCGGGCGCGGGCCGCCCGCGTGAGCCCGGCCGCGCTCCGGCGCGGCCCCACCGGAAGAACGCGACGAAAGGAAACGATGAAGCTCAAGATCACCCTGGCGCTGTTCGCGGCGCTTGCCCTCGCGGTGCCCGCCGGCGCCGCCGCCCACGTCACCCTGCAGCCGAACGAAGCCGCTGCGGGCGGCTACACCGTGCTCGACGTGCGCGTGCCCAACGAGCGCGAGGACGCGGCGACGACCAAGGTCGACGTCCAGTTCCCGCCCGGCTTCGCCTTCGCCTCCTACCAGCCGGTCGCCGGCTGGTCGGTGCAGGTGCGGACCCGCAAAGCGGCCGAGCCGCTGATCAGCCACGGCGAAGAGATCACCGAGGAGGTGGACCGGATCACCTGGACGGCCGACGGCGACGCCGCCGGCATCCAGGCGGGCCAGTTCGTCGACTTCCCGATCTCGGTCCAGATCCCGGATGCGGCGGGCGAGGCGCTGACGTTCAAATCGTTGCAGACCTACGAGGGCGGCGAGGTCGTGCGCTGGATCGGCGCGCCCGAATCCGACGAGCCGGCCCCGCAGGTGACGATCACCGCCGGCGAGGAGCACGGCGCCGCGGCGGACGAAGCCGAGGAGTCGAGCGACTCCGAGGGCGCCAGCAAGGGCCTCGGGATCGCCGCGCTCGTTCTAGGCGCCCTCGGCCTGCTGGCCGGCGGCGCGGCGCTGCTGCGCTCCCGCCGCACCGCGTAGCGCGACGGTCCCCCAACTCGGGTCGCAGAGAGCGACCCGAGTTGGGCTCTTCAGGGAGCGGGCAGAGCCAGAACCTTCTCCGCTGCCCCGGCGGTCAGCTTGTAACGCGACCGCGAGCCACTGACTCCCGTCTGGGGGCCGTAGTGGCCGTCGTAGACAAGCTGGATTGGTGCCGGCTTGCCCTTCTCGCGCTCCCACCTGGTGGCGGTGCGGCCCGAGTTGCGGTGGTAGCTCTTCGCGCTCTCGTAGTCGAGGCTCATCCACCGCGCGATGTCCTCTAAGGAGAAGCTCGAGCTACCAGTGCTTTCGATCGCAGCGGCGGCTCGGTAGAGCTTGCGGCCGCTCGGGCTCAAGTAGTCCGTCCAGTACTCCTCGACCGGATCGCGTCCGGGCTCGGGCGAGAGGTCGAGCCCGGTGTCGCTGCTCAGCGAGACCGTGGTGCCCTCTGGGAGATCGAGGGTGATCGTCAGCTTCGGCATCTGTGAAATCTTTCAGTCATATAGAGAAGTATCTATAGATAGCTATTATTGGTGTGTACATGCTATCGGGAGGACGCATGATAACAGCCCTCTGCGATGTTAAACCTATGCATCACTCGCATAAGGGAAGGACACAGCATGGAGCTCTCGGACAAGGATTTCGGCGAGCGGATCCGCCGACTAAGAGAAGAGGCGGGCATGAGCCAAAAGGCTCTGGGGGACCGACTCGAACTAGATCAGAGCGGCGTGAGCCGTCTCGAGGATGGGTCGCGTACGGTTACGGCGCGAGAGCTCGTCGCAGTCAGCGACATCTTTGGCGTGGCAATTGCGGAGCTGATCGAGAATGGCGGGAAGGCCACCGCACTCCTTCGCGCCGGAGAGGCCGACGGGGAGAACGTCGAAGAGGCCTTGCGTGTATTCGCGGAGTGCATCGACCAGTTCCACGGCGTCAAGGCTCTGGCTGGATGATCGCGGAGCGGGCTGAAGCGGCCCGCCGAATGCTCGGCTTGGGTCTGGACGGACCGGTCCCCGATCTCCTGCGGCAACTCGAGGACGAGGCGGGCCTTCTCATCTTCGTCGTCTCGCTGGGTGAAGACGGGATCGAGGGGGCCTACCAGCAGTTGCAGCACGAGCGTTTTGTCCTGATCAACCAGGACAGGCCCCCCGTACGGAAGCGGTTCTCGCTTGCGCACGAGTTCGGCCATGCGTATCTCGACCATGGCTCGAGATTTGATCGGAGGATTAGCTTCAGCGATGAAGATCGCTACGAGCGGGAGGCGAATCAGTTCGCCGCGGAACTTCTCGTGCCGCGGCCGGCGATCGATCACTGGCTCTCCCGTAACGACGATCCCGATCCGGACCTGGAGGTGGTCGTTCGTCTCGCCAACTTCTTCAACGTCAGCGCCCATGTCGTGCGTTTCCGGCTGCAGAACGAGCGGCGGCTATCGCGGCCGCAGGCTTCACGGCTCGACGCCGACCTCCGCGAGCGCCAGCATCTGGCGCTCGCGCGTGAGCTCGGCCTGAGTCGGCCCCACGACTCGATCTCGGTACAGCACGGACAGGGCGCCTACGTCCCTTCAGAGATGCGCGCCACGATCGGAGACCTGCTCCGCCGCGAGCTCCTCAACGAGGAGGCCGCGTCCTCGTTGTTGCGGGTCTCCAAGCACGCTGCGGAGGAGCAGATTCGGGCCATGGTCGAGCCTCAGTCGACTCTCGATGAGGCCTCGGGTGGGTGAGCACCGTCTCCAGGCTTCTGCTTACGGATTCGACGATGCCGGTGAACTTCTGCGAGGCGGGGGCGAACTGCGCACTTGCGATGTTGGACCACCTTGGGGACCGGCTGCACATGGTCGCGGACGTGTGGGAGGAGCTCGAGCGCAAGGCGAGCGTTGACGGTTCGCCGGCGTTGCGGCGGTTCTTGGACGAGTTTCCCGGTCAGCGGGTCAGAACCCTGGACCTCCAGCTCGCGGCCGAGGTTGCGGCCGCGAAGAAGGTCACCCAGATCCCTGGCTCGCACACGAACGAGGACCTTGGAGAGATCGCGACCGTCTTCTATGCTGCGCGCCGCCGCGACGAGGGGGAAGTCTTCAAGCTGATCACCGACGACCGTGAGGGCAAGCGGCTCGCTTTGGACCGCGATCTGGAGATCTTCACTACGCCGACCTTGATCGTCGAAATGGTTGGCGCCGCCTCTTTCGCTTACGCCGACGGAGACCGCGTCTGGCGTCAATGCTTCAGCAATCGGCAGAGGTGGAAGGGGTTCAGGGCGGCGGTCGAACGTGAGTGTCCGGAGCGCTTGCCGGATCCGTTACGCCGGGCCGCGAACAGCGGCCCGGCGTAACCGTCGAGGCTCAGTCGTAGTTCCTGATCATCCGCACGGTCAGCGCCAGCATCAGGGCGCCGAGCGCCGCGACCACCGCGAAGCCGGGCAGGACCGCGCCCCAGTCGAGGTCGGTGAGGATCAGCGAGCGCAGCGCCTCCATCAGGTAGGTGACCGGGTTGACCGTCGCCGCCACCTCCATCGGCTCCGCGAGCATCTCGCGGGGCACGAAGTTGGGGGTGAGGAAGAGGAGCGGGAAGAAGATCAGCCCGCCCGAGTTGGTCGCCGCGGCGGAGCGCGTCTTCAGCGCGATCAGCTGCATGAAGCCGGCGTAGACCACGCCCCACGAGGAGGCGAGCGCGATCAGCAGGAGGAAGCCGAGCGGGCCGCTGGCGATCGTGATCCCGAACGGCAGCGCCAGCAGCACGATCACGGCCGAGAGCACGACGCACTTCGCCGCCTCGGCGATCAGCCGTCCCAGCACCAGCGAGTAGCGCGGGATCGGCATCGCCCGCAGCTTGTCGAAGTAGCCGCCCTCGATTTCCTCGACCAGGAACAGGGCCGCCATCCCGAACGAGGCCGCGAGCAGCAGGGTGATCGGCAGCTGGAAGGCGCCGTAGCTCTGCCCCTGGAGGAACTCGGTCGAGTCCGAGGGGAAGATCTTCGCCGCCTGGCCGGTGTTCACCACGAGGAAGAAGATCGGGATGAACATGGTCATCATCAGCGCGTCGGGCTGGCGGATCGCCTCGCGGATCGAGCGCCGGCCGAGTGCGAAGGTGGCGTTCATACGCCCACCTCCTGGACCTCGCCGGCGGCGCGGTCGCGGCTGCGCCCGGTGGCGTCGAGGAAGACGTCGTCGAGGCTGACCTCGGCGCCGCCTAGCCGCTCGGAGAGCTCCGCCTTCAGCGCCGCGGGCGTCCCCTCGCGGACGATCCGGCCGTCGTCGATGATCGCCAGCCGGTCGCAGAGCTGGTCGGCCTCCTCGAGGTACTGGGTGGTGAGGAAGACGGTGGTGCCGTCGCCGTTGATCCGCCGCACCTCTTCCCAGATCGTCAGCCGGCTGGCCGGGTCGAGCCCGGTCGTCGGCTCGTCGAGGAAGAGCACTTCCGGCTCGTGGACCAGCGCCGCCGCCAGGTCGAGGCGCCGCTGCATGCCGCCCGAGTAGCCCTTGATCACCCGGTCGGCGGCGTCGCCGAGCTCGACCAGGTCGAGCAGCTCGCCGGCCCGCCGCACCGCCGCGGCCCGGTCGAAGCCGAACAGCTCGCCGTGCAGGACGAGCAGCTCGCGGCCGGTCTGGCGCGGGTCGAGCCCGGCCTCCTGCAGGGCGACGCCGATCCGCCGCCGCGCCGCGTCCGGTTCGCCGGCGACGTCGCAGCCGCCGACCTCGGCGCGGCCGGCGGTGATCGTCAGCAGCGTGGTCAGCATCCGCACGGTGGTCGACTTCCCGGCCCCGTTGGGGCCGAGGAAGCCGAAGATCTCACCGGTCTGGATCTCGAGGTCGACGCCGCGCACCGCCTCGACCGTGCCGTCGTTCGAGTCGTAGTGCTTGACGAGCCCCTCGGCGCGCACCGCCGGCATCAGCTGCCCTCCGCGAACTGCTCCGGGCCCTGCTCGACCGCGACCGGGTCCATCCAGGCGACCTCCCAGAGGTGACCGTCGAGGTCGTGGAAGCTGCGCTGGTACATGAAGCCGTAGTCCTGCGGGTCTTTGGCGGCGCCGGCGCCGGCGTCCAGGGCGGTTTCGACGAACGCGTCGACCGCCTCGCGGTCCTCGGCGCTGATCGCGACGGTCAGCGCGGTGGCCTCGCCGGCGTCGGCGATCGGCTTGGTGATGAACTCGGCGAAGCGCTCGCGCTGCAGCAGCATCACGAAGGCCTGCTCGCTGACCACCATGCAGGCGGCGCCCTCGTCGCAGAACTTCTCGTTGAACTCGAAGCCGAGCCGGTCGAAGAACTCGCGGCTGGCCGTGAGGTCGGCGACGGGCAGGTTGAGAAAGAGCAAGCGGGACATGGAATTCCTCCGGGGTCGGGGTTGTCGGAAGCTGAGACGGCCGCGGCGCCGCAAACTCATCGGTGGCCGAACGATTAATTTCGGCGGCGGCCGCGGTCCTAGCTCCCGGAACCCCGAACGAAGGAGATGCGATGGCCAAGTTGATCGTCAGTCAGTTCGTCAGCCTCAACGGCGTGATCGAGGCGCCCGGCGGCGAGCCGACCCACCCGCACACCGGCTGGACCTTCGAATCCCACTACGACGACGACCACTACCCGTACAAGCTCGAGGAGGCCGAAGAAGCCGGCTCGCTGCTGCTCGGCCGCGTCACCTACGAAGGCTTCGCCGAGGCCTGGCCGCAGCGCGAGGGCGCCTTCGCCGACAAGCTCAACTCGATGCCCAAGTACGTCGTCTCCTCGACCCTCACCGAGCCCGAGTGGGAGCACACGACGGTGCTCGCCGGCGACCCGGCCGAGTCGGTGCGGGAGCTGAAGCGGACCGCCGCCGGCCCGATCCTGGTCAACGGCAGCGCCCGGCTCTCGCACGCGCTCACCGAAGCCGGCCTGGTCGACGAGTTCCGGCTGATGATCCACCCGGTGCTGATCGCCGACGGGCTGCGGATGTTCCCCGACCCGGCCGAGATGCGGAAGCTGCGCCTGCAGCGGGCGGTCGCCTACGACTCGGGTGTCGCGCTGGTCATCTACGAGCCGGCCGCGGGCTAGGATCGAGGCGATGGCCCCCGCGCTCAGCGAGCCGACGATCGAGCAGGACCTCGAGCGCCTGCGCCCGGCGCTGACCGGCTACTGCTACCGGATGCTCGGCTCCGGGTTCGAGGCCGAGGACGCCACGCAGGAGACGCTGGTCCGCGCCTGGCGCCGCGCCGGCACCCTGGCCGAGCGGGCGGCGCTGAAGTCCTGGCTGTTCCGGATCGCGACCAACGTCTGCCTCGACCAGATCGAGGAGCGCAAGCGCCGCGCCCGCCCGGTCGACCTCGCCGACGCGGGCGCCGCCGACTCGCCGCTCGGGGCGCCGCTGCCGGAGTCGGCCTGGATCCTCCCGGTCGCCGACAGCCAGGTCGCCGACCCGGAGGCGGACCCGGCGCACCGG
Source organism: uncultured Conexibacteraceae bacterium (assembly GCA_964464285.1). Taxonomy (GTDB): domain Bacteria; phylum Actinomycetota; class Thermoleophilia; order Solirubrobacterales; family 70-9; genus VAYN01. The sequence goes on from CAYXFL010000008.1 coordinate 24,522, forward strand.
GCCGCCGACCGCGAGTCCCTGCGGCTCGCCTTCGTCGCCGCGCTCCAGCACCTGCCGGCACGCCAGCGCGTCGTCCTCGTCCTGCGCGAGGTGCTGCGCTGGAGCGCCCAGGAAGTCGCCGACCTGCTGGAGACCAGCGTCGCCTCGGTCAACAGCGCCCTGCAGCGCGCCCGCGCCACCCTCGACGAGCTCGCCCTCGAGGACGCCGAGGCGCCGGCCCGGCCCAGCGACGAGGACGAGCGCCGCCTGCTCGAGCAGTACCTCGAGGCCTTCGCCGAGTACGACATCGACCGCATCGTCGCCCTGCTCCGCTACGACGTCGTCTTCGACATGCCGCCGCTGCCGCTCTGGCTGCGCGGCCCCGAGCAGGTCGGCCGCTTCATGCTCGGCCCCGGCGCCGCCTGCGCCGGCTCGAAGCTGATCTCCCTCGAGGCCAACGGCTGCCCCGCCTTCGCCTCCTACAAGCCCGACCCCGACTCGGGCGCCTGGCTGCCCTGGTCGCTGACCGTGCTCGAACCGGATGCGCGCGACGCCGGCGCTCCCGCCGTCGCCGGCGTCCACAACTTCCTCCAGCCCTTCATCCCCCAGCTGTTCACTGCCTTCGGCCTGCCCGAGCGCCTCACCGACGCCGACCCGGTTATCGCCGCGAGCCGTGGCTGACCGACCCCTATCGAGTTTGTCAACCATGGGGTGACAAACTCGATAGTCGAGCGTTTTGGGGCTCTGTGGTTCCTTCCGTCTCTACGGGGGGCAGTCTTCTCGCACGCTGTCGAGCTCGCCGGGTTTGTAGACACCGGTTAGGGCCCCGGCGGTCGCAGCGACCGCCTGCCGACGGTCGTCAGGTTCGAGGCCGACCTCCTCATGTACAGCGCCAGGTTCCTCCGGCAGTTCTTTGAGTTCACGTTCGTCCTGCCACTCGACCGAGCTCCGCGGCGCCCTCGCCGACGCCGGCGAGCGCTGCGACGCTAGGCGCCGCCGTCCCGCTTCAGCTTCCAGCCGGAGCTGAGCGGCAGGGTTGCTTCGGCGCTCGCCCGCTCGGCGCCGACGAACGGGGCCAGGGCCACGTAGGTGAGCAGCGGCGCGATCCGCGGCAGCTGCTCCGGCCCCTCGCTGCTGATCTGCTCGTAGAGGACGCCGTAGATCGCGCCGAGGATCGCCTCGGCGAAGATCGGCGGGATTGCCGGAGCGTCGGCGAAGGCGGGGCCGAGCAGGGTGGCGAGGAGGTCGGCTCCGGAGCGGTTGCGGACGGCGATCGCGGCCGGCCCGCCGGCGTAGACCTCGACCGCGCGCAGGCGGGCGAAGGCCGGCTCGGTGGCGAGGAAGTCGGCGGCGGTGGCGAGGGCGACGTGGACGGCGTGCGGCCACTCCCGGGCGCGGCGCGCGGCGGGCAGGGCGGCGGCCAGCATCTGGGCGCCGCTCGAGTCGAGCGCGGCGAGCAGCGCGTCGGCCTTGTCCTCGAAGTGCTCGTAGAAGGTGTGCTGGGAGATCGAGGCGGCGGCGGCGATGCTGGAGATCGTCGCCCCCGCGTAGCCGCGCTCGGCGACCGCCGCCGCGAAGCCGCGGATGATCCGCTGTTCGGAGCTGCGGGCGGCGAAGGGGGGCATCATCCCGGCGCTGTCGAGGACGCCGCGCCGGGCCGGCGCGCGCAGCACCTGGGGGGGAGGCGGGTAGCTGAGCGCCCAGCGCCAGAGCTCCGGGACCAGCGCCGGCAGCTCCTGCTCGCGGCGCTCCTGCAGGCGCACGTAGATCACCTGGAAGAAGCCACCGACGATCGCCCGCGAGAGCTCCCGCGGCGTGCCCTCGTGGCCGGGGATCTGGTCGAAGGCGAGCTGGCCGAGGCGGGCGAACTCGTCGAAGGCCTTGCGCACCGGCGCGACCACCGGCTCGCCCGCCGCGTAGGACTCGACCAGCGCCATCCGCGCCGCCGCCGGCTGCGCCACGATCACCTCGACCAGGGCTTCGAAGGCCGCGCGGGCGCGCTGCTCGGAGGGCGCGCCGCCGCCGAGCTGCCTCGCGATCAGGCCGAGCGTGCCCCCGACCAGCTCCTCGATCGCGGCCCGGAAGCAGTCCTGCTTGTCGACGAACAGCTGGTAGAAGCTCTTGCTGGAGACGCCGCAGAGCTCGAGCACGTCCGAGACCGCCGCCGCCTCGTAGCCGCGCTCGTCACAGACCGCGACCAGGGCGGCGAAGATCCGTTCCCGCTGGCTGCGGGCCACCACGTCGGCGCTGACCGTGCGACCGGGCGGCAAGCGCCGCGAGCGCAGCTCGCCGGAATTCCCCCATGGCGTCGCGACCATGGGGAGACCCTAGCCATTCCTTATGCATACCGGCTGCGTCTCCATCCCCCGGCCCGCGCGCCGGGGGATGGAGACCGCCGGGAACGGCTACTTGCGGACCAGGTAGCCGAAGATGTGGACGTCGCTGCCGAGCACCGCGTGCGAGTAGTCGATGTACAGCGGGCCGCCCGGCGTGCCGGGGCTGCCGCCGGTCGAGACCGTCTTCCAGTGCGCGTTCGTGCCGCGGTTCCAGGCGTCGGTGACGTTGTAGGTGGCCGAGCCCCCGGACGGGACGTTGCCGCGGATGAACGACTCGGTGATCGTGAAGCTGGCTTTGACCAGCATTTCGACGTCGCGGGGATTTCCGCCCTCCCAGGTGAACCAGGTCCCGATCCCCTGTTTGGGGAACCAGCCGGCCTGCCGCCAGCCGGCGGTGCCGGTCGAGGAGCCGATGCAGACGCCGGAGGCGTTGTCGAAGGAGTCGCAGATCGCGCCGGTGGTCGGCGACCCCTGACGGACCACGACGTCGATGTAGCACTGGTTCGAGCCGCCGGGGTTGCTGCAGTCGGGCGCCGCGGCGCCGACCTTGCCGGAGCCCTTCTTCTTCCCCGACTTCTTCTTGCAGCCGCCTTTCTTCTTGCAGTTGGCCTTCTTCTTCCCGCCCCCCGCCTGCTTGCCGGGAGAGCTCTGCTTCGGCCCCTTGCCCGCCTGGGCGGCCGGGACCGCGAAGCCGGCGAACAGGGCCATGACTGCCATTAGTAACAGCGACTTTCTAAGTTCCATGGCGCGCCACGCTATCTCGTGAGCGCGCCTCCGGCCACGGATTTTCGTCCACTGACGGCGAACGACCAGCGGCGTCGCGGACCACCGGATTCCACATAGCGACGGGTGTCGCTATGCTGGGCAAATGCTCGAGACCACTTCCAGGCCGTACGGCCACGATGCCCCGAATGAGACTTTTGCGACGCCGCAGGCGCTGGTCGAGGTTCCGCCCGCGCGCGAGCGGACCGCCGCCGAGGAGGCCCGCACCCTGGCCGCCGGCAGCGCCCACGCGGCGCTGGCGACGATCAGCGAGGGAGGCGATCCCTGGGCGTCGATGGTCGCCTACGCGCTGCTGCCGGACGGCAACCCGGTGCTCTGCGTCTCGACCCTGGCCGAGCACGGCCGCAACCTGGTCCGCGAGCAGCGCGCCAGCCTGATGATCGCGCAGCCCGAAGTCGCCGGCGACCCGCTGGCCAACGGGCGGGTGACGCTTGCGGGTGTCGCCGAGCGGGTCGAGGGTGAGGCCGAGGAGCAGGCCCGCGAGGCCTACGTCGCGAAGATCCCGGCCGCCGGCATGTACGCGGGCTTCGGCGACTTCTCGATCTACGTCCTCGACGTGCAGCGCGTGCGCTGGGTCGGCGGCTACGGACGCATGGACTCCGCCGACGCCGACTCCTACCGGGCCGCCGAGCCGGACCCGGTCGCGCCGAGCGCCGCCGGCACCGTCCGCGACCTCAACGAGCGCGGCGAGGAGCTGCAGGCGATCGCCGCCAAGCTCGGCGGGCACCCGGACGTGACCGCGACCCGCTGCACCGGCCTCGACCGCTACGGACTCTTCCTCGACGTCGAGACCCCGCGCGGCCGCGGGCCAGCCCGGGTCGGCTTCGCCGAGCCGGTCGCCAGCGCCGACGGCCTCAGCGCCGCGATCACCGAGCTGACGCTGCGCGCCCAGTCCAGCTGACCCGGGCGGCGCCCGGCGTAAGATCGGCGAGATGCCCAGGATCGCGGCAGAGACGCTTGCCGAGCACCGCGCCTTCCAGGAAGAGGCGCTGCTTGAGGCTGCCGAAGCGATCCTGCTCGCCGACGGGTTCGACGCGCTCAGCTTCGCCCGTCTCGGCAAGGAGACGGGCCTGGCGCGCAACTCCGTCTACCGCTACTTCGCCTCGACCGACGACCTGATCGCCGCCCTCTGCGAGCGCGGGATGCCCGACTGGCTGCACGAGCTCGAGCAGGCGATCGCGGCGGCCGACGGGCTGGACGCGCGGGTCGAGGCCTTCGTCGATACGCAGCTGCGCCTGGTCGGCGCCGGCCGCCACCGGCTCGCCGACGTGCTGGCCACGGCCCCGCTTGGACCACAGGCCCGTGCCCGCATCAACGCGCTTTCCTACGCTCCGGCCGAGACCCTGGAGCGGATGCTGCGCGACGCGGGCCGCGCCGAGCCGGAGATCACCGCGCAGCTGGTCCAGGGCTCGATCAGCGCGGCGGTGCGGATGCTGCATCGCGGCGGCAGCGCCGAGCGGGTCGCGCGGATCGCCAAGCGCAGCGCGGTGGCGATCGTCGCCGATCGCAGCACCGCGTCGCTCTAGGCCGCGGGCCTCCAGCTCGCCGGCCCGCTCCCGGCCCTACTTCGGGACCAGGTAGCCGTGCAGGTGGACGTAGCTGTCGAAGGTGCCGTGGTGGTAGTCGATCCACAGCGGACCGCCCTGCTGGGAGGGGGCGGCGCCTGGTTCGGCGCGCGTCTTCCAGTGGATCCCGGACGCGCGGTTCCAGGCATCGGTCACGTGGAAGAACGGGGAGTTGCTGGAGGGGACGTTGCCGCGAATGTACGCTTCGACGATCGTGAAGGTGGCGTTGACGGTGTAGTCGACGTCGCGGGGACCGCCCGGCCCCTTCCAGGTGAACGAGCTCTCGATGCCCTGCTTGGGGAAGTGCCCCGGCTGGCTCCACTGCGGGTTGCCTGAGGAGGACCCGACGCAGAAGCCCTCGGCGGCGTCGAAGGAGCCGCAGATCGCGCCGGAGGTCACCGAGCCCTGCCGGACCCAGACGTCGACGTGGCATTCCGTCTTGGCGCTGCCGCACTCAGGGACGGCGCGGCTGCCGGGCGGCTTCCCCTTCGTCTTGCCCTTGCCCTGACACTTCTTCTTGCCGGCGTTGCTCTTCGACGCGCCCTTCTTGCCGGACTTCTTCTTTCCCGCGCAGGCCTTGCCGGAGTTCTTCCCGGCGCTCTTCTTGCCCGCGGGCGAGCTCTTGTCGCCGGCGCCGAGGGCGGCGGTGGAAAGCATCAGGCCCGCCAGCAGGGCGAGGGCCACGGTCAGCTGAAGTGCCTTGGTCGGTCTCATGAGGGCGGAAACCATACACCGTTCAGTAAGAGGCGCCCCCGCCTGCTTTCAGCTGGGCGCTACCTGACGCGGAAGCGGACGACGACCGGCCGCGAGGCGTTGCCCGCCGCGTCGCGCGCGGTCAGGGTCGCGACGTAGCTGCCCTTCGCCAGGCCGGGGCCGGGGAGGCGCAGCGTCTCCCGCCCGGCGGCGGAGAGCGCGAGCGCGCCCCTCGCGGCCGGCAGCTGGCGGACGCACGGCCTGGCGCCGCGCGGTCGGGTCTTCGGCGGGGCGAGGCAGCGCTTGCCGCTGCGGATCCCCGGCGCGGCCCGGGTGACGACCGCGGTCACCCGGCCCGGCTCGGAGAGCGAGAGCGAGAAGGAGGCGCGGCGGCGGTTGGTGCGTTTGTCCACCTGGGAGAGCGCGACCCTGGCCGCCCCGATCGACGGCGCCGCCCGGTCGGCCGGCGGCTTGACGGGCGGCGGGTCGACGGGCGGCGGGTCGACCGGCGGCGGCTCGACCGGCGGCCCCGGCTCGACCGGCGGCCCCGTCGTGGTGAAGGTGCGGTCCGGCCCGGCGACGGCGAGCTGGCCGCCCTCGCGGATCGTCTCGACCCGGTAGTGGTAGGTGGTGCCGGGCTGCAGGCCGCTCAGCTCGTGGCTGAGGCCGACCGGGTCGTCGCCGGCGCCGGCGCTCGTCACCGGGGACGTATCGCCATAGGCCGCGCTGGTCCCGAACGCGAATCGCATGCCGGTGGAGCGCCCGTTCGGCGTCACCGACCCGTTCAGCGTCGCCGCACGCTCGCCGATCGCGCTGGCGGCGCCGGTCTGGGCGGCGGGGATCTCCAGCCGGCCGCCGCAGCCCTGCTGGGGCGAGTCGATCCCCCAGCGGTGCAGCACCCCCGCGTTGCCCTCCTGGGTGTCGGTGATCCGCAGCGTCCAGGTGCCGGCGACCGGGCGGCCGTTGAAGGCGTCGAGGGCGTTCGGCGTTTCCGGCTGCCGGCGACCGGTCAGGGTCCCGGCGCCGAGCGAGTAGAAGATCGGCGTCGCCGAGTCGGAGTCGAAGATCAGGTCGACCATCTCCTGGCCCGACCAGAGGAAGCCGTCGAAGACGGTCGCGCTGACGCCGTCATGGATCAGCTCGACCTCGAGCTCGTTCATCCGGGCGTGGCGCAGGTCGCCGATCCGCAGGTCGACGTCGGCGACGTTCCCGCCGCCCCGCACCTCGTAGCTCGAGGTCGTCACGCCGGGTCCGCCGGCCGTCGCGTCCGCGAGCGCCACGGTCTCGCTCGAGCCGGGTCGCTTGTCGAAGACGTAGCGCAGCTTCGACGGGCCGGTCGGCGAGGCGACGGTGAGCGTGAACGGGACGGACTGGGTGCACCCGGGGGCCAGGCGCGCCACCAGCGGGTCCTCGTTGGCGGCCACGCGGTTTCCGCCCAGCGCCGGCCAGCGCGCGGTTCCGTCCACGATCGTCCCGCCCGTCCCGCCGCTGAGCGTCCCGTCCACACCCGTCACCTCCGCGGAGGTGACGGCGTGCAGCTCCTGGCTGATCTCGAACTGCTCGCCCGGCTCGATCGCGCCGTCGTTGTCGCCGCCGGGATACGGGTCGGCGAAGGCCGGAGGACCGGCCGCGCGCAGCAGCCCGAACCCCTCGCTCGGAGTGGTCGAGCCGGCGCTCCGGGTCGTCGCGTCGGCGCCCATCCCGCGCTTGGCGAAGATCTCCCAGAGCTCGCCGACGTGGTCGTCCGGGGCGCCGGGGGCCGAGCGCATCGCCACCGCCTGCTGGAGGATCGCGTCGCGCATGTCGAGCATCGAGGGCCCGTCGACGGAGAGCCGCATCCCGCCGGTGATCAGCGCCAGCGCGGTCTCGCGGCCGAGCGCGGCGCGGACGTCCCACAGCGTCTGCCCCCACAGCTCGCCGCCTTCGTGCGGAGATTCGTTGTACAGGGGCACGTAGGGCGGGCTGGTGATCGACCTGTACATGGCGACGATGTCCCCGTAGGTGTAGCCGCCGCTGACCGGCGCGTAGTCCGGCGCTTCGTTGCAGGCGGCGGTTTTGCCGGCCGCGTCGACCGGGCAGTCGATCGGCTTGTTGCGGGTGCCCCCGGGGCTGTAGATGTAGAAGCCCTTGCGCAGCTCGCCCGGCGCGGCGGTGTCTTTCATGTGGCCTTCGTGGACGAGCAGGTCGACCGCGTAGAAGTCGCTCCACCCCTCGCCCATCATCCGCGACTGGAAGCCGGAGAGCGCCGAGGCGCCGGAGGCGTTGACGACGAGCCGGTTGCTGAGCCCGTGCGCGTACTCGTGGTAGACGATGTCGGCGATGTCGCTGCCGTTCACGTCGCGGCGGTTGTAGAGGAACATCTGCATGCGCGGCGGGATCCCGTCGGGCGGGGTGAAGAAGTTGGCGTTGTTGGTGCCTTCGCCGTCGTTGACCTCGAGCCGCACGTAGTCGCCGCCGAGCCCGCTGCCGCCGGTGTTGGTGCGCTGGAAGTTGCCGGACGCCTCGTCGAACCCGATCGGCGCCGCTTCGAGGTGGTCGTGGAAGCGGCTGGCGAGCACGTGCGCGTTGGTCCCGGCCTGGAACTGGTTGACCGCGGCCGTTTCGCGGTTGATGCTGTTCCAGGTGCAGCCGCTGCTCGGGCAGGGGGTCGCGCCGGGGAAGTCGGTCGACTGCGTGTAGAGCCAGTCGGGTTCGGCCGGGGCGCCGTTGCTGGCCGGGATCTGGACCGTCTCGGCGCTTTCCTCCTCGCCCGGCTCGGGGTCGCGGTCCTCCGGGTCGACGTAGGTGCGCGAGTACTGGCCCCAGAGCCGCGTGCCGCCGGCGTGCTGGTCGTACCACTCGGGCGGCATCGTGATCTCGATCGGGGTCGGCGTCTGCAGCGGGTCGGCGCCGAAGTAGCGCGCCTCGCCGAGGTCCGAGGTGAGGTCCTGGCGGCGCAGCAGCTCGCCGCTCTCGGCGTCGATCAGCACTTCGTAGGTGCGGGCGCCGACGCCGTCGGCGATCACGCTCCAGGCGAGCCGCGGCCGCTCCGCGCCAGCGCTCCAGCGCAGCACCGCGCGCTCGCCGCCGGCGAAGGTCGTGGTCCGCTCCGGGGTCGCCTCGACCTCGGTCGCGGCCGGCAGGCCCGGGTCGCCGTCGACCGCCTCGCGGGCCTCGCGCAGGCCGGCGCGGGGGCCGAGCGCCGGGTCGGTCCGGTCCAGCCGGGCGCCCGGGACCGGCGCCCCGGAGACGTTGATCAGGCGGCCGTCGGCGGTGACGTGGCCGTCGATGCCGCTGTCGAAGGAGAGGATCCCGTCGAGCACCTGGTTGAAGCGCAGGTGGACGATCCCGTCGGGGCTGACGCTGCGCGCGACCAGCTCGAGGTTGGCGACGTCGCTCTCGCCGAGCCCGAAGACGTCCTCGCGGGCGCGCACGTAGTCGAGCACGATCGCCCGCGCCGCCCGCGCCGACGGCCCGGTCAGGAGCCCGTCGGTGCGACCGAGGGACGACTGCTCCTCGACCGCCCGCCGCTCGACGTCCGGCAGGCCCCCGTCATCGGCGAGCGCCGGCTGGCTCGACACCGCCACCCAGAGCACCGCCATCACCAGGATCCCCGCAACCCTCACCCTTTAATGATCTCAACTGTTTCTAAAGAGCGGGCCTGCCTACCCTTGGGCGATGGGTCGACTCGGCTGGGGGCTCGCACTTGCGATCGTCGCGCTGCTCCTGGGCGCTCCGGGAACCGTGGCGGTCGTCCACTCGCCGGACCGGGTGATCGTCCGGTGGGCGCCGGGGGCGAGCCCGGCGGAGGGCCGCGAGGCGCGGGCGCGGCGATCCGCGAGCTGGAGGCCGACCCTGCCGTGGTGCTCGCCGAGCGCGACGGCTACGCGAGCGCCGACGCCGTCCCCGGGCTTCTCCAGCTGGGGGGCGAGCTCGGTCGACCTCGGCGCGCCGGGGACGGAGACGCTCAGCACCGACACCCGCAACTGCCTGGTCGAAGACGACTTCGAGGGGGGCGACTTCGCCCTCAGGTGGAGCGCCGACGGGCCCGACGGCGGCTTCGTGCGCACCGGTGCTTCGGCGCGCTCGGTGCTTTTGGGCCCTCTATAGGGGCCACAACCGACCGAGGGCGCGCGGACCCCTCCCTCCCCCCACGTCAGCCGGGCCAGCGCCCACACCTACCTGCCAAGACGAGGTGTGGGTGCTGGCCCGGGCTCGGACGGCCCCAATCCCCACCCTTCGCCAACCCCCGCCGTCGGTAGCTTCCACCCGATGCGGGTCGCGACCTGGAACGTCAACTCGGTGAAGCAGCGGCTGCCGCGGCTCTTGCCGTGGCTGGACGAACGGGAGCCGGACGTCGTCTGCCTGCAGGAGACGAAGCTCGCCGACGAGGCGCTGCGCGAGCTGCTCGGCGACGAGCTGAGCGGGCGCGGTTACGAGGTCGCCCTGCACGGCGAGGCGAGCTGGAACGGGGTCGCGATCCTCTCGCGGGTCGGGCTGGAGGACGTCGTGCCGGGGCTCGCCGGCGGTCCCGGCTTCCCGCATCAGGAGGCGCGGGCGCTGGCCGCCACCTGCGGCGGCGTCCGCGTGCACTCGGTCTATGTGCCGAACGGGCGCGAGCCCGGCTCCGAGCACTACGAGTACAAGCTCGAGTGGCTGGCGGCGCTGCGCGAGGTGGTCGCGGCGGGGCCCGAGGCGGCGCTGGTCTGCGGCGACGTCAACATCGCCCCGGCCGACGTGGACGTCTTCGACCCCGAGGCCTACGTCGGCCAGACCCACGTGACCGCGCCCGAGCGCGCCGCGCTGGCGGAGCTGCAGGCGGTCGGGCTGCGCGACGTGGTCCGCGACCGCTGGCCGGGCGAGCGCGTCTTCTCCTACTGGGACTACCGGGCCGGGATGTTCCACCAAGACCTGGGGATGCGGATCGACCTGATCCTCGCCAGCGACCCGGTCGCCGAGCGGGTCCGCGCCGCCTGGGTCGACCGCAAGGCGCGCAAAGGCAAAGGCCCGAGCGACCACGCGCCGGTCGTCGCCGATCTCGACCAGGCCCCCGACGGCGACGTCGGCCCCGTGGTCCCGCCGCCCTCGCGCCCCGTGACCAAGCGCGGCGCCGCGAAGCTGCCGCAGTCGCCCTAGCCGTCGCGGCGCTCGCGCGAGGGCTGCACCCGCTTCGGCTCGCCCGGCATCTTCGGGTAGGAGGGGGGATAGGGCATGTCGGCCTCGCCCTCGGCGGCGTCGCGCTCGTAGAGGTCGAGCAGCGGCTCCAGCGAGTGGGCGACCTCGTCGATCGCCGCGTGCGGGTCGCCGATCTCGGCGAAGCGGGCCGGCATCGTCGCGACGGTGAAGTCCTCGGGCGCGACCTCCGCCAGCTCCTCCCAGCCGACCGGCGCCGAGACCGGGGCGCCGGGACGCGGGCGCACGCTGTAGGCGGAGGCGATCGTACGATCGCGGGCGTTCTGGTTGTAGTCGACGAAGATCCGCTCGCCGCGCTCCTCCTTCCACCACTTCGTCGTCACCTCGCCGGGCAGCCGCCGCTCCAGCTCGCGGCCGAAGGCGATCGCCGCGTGGCGGACCTCGGTGAAGCTCCAGCGCGGCTCGATCCGCACATATATATGGACGCCGCGTCCGCCCGAGGTCTTCGGGAAGCCGGCGTAGCCCAGGTCTTCCAGCAGCACCCGCGCCTCCGCCGCCACCCGCACCGCGTCGGCGAACCCGGTCCCCTCCTGCGGGTCGAGGTCGATCCGCAGCTCGTCGGGATGGTCGACGTCGTCCTCGCGCACCGGCCAGGGGTGGAAGGTGATCGTGCCCATCTGCGCCGCCCAGGCGACCACCGCGAGCTCGGTCGGGCAGACCTCGTCGGCGTGGCGGCCGGAGGGGAAGTCGATTCGTGCCGTCCGCACCCAGTCCGGCGCCCCGCGCGGCACCCGCTTCTGGAAGAACGCGTCGCCGCCGCGTTCGCCCCGCGTCGACACCACCAGCCCGGGGTGAACCCCCTTCGGCCAGCGCTCCAGCGTCGTCGGCCGCCGCCCGACCGCCCGCATGATCCCCTCGCCGACCGCGAGGTAGTACTCGACCAGGTCGAGCTTGGTCAGCTCCGGCGCCCGCTCGCCCGCCGGGAAGATCACGCGGTCCGGGTTGCTGACGCGGACCTCGCGCCCGCCCGCCTCGACGCTCGTCGCCGGGGCTGCCATCAGGCTGGCGCGGGCGGGTCAGTCATCGCGGCGGTCTTCGAGTTCCTTGAGCGCGTCCTCGCGCGTGTCTTCGCGGTCCTTCTGCGCGTCTTCGGCGGCGTCTTCGCGATCGTCGCGGGCGTCTTCGCGCGCGTCCTGCCGGTCGTCCAGCTCGTCGGCGGTCGGGCCCGTCGCCGCGCCGCCCCCAGCGCCGGTCGGTTGCGGAGCCGGCGCCGCGACGCCGGCCTGGCGGGCGGCCGACTGCACCGCCGGGGCGAGCGCGTCGCCGGCCGAGACCGACTCGGAGGCTATCCCGATCTGCTCGCTGACCAGGTTGCTGGCGGCGACCGCGACCGCGGCGGAGATCGCCAGCCCGAGCAGGGCCAGCCCGATCCATTTCGTCGTCGCGGTCAGCTTCATGCGCTCAACTGGATGACAGCACGTAGGCCGCCTCGGTCGCGGTTGGCCAGGGTCACGTCCCCGTCCCACTGGCGGCTCAGCTCGCGCGCGATCGGCAGGCCGAGGCCCGACCCCTTCGGTCCCCGCTGCCCGGCCTCGCCGCGGCTGAAACGTTCGAAGACGACCTCCTCCTCGCCGGGCGCCAGCCCCGGCCCCTCGTCGCGGACCTCGACCCGCCCCGGCGCGGCGGCGATCGTCACGGTCGAGGCGGGCGGCGAGTAGAGGATCGCGTTCTCGACCAGTACGTCGATCGAGCGGTCGAGGTCGGTGCGGGCGCACCAGGCGCTCGCCTCCGCCGGCGCCTCGACCGCGATCTCGATCTCCTGCTCGGCCGCCGCCGCCCCCCAGCGCTCCGCCGCCCGCCGCGCCGCCGAGCCCAGGTCGACCGCTTCGCCGGGCAGTTCGCGCTCGCCGGCGCGGCTGAGGATCAGCAGCTCGTCGACGATCTCCGAGAGCCGGTCGATCTCCAGCATCGCCGCGTCGACCTCGGCCTTCACGGCCGGCTCGCCGCGGAAGCTGTCGGAGAGGTTCTCCAGCCGCAGCCGCACCCCCGTCAGCGGCGTGCGCAGCTGGTGCGAGGCGTCGGCGACGAAGTCCTGCTGCACGCGCAGCAGCCGCTTCAGCCGCGCGGTCATCTCGTTGAAGCTGCGGGCGAGGGAGCGCTGCTCCTTACTGCCTTCGACCGGGGCCGCCGCGTCCAGATCGCCGCCGGCCACCCGCTGCGCGGTCCCCTCGAGGCGGCGGATCGGGCGCGCGATCTGCTGCGCGATCAGGGCGCCGGCGATCATCCCCAGCGCCAGCACCACCGCGGTCAGCGCGGCGACGTCGAGGATCGAGGTGCGCACCGCGTCGCCGACCGCGTCGACGCTCTGGGTCACCCGCACCGCGCCGACGGTGCGGCCGCCGCGCCGGACCGGGACCGCGGTGGCGAGGATCTCGGCGTCGAGGGTCTGGCTGTGGCGGCTGACCTGCTCGCGCTGGCCGGCCAGCGCCGCCTCGACCTCCGGGCGGTTGGCGTAGTCGGCGCCGGCCGGGGTGCCGGCGGAGTCGGCGAGCAGGCGGCCGCCGGCGTCGACCACGATCACCCGCCCGCGCACGCTGGTCGCCGAGGCCTCGGCGACGCGGTCGAGCACCCGCGGCTGCGGCGGCTCCAGCAGCTCCGCGGCGGAGGTCGCGACCACCTCGGCCTGGCTGCTCGCCTGGCTGCGCACCTCGGAGTCGACGCGGTCGCGGAAGCTCAGCGCCAGCGGCACGCCGAGCGCGATCAGCGCCAGCAGCAGCACGTAGGCCAGCGCCAGCAGGAGAGTGGCCCGGAGGCTTACGGGGCCTCGCCCTCCGGCGCGGCGAAGCGGAAGCCGACGCCGCGCACCGTCTCTATATAGCCCGGGTCCGCGGGGGAGTCGCCGAGCTTGCGGCGCAGCCAGCCGACGTGGACGTCGAGCGTCTTGGTCGAGCCGAACCAGTTGCTGTCCCAGACCTCCGCCATCAGGTCCTCGCGCTTGACCACCCGGCCGGCGCTGCGCATCAGCGCCGCCAGCAGGTCGAACTCCTTGCGCGAGAGGTCGAGCCGCTCGTCGTCGAGGCGGACGATGCGGGCGGCGGGGTCGAGCACCAGGCCGCCGACCCGCAGCGGCTGCTCGTCGCTCTCGCGCGGGCGGCTGCGGCGCAGCACGGCGCGGATCCGGGAGATCACCTCGGCGGCGCTGAACGGCTTGACCACGTAGTCGTCGGCGCCGAGCTCGAGGCCGACGATCTTGTCCATCTCCGTGCCGCGCGCGGTCAGCATCATGATCGGCACGTCGGAGCGGCGGCGCAGCTCGCGGCAGACGTCGCGGCCGTCGCCGTCGGGCAGGATCAGGTCGAGCATCACCAGGTCGGGCCGCTCGCTCTCGGTCAGCTCCAGGGCGCCGGCGGCGGTGCCGGTCACGACCGCCTCGAAGTTGGCGCGCCGCAGCGCCTCGGCGAAGGGCTGGGAGATCGACTCCTCGTCCTCGACGACGAGGATCCTGCCGCTCGGCGCCTGGGCGGACATGCGGCTCACTGTAGCGGCGAATGCTGGACGTTTGACCCTGCTCGGGGCAGGTTTTGCCAGCTCTTTACCTGCCCCTGGGCGGCCCTTGGACGGCCGCTTCCGAGAATGGCCCGGCCACTTCGAACCGGAGGTCCGCGCCATGCAGGAGCTGAAGACGAAAATCGCCACCGTCACCACCGTCGCGGTGCTCGCCGGGCTGACCGGGGTGGCGATGGGCTCCGGGGACGGCGACGGGGGCGAGGCGAGCACCGACCAGGACGCGACCCGCCCGCAGGTGGTGCGGCGGACGATCCACGTGACCAAACGGGCCGATCCGGCCGCCGCCGTGAGCTCCGGTGCCGGCGGGGGGTCCGCTCCGGTGAGCACTTCGAGCAGCGGCTCCGGCAGCGCCGGCAGCCCCGCTCCGGTCAGCTCCAGCAGCGGCTCGCGGGCCACGGCGCCCTCGGGCTCGGGGGCGGTCACCCGCTCCAGCGGCTCCGGCGACGACGACCACTTCGACGACAGCGCCGACGACTTCGAGGACCGTCTCGACGACCGCGCCGACGCGCTCGAGGATCGCGAAGACGACCGCGCCGACCACGCAGACGACCTCGCCGACGCCCGCGAGGACCGGGGCGACGATGACTGAGGCCCGCGCCAAGCCTCGCCGCCCCGGCGCGGCCCCGGTGTTCTGGGGTGCGCTGTTGCTCTTCTGCCTGCTGCTCGGGCTGCTGACCTACCGCTTCAGCGTCGGCCAGGACCCGTCCGGGGTCGGCGCGAGTGGCGCCGAGCCGACGCCGCCGGTGCGCAAGGTGATCCTGCGGCGGGTGGTGACGACCGTGGTCCCGGCAGCCCCCGCCGCGGCGGCGCCGGCTCCCGGTGCCGCGACGCCCGCGCCGGCAGGCGAAGTCGTCCCGGTCTCCGAACCCGTCCCCGTCTCCGCCCCCGTGACCAGCGCCTCGTGATGGCCGAGCACGACCTCAGCTTCGAGGCGATGGGCAGCCACGTCCGCCTGCTGATCGGCGAGCCCGGCCCGGGGGTGCCCGCGGCGGCGGAGGCCGCCGCCCGCGCCCGTGACTTCGTCGCCGAGTTCGAGGCGGCGCTCTCCCGCTTCGATCCGGCGAGCGAGCTCAGCGCGCTCAACCGCGACCACCGCGAACGCGTCCCCGCCTCGCCGCTGCTGCGTCAGGCCGTAGCGGCCGGGGTCTGGGCGGCCGAGCGCAGCGGCGGTCTCGTCGACCCGACCCTGGTCGAGCAGATCGAGCGTGCCGGCTACGAGCGCAGCCGCGTCGGCGTTCGTCCGGCCCCGCTCGGCGCGGCGCTGGCGGCAGCGCCGGCACGGCGCCCGGCCGGCCCCGATCCCGCTGCCCGCTGGCGCCGCTTCGCGGTCGAGGAGACGCGCGGCGAGATCGTCCGCCCGCCCGGTCTGCGCTTCGACAGCGGCGGCATCGGGAAGGGCCTCGCCGCCGACCTGATCGCCGCCTCGCTCGCGGGCTACGACGGCTTCCTGGTCGACTGCGGCGGCGATATCCGCCTCGGCGGCTGCGACGCCTCGCGGTCACCGCGGACGATCGCGGTCGAGCACCCGCTGAGCGGGACGCGCCCCTACGTCGTCGCGCTGCGCTCCGGGGCGATCGCCACCTCCGGCCTCAACGTGCGGATCTGGCGCCACCCGGATGGCGGCTTCGCGCACCACCTGCTCGACCCGGCGACGGGACGGCCGGCCTGGACCGGGCTGGTCGGCGTCACCGCGCTCGGCGCCAGCACGGTCGAGGCCGAGACGATGGCGAAGGCGGCGCTGCTCGCCGGCCCGGCGCGCGCCCGCGAGCTGCTCGCCGCCCAGGGCGGCCTGCTGGTCCACGACAGCGGCCGGGTCGAGCCGGTCGGCCGGCTGGCCGGGCCGCCGCGCATCCGCCTGCCGCGGCCGCTCGCGCCCGAGGCGGCGGCGGCATGACCGATGCCGCCCACACCCTCGAAAGCCACGGCTGGTGGCTGGCGAGCCGCGCCTCCGGCCTGGTCGCGCTGGTCCTGGTCACGGTCTCGGTCGCGATCGGCCTGGCGATGGCCGGCAAGGTCCTGCGCGTCCCCGGCCTGCCCCGCAAGCTGATGGCGATCCACGAGCAGACCGCGCTGGCCGGCCTGATCGCGATCGCCGTCCACGCGATCACCCTGCTCGGCGATCCCTTCCTCGACCCCGGCGTGGCCGGCGTCGCCGTCCCCTTCGCGCTCGATTTCGAGACCTTCTTCACCGGGCTCGGCGTCGTCGCCGCCTACCTGGCGCTGCTGCTCGGGCTGAGCTACTACGCGCGCCGCCGGATCGGCGCCAAGACCTGGCGCAAGGCGCACCGCGCGACCGTGCTCGTCTACGTGCTCGGCCTCGTGCACGCGCTCGGCGCCGGCACCGACAGCTCGGCGGTCTGGTTCCGCTGGTGGGTGATGGCGACGACGCCGATCGTCGGCGGGCTCTTCGTTCACCGGGTTCTGGAAGGGCGGGCGAGGGCGCGGGCCCAGGGCTCGGCCGCCAAGCGGCCCGCCGCCCAGGCGGCACCCGGCAAGCCGGTGGAGCAGGGCGGATGAGCGCCGGCGTCGTCATCGTCGGCGGTGGCCTCGCGGCGCAGCGGGTGGCCGAGACGCTGCGCCGCCGCGGGTACGCCGGGCGGGTGAGGATCGTCTGCGGCGAGCCCGAGCCGCCCTACGACCGGCCGCCGCTCTCCAAGCAGCTGCTGGCCGGCGCGGCGGCCGTGGACTCGGTCGCCTACCGCGCCACCGCCTGGTACGAGGAGGCGGAGGTCGAGCTGCTGCTCGGCCGCTCGGCGGTCGGTCTCGATCCGGCGGCGCGGCGGCTCGCGCTCGCCGGCGGCGCCTCGCTGCCCTACGAGAACCTCGTGGTCGCTACCGGCGGCGAGCCGCGGCGGCTGCCCTTCCTCGCCGCCGCCAACGTCCATGAGCTGCGCACGCTCGCCGACCTGCGGGGGCTGCGCGCCGACCTGCGCTCCGGCTCGCGGCTGGCGATCGTCGGCGCCGGCTTCATCGGGCAGGAGGTGGCGGCGACGGCCCGCGGCCTCGGCGTCGAGGTCACCGTGATCGAGGCGCTGCCGGTGCCGCTGGAGCCGGTCGTCGGCCCGCGCCTCGGTCGCTGGTTCGCCGAGCTGCACCGCGAGGAGGGCGTGCGGATCCTCGCCGGCGCCGGGCTCGCGGGCGCCCGCGGTGGCGCCGGCCGGGTCGAGGAGCTGGTCCTGGCCGACGGCCGGCGCGTCGCCTGCGACGCCGTCGTCGTCGGCATCGGCACGGTGCCGGCGACCGGCTGGCTGCGGGGCAGCGGACTGGGCAGCGGCGGCGTCCCCGTCGACCCCGCGGGTCGCACCGCGCTGCCCGGGGTCTTCGCCGCCGGCGACGCCTGCCTCGCCTTCGAACCGCGCCGCCGCGCCCACCTGCGCACCGAGCACTGGGACGCGGCGGCCTGGCAGGGCGCCGCGGTCGCCAGGGCGATCCTCGGCGAGCCGCCGGGGCGGCCGCCGCTGCCGAGCTTCTGGAGCGACCAGTACGGGGTGCGGATCCAGTGCGTCGGCCACCCGCAGCTCGCCGACGGGGTCGCGGTCGAGGGCGACCCGGCGCGGCGGGACTTCGAGGTGCTCTTCTGCCGCGCCGGCGTTCCCGTCGCCGGGCTCGCGGTCGGCCGTCCCCGCGCGATTCCAGTCCTGCGCAAGCAGATCGAGGGGGCCGGCCTGGCCCTCCAACCCGAGAAGGAGGCAGCATGAGCCACAGAGCGATCGTCGACGCCGCCGAGTGCAGCGCCCACGGCGACTGCGTCGAGATAGCCCCCACCGTCTTCCGCCTCGACGACACCGCCGTCGTGATCGGCACCGACAGCCCGGACCTGATGACCGAGGCCGCCGAAGCCTGTCCCGCGGTGGCGATCTCGATCGTCGACGAGGCGACCGGGGTAAGCGTCTTTCCCTAGAACTACAAGGACACCACACGAGAGGAAAAAACATGAGCAAGCGCACCTTGATGATCATCATCGCGACCATCCCCGCCGTCCTCGCCCTGTTCGCGGCGACCGCGGTCGCCAACGACGACGACGTCGAGCGCCAGGGCACCTGCACGGGCGCCACCGAGGCGGAGATCAAGCTGAGCCCGGAGAACGGCCGCATCGAGACCGAGTTCGAGGTCGACCAGAACCGCAACGGCGTCACCTGGAGGGTCGTCCTGCGCCACAACGGCAAAGTCGCAGCCCGCACCCAGGGGACGACCGCTGGCCGCAGCGGCTCCTTCGAGATCCGCCGCGTGCTCGCCAACCGCCCGGGCACCGACACGGTTTCGGCGCGCGCGGTCAGCCCGTCCGGCGAGGTTTGCACCGCGAGCGTCAGCGCCAGCTTCTGAACGCCTAGTTCCGGCTAGGGCAAACGGCCAGCTCCGGGCGGTTCGGGGCGCGCGCTCGGCGAAAACGACGGTTCGGTCATTCAGGGAACCGAGACGTTCGCTGAAATGCGCGCCCCGATGCTCGCGCGCAGCCGTCTCGCGCTGACCGTCCTCGCCGCCGAGGCGACCTCGTCCGTCGGGCATCCGGCGCGCAACCTTCCCCAGCCCACGGCCTGCAACGCTCGGGGGGCGTGCCGGACATCTTGGGGGTAATGCGGGCGATGACCGAGAGGGGAGAGGCGCTCGATCGGCGGCTGGCGGAGGACCGCTTCCGCCGGCTCTACGCCGCGCACGTGCGCGAGGTGCTGGCCTACGCGGTGCGGCGCACCGTCGACGCCGAAGACGCAGCCGACGTGGTCGCCGAGACCTTCCTGGTCGCCTGGCGGCGGCTGCCGGCGGTGCCGCTCGGGGAGGAGGCGCGGCCCTGGCTCTACGGGGTGGCGCGGCGCACCCTCGCCAACCAGCGCCGCGGCGAGCATCGACGCCACCGGCTGGCGGAGCGCCTGCGCGCCGACCTGGCCGCGCTGGGGGCGGGCGCGGGGGCAGAGGAGCACGACGAGCGGCTCGACGCGGCGCTCGCGAGCCTGCCCGACGACGACCGCGAGATCCTCCGGCTCAGCGCCTGGGAGGAACTCACCCCCACGCAGGTCGCCCGCGTGCTCGGGATCTCCGCGATCGCGGCGCGCAGCCGCCTGCACCGTGCGCGCCGCCGGCTCGCCCGCGCGCTCACCGGGCAGCACCCGGACCTTTCCACGCAGACCAACCTGGAGCTGAAGGAGGAACCATGAGGGCGAGAGACGCGCGAGACCGGATGGCGGCGGCCAACCCTCTCGATCGCGAGCGGGCGGCGGAACTGCCCGTATCGGCCGCCGAGGACGCGCTGCTCGACGCCCTGCTCGACGAGCCGCTCCCGGGTGGTCGCCATTTCTTCCGAGGGGTGGAAGAAATGGCGACCACCCGGCGCGGCGGCGGCCGGCGCACCGGGCGGCTCGCCCTCGGCATCGCGGCGATCGCCAGCGGCCTGCTCGCCTTCCTGCTGATCTTCGGCTCCGACGGCGGCCGCCCGACCGGGCAGCCGAGCTCCGCCTACGCCGCCGAAGTGGTCCGCTTCGCCGACGCGGCGCCGCGGCTGCTCCTCGACGAGCCGGGCTGGCGCGTCGACGGCCTGCAGGCCGCGATCGAAAGCTCGATGCAGTTCGTGCGCGGCGAGGGACCGGAGGCCGAGGAATTCAGCCTCGACTGGATCCCCAGCTCGGTCAGGTCCCTGGCCAGCCGCGTGAACAGCATCAGCGGCGAACTCGACACCCGGCCGATCACCACCGTCCCGGTGCTCGGCACCACCGCGACCGTGATCGAGTACCACGAATGGCCCTCCGGAGAGATCGGTGTGTTCGTGCTCTGGGAGGAAGGCGGCTACGTCGTCGGGTACACGGGCGAGGTGCCGAGCATCGAGGCGCTCGAGGCCCGGCTCGCCGCCCTGCGCAAGGTCGACAGCGAGGCCTGGCTGGCGGCGATGCCGGCGAGCGTGGTCAAGCCCGGCGAGTTCGAGCCGACGGTCGAGCGGATGCTGGAGGGCGTCCCGGTGCCGCCCGGCTTCGGCGCCGACGACGTCGTCGCCACCTCGGTCCCCACCGACCGGTACCAGCTCGGAGCAGCCGTCGCCGGCTCGGTTAGCTGCACCTGGTTCGCCCGCTGGGCGCAGGGGAGGCGCGACGGCGAGGAGGCCGAGGTCAGCGCCGCCGTCGCCGCGATGGCGAACGTCAGGGACTGGCCGGTGATCCGCCAGATGTCGCAGGAGGGCGCCTACGGCCAGATCCTCGAGCACCTCGCCAACGGGATGCCGCGGGGCAGCGTCTACAAGGACCGCCCGCTTGAAGGCGACATCGAGAGCGCCCTCAACTGCGCGGAAAAGGGGATCCCGATCCCCGGCGCGGCGATTGCGAAAAAGAGATCCTGAATATAGGGTGCCGCTATGAAAAGACCCGCTCGCACCTTCATCCGCCACCTGCACTCCAACGCGGTCGGTTACCTCGCGTTGTTCGTCGCCCTCGGCGGCGTCGCCTACGCCGGTGCCCAGCCGCTGCTGGACGTGAAGGGATCGGTCGACTCGGCCAACCTCGAGGCCGGCGCGGTGAAGAGCGTGGACATCGCTCCCGGCGCTGTCTCCAGGAGCGACCTCTCCGCTGACGTGCGGGCGGACATCCCCAAGCTCCCCCCGCCGCCCGGGAACGGCACCTACCTCGGCACCGGGATCAGGCTCGGGACTGCGACCCCGGTGACCCTGAAAGCGGTCTGGCGCGGTGGCGAGCCGATCAGCTTCACGATGACCTCGGCGGATCCGGCCTGCGTCTCCCCGGAGATGAAGGACCCCCGGCCGACGAATCCGATCTCGTTCTTCCTCACCCCGCCCGACGATCCTTATCGCATGACCTACGCCGACCTCTCCTACCTCGATGGCAACGAGGTGATCCTGAACAGCGCCGCCACCACGCCGCCCGGCGGCCAGCAGTGCTCGGTCGACATGACCATCATGCGCCTCTCCTCGACGGGCTGAGCGACCGGCAGAAGGTCGGCGTGGCGGTTCTCCCCTGCCTGCGAACGGGCAGGGGAAAGCTCGCGCGGTGCTCGGCAGATCGTCCTCCTCGGGGGACTGGTGGCGGCCCCGGCCGCCTCGAGGGGCGACCCCCTTATCCCGGCTAGCGGCGCAGCTTGTTCTTGCCGCGGCCGCCCTTGAGGCGGTCCTTGCCCGGGCCGCCGCGCAGGACGTCGTCTCCGGCGCCGCCGACCAGCAGGTCGTTGCCGCTGCCGCCGCAGATCAGGTCGTCGCCGCCGAGTCCCTTGACCACGTCGTTGCCGGCGCCGGCGTTGATCACGTCGCGTCGGCGCGTGCCGCGGATCCTGTCGTTGCGCTTCGTGCCGCGGATCGTGGTCGGCTGGCCGGCGCAGGTGAGGACCGCCTGCTGCGGGTCGGGAGCGGCGCGCTGGCCCATCAAGTCGATGCCTCGGGCGAGGTCCTGGTCACCGGTGAACCGGGTGGCGAGCAGGATGCCTTCGACGAAGGCGTTCCGCGGTACCGGGGGCTTGCCCAGCGCCAGTTCTTTCAGGAAGGTGTCGCAGGCGTAGAGGGCGGGGGTCTCGTTTGAAGGCTGGCTGTAGGGAGACACTCCCGGCAGGTGCGGGAAGACCTCCGGCGCGGCACCTTCGGCGAGCGTGTGCATGCCGCTGTAGGTCCGGTAGACGCGGTGGAAGGTGTGCCAGGGCGGCAGCACTTCGTAGCCGCATTTGATCGTCTGCGAGAACGCTTCGTTGGTCCAGACGAAGGCGTGGGGACCGTTCGGTCCCGGCCCGGCGCCGGGGGCGCAGGTCAGCTTCGGCCCGCTCTGGCAGAAGAGGCGCTGCCAGGTGTTGTTGTCTTCCATCTGGCTGAGCAGGTAGCCGGCGACGTTCTGGCCCTTCTTCAGCGCCGTCGTGCACTTCTCCCTGCCCCCGGTGAAGCTCTTCGGATCCTTCGGGTCGGCGACGCAGTCCTTCGAGATCAGCGCCGTGAACTGGTTCTTGCTCGGCACCGCCCAGCCCTTGCCGAGGTCCTGCCGTTCCTCTTTGGCCGGGTTGTTGAGCTGCTTGAGCTTGTCGTCCACCTCGCGGATCGCGATCGTCCCGAACGGCGCCGGCAGGATGTTGTCCGGCAGCCACCCGAGGTCCTCGCCGGTCGGCGCGAACCACATCGGCACTTCATTGGCGCTTTTCGCCGTGCTCGATTTGCCGGCGGCGTCGCCGAGGTCGATCAGCACGCCCCGCGGGATCTTCCGCGGCAGCATCGCTTCCGCGTCCTTGGTGTCGGTGAGGAAGCTCTGGAGGACTTCGTTGACCGCCGGCTTCTGCTTCTGGCCGGCCCAGAACTCGGCCGCCATCCAGGAGGCCAGCGCGCGCATGTTCGAGAACTCGGGATAGAGAGCCCGCAGCGCTTCGGAGTCGGCGGTGGTCAGGAACCGGTGGGTCAGCAGCACCTTGCCGTAGAGCTCGAAGATCGTCTGCTGCTTGCCCCTCGGGACGAGCGCCGCGCGCAGGGAGGCGACCCCCCCTTCCACGCGCGCGGAGTTGTAGAAGTTGTCGAAGAGCTGCCTCGCCGCGGTCACTTCCTGTCGCGGCGTTTTGCCGCTGGGACCTTTTTGGTCGGCTTTTTCCGGGTCCGTCATCAGGATCGCCCCGAGATTCACCCCGGCCTCGATCGCGGCCGCGTACCGTTTGAACGCGTTCCGCTGGTCGTCCGCGACCGCGCAGAGCGCTTCCAGCCTCTTGGTGAAGTTGTCTTCGCGGATTTCGGCGGTCAAGCCGGCGATGCTCGCGCTCACCTCGTCGATCCGCTTCGAGATGTCGTCGAGCTGCGCTTTCATCTGTTCGAGTTTGCGCAGGGTCTGCCGCTCCGGCGAGTTCGCCTGGATCTTCGCCTTGAGGCCGGTGACGTCGCCGAGCCATGAGAAGCCCAGGCCGGCGATCCACTCGAGCCCCGCCCCGCCGATCCTCCCTTTGACGAAATCAGTGAGGTCGAACGTCCCGGTGAGTCCGGGGATGTAGGGGTCATCGTCGCCTCGCGCGGCGAACCGGCCCGTTCCCGCCGTCGACATCCCTGCTCCGTCCCCGCAAGAGGCGCCGCCGGTCTTCGCCGCCTGCGCGGGCCCTGGCGAGCCGGCGGCGACCAGCAGCGTGAGCGCGGCGAAAGCGGCGGTTGCGAGCAGCAGTGGCGAAGGACCGCGACGAGCGGCGGCGGCGGTCGCGCGGATGCGAGCGAAGGACAATGGACTCTCCCCAGGGTCTTTGGATCGGGAACTTTACCCGGCGAACTTGTATCGGCAGGCCGGAGTTCGCCCTTTACGACCCGCGCCCGGGGCCGCTCGTCTGGGCACGGCGAAGGCTCAGTCGTAGGCGACGGGGATTTCCTCGGGGGAGACACCCTCGCGCGGCTGCGGGTCGGCGGGCAGCTGCGGCAGGCCGGTCAGGACGGCGTGCGTAAGCGGGCTCAGCCGGCCAGGCTCGAGCGGGGGGAGGAGGTCGGTCTGGACCTCGCGCCGGATCGGGACCGGGTCGCCGTCGAACCTCGCGACCCCTGGTCTCAGGACAGCTGGGCAGTAGATACGGGGCAGCTCCTCGAGTGCGGTGACGAGATCGGAAAGGCCCGACGACTCGGCCAGCAGGTACTCGAAGCAGGCGAAGTTGGCGCAGACGATCGAGTCGTCGGAGCCGAGCGTGGGGTTGTAGGTGTCCCACCAGGTCAGCAGCGCGGGGGTGACGACGCCCGGCGAGGCGGGTGCTTCCTTCCCGAACAGGTCGCGCAGCGACCAGTCTCCGCTGCGGATCGCCTCGGCCGCCCGTCGGGCCTGGCCGATCGCCTTCTCGAAGTTGACCCGCTGCTCGGTGAAGTTGCTCAGCTGCACATGGCTGCGAAACCGGTCGAACACGGTCTTCAGCTCGAGCACCATGACGTCTCCGGTGGCCCGGTCGAGCAGGGCCAGATCGACCTCGCCGATCCCTTTGCGCTGCCGCCGCGCGCGGGCGAGGAACCTGCCGTCGTCGGGCACCCGGGCGGCCATCCGGTCGGCGACGCGGGCGAGGTCGGCCCCGATCGTCCTGCTCCAGAGATCGCTGTGTCGACGAACCAGCAAGGTGAGGAAGTTCAGGTCGGGGTGAAGCACGTGAAAGACGAAGGGCCAGGTGGCGAAGGCCTCGCCGAACTGGATCAGCGCGGCCTGCAGACCCCACTCCAATCCCTCCGCGGGCGTCACCGCGTTGAAGTCGACGAGCGCGTCCCACTCGTCGCGATCGATCGGCGGGGCATCCCGATCCGCGGAGAACTCGGCCCAGTATTTCCAGAGCACGTTTCGGGTTACCCAGCGGAGCCCCGATTGCGAGAGCCCGATGACGAAGGCGCGGAAGAACGGGACGACGCCGATCCGGAAAGGCAGACCAGCCTCCAGCCGGACCCAGGCCTCCGGACAGCTCTCGCGCAGGATCGAGAGCGCCTGGGTGCCCTGGATGAGCGTGAGGCTTTCCATGTCTCCCTCGGACTCCCGCAGGGCCTCCTGGACGCTTGGCTCGGTGGCAAGGAAGTCCGCTTTGTTGGCGACCAGATGGAGGGCGGACCTTCTCACTCGGGGTGCCAGGTGGACGCGCAAGCCCTGGTCGTCTTCGACCAGGCTCCAGAGACCCTGCTCGAAGGAGGAGATCGCGTGCTGGCGGCCGAGCCGGTCGCTCTCGAAGCGCAGCAGTTCCTCGGCGATCGGGTCGGTGGCCTCCTTGGTGTTGAAGTAGGGCACCATGAAGTCGTCGAACCGGGAGACCGCGGACAGCAGGCTCGACCAGTTCGAGGCGTGATCCAGCGAGCTGTACCTGGGAACGGCGTCGACCACCTCGTTCCCATGGTCGATGGCCAGGTCGAGGAGCATTGGGACCACGTAGTTCGCCGAGGCGACGTACTGGAACGGATCGAGCAGGTCGCCGACCTCGCGCGCCGAGTCACCGGGACCCTCCTTGAGCCAGGCAAGGAGCTTCGCTTCGAGCTCGGGCCGCTTCTTCAAGGTCCTAGCTGGACGGGGGCGAGGTGAAGACTTCGATGACGTGCCCGTCCGCGTCTTCGAGCCGGAACCGTTTCCCATGGCGACCTGGGCCGATCTCCGAGGCCCTGTACCCGGCCGCGGTGATCTGGCTGTGTAGGTGGGTAAGGGCCTGCGGCCGCACGAACACGCCGACGACCTCGGGCGCTCTGAGGTTTTCGCGGCCGGTCGATTCGTCCTCGGTGGACTCTTCCAGCACCACGTTCCCGACCAGCACCGCGGAGCGATCCCGAAGCCGGCGGACGGGGATCCCGAGGAGATCTCTATATAGACGCAGCGCCTCGGGCAGGCTGCGCACGAAGATGAAGCTCCAGGTCGACTGGACGACCCCGGGCGCTTCCTCCATGCTCAGCTGCCGGGGCCGGTCCTGGGGGTCCGGGCCTTCGCTTTCTGGCTCTCCCTTCGGAGCCTTCTTGCTGCTGGTGATCGCAAGGGTCTGCCCCAGCTCGGTGGACAGCCACCAGATCCTTATCTCGTTGGCTGATTTGGTCTGCGGGCGTTCCGTCGCCTCCACGCGGCTCGACCCGAACAGCGGCAGGGAGATCGTCTGTCCCAGCTCGATCTCCGCGAGCTCTCGCAGGAGCCGGCTCTTCTGCTGCCGGGGCCAGTCGAGCGGCGGCCCGTGGTCCACCTCGCGGCTTGCCACCAGGCCGGCGAGGCGGTGGATGTAGGCGCCGTCCTGCAGGTCCGAGACGAGGCCGTCCACACGGTCGTCCGCGGAGAAGGCGCCCAGCATGGCGCCGGTCAGGCAGGCGATGGTGTCCGTGTCGGCGCGCTTGGCGAACGCGGCGGCGAGTAGGCCGGCCGTCGGTTTGGCCACGTAGCGAGACGCGAGGTAGATCGCCACCGCGGCCGTCCGGGTGCCCGAGCCGCCTTCCCTTCCGAAGGCCCCGAGGTCCTCGAGCACGTCACCGTCGCGGGCCAGCGAGCCCCGCTCGATCGCGTCCTTGCAGAGCGAGAGGAGCGCGGCCATCTCTTCGCAGGTTTGATCCCAGGTCGTCTCCACGGAGGCCCCGAGCCCCTGCTCGGCCGCCTCGCTCCAGCCCGGTGCGAGGGCGGTCCCGGGCAGTCGGCCCCAGGCTTGCCTGGCGCCGAGGCAGTCGTCGATCAGCCCTCCGTAGGGGACCTTGCCGCTCCAGCGGAGGGCGGACCACATCGCGTATCCGGCGACCAGCGCGCCGACCAGCGCTCGCGGATGGCCATGGGTCGTCACGCCGTCGGCGACGATGCGCTCGCGGACCCGGTCGAAGCTCGCGTCCTCGGCGCCGAAGATGGCGTGCGGCAGGATGCGCATCGCGACCCCGTTCGCGCCGGCGCCGAAGTACCGCTGGCGGTCGGCGCTCTTCTTCGCCTCCCAGGGAGCCAGGCCTTTCGCCCATCCCTGCGCGGCTCGCTTGACCGCGCCTCCTCCGCCCAGCTCGTAGAGCGTCCAGGCGGGCAGCTCGAACTGGGTCAGGTGCTCCCACCACGCGTCGCCGCGAGTGAGGCTGCGCGCCACCGCCAGCATCAGCTGCGTGTCGTCGCTGTAGGCGCCCGCCGGCACGCGCCGCTGATAGGGCATGTAACCGCCCCCCTCGCGGCGCGTCCACTCGGTGAAGGCGAGCTTCGGCTGGAGGTCGGACGTGCCCCCGACCCGCTGGCCTCGCGGCTCCACCGGCCAGCCCAGGGCGTCGCCACAGGCTGCGGCGAGCATCGCCGCCTGCGCTCGTGTGGCCAACCCGGTGGGGCGACCCGGATCAGTCGCTCCGCTACCCACCGAGGGCCTCGCCACTTGCATTGGCTGGAGGATGCCACGCCTCCTCGACGGGACGTCTGCCGGCACGCAATCCGCCCGCGAGTCGACTTGGACGGTAGAAATCGGGGCAGACGAAAAGCGGCAGATCGCCGACCGGCGCTCCCAGCTGGTCGAGGATCGCGTAGGTGCCGGCCGCCTGGCTCACCGACTCGACGACGATCCCGAGGACGTCCCGCAACGGCACCTGACGGTGGACGAGGACCTCCGCCTGGGCGTCGGTCGGGCAGCATTCCGGCTGTTTCTGTCGGGTCCAGGTTTCGCGGGGAGCCTCGACCTCGTCGGCGAACATCGACATGAAGCACTCAAGGCCCGAGCTCACCCTGGTTCCCCCCCACCCGGCCGCATTGTGCGGACAAAGAAGGGTCGACTCGGCCCAGAGCCGCTTGGGAGCGAGCAGGAGGCAGACCCAGTCGGGGAAGATTCGCTGCTCGCCCCGGGCGTTTTCCTGCTTTTTCTTGACGTAGTAGGCGTTCGGGTACTCGATCGTGCAGGAGATGTGGTCGGGATAGCCGTCGAGGCGCTCGAGGTCCACGCGGTTGAACTCGGCGCGCTCCTCCTCTTCCAGCATCGTCGACGACTTGAGCCCGTCGCCGCTCGCGATGTGGACGAGGTTGCGCGTCGGGGTGAAGTGCGCGAGGCGCGAGATCTCCCGCCGTTCGGCCTCGGCGCGGATCGCCTCGACGTCACTCACGGTCGCTGCTCCTGCCAGAGCCCGTCGTTCTCGGGGAGCAGGTCGGTCGGCTGGCCGACCGAGGTCATGATCAGCTCCCGCCGGGCACGGGTCACTCCGACGTAGAGGAGCGGCCCGTCCTCGGCTTCGGCCGCCTCGCGCCCGCGGGCATCGATGGCCATCGGCTCGGGCCAGCTCTCCGCGCACAGTCCCACGAGGATGACGGTGTCGAACTCGTACCCCTTGGCCGCGTGGAACGTGCCCCAGCTGATCCCGGGCCCGGGGTCCCACGTCTTCATCTTCTTGTGGAGATGCTGGCCTCCTTTGAACGCCTTGCGGAAGCGGGCCTCGTCCTGGTTGCGGCGCATCAGGACGCCCACGCTTCCGGTCTGGGCGGCGGCCCGCGCGGTGTCGATGACGAACTTGGCCTCCTCCGAGAAGGAGCGGCAGCGGACGAGGGAGGGGAGCGGTCCCGACGGTTCGAACTCGTCGGGTTCGACCATGTCCGGCACCTCGCCGTAATAGGGCATCGCGGCGACCGCCAGCCCCAGCGCGGCGATCTCGGGGGTGTTGCGGTAGTTGCGGGCGAACTGCCAGACGCCGTGGGGGACGTTGAGCCCCGCCTGTCGCCATGAGACCTGGCGACCGTAGATCTGCTGCGCCATGTCGCCGAAGAAGGTCAGCGATCCGTCCGGTGGGATCGCCGCGGCCAGCGACCTCAGCATCTGAGGCGAGAAGTCCTGCCCCTCGTCGATGACGATGTGCCGGTACTTCCAGTCGGTCTCGTCGACCTCGAGCTCGTCGAGGACCGCGCCCGCGACGTCCTCCCAGTCGTACTGCCGGCCGGCGGCGGCACGGAGCCGCAGGTACTCGTCCCTGACCTCCAGGAGGGCGGGGCGAAGCTCGCGCGAGAAACCCGCGCCGCGGCCGAATCGATCGGACCTGACGTAGGCGTCGCCGTCGAGGCCGTAGCGGGCGAGGAAGTCGATCTCGTCGACGAAGAACTGAAGCGGGCGTTCGAAGAGGGCCGGGGCCGCGTCGCCCAGCCTGCCTTTCACGTTCGCCACCGCCTGGGCGATGATCCCCTCCCGCTCGCCGCCTTCGCAGATCGAGTCGTCGCCCATCTTCCCCCGGTAGTTCAGGTAGCCGCGAGCGAACTTGTGGTAGTTCTCGATCGTCACGTTGGCCAGGGCGCGGGGACGCCAGTAGCTCAGATAGGCGACCAGGGTCCGGTTGTAGGTGACGAGCAGGACCTTGCCGGCGTTGGAGGTCAGCGGGTTGGCCAGGAGCGCCGCCCGGTGGATCGCCATGGTGGTCTTGCCCGATCCGGCGGTGCCGAGCACGACCGTATGGCCCTCGGCGGGGACGGCCAGAACCTCTTTCTGCTTGCCCTTCGGGGTTGGCAGCCCAGGGCCGGCGTCGCCGACCGAATTCATCTATGCGCCCCCAAGCCTGGTCATCAGCAGTCCACTCGCCGCCCCCGCTCCATCGGCTGCGACTGGACCGAACTTTAAAACCGTATTGAGGGAACCTTAGTGCTAGGGACTTTCTCTGATCGCTCCGGCAGCGCTCGGGCCTATGCCGCGCTGGCGGCCAGCTGGCGGTCGATCTCCAGCAGATAGGGCGCGACCGAGCCCTCGTAGTCATCTTTGCGCTCGTCGGAAAGGTCCTTCCAGCCGGTCACGGAGCCGCGACAGTTGCTGGCCCCGCAGAGGCATCCGCCTGGGAAATGCTCGATCGAGTAGTTGCGCATCGCGTAGTCGAAGGTGATCTCCTCGCCGGCCAGGATCGATACCCGGGCGATGAAGTCACAGGCACCGGTCTCGTTCACCTCGACGCCGCAGTTCGGATCGCAGGAATGGTTGACGATCGGCCCGAGGCCGCGATGCCGGGCCCATTTGGTCCGGCTGATCTGAGTCGCATGAGAGTCGTTGCGCTCGACCTCTCCCTCGAGTTCACCAATCATCACGGTCTCGCCAACCTGGAATCCACGCGTCGCGCGAACGCCACCGCCCTTGCCGCCCTCGGGAGTGCAAAGCTCATATCCGACCGGATCCAAAGGGACCGCCTCTCAATTGTTTGGCACGGCGAAACCGTGTCGGGCGACAGTAGCCCATCGCGGAGCCGGCCAGATTCAGACGAGGGCGACTCCATCCATGGCGGCCACCTGTCACGCTGAACAGGATGAGCACCGCCGTCACCTACGCGCTGGAGGGCCGCGCGGTCACCAGCGAAGAGTTCTTCGACGTGATCGCCGGCGGCGGCCGACAGCTCGCCATCCAGCAGATGACCGCAAAGATCGAGAGCGTCACCTGCACTCAGCACGCTCAAGGCGCAGTCGTGACCGAGGTCGATCAGTCCGCCGAAGGCTTCGGCTTCACCATCTCCGGCTGCTGCGACGAGCTGATCGACCGCGCCCACAGCGCCGCGGCGTACCCAGTCGATCCATAGCCCGCCGCGCCTCGCTCTTCCGAGCCCAAGCCATGCGCGGCCGGCCTCCGGGTGCGATTCCCCCAAACCAAAGCCTGGGGCGGGCGGTGCGGTGACTAGCCGCCGCCGGCGTCGCCGGTGACGTGGCTCGACTCCGCCGGGGGCTTCACGAACCGGCGGGCGGCTTCGACGCTGCCGTAGGTCTCGACCGCGCCCAGCAGCAGCTGCCGCTGGTATCGAGCGCTGCGCCAGCCGCCGTTGACGCGCAGTGTGATCCCGTCGGCGCCGGCGTCGCTCGCCGCCCGCAGGAGAGCGTCGCGCAGCCCGGGGTCGAGTCGCGCGATTGCCGGCTCATCGCTGAACGGCGAGACCGAGGCGTCGACCGCCACGTACCCATCCCCGCTGTCGAGCCGCCCGGAGCCGCCCGCGCGTGCACCCGCTCCCGAGCCGGCTGCGGGCAGCGCCGGCTCGCCGGTCCCGCGCTTGCCGAACCCGTCGTCGCCGAGCCGGCTCCAGACGAGCGCGAGGACGAGCAGGACGGCGACGGCTCCCCCAAGTCGCAGCAGCCTCTGCAGCCGGGTGATCCGGCGACGCGCCGCCGAGCTGTGGACGACATAGGTACCTCCCCGCCGTCGGCGGGGGTCCGGACGGGTCACGTCGACCGCAGCGCCTCGGTCGGAGTCAGCCGCGCGGCCCGCAGCGCCGGGTAGAAGCCGGCTGCTGCCCCGAGCAGGCAGGCGGCCGCGAGGCCACCGGCGACCGCGACCACCGGCACCAGCAGCGCCAGCCCTTCGTAGGCGGCGTAGGCGGCGGTGACGCCGACGCCGAGCAGCACCCCGGCGGCCCCGCCGAGCACCCCGAGCATGAATGACTCGCAGAGGAACTGGACGGCGATGTGGCGGCGGCGGGCGCCGAGCGCGCGGCGCAGTCCAACCTCCGAGCGGCGCTCCAGCACCGAGATGATCATCACGTTGGCGATCCCGATCCCGCCGACGAGCAGGGCAACCGCGCCGAGCCCGAGCAGCAGCGAGGTGAAGGCGCCCTCGGCGGCGGCCTGCGCCTCGAGCGCGTCGGAGGGCCGGCTGACCGCGACCTCGCCCGAGTCCCAGGGGTCGGCGGCGCTCGCCAGCAGGGCGGCGGCCGAGCGCACCCGCTCCTCGCCCGCGGCGGCGCGCACGTAGACCTTCGAGGGGTTGCGCTCGGTGCCGAAGAGGCGCTTCGCCACCGGGTAGCCGAGCAGCGCCGCGCTGTCGAGCCCGGGCACCAGCGGCAGCGGCGCGAGGATCCCGACCACAGTGAACAGGCGCCCGGAGAGGTAGACCTGGGTGATCCCTTCGAGCCGCTCGATCCCGAGCCGCTGGGCGCTCTTCGCCCCCAGTACCAGCGCCGGGTAGCGAGCCGTCGCGCGGTCGAGGAAGCGGCCGTCGCGCAGTTCGCCCTCGAGCGTGTCGAGCAGCGAGCCCTCGGCGCCGCGCACGGCAATCCCGCCGGTGATCTTCTCGGGCACGAAGGAGGAGCGCCGCACCGTCACCCCCTCGATCCCGGTGAGCGCGCTCGCGGCGGCGACCTCGGGCAGCATCCGCATCCGCGCCGGGGCCGCCGCCGGCAGCTCGGTCTGCTCGCCGAAGACGGATTCGCCGGGTTCGACCGTGAGCAGGTTCGTGCCCAGCCGTTCGATCTGTGCCAGCAGGTCGGCCTTGCTGGTCTGCGAGATCGCCAGCACGGCGACCAGCGAGGCGATCCCGATCGAGATCCCGAGCACCGAGAGGGCGGCGCGCATCCGGCGCGTGCGGATGCCAAGCGTGGCGAGGCGCAGGAGGTCGCCGGGCAGCAGGCGGCTCACGGCGCCGTCCCCGTGTCGACTTCCTCCCGGACGGGGGGGAGGAACTCGACACGCCCGTCGCGGATCGCGACCCGCCGCGGCAGCGAGCGGGCGATCTCGTCGTCGTGCGTGATGATCACCAGCGTCGCCCCATCGGCGTTGAGCTCGCGCAGCAGCTCCATCAGCGCGGCTCCGGTACGCGAGTCGAGGTTGCCGGTCGGCTCGTCGGCGAGCACGATCGCCGGCTCGCCGACCAGCGCTCGGGCGACCGCGACCCGCTGGCGCTCGCCGCCGGAGAGCTTGGCGGCGCTGTGGTGCTCGCGGTGGGCGAGGCCGACCCGGGCCAGGGCCGCGGCGGCGCGCTCGCGGCGCTCGCTTGCGGGGACGCCGGCGTAGAGCAGGCCGTCGGCGACGTTGTCGAGGACCGGTGCCGCGTCGAGCAGGAAGAACTGCTGGAAGACGAAGCCGATCCGGGTCGCGCGGATCCCGGCCAGCTCGGCATCGCTCGCCTTCGCGACGTTCCGGCCCTCGACCGCGATCGTGCCGGCGCTGGGGCGGTCGAGCGTGCCCATCAGGTGCAGCAGGGTCGACTTGCCCGAGCCGGAGGGACCGACGATCGCGGCCAGCTCGCCGCGCTCGATGGCCAGTGAGACCCCGCGCAGCGCCTCGACCCCGCCGGGGTAGGTCTTGCGCACATCCTCCAGCTCGAGGACGGGGGCGCTCACCCGCCCGTCTCCACGACCATGCCCTCGCGCAGGCCCTTGCCCTTCACCTCGACGAAGCCGTCGGCGGCGAGGCCGGGGATGACGACGATTCGCCGCCGCTGCGCCCCTGCGACGGCGACCACGGCGAAGCGGTCCTCGCCCGTCGCCAGCAGCGCAGTCAGCGGCACGCTGAGCACGTCCTCGCGCACCCGCTGGGTGAAGCGGACGCTGACGGCGGCGCCGTCGAGCCCGGGGAGGCGGTGCTTCCCGGCCACCGAGATCGTCGCCTCGACCCCCGGTCCGGCTTCCGCTGCGCCGGGTCCGCCTTCGCCGCCCGAAGCCTCGACCGCGGCCAGCCCGCCCACCCTGCCGGGCACCGCGGTGCCGCCGGGCAGCACCACCTCGACCCGCTGCCCGCGGCGGGCGATCGACTGCTGGTCGGCTTCCAGCTCGACGCTGACCACGCGCCGCGTCGAGCTGGTGCGAAGGACGGGAACCGAGGGCGCCTCGGGTTCGGCTTCAGACTCTTCCTCGGGCTCGGGCTCGGGCTCGGGCTCCTCGCCACGCCCCTCCGCGGGCTGCGGTTCCTTCCCCTCCGGCTCGGGCTGCGCTTCCTTCCCCTCCGGCTCGGGCTGCGCTTCCTTCCCCTCCGGCTCCCGCGCCGCTTCGGCTTCGTCCAGCCCCGCCGCTTCCGGCTGCCAGGCGACCATGCGGCTCGCGCCGCCCCCGCCGCCGAGTGCTTCGCCGAGCGTCGCTTCCCGCTCGGTCACCCGCTGCGGGCCGCGCAGGAAGGCGACCCGGCCCAGCTCCAGCTCGCCGCTCGGTTCGAGCCCGTGGTCCTCCTGCCAGGTGCCGACCGCGGCCGCGGTGTTGGCGCTGAACTCCTCGTCGACCGTGCCCGGTTCGTAGCCGAGCGCCGCCAGGTTGCGCTCCAGCTGCTCGACATCGGGACCTTCGGACACCCCTTCGGCCAAGGTCCGGTAGGCCGGTACCGAGCCGTAGAAAAGCAGCACCGGTTCGCCGTCGATCGCGTAGAGCCGCCCGTCGCGGCGGATCTCCCCGCCGACCGCTGGCAGCGCCGTGACCGTTCCCGCGAGCCGCGCGAGCACCGTGTTCTCGCCCGCGTAGCCGATCGTGCCGGTCGCGGTCAGCTGTTCGGCGAGCGTACGCCGCTCGACCGTGCCGATGGCCGCGCCGGCGGGGGGGCCGGCCGTGGCGCCGTCGCCGTCGGAGTCGCCGCCGCCGAGCAGCAGCGCCAATGCCGCGGCGCCGATCAGCGCCGCGGCGGCGCCCGCGAGCAGCACCCGCCACCCCCGCGCCGCCGCCGGCCCGCGCCGCCGCCGTCCCCCCCGTGCGCCGGCCGGGTCAGCCACCGACGCCGACACCGCCACCGGTCTGGGGGGGCACCTCGCCCTTGCAGGCCTCCGCTGCGGCCTCGAATGCGGGCGAATCGGTGTCGATCCCGGCGATGCCGAGGCGCACCTGCCCGGGACCCGGGAATTCCGGGTCCGCCAGGTCGATGCCCTCTTCGCGCACGCACTCGGAGAAGGCGAGCCACCCTTCCCTGAACTCCTCGTCCTCTTCGGCGGTGGGCTCCTGGCCGGCGTCGCCGAGCTTGCCGTCGCAGGCGGCGAGCGCTTTCCTGGTCGTCGGGTCGTCGTCCTCGATCGCAATGTTCTCCCCCGGCTGCGGATCTTCGATCTCGACGCCGTGCTCGCGCATGCACTCGGCAAACTCGAGCACCGGATCGGTCTGCGCGGCGCTCCCGCCGCCGTCGGACTCCGAGCCCCCGCCGCCGCAGGCCACCAGCGCGAGCGCGCAGAGGGCCAGCGCCAATGCCACCAGCCAGTCCTGTTTCCTCATCCCCGGATCTCCTTGGAAGTCGTTGGTCGGTCCACTCCTGCCGTTCTAGGAGACGGGTGGTCACACGGCGGTCACCGCCGCTGTGACCGCGCTGTGACCCGCGGGTGGGCATGCTTGGGACGATGCGCGTGCTGGTGGTCGAGGATCACGGCGAGTTGGCCGAGTCGGTTGCCCGGATGCTGCGCCGTGACGGGATCGCTGCCGACGTCGCGGCGGACGGCGAGGAGGCGCTGCGCCGCGCCGCGGTCGTCGACTATGACGTGGTCGTGCTCGACCGTGACCTGCCGCGCCTGCACGGCGACGACGTCTGCCAGGCGCTGGTGGCGCGGGACGGGGAGACGAAGGTGCTGATGCTGACCGCGTCGGGCACCGTCGCCGAGCGGGTCGAGGGGCTCAGCCTCGGCGCGGACGACTACCTCGCGAAGCCGTTCGCCTACGCCGAGCTGCTGGCGCGGATCCGGGCGCTGGCGCGGCGTGCGCAGCCGTCGCTGCCGCCGATCCTCGGCCACGGCGACCTGCGGCTGGACCCCGGCCGCCGGATCGCGACGCGGGCCGGCGAGCGGCTCGCGCTCAGCCCGAAGGAGCTCGCGGTGCTCGAGCACCTGCTCGCCGCCCGCGGCCGCGTCGTCTCCGCCGAGGAGTTGCTCGAACGGGTCTGGGACGAGGCTGCCGACCCGTTCACGACCACTGTCAAGTCGACGATCAACCGGCTGCGGGCGAAGCTCGGCGAGCCGCCCTTGATAGTGACCGTCCCGCAGGGCGGCTACCGGATCTGACCGTGCCCCGCCGCTGGAAGCACCTGCCCGCGCCGACGATCCGCCTGCGCCTCACCCTGCTCTACGGCGGCCTCTTCCTCGTCTCCGGGGCGGCGCTGCTGGCGATCACCTACCTGCTGTTTCGCGGCACCACCGGGATCAACCTGATCGTGCCGACGATGGAACCGAACCTGTCCGCCGAGGCGCGCCAGGCGGTCGAGTCGAAATTCGCCACGCTCGAACAGAACCGCGCCGAGATCCTCGACCAGCTGCTGGTCCAGTCGGGGATCGCCCTGGCGATCATGACCGTGGCCTCGATCGCGCTCGGCTGGCTGGTCGCGGGCCGGGTCCTGCGCCCTCTGCGGACGATGACGGCGACCACGCGCCAGATCTCCGAGCGCAACCTGCACGAGCGCCTCGGCCTAGAGGGGCCGCGCGACGAGCTGAAGGATCTCGCCGACACCGTCGACGGCCTGCTCGCCCGCCTCGAGACCGCCTTCGGCGCCCAGCAGCGCTTCGTCGCCAACGTGGCGCACGAGCTGCGCACGCCGTTGACCGTGTGGCGGGCGCTGCTCGAGGAGCGGCTCACCGACCCGACCGCGACGCTCGACTCCTTCCGCGCGACCGCGCGCCGCCTGCTGGCGCTCGGCGCGGAGCAGGAGCGGCTGCTCGAGTCCCTGCTGACGCTCGCCGCCAGCGAGCGCGGCCTCGACCGGCGCCACCCGTTCGACCTCGCCGCGGTCGTCGGCGCGGTCCTGCGCGACCCGCTGCCGGCCACGGCGCCCGCCGGCGTCCGCGTCGAGACCGCGCTCGGGCCCGCTGCCGCCAACGGCAACGCCGCCCTCGTCGAGCAGCTCGTCCGCAACCTCCTCGACAACGCCGCCGACCACAACGTCCCCGGTGGCCAGGTGCGAGTGCGGACCGCCAGCGAGGCCGACACCGCCGTCCTCTCCGTGACCAACGACGGCCCCACGATCCCGACCGCCGAGGTCGACCGCCTCTTCGAGCCCTTCCAGCGCCTCGACGGCGAGCGCAGCGCGCGCGGCGACGGCCACCACGGCCTCGGCCTCTCGATCGTCCGCGCGATCGCCACTGCCCACCACGCCACCCTGCACGCCGAGGCCCGCCCCGAGGGCGGCCTCGCCATCGAGGTCAGGTTCCCGGCAGAGGTGCGAAGTTGACCCGCGGCTGAGTACGCGACCCAGCTTCGCGCCCGCATTCGCCCGGTCAGCCAAGAGTGCCGCCGTACGGGAGGCTTTCAGTGGAGCTAGGCCGGATTCGAACCGCCGACCTCCTGGGTGCGATACGTGATTGGCCAAAGATAGGCTTTTGCAGGGATCTCCCAGCGGACTTCCCGGTAGGGATAGTCGCGATATCGCCGTCGATTACCGCCGATATCCGGCATCTCAGCCGCTCGTGGCCCTTGAGCGGTTGAGATCGGGCGATGTTCACCTCGATTCCGGCCCGAAGGCCGGCGCTGCCTTTGCTGGCGATGACCAAGACCGAGCCCCACAAGCTTGTAGCCGCGCTTCCAGATGAATCGTTGCCCGCTGCCGCGATTCTGCTTCGCCGTGCCCAAGACCCCGCTGTGGCAAAACTGGACGCCGCCCCCTACGACGGCGAGGAGCTGAGCGACGAATCGCTTGAACCTGGTCGCTCGGTGGGGTGAGTTCGCTGCGCATCCTTAGCTGTAGGCGAGCTCTCTCTATACAATCCTGTTATAAAGTATACCGTCGTATTATAAAGGCGAACCTAAAAGGATTCGGCCACCGTTGCGAGCGAGATCCAGGATGAGGTCATGTTGAAACGCATAGTCCGCGGAGATGGGCCGTTCGAAGCGCATAGGCTCAGCCAGGGTGTCGTGTATCGGCGACTGCCATGCCCGGATATCAGTACTGTTTTCCCGGCCCGCCCGACTCAGGGTGGCGCGTCAAGAAGTCGTCTAGAAACATCGTTGGGCTAGGTCGATCGGGAAAATGATGCCCAACCGCGCGATGGCCGAACGAGCGACTTTCCGACTGAAGACCGGCCTCGCCGAGATGCT
>CAYXFL010000009.1:0-58229 GCA_964464285.1 uncultured Conexibacteraceae bacterium
CTCGTAGGCGCCGTCGAGCAACGCCCCGATCGTCGAGGCCTGGAACAGCACGTGGTGCTCGCGCTCGGCGTGCAGGTCGGCCCGCCGCATCGTCTCCACGTGCAGCGACTTGATCCAGCGCTCGTCCAGCATCGCGGCCGGCAGCATAGACTGGGCGCCGGTGTCCCGCCTCGTCCCTCTGCTGATCGCCGCCGCCCTCGCCCTGCTGGTCTGGGCCGTACCCGCCAGCGCCGGCCCGCCGCCGGCTGGCAAGTACGAATGCACGATTTCCGGCGAATACTTTGGCGAGCTGAAGATCAAGCAGGGCGGCAAGTACGAGCGCAACGGGATCAGCGGCAAATTCACCAACCCGAAAGGCCGCGTGCTCAAGTTCACCAGCGGCTCGTTCAAGGGCTTCAACGGTCGCTGGCAGATGGCGAACGAGGGTGGCGGCAAGGTCCCGGAGATCGCCGTGCGCAACCCGCACGACGACTTCGAGGACATCTACTGCAGCAAGTAGTCGCGGCCGGCCCGGCGAGCGGCCCGAACCGCTAGCGTCAAACGCCGTGGCGGCAATCGAAATCAGCGGTCTGATCAAGCAGTTCGGCCCGATCACAGCGGTGAACGGGCTCGACCTCGACGTTCCGGAAGGGATCTGCCTCGGGCTGCTGGGGCCGAACGGCGCCGGCAAGTCGACGACGATGCGGCTGCTGACCGGGCAGGCGATCGCCGACGAGGGCTCGCTGCGGGTGCTCGGCCACGAGCTGCCGCGGCAGTCGAAGGAAGCGCGGGCGCTGATGGGCGTGGTGCCGCAGCTCGACAACCTCGACGTCGACGTCACGGTCGAGGACAACCTCGCCGTCTACGCGCGCCTCTACCGGGTCAAGGACGTCGGCGCCGCGGTCGACAAAGCGCTGCAGATCGCCCGCCTCACCGACCGCCGCAAGGCCGAGGTCGACAAACTCTCGGGCGGGATGCGCCGCCGGCTGCTGCTCGCCCGCGGGCTCGTCCACGAGCCGCGCCTGATCCTGCTCGACGAGCCGACCGTCGGCCTCGACCCGCAGATCCGCACCGAGCTGTGGACGCTGATCGACCAGCTGCGCTCGCGCGGGACCACGATCCTGATGTCGACCCACTACATCGAGGAGGCCGAGCGGCTGGCCGACGAGGTCGCGGTGATGCACCAGGGCCGGATCATCAGCCGCGGCCGCCCCGCCGACCTGATCGCCGAGCACGCCGGGCGCCAGACCGCCGAGATCTACGCGCCGCCGGAGCGGCTGGCCGAGCTGCGCGGCGCGGCCGAGGGCGCCGGCCTGCGGGTGCGCCCGGCCGGCCCGGCGATCGCGATCGTCGGCTCCGAGCGGGCCGAGAACGGGATCGTGCCCGAGGACGCGGTGCTGCGGGCGGCGACGCTCGAGGACGTGTTCGTGCTGCTGACCGGGGAGGAGGCGGAGTGAGCGCGGTCCCGGAGGCGGCCCGGCCGGCCGCGCCACCGCAGCGCACGATGCGGCGGCTCGAACCGGCGGCGATCGCCGGGGTGATGAGCCGCGAGCTCGCCAACTTCCGCACCTACTGGAAGGGCACCACCTTCTCCAGCGTGCTCGAACCGCTGGTCTACCTGCTCGCCTTCGGGCTCGGCCTCGGCGCCACCCTGATCGACAACGTCGAAGGCGTCCCCTATATCCAGTTCGTCGGCACCGGCATGGTCGCGACCGCGGTGATCTTCTCCTCCGCCCTGCCCTCGATGTTCGGCACCTTCGTCAAGCACCGCTTCCAGAACACCTACGAAGCGATCCTCGCGGCGCCGGTCGACGTCGACGAGCTGGTCAGCGCCGAGATGCTCTGGATCGCCCTGCGCTCCGCGGTCTACGGCTGCGTGCCGCTGATCGTCACCTTCTTCTGGGGGCTCGACCCGGCGCCGGGGATGCTGCTGGTGCCGCTGTTCGCCTTCGTCACCGCGCTCGGCTTCGCCGGCTTCGGGATCACGATGGCGGCGGTGGTCGCCAAGATCGACCAGTTCAACTACGTGACCGCGCTGTTCGTGACGCCGCTCTTCCTCGTCGCCGGTACCTTCTTCCCGATCTCCGGCCTGCCCGACGGGATCCAGCTGATCGCCAACGTCAACCCGCTGCACCAGCTGGTCGAACTGGTCCGCGGCGCCGCCTTCGGCTTCGAGGCCGAGGACATCGGCCGCTTCGCCTTCCTGGTCGCCTTCGCCACGCTCACCTGGCGGATCGCGATCAACCGGATGCGCGCGCGGCTGATCGATTGAGCGCGCAGTTGTCGCCCGCATCGCGGGGACAACTGCGCTCGAGCTGAAGTCATGGACCGTGCACCCGCCTCTGAGACGAGGTCACCGGGCGTGTCCGTCGTTTATGGCTCGGGCCGGGCTTCCCTGCGGCACCCGCGGCATCCGCTTAAGGCTGCTTCCTTCCGGACCTGACCTGATTCGCGTGCCCACGTCGCGCAGGACCCGGCCGTCAACGCCGCCGCGACGTACTGACCCCGACGGCCAGTCCCTCGGAACGGGAATTCGGCCCCGCTAGAGCGGATTGCGGGTTACAGGGCACCGCTGATTCCCCGCCTAGCACGGTCCGTTGCCGATCCTACCGGGCCAGCGTAGGATGCGCACTTGCTCGCCGTCCCCCTACCGCTCGCGGAGATCGAGGTCGACGCCCAGTCGTTCTTCGTGATCGTGATGATCGCG
Organism: uncultured Conexibacteraceae bacterium; assembly: GCA_964464285.1. Lineage (GTDB taxonomy): Bacteria > Actinomycetota > Thermoleophilia > Solirubrobacterales > 70-9 > VAYN01. The sequence goes on from CAYXFL010000009.1 coordinate 2,687, forward strand.
GCGATCGCCGCGATCACGGTCGCCGCCGTGCCGAAACGGTTCGCGCCGCCCGTGGTCGTGCTCGAGCTGCTGCTCGGGATCGTGGTCGGGCCGGAACTCCTGGACCTTGCGAAAACCGACGACTTCGTCGATTTCTTCTCCAACCTCGGCCTCGGCATGCTCTTCTTCTTCGCCGGCTACGAGATCGACTTCGACCGGATCAAAGGCGTGCCGATCAAGCTCGGGGCGCTCGGCTGGGCACTCTCGGTGGCGATCGCCTACGGGCTCGGCGGCATCCTCGCCGCCGCCGGGGTGATCGTCTCCTTCCTCTACGTCGGCTCGGCGATGGCGACGACCGCGATCGGCACGCTGATCCCGATCCTGCGCGACAACGGCGAGCTGAAGACCCGCTTCGGCACCTTCCTGCTGGCCGCCGGCGGGGCCGGCGAGTTCGGCCCGATCCTGCTGATCACGCTCGTCCTCTCGACCACCAACCCGCTGCACGAGGCGGTGATCCTGCTCGGCTTCGTCGCCCTCGCGCTGGTCCTCGCAATCGGCTCGATCCGCTACGCCTGGCGCGGCTGGCCGGCGCTCGAACGGACCTTCGAGGCCTCCAGCCAGCTCGCCGTGCGGGTCACCGTGGTGCTCGTCTTCGGCCTCGTCCTGCTGGCCGGCGAGCTCGGCCTCGACATCCTGCTCGGCGGCTTCGTCGCCGGCATGATCACCCGCCTGGCGCTGAAGGGCCAGGAGGTCAAAGTGTTCGAGTCGAAGCTGACCGCGGTCGGGTTCGGCTTCTTCGTCCCCTTCTTCTTCGTCACCAGCGGCATCTCGTTCGACCTCGACGCGCTCGGCTCGGCGGAAGCGATCGCGAAGCTGTTCATGTTCTTCGGCCTCTTCCTGATCGTCCGCGGCGCCCCGGCGATGCTCCTCTACCGGGGTGTGATGAGCGTCCGCGACCGTGGCGCGCTCGCCTTCTACTCGGCGACCGAGCTGCCGCTGGTGGTGGCGATCACGACGATCGCGGTGGAAGCCGGGGAGATGCGCAGCTCGACCGCGGCCGGGCTGGTCGGGGCGGCCATGCTGTCGACCCTGGTCTTCCCGTTCGTCGGCCTGGCGCTGCGCAAGCGGTCCGAGCGCGAAGGCGACCCGGAGGGGGAGGGACTCGACCCCTCCCCCCGCCCGGCCTAGAGCCCGCCTCAGCGGCGCTTGATCAGTTTCAGGCTCTTGAACACGGTCGCTTTCGCTTTGCCGGCGCGGACCGTCTGCTTGAACAGCAGCCGGTTCTTCTTCTGCACCTGACCCTTCAGCCGCGGCTTCACCGGCAGGACCAGCTGCTTGGCCTTGCCCTTGGCGATCTTCGCCGTGCGCTTCGCGGTCGCCGGCTTGCCCTTCCTCAGCAGGCCCTGGACGGTGACCGTGCAGGCGCGGCCGACCCTGGCCGAGCACTTCGCCTTCACGAACACCCGCTTGCCGCGCATCACCGCGTTGCCGACCAAGCCGTTGGCCTGGATCAGCCGGCGCAGCTCGGAGTTGGTCAGCGTGCTGGCGTTGTTGCCGCCGCCGGCGCCATCCCCTCCTCCGCCGCCTCCACCACCACCGCCGCCGCCGCCGGTGGTGCCGACGGTGAGGCTGACGTTGTCGAAGCGCAGCGCGGTCGAGCCGAACAGGCCGAGGTTGGCGACGCTCGAGCTGGCTTCGGCGCTGATCGATATCGCGTAGGTGTGCCCCGCGACCACTTTCGCGGCGCCGTCTTTGCCGGCGAAGGAGGTTTCGGCCGAGGCGACCGAGTCGGTGATCACGGTCGAGCTGACCCCGGACGTACGATCGATCAGGGTGACCGTGTAGGTGCCCTGTGGCGCCAGGTCGAGGATGTTGCTGGAGGCGATCTGGCGCTGCACGCTCAGCGTCGCCGAGCCCCCTTCGCTCACCACGAAGTTGGGCGAGACGAAGGTCGCGTTCGATTTGATCAGGCCGAGCGCGTTGAGCAGGATGTTGGTGTTCAGTGTCAGCGAGCCGGCCGGGTTGCCGTTCGCCCCGTCGTATCCCGCGTTTGCGTTGCAGAGGATTGGCAGGCTGCAGGCCGCGGGGTCGGGAACGCTCCACCCTTCAGGGCCTCCGTTGAAGCCACTGCCCCCCGCGGGGTAGCTGGCGGCACGCGCTTGTCCCGCCGAGAAGGCGAGGAGGGCAACGGCCAGCAACGCCGCCGTGGCGATCCCCCGCCATGATCTGTCGAACGTTCTACACACAGATGCTCCTTTCGAGGTAGGTCGAGAAGCTGCATCGGCATGCGGAGCCCGTTACTTAAAAATGTCTACCTCCCTACTTAATTTTATGGACTAACGTTCGAGTCCATAAGCGTCGCCCGCGCCCCACCGGCCCGCGCGACCCGGTTCCGCCCCGCATCTCGCCTTTGCGCCGATGCCCGTAGAATCCACGCTCCCAGGGCGCGTAGCTCAGTGGGAGAGCGCTCGCTTCACACGCGAGAGGTCGCTGGTTCGAAACCAGCCGTGCCCATCGGTCCCTGGTCGCAGCGGAGGCGCTAGCCGCCGACCGCGGTGTTCATGTCGCCCTGGACTTCGGCGGCGCTGAGGGCGCGGTTGTAGATCCGCACCTCGTCGATCTGACCGGCGAAGTACTCGCCCCAGAGGGCGTTGCCGCCGATGCGGAGCGGGCTGGCGGTGGCGGTCATCGCACCGGTCGCCGCTTTGGTCGCGACCTGGGTGCCGTTGACGTAGAGGCGCAGGGCGGCGCCGTCGTAGGTGGTCGTGAGATGGCTCCAGGTGTTGAGCGGCAGGGCGCTCGCTCCGAGGGCTCCGTTGTAGGTGGAGCCGATGAAGTTCTCGGCGATCGAGGCGCTGCCCTCGGAGGAGTAGAGGGCGTAGACGTGACCGGTGGTCCCGCGCTCCTTGAGGATCACGGTGCGCCAGCCGGTGTTCGAGCTCGGCCGCACCCAGGCCTCGAGGGTCATCGCGGTGGTCAGGTCGAGCGAGGCCGAATCGGGGACGTCGACGCGGTCGTTTACCCCGTCGAAGCTGAGCGCCGAGCCGAAACGGCCGGCAGTCGTCCGGGTGGCGCCGTTGACGGTGCCGTTGTTTTTCGCGCTCGAGGCGTCGGTCGCCGCCGTGCCGGAGGTCTCGTTGAAGCCGTAGGCGAGGACGAGGCCGGCGGGGGAGGTCGGGGCGCTGGTGACCGTCGCGGTCGCCTCGGCGGATGCGGCGCTGAGGTTGCCCGCCGCGTCGGCCGCCTTCACCCGGTAGTAGTAGGTGCCGGCCGCGACGTTGTCGACGTAGCCGGTCGCGCTCGGCGTCGCGATCCGGTTGGCGGCGGCGGGGGTGAAACCGGACGTGGTCGAGCGGTAGACCTCGTAGCCGGTTACCCCGACGTCGTCGGTCGAGGCGTTCCAGGCGAGCGTCGCTTTGCCCTGCGAGCCGGCCGCGGTCAGATTGCCGGGGGCGCTCGGCGGGGTGCTGTCGACGGGCGGCGGCGGCGTACCGCCCCCGATCGCGGTGTTCATGTCGCTCTGGACTTCGGCGGCGCTGAGGGCGCGGTTGTAGATCCGCACCTCGTCGATCTGGCCGGCGAAGTACTCGCCCCAGAGGGCGTTGCCGCCGATGCGGAGCGGGCTGGCGGTGGCGGCCATCGCGCCGGTCACGGCTTTCGTGCCGACCTGGGTGCCGTTGACGTAGAGGCGCGGGGCGGCGCCGTCGTAGGTGGTGGCGAGGTGGCTCCAGGTGTTCAGCGGCAACGCGCCGGTGCCGGCGGTGCCGTTGTAGGTCGAGCCGATGAAGTTCTCGGCGATCGGGGCGTTGCCTTCCGACGAGTAGAGCGCGTAGACGTGGCCGGCGGTACCGCGCTCCTTGAGGATCGCGGTGCGCCAGCCGCTGTTCGAGCTCGGCCGCACCCAGGCCTCGAGGGTCATCGCGCCGGTCAGGTCGAGCGAGGCCGAATCGGGGACGTCGACGCGGTCGTTTACCCCGTCGAAGCTGAGCGCCGAGCCGAAGCGACCGGAGGTGGTCCTCGTCGCGCCGTTCACGGTGCCGCTGTTTTTCGCGGCCGAGGCGTCGGTGGCGGCGGTGCCGGAGGTCTCCTCGAAGCCGAGCGCGAGGACGAGGCCGGTGTTCGGGGTGCCGGAGTTGCTGACCGTCACCGACACCTCGGCCGAAGTGGTGGCGTTGCCGGCGGCGTCGCGGGCGCGGGCGCTGAGTTTGTGGGTGCCGTTGGCGACCGCCGTGCTGGGCCACTGGACTTCGTAAGGAGCGCTGGTGTCCTCCTCGCCGAACGCGGCGCCGTCGACCAGGAACTGGACGCCGCTGACGCCGACGTTGTCGGTGGCGCTGGCGCGCAGGGTCACCGCGCCGGAGACGGTGCCGGCAGCCGGCGCCGTGAGGGTGACCGTGGGGCCGGTGGTGTCGGCGGTCGCGGTGCCGCTCGCCTGCGCCGAGGAGGCACTGAGGTTGCCGGCGGTGTCGGCCGCCTTCACCCGGTAGTAGTAGGTGCCGGCCGCGACGTTGTCGACGTAGCCGGTCGCGCTCGGCGTCGCGATCCGGTTGGCCGCCGACGGGGTGAAGCCGGCGGTGGTCGAGCGGTAGACCTCGTAGCCGCTGACGCCGACGTTGTCGGTCGAGGCGTCCCAGGCGAGCGTGACTTTGCCCAGCGCGCCGGTCGCGGTCAGGTTGCCGGGCGCGCTCGGCGGCGTCGTGTCGGTCGGCGCCGGCGCGCCGATCGCGGCGTTCATGTCGCTCTGGATCTCGGCCGCGCTGAGCGCCCGGTTGTAGACGCGGACCTCGTCGATCAGCCCGGCGAAGTACTCGCCCCAGAGCGTGTTGCCGCCGATCCGCAGCGGGTTGGCGGTCGCCGGCATCGCCCCGGTCGCGGCTTTGGTCGCGACCTGGGTGCCGTTGACGAAGAGGCGCAGGGCCGCGCCGTCGTACGTGGTGGCGATGTGGCTCCAGGCATCGAGCGGCAGGGGGTTCGCGGCAGCGGCGCCGTTGTAGGTCGAGCCGATGAAGTTCTCGGCGATCGGGGCGTTGCCCTCGGAGGAGTAGAGCGCGTAGGCGTGACCAGCGGCGGCACGCTCCTTGAAGATCGCGGTGCGCCAGCCGACGTTCGAGGTCGGGCGCACCCAGGCCTCGAGGGTCATCGCCGTGGTCAGGTCGAGGCTGGCCGCGTCGGGCACGTCGACGCGATCGCTGGCGCCGTTGAAGCTGAGCGCCGAGCCGAAGCGGCCGGCGGTGGTCCTCGTCGCCCCGTTCAGCGTGCCGTTGTTTTTCGACGGCGAGGCGTCGGTGGCGGCGCTGCCGGAGGCCTCCTCGAAGCCGAGCCCGAGCACGAGGCCGGCCGGCGGGGGCGCCGGCTCGTAGGTCGCGGTGTAGGTCGTCGCGGTCGCCGGCGCGGTGATCTCGTGGCTGCGGGAACCGCCGTCCGACCAGGAGACGAAGCGCTGCCAGGCGCCGCCCAGCGCCTGCGGCGTCGGCCCGGCGATCGTGTTGCGGGAGCCGACGATCACGGTCTTGGTGAACGGCGTCGCGGTGCTCTCGGCGCCGAGCGCCAGCGCCAGGCCGGCCGGCTGGGTGCGCAGGGTCAGGTCGACCGTGCGCGGATCCAGCCGCAGCGTCGCGGTGTCGGTGAGGCCGCCGCTATCGGTGACGGTGAGGCGCAGGTCGAGGTGCGAGGGGTAGTCGTGGTCGGGGGCGACGAAGGTGCCCTGGGCGACCCCAGAGTAGGACTGGACCGGGTGCGAGTGGCACTCGTCGACCGTGGTGCAGTGGCGCAGGATCAGATCCCAGGCCATGCTGGCCGGGCCGAGCGTGCCGTCCTGCGGGTCGGTCGCCTGGCCGGCGAACGACACCTGGTCGCCGACCGCCCAGCGCAGCGCTTCCGTCGGGCTGGCGATCTGCGCGTGCGGGGGTTCGTTGCCGGCGTCGATCCGGACCGAGTCGGTCGCGCTCAGGCCGGCGCGGTCGGTGACCCGCAGGCGCACCGTGACGGTCGCGGCGCTGGCGTAGGTGCGGCTCGGTTTCGCCGCGGTCGAGTCGTCGTACTGGCCGTCGCCGTCGAGGTCCCAAGCGTAGGTGAGCGTGTCGCCGCTGTCGGGGTCGGTCGAGCCGCTGCCGTCGAACTCGACGGTCAGCGGCAGCGGCCCGAAGCGCGGCTGCGCGGCTGCGACCGCGGTCGGCGCCCGGTTGCCGGTCGCGTAGGTGACGCGGCGGATGCTGCCCTCGAAGTCGACGACGAAGAGGTCGCCGCCGGGGCCGGTCGTCAGGTTCACCGGGTCGTTGTCGCGCAGGAAGCTGACCCGGGTCGCCGGATCGGGGACGCCGCCGCTGGTGAACATCACCCAGGTGCAGCGCCGTGAGTAGTCGGCGAAGAAGAGCGCGCCCTGGTAGCCGGCCGGGTAGCTGCCGCCCTGGTAGAAGGCGAGGCCAGAGGTCGAGGAGCCGCCGGTCGCGCAGCTCTCACCCGGCACCACCGCGCTGTCGTGGTGGTAGGCGAGCAGCGGCGCGGTGACGGTGCCGAAGTTGTAGAGCTGGTTGCAGAGCGCCAGCCCCGCGTCCTCGTACCCCGACTGCCGGCCGGCGCCCTCGTAACAGGGCCAGCCGAAGTTGTCGACGCTGGCGTCGTCGGCGCGCCCGATCCGGTTGATCTCCTCCCAGAGCAGCCAGCCGACGTCGCCGACGTAGATCTCGGAGGTTCCCGGGCGGAAGGTGAAGCGGAACGGGTTGCGCATCCCGGTCGCGACGATCCGCCGCGCGTTCGCGTCGGTGCTGGCGCTCAGCGGGTTGCCCGGCGCCCCGGCCCCGGTGTCGGGGTCGATCCGGATCAGGCTGCCGTCGAGCGTGGTCGGGTCGGCCGTGGTGAGGATGTCCTGCGAGCGCAGCGCCCCGCCCTGCGCGTTCGGCGGGCTCTGCGCACCGCCGACCGCGACCGGTGGATCGCCGCACGGGTTGCGTGGCGAGCCGTCCTGGCCGTAGTCGACGAAGTTGAAGCTGGCGCCGTCGCCGCCGGACGCGTAGAGCATCCCGTCGGGCCCGAACTCGAGGCCGCCGGCCGAGTGGCTCGGGTACTGCTGGCACCAGTCGTCGATCAGGACCTGCTGGCCGGTGACGGTGCCGCCGCTGAGGGTCAGCTTGGCGAGCCGGGTGCTGACGATGCAGCCGTCGTCGGTGGGGCCGGGCGGGGTCGGACAGGGGTCCGAGGTGGCGCCGGGCGAGCCCCAGCGCGGCGCCGTGCCGCCGATCGCGGCGTCGGCCGTGTAGAGCGCGTAGAGATAGGGGCGGGCCGGGAACTGGGGGTCGAGCGCGATGCTGAGCAGGCCCCGGTCCCAGAAGTTGTAGACCTGGGTGCGGAGGTCGGCGGCGATCGTCGGCGTGGTCGCGTTGAGGCTGGCGAAGACCTTGATCAGGCCGCTCTTCTCGGCCACGATCACGCGCCCGTCGGGGACGAAGGCGATGTCGGTTGGCTGGGTCAGGCCGCCGAAGACGACCGATTCGGTGAAGCCCGGCTGGACCGCCGCGGCCTCGGACCTGCTGGGTGCCCATGCGGCGGCCAGCGCGCAGGCGAGCGCGCAGAAGACGGCGATAGGACGAGTGATGGACAAGCTGTGAACTGCTCCCCGGTCGGTGAGAACACGGACCCTCTCTCGCCACCAACGCGCCGGTCGCGCGTTTCTTTCGCCTCCGAGCTAGGGAACGGGGCCGCCGGGCGGAGGCGGGTTTTTCAGGTCGCCGGGGCCGCCGGGGACCGGGGGCGTCGGCGGTGGGGGTGGCGGCGGTTCTTCGCTCCCCGGCGGCTCCGCCGGGGGCGGCGTCGACGGGGGCGGGGGCGCTTCCGGCTGCGGTTCGCGCACCGGGGCGGGATCCTCGCCGGCGTCCTTGCCCGAGCCCGGCGCGGTGCCCGCGCCGGTCCCGCCCCCGGACTGCGGCTGGCGGGCCGGCTTCGAGCTCGACCTGGTCGGGCTCGAAGCCGGGGCGGCGGCGGGCGTCGCGGCCGGGGGCGGCGTCGCTTCGACCGGGGCCGCGGTCGCTTCCGCGGGGCGCGGCTGCGCGGGCTGGCGCCGGCGCTCGGCGCGATCGGGCCGCGCGCCGGGTGCGGCATCGGGCCGCGTGACCGGAGCGTCGGCGACCTCGACCTGGGCCGGCGCCGGACGCGGCCCCTCCGCGTCTCCCCCGCCGCCGCTGGAGATCGCCACCACCGCGCCGCCCAGCAGCAACAGCAGCCCCAGCGCCCCGGCCAGCACGGCGCGGCGGCGGGAGCCGCTCCCGGGCGCCGGCGTCGCCCGGTAGGCCGCCGGCAGGCCGGGGATCCACGCCGGGTCGGTCGGCTCGGCGAGACGGCGCTCGGCGATCTCGCTCCACTCGTCGCCGGCCGCCGCCGCGCCCGCCAGCTCGGCCGCGCGCGCCATCGTCTCGCGGAAGAGGAACGGCGCGACCGCGACCGGCACCCAGGCGCGGTAGGAGACCCCTGCCTCGTGCATCGCCTCGGTCGCGACCCGGCAGGTCTCGCAGGCCGGCAGGTGGGCGGCGAGCCAGGCGGCGTCCGCCGAGTCCGGGTCGAGCTGGCCGTCGTCGCGAGCGGCGATCAGCGGCAGGGCGCGCTCGCACTCCGGCGAGCTGACCGCGACCGAGGCAAGCGCGGTCCCGCGCAGCTCGTCGCGCAGGTTGATCCGCGCCCGCGAGATCAGCTGGGCGACCGAGTTGCGGTTCATCTCCATCACCGCGGCGATCTCGTCATAGGACATCTCCTCCAGCTCGCGCAGGGCCAGCGCCTCGCGCTGGCGCTCGGGCAGGCGCTCGCTGGCGGCCCGCACCTCCTCCTGCTGGGAGGCGAGCAGGACCTTGCGGCCTGGGTCGTCCTCGGGGTCGCCCGGATCGAGCCCGAGGCCGCCGGCACCCGATCCGAGCGGCACCGCCGACTCCGGGATCGCATCGCTGGGCCGCGCCCGCTGCTGGCTCTTCAGCAGGTCGTAGGTGGCGTTGCGGGTCGCGGTGAAGAGGTAGGAGCCGAAGGCGAGCTCGCGCTCGGCCTCGATCTCGCCGACCCGCCGCATCACGTTCAGGAACGCCTCCTGCACCGCGTCGGCGGCGTCGTCGGCGGAGCCGCTGAGACGCAGGGCGAGGTTGTAGGCGCGCTGCGCGTAGCGCTCGTAAAGCGTGGCGAACGCCTCGCCGTCGCCGGCCGCGGCGGCGCGCGCGAGCCGAGCCTCCTCCGCCTCCAGCCCCCCGCGACTCTCGACCCGCTCGGCCATCGCTCCCAAGGTACTGGGTACGCGCCGCACCGGCAGAGGGATCTCGATTGCGAAAGCGGTGCTCATCTCGGGCGTACAACCGCTCTGGAGAGCCGAAATTACGGCGCGGGAGAAAAAAGTTCGGCGGCGGCGTAATTCGGCGAGGGGTGGCCAGTTGGAGGGGGCAAGAAACCGCACCACCAACGACCAGGAGGTCAACCATGACTCGCAAGCTCAGCCGCATCCACCCCGCTTCGGTCCTCGCCATGCTGGCGCTGTTCGTCGCCCTCGGCGGCGGCGCCTACGCGGCGGCCGGCAAGATCGGCACGTCGGAAATCAAGAACGGCGCGATCACCAAGATCAAGATCAAGAAGGAAGCCGTGACCGGCCCGAAGATCAAGAACGGCGTCGTCGGCAGCGCCAAGATCCAGAACGACGCGGTCACCGGCGAGAAGGTCAACGAGGCGACCCTGAGCACCGTGCCCGACGCCGCCAACCTGGCCGGCAAGGCGCCCGCCGCGTTCGAATCGAAGGGGTTCGGCGGCACCAGCGACGGCTTCCAGGCCCTCAAAACGGACGCCGTCACCGTGGTCACGCAGCAGTCCCTGCCCGCCGGCACCTACCTGGTGATGGCGCGCGGCGGCCTCAACAACAACGGCAGCGAAGTGGTCCCGGGCTCGGCGGTCAGCTGCTCGCTCAGCGCCGGCGGCACGACCCGCGAGGTCCGCTTCGGCGCCCTGGAGAAAAACGCCCAGCCGGGCGACCGCGAGGAGTTCGACCTGATGCTGCTGGCCAGCCTGCCGGCCGCCGGCGAGGCGGTGCTCAGCTGCGAGACCAACGCGGCCTGGGACGAGGGCAACGTCACCGATCCGACGATCGTTGCCGTCTCCCTGCAGCCGTAGTCTCGGGATCGATCTCCGATCGGCACGAGGGGCCGGGCGCACGCCCGGCCCCGTCGCCGTTCAGGCTGCGGCGATGCGCAGCGACCAGCTCGCCGCGAAGGTCTCGCCGGGCTCGACCCAGGGCAGGTCGGCGCCGCTGCGCAGGGCGTCGGTCGGCGCGGACATCGGCTCGATCGCGACCGCGTCGGTGTCGTCGGGCGCGTAGAGCTGGGTGAAGGGGAAGCCCTTGCCGAGCCGCAGCTCGAGCCGGCGCCCGCCGCCGGAGAGGACGAAGGGCTCGCCGGCCGGCGGCGCCAGGAAGGCGTCGTCGTAGGTGCGGGCGCCGAGCGGGCCGGGCTCGATCGTCACCGGCTCGCGCTCGCCGGTCGGCAGCTGGCGCCGGTCGAGCAGCAGGCGGGTGCGCACCGGCGCCTCCAGCACCCACTCGGCGCGCGGGACATCGGGCAGCGCCAGGTAGGGGTGGAAGCCGAGGGAGACCGGCACCGCGACCTCGCCGCTCGCGCTCAGCCTGGTCGTCACGGTCAGCGTCACGCCCTCCGCCTCCTCCCCGCTCAGTGCCGCCTCGATCTCGACCCGGTGCGGGAACGGGAAGGCCTCGAGCAGGTGCGGGTAGGCGCCGAAGTCGAAGCCGGCCGCGAGCAGGCCGCCGTCCCCGCGCTCGGCGTGGCGCTCGACCCGCCAGCCCGGCGCCGCCGAGAGCAGCCCGTGCATCGCCAGGCCGTTGGCGTCGCGCTTCAGCGGCAGGTCCCCGAGCGTCAGGTCGACCTGGCGGCCGCCGAGCTCGAAGCGGTCGGCGCCGAGCCGGTTCGCCCACGGGTGCAGGAAGGGGATCCCCATCGTCGAGAACGACTCGACGTAGCGGCGCAGGCCACCGCGCTGGCCGAGCAGCTCGGCGCCGCGGTGGCGCAGCGAGCAGCCGATCATCCCCGCCTCCGGAACGAAGGTCGCGACCACGCCGCCGAGCGCCGCGCACTCCAGCGTCAGCCCCGCCATCCCGTCCTCGCTGCGCTCGCCGACCAAGCCGGCATCTTCCCCTACCTAAGATCCCCCGGGCACCCCGACCATGGAACTTGGCGTCTACACCTTCGCGGAGCTGACCCCGGACGTCGCCGGCGGGCCGGTGGTGACGCCGCAGAAGCGCCTGCGCGACCTGGTCGAGGAGGCCGAGCTGGCCGACCAGGTCGGGCTCGACGTGTTCGGCGTCGGCGAGCACCACCGTCCCGACTTCGCCGTCTCCAGCCCCGCCGTGGTGCTCGCCGCGGCGGCCGAGCGGACCGAGCGCATCCGCCTCACCAGCGCTGTCTCGGTGATCAGCTCCGACGACCCGGTACGGGTCTTCCAGGACTTCGCGACGCTCGACCTGCTCTCCGGCGGGCGCGCCGAGATCATGGCCGGGCGCGGCTCGTTCACCGAGTCGTTCCCGCTCTTCGGGTTCGACCTCGCCGACTACGACGAGCTGTTCGCCGAGAAGCTCGAGCTGCTCCTGGAGCTGCGCGGGCAGACCGAGGTCACCTGGAAGGGGCAGCACCGGGCGCCGATCGAGGGCCGCGGCGTCTTCCCGCGGCCGCTGCAGGAGCCGCTGCCGCTCTGGGTCGCGGTCGGCGGCTCACCGCCCTCGGCGATCCGCACGGGCCGCCTCGGCCTGCCGATGGCGCTGGCGATCATCGGTGGCGAACCGGCCCGCTTCGCCCCCTTCGCCGAGCTCCACCGCGAGGCCGCCCGCGAGGCCGGCCACCAGCCGCCGCCGCTCAGCATCAACTCGCACGGCTTCGTCGCCGCCGACTCCCAGGCCGCCGCCGACACCGCCTACCCGCCCTTTGCCCTGATGATGGACCGGATCGGCCGCGAGCGCGGCTGGCCGCCGCTCGCCCGCAACACCTTCGAAGCGAGCCGCACCCTGCGCGGCGCCAACTTCGTCGGCAACCCCGAGCAGGTCGCCGAGAAGATCGTCCACCAGCACGGCATCTTCGGCCACCAGCGCTTCCTGATCCAGTTCAGCGTCGGCACCCTCCCCCACGCCGACGTGATGCGCTCGATCGAGCTGTTCGGCACCGAGGTCGCCCCGCTCGTGCGCCGCGAGCTGGCGGCGGCGGTCGGCTAGACGACCGCGACCCGCAACGCCGGGTGGGCGCCGGCAACCCGCTCGAAATCGCGGTCCTGGGTAACCACAGGCAGTCCGTGCTCGATCGCGGTCGCGGCGATCAGCAAATCGGTGAGTTTCACCGCACTCCGGCGGGCGCGGGATGCGTCGTTGTTCGCACCGAGGACTCCCAACTGCAACTCGCCGATCGTCACCACGGAGACCGCCACGCGGTCGGGCAGCTTTCCGAGCGCCCGGCCGTCCTCGCGGGCGATGAACTAGCAAATCCGTTCAGCCCGAACCCGGGCTACGAAATCCCAGAGGTCGAAGTACTGCTCGAGCCACTCGAAGTGTCGATCAGTTCGCGTCGGAAGAGCATCGGCCGACCGTACGGCGACCGAGCGCACGAGTGGTGCGCAGATCGCAACAAACCTGGAACGACTAGGGGCTCTCCTCGAGCACCGAGAGGATGTTGCCGGCGGGGTCCTTGAACCAGGCGATCGGCGGGCCTTCCGGGTTGCGGGAGATGCCCTTCTCGTCCTGGTCCATGCCCTCGTAGCGCTCGAACCCGACGCCGCGGCCGGCGAGCTCGTCGACGGCGGCCTCGATGTCGTCGACGGGGAAGTTCAGCACCGTGTAGGTGGCCGGGACGAAGTCGGGTTTGGCGTAGATCAGGGTCGGTCGCTGACCGCCGATCAGGTCCAGTGAGAGCAGCATGCCCTCCACCGGTTCTGAGGTTTCGAGGCCGAGCGCCTCCCGGTAGAACTTGCGCGCCGCGCCGATGTCGTCGACGGCGAAGCCGCTGAACGCTTTGCTCTCGGACAGCATCGTCCCGCTCCCTTCTGATCGCTTACTCGTTGTCGTACCCAGGTCGGCGGCGTCCACGCTTGCGCTCGCCGGTGCGCCGCTTCTGCTCGAGGCGGCGCTTGCGCGAGGACGCGGTCGGGCGGGTCGGGCGGCGGCGGCGCGGCACCCGCAACGCCGCCGCGAGCTTCTCCGCCAGGCGGGCCAGCGCCAGCTCCCGGTTGCGCGCCTGGCCGCGCGCGTCCTGGGCGACCGCGGTCACGGTCGGGCCGAGCCGGGCGAGCAGGCGCGCCCGCTGCGACTCGCCGAGCGCCGCCGAGGCCCCGACGTCGAAGACCGCTTCGACCCGCGAGGCGGTGACGTTGGCGTGCTGGCCCCCCGGCCCGGAGGAGCGGCTGGTGCGCAGCTCGATCTCGGCCAGCGGGATCGCCAGCCGCTCGTCGATGCGCAGCTCCTCGGCCACGGGACGGCGGCGCTACTCCGCCAGCTCGGGGATGTGGCGCTCGAGGTGGCGGGCGAGCGTCTGGCGCACCCAGCGCTGGGTCTCGGCGTCGGCCATCCGGTAGCGGCCGAGCAGCATCTTCTGGTCGTCGAGCGGCAGCCCGGCGATCTCCCAGTTGATCGCAAGCCGCTCGAAGATCAGCTCCGAGCGCCGCTGCCAGGCGTCCTCGAGCGAGGCGGCGGCGCTCGCCGGCGGCTCGCCGATCTTCGCGATCGTGCCGGCGCTGAGCGTTTCGCGCAGGGTCAGCACGTTGCCCTCGGGGTCGGTGTACTCGACCGTCGCCGGCTTCTCGCGCGGCCGCCTCTTCTTTCGCTTCGCCATCCCTGAAGCTTTTTACACCCCCGAGGCCGGGCAACCCTTCACGGATGGAGACCTTCACCTTCGTCGGCGTGCCGATCGACTCGGTCGGACGCCGCGGCGGCACCGAGCACGGGCCGGCGGCGCTGCGCGAGCTCGGCCTGCCCGCGGCGCTCGGCGGCGACGACAACGGCGACCTCGATGTGCGGATCCGCGGCGAGCGGCGCGACCCCGAGACCGGGATCCTCGCCGACGCGGACGTGCTGGCGAGCACGGCGACATGCCGGCCGCGGTCGCGCTCGGCCTCGGTCCCGCTGCCTGGGTCGAGGCCTGCGGGGGGCCCAGCGTCGCGCCCCAGCACCTCGCCCTGCTCGGCTACCGCGACCGCCGAGGCCGGCGCCGTCGGCGCGGTGGCCAGCCAGCTGGCCGGAGCTCGAATCCCTGCTCGCCCCGCTGCTCGCCTCCCCTGCCCTGATCGGCGCCAGCCTCGCTTGCTACAACCCGGAGAAGGACCCGGGGCAGGAGTGCGGGCGCAAGCTGGTCGAGGTGCTGGGCGTCGTCTAACGCGTCAGCCGAGCGCGTCGATCTTGCCGGCCAGCTCGAAGTCGTTCGCGGTCAGCCCACCCTCGGAGTGGGTCGAGAGCGAGACGGTGACCTTGTCCCAGGAGATCTCGAGGTCGGGGTGGTGGTTCATCGCCTCGGCCGGCTCGACCAGCTTGTCGACGAAGGCGACCGAGCCGACGAAGTCGCCGCGCTCGAAGACCTTCTCGATCGCGTCGCCGGCCCGCTGCCAACCGGGGCGGTCGGCGAGCCGGGCGTCGATCTCGGAGTCGCTGAGCAGGCCCATCGACTCCTATCTTCGCAAGCGCAGATCTCTCCCGCAATTTGTTACGGAGAAATTGCGATCCGCAGACAACACGTTACAACTAGCTCGTTATGGTCTAAGAATGGAACTGATGACCTGGAACGAGGCAAGGCTGGAGGAGCACTTCAACCAAGTCGACGACCGCCTCGACCGAGTCGAGGAAGCCGTCGTCGCGGTGAAAGCCGAGCTCCACGAACACACTAACCAGCTACGGACCGAGATCGGCGACGTCGGCAGGGAACTCCGGGTCGAGCTTCGCAACGTCCACGACGAGCTCAAGGGCGACATCGAGAGAGTTCGCCGAGAGCTGAAAGCCGACATCGCCGAGGTCCGGACGGAGCTGAAGGCCGAGATCGCCGAGGTCCGGACGGAGCTCAAAGCCGACATCGCCGAGGTCCGCACCGAGCTGAAGGCCGAGATCGCCGAGGTCCGGACGGAGCTGAAGGCCGAGATCGCCGAGGTCCGGACGGATCTCAAAGCCGAGCTACAGGCGATTCGGAAGAGCATCGAGTCGCTGCACGTGGTGATGCACCGCGACCGCATCGTCATGATCGGCGTGCTGATCGCCTTCATCGGCACGATCCTCTTCAAGGTCTGAGCGTCGGCGCTACGGCGTGAGGACGATCTTCAGGGCTTCGCGGTTGTCGTACAGCTCGTAGGCCTCGCTGGCCTGGTCGAGCGGCAGGTGGTGGGAGACCAGCGGCGAGGGGTCGAGCTTGCCGGTCTCCATCAGGGCGAGCACGCGGTCGACGTGGGCGATCACGTTGGCGAGACCGAGGCGCAGGCTGAGGCCCTTGAGCCAGGCGAGACCGAGCGGGATCTCGGCCTTGCCGGCGTAGGCGCCGATCCCGGAGACGGTGCCGGCGTCGCGGGCGAGGCTGATCGCCATCGCCAGCGGGCCCGGGTCGCCGACCGCGTCGACGACCACGTCGACGCCGCCGTCGGTCGCCGCGCGCACCGCCCGCTTCGGGTCCTGCTCGGTCAGGTGCAGCGGGGTGGCGCCGAAGGACTCGGCCATCGCCAGCCGCCCGGCGACGCTGTCGATCGCGTAGACCGCGACCGCGCCGCCGGCCAGCGCCGCCTGCACCGCGCAGAGGCCGACCGGGCCGAGGCCGAGCACGGCGACGGTGTCACCCGAGCGCATGCCCGCGTGGGCGATCGCGTGGTAGCCGGTCCCCATCACGTCGCCCGCAAACAGGGCGACGTCGGCCGACATCCCCGCCGGCACCCGGCGCAGGGTCAGGTTCGCGCGCGGGACCAGCAGCTGCTCGGCCTGCGCCCCCTGCAGATCGCCGAGGTGGGCGCCGTGGCCGAAGGTGCGGCCGTCCCGGCAGCGGTGGTACTCGCCGCGCAGGCAGCTGGCGCAGGTCGCGCAGGCGGTGTGGAAGCAGCCGAGCACGCGGTCGCCGACGGCGACCCGCTCGACGTCCGCGCCGGCGGCCAGCACCGTGCCGACGAACTCGTGCCCGATCGTGAAGCCGGGATCGACCGGGACCCGCCCGTGGTAGATGTGGAGGTCCGAGCCGCAGACGCCGCTCGCCTCGACCCGGACGAGCGCGTCGTCGGCCGCGGCCAGCCGCGGCTCCGGCTTCTCCTCGACCCGGACCTCGCCGGGCGCCTGGAAGGTGACGGCGCGCATCCGCGCAACCGTACCCGGAACCGGCGCCGCCGGCGCGAGCTCAGCTGCTGACGCCGGCGACCTGGAAGCGGCTCTGCACCGAGCCGTCGGGGCTGGCGGTCTCGGCGATCCGCGATTCCAGCGCCAGCTCCTTCTCGAAGTCGGCCGCCTCGCTGTGCTGGAAGGAGACGTCCTTGCCCTCGAGCAGCTCGATGAAGACCTCGACGAAGCGGGCGTCGAGCTGTTTGCCGGCGACCCGCCGCAGCTCCTGGATCGCGTCGTAGCTCGACATCGGCGTGCGGTAGGAGTCGCGCGCCGTCATCACGTCGTAGGTGTCGGCGACCGAGATGATCCGCGAGAGCTCGGGGATTTCGTCCCCGACCAGGCCGCGCGGATAGCCTTTGCCGTCGATCCGCTCGTGGTGGGCGAGGATGATCTCCGCCACCGGGCCGTAGCCGTCGAGCGAGGAGACCACGCGGGCGCCCTGCTGCGGGTGGCGCTTGATCAGCATCCAGTCCTCGTCGGTGAGCGGCACGTTGGCCTTGAGGATGCGGTCGGGAAGGATGAACTTGCCAATGTCGTGCAGCAGCGCGGCGATGTGGACCAGCTCCTCCTCGCGCCGCGAGTAGCCGGCCCGCTGGGCGATCGCCCGCGAGTAGCGCGCGACCGCGGCCGAGTGCCGCGCCGTCATCTGGTCGCGCAGGTCGAGGGTGCGCAGCATCGCGCTCAGCATCCCCACCTGGAAGCTGGCCAGCTGCTTGGAGCGCAGCTCGAGCTCCTCGGCGCGCTGCTGGGAGAGCAGCAAGGCCCCGAGCAGGTACTGGAAGGTGACCAGGACGATCCCGAACAGGGCGACGCCGGCGATGCCGATCTGGTTGTAGATGAAGGCGACGCCGACGGTCATCATCGCCGCCGCGAGCTCGGAGGGCAGCAGCGGGATCAGCGCGGTGCGGACTTTGTCGGTGAACGATGTGCCTTCGAGAATCGAGGCGTCGGCGGCGACCATCGAGAAGTTGAGCGCGAGCGCGAGCAGGAACGTGCCGAAGACGAGCACGTAGAACATCGGGTCCGCGCTGGTGACCCCGCCGCGGACGACCGCCTCGTGGAAGGCGACGCCGGCCACCAGGGGGAAGGTCGTGTAGGTGAGCACGTTGACCAGCAGGTCGTGCCAGTTGTCGCGCCAGCGCAGCCAGCCGGCGGCGATCGTGAGGACGCCGATCACCGCGGCCGGGGTTCCGCCGAGGAAGACCATCGCCAGGACGAGGGCGAGGAAGCTGCCCGAGGTCTTCAGCTTCGAGCTGGTTTCGATCGCGGTCAGGTCGCTGAAGACGGAGAAGCCGAGCAGGATCCCGAACAGCGCCAGGTCCCAGTTGGCGATCTGGGCCTCGACCACGGCGAGCGCGACGATGGCGATCAAGGCTCCCCAGAGGAGGGCCGTATAGGTCCTGCTGGCGGGCTTCTCGCGCTTCTCGTCCATGACTGGTTAGCTGCGAGGCCGGGGGCAGCCGATCGCGACCCCTGTTGCTTTCGCGCGCCAGGCCCAGTTCCTGCGAGCCGGCACGCCGCAACTTGCGACTTTTGCAGCGAGTTCAAGCTACAACGCATTTCGCGCAGCCTCAAGCGATCTGGACGATGAGACGCTTGTTGCAAAGTGCGCCGGCGGGGCTTGGCAGGCATCGCGCCCCGGTGGGAGAAGCATCAGAAAACGGCAAAAAGAGAGGGCGCCCGATGGACGCCCCCTCAGTCAGTCAAATCTACTTGCGCCAACCCATGTTTCTGCCCTTTCGATCGAGTGAAGCCCTAAGACTTATGCGTGGCCCTACGAAACTCGTGCATTTCCTGGCTGAATTTGTAGCACAGGTTGGCGAGAACTTGTGCATCTGCAGGAAAACTTGTGCAGATATCGATTAGGACATCCATCTAGCCATGCCGGAATCAGGACTGAGAGCCCCCCTCCGCAGGCCCCTGTTCCGCCGCCTGGCGGTCAGCTACGCGATCAACGAGCTGGGCGACTGGATGGGCCTGATCGCGCTCTCCGTGCTGGTTTACGACGAGACCGGCTCGGCGCTGGCGACCGCGGCGCTGTTTCTCGGCACCGGTTTCCTGCCGGCCCTCTTCGCCCCGATCCTGGTCGCCAAGGTCGAGCTGCCGCCGCCGCGCATCGCCCTCCCCCTGCTCTACGCGGCCGAGGCCGCCGCCTTCGGCGGGCTGGCCCTGTTTGCGGTCGACTTCTCGCTCGCCGCGATCATCGTGCTCGCCTCGCTCGACGGCGCCCTGATGCTGGCCGGGCGGTCGCTGACCCGGGCGGTCGCCGCCTCGCTGCTCGAGCCGGCCGGCGAGCTGCGAGCCGGCAACGCGATCCTCAACGTCGCCTTCACCGGCGGCGCCGCGATCGGCCCCGCCGTGGCCGGGCTCGTGGTCGCCGCCTTCGGCGTCCCGACAGCGCTGCTGCTCGACGCGGTCTCCTTCTACGCGATCGCCTGGATCCTCTTCACCGCCGGCCGCATGCCGCGGGCCGAGCCGGAGCCGGGGCACATGCGCGAGCGCCTGCGGGCCGGGCTCGCCTACATCCGTGAGAAGACGACGCTGCGGCGGCTGCTGGTCGCCCAGGGCGCGCTTTTCGTCTTCTTCTCCGCGGTGATCCCGGTCGAGGTGATCTACGCGAAGGAGACGCTCGGGGTCGGGGACTCGGGTTACGGACTGATGCTGGCCAGCTGGGGTGGTGGGATGGTGATCGGCAGCCTCGTCTTCGCGGTCGTCCGCCGCGCCTCACTCGCCCACCAGCTCTTCTTCAGCACGCTCGCGGTCGGCGCCGGCTACCTCGGCATGGCGGCGGCGCCCGAGCTCGCCTTCGCCTGCGCCGCTTCAGCGGTCGGCGGCGCCGGCAACGGGGTGCAGTGGGTGGCGACGGTCAGCGCCGTGCAGGAGCTGACCACGCCCAACATGCAGGCGCGGGTGATGAGCGTGCTCGAGTCGGTCGGCGCGGCGATGCCGGGCATCGGCTTCGCGCTCGGCGGCGTCGTCGCCGCGGTCGTCGACCCCCGCGCCACCTTCCTCTTCGCCGGGCTCGGCGTGTTCGCGATCGTCGCGATTGCTGCCCCGTTGCTCGGGCGTGAATGGGCTTCACCGGTTAAAGAATCTGATTCACAGCCGGTTGACGGTGTAAACGGTGTTGTGTTGGAGTTAGTTCCCGGAGGCGTTTCGACTCGGCAACGACTGGAGGTAGAGCAGTGAGAAGCCCTATTAGGGTCGCGGTGCTTGCAGCAATGACGGTGCTCGTCAGCTTCGTCCTGACCGCCTGTGGAAGCAGCGGCGACAGCGGGGGAGGCGATGGCGACGGTCCGACGACGATGAAATTCACCTACGGATCGTTCCCGGACTACCTCGACCCGGCGCTGTCCTACACCGCGGAAGGGTGGACGGCGATGGGTGAGATCTACCTGCCGCTGCTCACCTACAACCAGGCCGAAGGCGTCGAGGGGAGCGAAGTCGTGCCCGGCCTGGCCAAAGACCTGCCGGAGATCAGCGCGGACGGCAAGACCTACACGCTGTTCCTCCGCCCCGGGCTCAAATACTCCGACGGCACGCCGGTCAAGGCCTCCGACTTCAGCGCCACGGTCGAACGGCTCTTCGAGATCAACTCGCCCGGCTCGCCCTACTACACGCAGATCGCCGGCGCCGAAGAGTTCGCCGAAACGAAAAAAGGCGGCATCTCCGGGATCAGCACGAACGACAAAACCGGCGAAATCCAGATCGAGCTGGTCGCCCCGAGCGGCACCTTCACCAACGAGCTGGCGATGCTGTTCGTCGCCCTGCTGCCGGCCGACACCCCGAGCGAGGACCAGTCCAACAACCCGGCTCCGGGCACCGGCCCCTACATGATCGCCAACGCCAAAGCCGGCCGCGGCTGGGACTACGAGCGCAACCCCGAGTGGGAGAAAGCCAACTCGGAGGCGATGCCCGACTTCCCGACCGGATCGGTTGACCGGGTCGAAGTCAGCGTCGCCAGCAACGCCGACACCCAGGTCACCGACATCGAACGGGGCCGGGCCCAGTGGATGCAGAACCTGATCCCGCCGAACCGCTACGCGCAGGTCAAACGGGAGTTCGAGGGGACCCAGTTCAAGGAGGCGCCGACCAACAGCACCTACTTCTTCTGGCTGAACACGACGAAGGCTCCGTTCGACGACGTGAAAGTGCGTCAGGCGGTGAACTACGCGGTCAATGGCGAGGCCCTCGAACGGATCTACGCCGGCCAGCTGACCGCCGGCCAGCAGATCCTGCCGCCGGGCATGCCGGGCTACGAAGAGCTCGACCTCTACCCGTACGACCTGCAGAAAGCCAAAGACCTGGTCACCGAAGCGGCACCGAGCGACACCGAGGTGACGGTCTGGACCAACAACGAACCGCAGACCCAGGCGGCCGGCGAATACCTGAACGGGGTGCTCGGGGAAATCGGGCTCGACTCGACCCTGAAAGTGGTCAACGCCGACAACTACTTCGCGATCGTCGGCAACGAAAGCACCCCCGATCTCGACGCCGGCTACACCAGCTGGTTCCAGGACTACCCGCACCCGAACAACTTCCTGCAGCCGCTGTTCTCCTCGGAAGGGATCGCGCCGACCGGCTCGACCAACCTCTCGCGCTACTCGAACGCCGAGGTCGACCGGGAAATCGCGGAGCTGCGGAAAGTGCCGCTCGGGCCGACCGAGGAAGAGGGCTACACCGAGCTCGACCGCAAGCTGATGGAGGAAGCGGCCGCTGCTCCGTACGGCTCGGTGGACATCTCCACCTTCGTCTCCGAGGACGTCGATCTCGACAAGGTCATCTTCAACCCGACGCTCGGGCAGCTGCTGACCAGCTTCGAGTACGAGTAGGAACCGCGGCGGCTGGGGGGAAGTAGAGCGGATGGCGCTCGACCCCCAGCCGCAGGCGGAGCGGGCGGAAGCGGGGCGCGGCCCCTGGGCCCTCGCCCTGCGCCGCTTCCTGCGCAACCGGGTCGCGGTCGCCTTCCTCGGCGTCTTCGCCGCGATCGTCCTCTTCGTGCTGGCGGCGCCGCTGTGGGCGGAGCAGGTCGCCGGGACCGGGCCGAACCAGAACCACACCCTCGCCAAGATCGAGGTCGACGGCGAACAGCGCGAAGTCGTCGACGTCGAAGGCAACCCGATCGGGCCGCAGTGGTTCGCCGCCGGCGGCGAGTTCTTCCTCGGCGCCGACGGCCGGCTCGGCCGCGACGAGATGGTGCGGCTGATGTACGGCGGGCGCACCTCGCTGCTGATCGGAATCGGCTCGGCACTGATCACCACCGCGCTCGCGGTCGTGCTCGGCCTGCTCGCCGGCTACTTCCGCGGCTGGGTCGACACCCTGATCGCCCGCACCCTCGACGTGCTCTGGTCGCTGCCGGTGCTGCTGTTCGGGATCGCGATCGGCGTCTCGCTGGCGCTCGGCGGGCTGAAGCTCGGGCCGCTCGAACTCTCCGGCGGCTCGCTGCTGATCCCGATCGGGATCATCTCGATCTTCACCCTCCCCTACATCGCCCGGCCGATCCGCGGCCAGGTGCTGGCGCTGAGCGAAAAGGAGTTCGTCGAGGCGGCGGTCGCCCAGGGGGCCGGGCCGCTGCGCCTGATGTTCAGCGAGATCCTGCCCAACCTCGCCTCGACGATCATCGTCTTCTTCACCCTCACGATCGCCAACAACATGCTGTTCGAGGCGAGCCTCTCCTTCCTCGGCGCCGGCGTGCAGCCGCCCAACTCCTCCTGGGGGTCGATGATCACCACCGGGGTCGAACTGCTGAGCACGCAGCCGCTGCTGGCGATCGCGCCCGGAGCGATGATCATGCTCACGGTGCTCTCGCTGAACATCGTCGGCGACGGGCTGCGCGACGCGCTCGACCCGCGCTCGCGGACGGTGATCGAGCCGCGCGGCGGCGTGCTGGCGGCCGAGACCGCGGACGGAACGCTCTGATGACCCGCTTCGTGATCCGGCGCCTGATCGGGCTGGTCGCGGTCCTCTTCGCGGTCTCGGTGCTGCTCTTCCTCGTCTTCACGGTGCTGCCGAACCAGAACCCGGCGCAGCAGCTCGCCGGCAAGAACTCGACCCCGCAGCTGGTCGCCGCGATCGAAGCCGAATGGGGCTTCGACGACTCGCTTCCCGCCCAGTACCTGACGATGATGGAGAAAGTGCTGACCGGGGAACTGGTCTCCTACGAGCCGCGGGTGAACGTCGCCGAACAGATCGTCGAACGGATCCCGGCGACGCTCTCGCTCAGCATCGGCGCGGCGATCATCTGGCTCGCCCTCGGGCTGCTGCTCGGCTACGTCTCCGCGGTGCGGGCCGGCAGCCTGCTCGACCGGGTGCTTACCGGGGTCGCGATCGCCGGCGTCTCGCTGCCGGTCTTCCTGGTCGCGCCGGTGCTCCTCTACCTGCTCAGCTACCAGCTCGAAATCTTCCCCAGCGGCGGCTACGTGCCGCTGACCGAGGACCCGTGGGAATGGGTGCAGCACCTGATCCTGCCCTGGTTCACCCTGGCGATCGTCTCGATCGGCGTCTACAGCCGGGTCCTGCGCTCGAACATGCTCGACGTGATGAACGAGGACTACGTCCGCACCGCCCGCGCCAAGGGGCTCGCCGAGGGCCAGGTGATGCGCCGCCACGTGCTGCGCAACTCGCTGATCCCGATCGTCACCCTGTTCGGGCTCGACTTCGCCGGAGCGATCGCCGGGCTCGCGATCATCACCGAAGTCCTCTACGACATCGACGGGGTCGGCAACTACGCGGCCCATGCGGCGTCCAACTTCGAACTTCCGCCGGTGATGGGCGTCAGCCTCTACGGCGCCTTCCTCGTGGTCACGATCAACGCCGTCGCCGACATCGTCTACACCTACCTCGACCCGCGCGTGCGGATCGGCGAGGGCACGCCGTCGTGAGCGCCCCGCTGCTCGCCGTCGAGGACCTGCGGGTCGGCTTCGCGACCGAAGACGGCCTGCTGCAGGCCGTCGACGGGGTCGGCTTCGAGCTGCGCCCCGGCGAGGTGGTCGCGATCGTCGGCGAGTCGGGCTCGGGCAAGAGCGTCACCGCGCAGACGATCCTCGGCCTCACCCGCTCGCCGAACGCGCGGATCGAGGGCAGCGCCCGGCTCGGCGACCTCGACCTGATCGGGGCCGGCGAGGAAGAGCTGCGAGCGGTGCGCGGCGACCGCGTCGCGATGGTCTTCCAGGACCCGATGAGCTCGTTCAACCCCGTGCAGCGGATCGGCGCCCAGATCGTCGAGGCGATCCGCGCCCACCGCGACGTGCCCAAGCGCGAGGCGCGGGCGCGGGCGATCGAGCTGCTCGACGCGGTCGGGATCCCGGACGCCGAGCGCCGGGCCGACCGCTACCCGCACGAGTTCTCCGGCGGGATGCGCCAGCGAGCGATGATCGCGATGGCGCTGGCGCTCGACCCCGAGCTGCTGATCGCCGACGAGCCGACGACGGCGCTCGACGTCACCGTGCAGGCGCAGATACTCGCCCTGCTGCGCGAGCTGAACCGGGAGCGCAACCTGGCCACGCTGCTGATCACCCACGACCTCGGCGTGGTCGCCGAGAACGCCGACCGGGTGCTGGTCATGTACGCCGGCCGGGTGGTCGAGCGGGGCACGGTCGAGCAGCTCTTCGACGATCCCCAGCACCCCTACACCTGGGGCCTGCTCGGCTCGCTGACCAGGCTCGACCGGCCGCGGGCGAAGCGGCTCCCGCAGATCGCCGGCGCCCCGCCCTCGCTGATTGCGCTGCCCGAGGGCTGCGCCTTCCGGCCCCGCTGCCCGCACGCCTTCGCGGCCTGCGCCGAGCTGCCGCCGCTGGAGGCGCGGGCGGTCGATAGCCCCGGCCACTGCGACCGTTGCTGGCTGGAGCCGGCGGCCAAGCGTGAGAAGCGCCGGGTCGGCGACGGGATCGGGCTGGAGGTGCCGGGAGCATGAGCGCCACGACCGGCGGGGCGCCGCTGCTCGAGGTGACCGACCTGGTCAAGCACTTCCCGGTCAAGCGCGGGGCGCTGATCGGCCGTGAGGTCGATCGGGTGCGCGCGGTCGACGGGATCAGCTTCGCGGTCGAGCCCGGGCAGACGCTCGGGATCGTCGGCGAGTCCGGCTCCGGCAAGTCGACCGCCTGCCGGGCGATCCTGCAGCTGACCCGGCCGAGCTCCGGCTCGGTCCGCTTCGAGGGCGAGGAGATCGCCGGCCGCTCGGCCCGCCGGATGCGGCCGCTGCGGCGCCAGATGCAGATGGTCTTCCAGGACCCGCAGGCCTCGCTCAACCCGCGCAAGCGGATCGGCCAGATCGTCGGCGAGCCGCTGCGGCTGCAGGGCGTGGCCTCCGGCGCCGAGCTGCGGCGCCAGGTCGGCGAGCTGCTCGAGCGGGTCGGGCTGGCGCCCGAGCACCGCAACCGCTACCCGCACGAGTTCTCCGGCGGCCAGCGCCAGCGGGTCGGGATCGCGCGGGCGCTGGCGCTGCGGCCGAAGCTGGTGATCGCCGACGAGCCGGTCTCGGCGCTCGACGTCTCGGTCCGCGCCCAGATCGTCAACCTGCTCGACGAGCTGCAGGACGAGCTCGGGCTGACCTACGTCTTCGTCGCCCACGACATCGGCGTGGTCCGCCACGTCTCCGACCGGATCGCGGTGATGCGCGCCGGCAAGATCGTCGAGCAGGGGCCGGTCGACGAGATCTGCGAGCGCCCCCGCGAGGAGTACACGAAGCGCCTGCTGGCGGCGGTCCCGGTGCCCGAGCCGCGCCGCGACGGGGGCCAGCCGACCATCTAGGCTGCGGGCAGCGTGTCGCTCCCGCTCTCCCCGCCGATCAAACCGCAGCTGGCGCTGACCCGCAAAGAGCTGCCGCTGGGTGAGGAGTGGGCCTACGAGCCGAAGCTCGACGGCTTCCGCGCGCTCGTCTTCGTCGACGGCGCCGACGTCTACATCCAGTCGCGCGGCGGCAAAGAGCTGGCCCGCTACTTCCCCGAGCTCGCGTTCGCGCCGGGGCGCTGGGTGCTCGACGGCGAGCTGGTGATCCGCGACGCCGACGGGATGCTCGAATTCGACGCCCTGCAGCAGCGGATCCACCCGGCGCAGTCGCGGATCGAACTGCTGGCGAAGGAGATCCCGGCCGAGTTCATCTGCTTCGACCTGCTCGCCGAGGGGGACGAGGCGCTGCTCGAGACCCCGCTGCGCGAGCGGCGCGAGCGGCTGGAGGCGCTGGCCCCCGGCGCGGACCTGGAGCTGACCCCGCTGACCCCGGACACCGGCCAGGCCGAGCGCTGGCTGGCCAGCATCGAGGGCGTGATGGCGAAGGACCTCACCGCCCCCTACATCCCCGGCAAACGCAAAGGCTTTGCCAAGGTCAAGCGCGAGCGCACGATCGACTGCGTGGTGATGGGCTGGCGACCGGGCAAGGAGGAGGGCACGGTCGGCTCGCTGATCCTCGGCCTCTACGACGGCGAGGCCCTGCGCAGCGTCGGCCACATCTCCGGCTTCAGCGCCGCCGCCAAACGCAGCATGCGCGAGATGCTGGCGCCGCTGGAGACCGGCGAGAGCGGCAGCGCCGAGCCGAGCCGCTGGACCGGCGGCCGTGAGCTCGAGTGGGTCGCCCTGCGCCCCGAGCTGGTGATCGAAGTCGGCTACGACCACGCGGCCAGCGGCCGGATCCGCCACGGCGCCCGCTTCCGCTCCTTCCGCGACGACAAAGGCCCGCGGGAGTGTCGCTTCGAGCAGCTGGACGAAGGGGGCTAGAAGAGAGGCTGCTGGGCGGGCGGGTCCTGTCCCGGGGGGAGGCCCCTGCGGGCGAGGTTTACGTCCTCGGGGCCTCCCCCCGGGCCACCCGCCCGCACAACGTCTCGGCTAGAAGCCTTCTGCTCGAAGGGGGTGGGGCGGGTGCGGCCCCAGCCCTGGATCGCGCGGGTGGTGTGCCGGCGCTGCTCGGGGCGCATGTAGGAGCGGCCGGAGTAGAGGGCCTCGTATTTGGGGACGAGGTCGGGGCGTTTGGCGGCGAGCCAGGCGAAGAAGACGTCCTTGACCTCGCCGCGCAGGTGCAGGGCGACGCCGCCGAGGAAGCTCGCCCCCGCCTCGCGGGCGCGCTCGACGATCGGGCGGACCTGGTCGGGGTCGTCGTTGATCCCCGGCATCAGCGGCGCGACCAGGACGCCGGAGTCGATCCCGCGCCGGCGCAGCTCGGCGACCGCCTCCAGCCGCGCCTCCGGGCTCGGCGTGTGCGGCTCGGTCGCCCGCCAGGCGTCCTCGTCGAGCGTCGGCACCGAGAGGTTGACCGAGACCGGCAGCTTCTTCGCCATCCGCGCGAAGATCTCCACGTCGCGCATCGCCAGCGGCGACTTGGTCAGCACCGAGACCGGCGTCTCCGCCGCCTCCAGCGCCGCCAGGATCTCCGGCATCATCCGGTAGCGGCTCTCGACCCACTGATACGGATCCGTGTTCGTCCCCAGGGCGACCAGGTCGTGCTTCCAGCTCGGCCGTGCCAGCTCCGCCCGCAGCAGCTCCGGCACGTTCACCTTGACCACGATCTCCCGCTCGAAGTCCCGCCCCGCGTCCATGTCCAGGTAGCTGTGCGTGCGTCGGGCAAAGCAGTTGTGGCTGACCACGCCGTTGGCGATGAAGTCGCCGGTCCCAGTAGTGATGTCGTACATCTCGGTCTCGGCGCCGAGCGGTTCGATCGCAACGACGCCGAGCTTCGCCGGCGACTTCAGGGCAATTCCCTCGATCGAACGTTTGCGAGTGATTGCCGGATCGATCCGTTGAAAGAGACGGAGCTGCTCGCGTAAACCCCCCAGCAGCCGCACGCTGCGTACGCCGCTCGCATTCGCCTTCTCGGTGATCGACGAGAATCCAAGCCTGGCGAGCCCATCCTCCGTCCTCGCGATCATCTCTGGGTCTTTGTTGCAGATTCGCAGCGCCCCGCTGCGACTGCCCTCCGCATCGAAGATACCGGCGAGAAAGCCCCGCACCCACTCATCGCCAGGCGAACCCGGCCAGTCGATCTGCTCTTCGATCCGTTCGATGCCTTCACGAGTCGAGGTCCGGATAGCGTGCATAGGTCGGTGCCGCTCGTTCCCCTCCAGAAACTGGAACTCACCGGTCGGAACACCCACCCCGGCCAGATAGCGGCGGCTGCGCTGGAGGGCCTCTTCGTCCGTCAACGCGAGGCGGAACCGGTGGACCTCGAACCGCGTCCTCCCCGACCGCGGGTACACGTACGACCCGACGTGGCCATCCCCACGGATCATGCCGCAGAGGTAACCGCGCCGGTACTCGGCGGACTCGGGCGGCACTGTGCCCAGCCCGCCGACCCCGATCAGCTTGTTGTTGAGCGTCAGATGGGGACGTTGAAGCGGGCCCTGTTCAGCCCCGGTCACGTACTTCCACCCCCGATCGGTCAAGAACCGGTGGTCGCCGCTTGCGATTAACTCAGTGCCATCTTCGAGGGTGACTCGAAATGCCTTTTTGCGGGTGGCCCAGTGCGCCTCGACGCGAGTGAGCTCGTAACGACGATAGTTGCCACGACGAACGGTTCCATAGATCTCGTCACCAACCGCCACCTCGGCAATCGCCCTGGTAGCGCCATTTGCCATGAAGATCTGGGTATCTCCTCGGACGCAGTAGACGCAAGCATGCGTACATCCCCGGTACGGGTTGACCGTCCAGCTGAAGCCGTAGCGGCCGCCGGGGACGTGGTTGAGGGCCGACTTGGCGTGGACCTCGTGGAAGTTGATCCCCATCGCCTCGGGGGCGTCGAAGGTGCGGACGACGGTGCCGTCGCCGACCCCGGGCAGGCGCAGGTCGTTCTCTACCTTCTGCTCTTCCCATCGCATACGAACATACGTTCGCACACGCTGCCGACGCTCGTTGCATCAGGCCGCCTATAGCCGGCCTGATGCCGCAAGCGGCTGAGGCCTAGAGGCTGGAGCCGGTCTCGTCGCGCTTGAAGGCGGCGAGCTGGTCGAGGGCTTTGGCCCGGACCTTGTTGCGCAGCGGCGGGATCCGGGCGATCAGGCCGCCGGCGGCGCCGAGCGCCTGCTTGCACCACTTGCGGAAGTCGAACTCGTCGACGTGGTCGGCGATCAGGCCCTCCGGAGTGAAGCGGAAGCGGGCCTGGATGTCGTTGACGACCGGGCGGCCGGTGGAGAAGGTGTAGCGGGCGATCCAGTGGGCGCTGCCGCCGCTCTCGTCGGCGTCGTGCTCGCGCAGCTCGATCTCGAGATCGGCGGCGCGGCCGGTCAGCATCCGCCACATCGCGCCGACGTCGTCACCGTGCAGATCGCCGAAGGCGGGGTCGCGGAAGTGGGCGTCGGGCGCGTAGCAGGCGGTCATCGCGGCGCCGTTGCACTCGCCGAAGGCCGCGTAGAGACGCTCGATCGTCGCCCGGTTCTCCGCCGCCCCCATGCGTGCAGCCTAGGCGACCGACCGCGAACCCGCTTGTCCGCTCAGCCCGGCAGCTCGCCGCGGATCACGTAGCGCAGCACGCCGACCACCTGCTCGGCCGTGCGCGCGGTCGCCTGGGCGGCGCGGTCGACCTCCTTCAGCGCGTGGTCGAGCTCGCCGTCGTGGAGGGTGATCACCGGCTTGCCCAGCGCCGCCGCGTAGCCGGCGTCGAAGGCCGCGTTCCACTGGCGGTACCTGTCGCCGAAGCGGACCACGACCAGATCGGCGGCGCCGATCAGGGTCTGGGTGCGGATCGCGTTGACGCCGGCGCCCTTGTGGTCGCGCCAGAACGCCTCGCCCTCCTCGCCCAGAGTCCCGGTGCCGGCGTCGTCGGAGGCGGCGTGGTCGGTGACCGGGGCCGAGAAGACGATCGGCAGGCCCGCCTCGCGCACGCCCGCTTCGATCCGCTCGCGCCAGTCCGAGTGGATCTCGCCCGAGAGGTAGACGCTCCAGGTCCGCTCCGCCATCGGCCAATCCTAGGGGTTGCTACCGTAATTGACGTGAACGTGAGAAAGAGGTTCACAGGCGCGGGCGTCTCGAGCGACCATGAGCACTACAAGTGGTGGGCGCTCTCCTGCACCAGCCTCGGGATGCTGCTCGTCGCCACCAACTCGGGGACGCTGATCATCGCCCTGCCCGAGCTCGAGCGGGCACTCGGCACGAGCCTGCTCGAACTGGTCTGGGTGATCCTCGCCTACATGATCTCCTCGACCGTGCTGGTGCTCACCGCCGGTCGCCTCTCCGACCTGTTCGGCCGCAAGAGCGCCTTCGTCACCGGCTTCTTGGTCTTCGGCGCCGCCTCGCTCGGCGCCGGCTTCGCCGCCGACGGCACCCAGCTGATCCTCTGGCGGATCGTGCAGGGGATCGGCGGCGCCTTCATCTTCGCCAACGGCCCCGCCCTGGTCACCGACGCCTTCCCGCCCGAGCAGCTCGGCCTGGCCATGGGCACCAACACGATGATCGCCGCGATCGGCCTGGTGATCGGGCCGGTGCTCGGCGGCGCCCTGGTCGGAATCTCCTGGCAGTGGGTCTTCTGGTTCAACGTCCCGCTCGCCGTCGGCGGCGCGCTCTGGGCCGGCCTGGTGCTGCGCGAGCTGGCCCGCCGCGACGCCGTCCGCGGCCTCGACCTGCTCGGCACCGCGACCTTCGTCGTCGGCCTGACCGGGCTCGTCTACGGGATCTCGCGCGGCGGGATCAGCGGCTGGGACGACTCGCTGGTCATCGGCAGCCTCCTCGCCGCCGCCGTGCTGCTGCCGCTCTTCCTACTGATCGAGCACCGCGGCCGGGCACCGATGCTCGACCTGACGATCTTCCAGAACCGGCTCTTCGCGGCAGCCACCGGGGCGGCCTTCATCAACGGGCTCTCACGCTTCGCCCTGATGTTCATCTTCGTCTTCTACTACCAGGGGGCACAGGGGGACGACCCGATCCTGGCCGGGATCAAGCTGGCGCCGCTGGCGCTCGGGATGCTGGTCGCCTCGCCGCTGGCCGGGATCTGGGCCGACCGCCACGGCTCGCGCGCGCTGGCCGCCGCCGGGATGCTGGTTACCGCGATCGGCCTCGCCCTGATGACCACCCTGGAGGCGGGGACCGCCTACTGGCCGGGGGCGATCTGGCTGGCCCTGGTCGGGATCGGCTCGGGCATGTTCATGTCGCCGAACACGGCGGCGATGATGGGCACGGTGCCGACCGCCCGCCGCGGGATCGCCGCCGGCGCCCGCACGATGGTCCAGAACACCGGCGCCGTGATCTCAATCGCCTTCGTGCTCGCGATCATCACCGCCGCGGTGCCGAAACCGGTGCTCTTCAAGATCTTCTCCGGCCTCGCCTCCGGCCTCACCGCCGTCCAGCTCGACCCCTTCATCGCCAACATGCACGAGGCGCTCTGGGTGCTGGCAGCGATCTCCCTGCTCGGCGCCGCCGTCTCGCTGCTGCGCCCGCGCGAGCCGCACACCCGCGGCGGCCTGGCGATCGACGAGGCGATCCGCGAGGAGATCGAGGCGACCCCGTGAGCCCGCCCTCCCCCGCCCCCCGGGAGCTGCGGATCGGCGAGGTTGCGCGGCTCGCCGGAACGACGCCGCGCACGATCCGCTACTACGAGGAGATCGGGCTGCTGCCGGTCAGCGGCGGCCGCGAGCCCGGCGCCCACCGCACCTACGCCGAGGGCGAGGTCGAGCGGCTGACCGAGCTGCTGCGCCTGAAGGACCTGCTCGGCCTCTCGCTGGAGGAGCTCAAGCAGCTGGCCGCGGCCGACGAGGCGCGCGGCGCCCTGCGGCGCGAGTGGCACAGCGGCAGCGCCGACCCGGAGCGCCGCAAACAGATCCTCGAGGAGTCGCTCGGCCACATCGGCCGCCAGCTCGAGCTGGTGCGCCGCCGCCGCGACGAGATCGCGGCGCTGGAGTCGGAGCTGGTCGCGAAACGCCGCCGCGCCCGCGAACTGCTGAGAGCAGGAGGGGTCGGGCGCCCCTACCGAAACACTCAAGCGCGGCGCTAGCCGCGCGTTTCGGTAGGGGCGCCCGACCCCTCCCCCGCCCTCTGCTCGGCGAAGTGCTTGCTCAGCATGGTGACCTGACCCTGGTAGTTGGAGCCGAGGCCGGCGCCGTAGAGGCGCTCGGCCGGCGCCTCCATCCACTCGAGGCCAAGCTTGCAGACCGGCTGACGGTGCTCGACCATGAAGGAGACGTCGCGGGCGCGCACCTCGAGCGCGGCGCGGCTGCCGGGCCGCTCGCCGGCCGGGTCGTAGCCGAAGCCCGGGTCGAAGAAGCCCGCGTAGTGGGTGCGGAGCTCGCCGGCGGTCGGGTCGTAGGCCATCATCTCGGCGGCGATCTGCGGCGGGATGCTGACCCCCTCGGCGGAGAGCAGCAGGTAGAAGATCTCCGGCTCGAGCACGATCCGGCCGCCGCTCTCCGGGTAGACCGGGTCCCAGTAGTCGCTCCAGCGGTAGGCGCGGATCTTCGCGAGGTCGACCGGCAGGCTGTTTTTCTTCGCCCGGTAGCCGACCACGCGGTCGGCCGGGCCGGAGAGGTCGAGGCTGAGGAAGAGCCCGTCGGCGACCGCCAGCTCCGCCTCCGGCACCGGGTCGGAGTCGAGGTAGACCAGCGGCTGCTCCCCCTGCAGCTCGCGGATCCGCGCGTCGCCGAGGCGGACGTCGCCGCGGGCGAGGCGCAGCTGGTTCAGCGAGAGGCCGGTCTTCACCTGGATCGCGAACGAACGCGGTACGACCTCCAGGTAGAGGCGGCCGCGGTAGCCGGAGCGGACGTCGTCGAAGCGGTGGTGACCGTCGGTGATCACGCGGGTGAAGACGTCGAGGCGGCCGGTCGAGCTCTTCGGGTTGGCCTTCGCCCGCACGTCCTCGGGCAGCGCCAGCTCCTCGATCAGCGGCACCAGGTAGGGACGGTCTCGCTCGAGCACGGCCCCGTCGCGCAGGTCGATCCGCTGGAAGGCGAGCCCCTCCATCTTCTCCTCGACGGTCGAGTCGACGTCCGGCAGGAAGGAGCAGCGCAGGGCCCAGGCGACGTCGCCGAGCCGCAGGTCGATGCTGGCCGGCTGGATCGCCTCCGGGCGGATCCGGTAGTCGCCCGAGCTGACCCACTCGCGCTCGATCGCCTGCGCCAGCGCCTGCGACGGGAAGACGCCGGGGGCGGCGTCCGGCGCCACCTCTCCCAGGCCCGCCGCGGCCGCGCTTTGCGCCTCGCTCATCCAGCAGAGATTATTCGCCGCGCCTCGACCGTGCCGAGGTAGGGCGTGAGCGCGAACTCGAGCACCGCCGGCGCCAGCTCGGCGAGCTGCTCGATTTCCCCTGTGAGCGCGCGGCGGCCGAGCAGCGAGGCGATCCCGCCAACCACCGCCTCGTCGGTCGCGACCGGCACCTCACCGCCGCCGGGCGCCAGCGGCGCGCCGTCGCGGATCAGCGGCACGAAGCTCTCCAGCGCCGCCTGGTAGCGGTCGTAGATGCCGCGCCCGGCGCGCAGCCCCTCGACCAGCGTGATCCCGGCCAGCGGCGGATCGCTGGCCAGCAGCTCGATCAGCGAGGAGATCGCGGCCCGCACGCGCGGCGGCCACTCGTCCGCCGGCTGGGTCGCGCAGGCGCTCAGCACCTCGTCGCGGATCCGCGCCACCGCCGTTTCGTAGGCCGCGTAGAAGCAGTCGTCTTTGCTTTCGAAGTGCTTGTAGAAGTCGCTCTTGGAGACCGCGGCGCGCTGACCGATCAAGGAAACCGTGGTCTTCTGATAGCCGACCTCGTGGAGGACTTCGGTCAGGCCCCTGATCAGCCTCTCTCGCTGATTCTGAGCTACGTACTCCGGTGAGAGTCCGTGTCGGCCACGCGGCAATCGCTCCATGTACCTAATGAAGTCTGCCAGCGTACTCGTAGTTTCGCTTGCCGCCTACCGGGTTGAATTCGTTACACCGAGGTACGGCGATAGGACGAACCGGGTGAGCTCCGGCGCCAGGTCCTCGATCCGCTGCGCCTGGTCGCCGCGAACCCGCTGGTGCAGGATCCAGGCGACGCCGCCGACCAGCGACTCCGCTGTCGTCTCCGGCAGCCCCTCGACCACCGGCACGCTCGCCTGCAGCAGCTCGACGAAACCGCGCATCGCCTCGTCGTACGCGCGGGAGGAGCGCGGCGTGGCCGAGAGCGCCTCGACCAGGCACATGCTCGCGCCGGCGGGCTCCTCGGCAAGGAACTTCAGCAGCCCCTCCAGCCCCGCTTCGATCCGCGGCTGCCAATCGTCGCCGCCCTCCTCACAGGCAGCTTCGATCGCCCGCCTGGCCTCGCCGCTGTAGAGCTCGAAGGCACTGAGGAAGAGGTCCTCCTTGCCGTCGAAGTTGTCGTAGAGCGTTTTGCGGGCGACGCCGGCGCGGCTGACCACGTCGGCGATCTTGGTCGCCTCGTAGCCCTGCTCAGCCGCGAGCTCGGCTATGGCCGCGATCATGCGACGCTGCTTGTGCACCGCGACGAATTCTCGTGGAAGCTCGGGCCGAGTCGGCTTCATCGATTGGATCCCAGGGTCCACTGGGACACGGGGGGATTTGAAGAATAGCCGGGTACCCCATTCTTCGCACATGGGGGCGGAAACTCTGGTACCGTGAGGAAACCTGTGTTGTTTCTGTTCGGTACTGGTGGGTTTCTAGGTGTCCTTGGATCGAATTCAGCTAAGCCCGGAGATTCTCGTCGCGGCGATCGGCGAGGACTGGCCCCAGGAGCAGGTCAACGCCGCGGTCGAGCTGCTCACATCCAGCAACGGGAAGTTCCCGGCCGGGGTCCGCAAGCTGCCCTCTGACCTGGTCAAGGCGGTGCAGCGCGAGCGGCTCGTGTTCGCGATGCTGATGGCCGCCGCCGAGCTCGGCTACCGCGAAACCAACGTGCAGGACGTGATCGAGCGCGCCGGCGTCTCGCGCCCGACCTTCTACGAACACTTCACCAACAAGGAAGACTGCTTCCTGGCCGCCTTCGACACCAGCGCGGCGCGCCTGCGCGAGAAGGTCGACACGGCGGCGGCGCGCGGCGGCGACATCTGGCGCGACCGGCTGCGCTGCAGCCTCGAAGCGCTGCTGCAGTTCGCGATCGCCGAGCCGGAGACGGCCCGCACCCTGATCGTCGAGGCGCGCGCCGCCAGCGCCGACGCGGTGATGCGCCGGGTCGGCCTGCTCGAGCACTTCGCCGCCTGCCTCAACGAGGAAGTGCGCCAGCTGCACCCCGACGGCAACCACTCTGCGGTCACCGCCGCCGGCGTCGTCGGCGGCGTCGAAGCGCTGCTCTACTCGCGCCTGTGCAAAAACGACGTCGACGGGCTCGAGGACCTGCTGCCGTCGCTGATGTACTTCGCCGTGCTCCCCTACGAGGGGCACGAGGTGGCGAGCGAAGAGCTCGCGCTGCGCTGAACGCGCGTAGGGTTCCGCCCATGCAGGGACCGGCCGAGCCGAGATCGCCGCGGGCTGCCCGCGGCGCGCTCTGCTTCCTGCTGCTCTCCGCCCTGCTGATCGGGCTGACCGCGACGATCGCGCCGCGCACCTTCTACGACGACTTCCCCTTCCTCGCCCACTGGGTCGAGCTGCTGCCCCCGTACAACGAGCACCTGGTCACCGACGTCGGCGGCCTCTACCTCGGCTTCGCGGTGATGCTCGCCTGGGCCGCCTGGACCCTGGAGCGCACCCTCGTCCACGCCGTCTCGGCCGCCTGGCTGCTCACCGCCGGCATCCACCTCCTCTTCCACGCCGGCCACCTCGAGAACTTCTCGACCGGCGAAGCGATCGCCGAGATCGCCACCCTCACCCTCCTGCTGGCCCCACCCCCGATCGCCGTCTGGGCGATCAACCCGCGCTGAAAGCGCACCGAACCAAGCGCCCTCGCAGCGTGTGAGCAAGCAGTGCAAGGAAGCAGGGAGCGAAGTGTGCTCCGCACACGAGCGACCGATGACGCCGCAATGCGCAGCTCACACGCTGCGAGCGGAGGGGGTGGGATTCGAACCCACGAGCGCCTTGCGACGCCAACAGTTTTCGAGACTGCCCCGTTCAACCACTCCGGCACCCCTCCGGGGAAATGCGGAGCAGTCGATCCTAGCGAGGCTGCTCGCGGGCGAGGCGCCCGCGGGGACCGCCGGGAGCCCGTTTCGGGCTCCCGGCGAGACCGCGGACGGCGCTAGCCGGCGACCGGCATGCGGCCGATCGACGCGCGGCCGGCGCTCTGCTTCGCTTCCAGGTTGGCGACCTGGTTGGTGCGCTGGCTCTGCAGGGTGCGGACCCGGGTGTTGAAGATCCGGTTGCTCTGATTGCGCAGGGTGACGATCGCTTCGTCGTCGTTCTGCTGGACCGATTTGGTCGCCGACGCCTTGCCGGCGCGAATCGCTTCCTTTTCCTTCTTGTAGCCGGCCTTGAGGTCGGCGATTTCTTCCTGTTCGAACTTGCGGTCGTCGCTGATCCGTTTGTTGCGGCGGTCGATCGATTCCTGGATCAGTTCTTTCTCCACCGCGCTTTTGGCTTCGGACTTCTGTTTGCGCAGGCGTTTGATTTCTTTGCGCAGGTTGGCCTCGCGGGTGTCGAAGACGTCTTCGATGTGGCCCAGGCCGGCCTCGTAGTTGGCGGCGGCGCGGTTCATCCGCGTGTCGTAGTCGCGGCGCAGGGCGGCGAGTTCGGTCGCCTCGGTGGTGCGGAT
This sequence comes from uncultured Conexibacteraceae bacterium, assembly GCA_964464285.1. Classification (GTDB taxonomy): domain Bacteria; phylum Actinomycetota; class Thermoleophilia; order Solirubrobacterales; family 70-9; genus VAYN01. The sequence continues at coordinate 38,566 of CAYXFL010000009.1, forward strand.
CGTCTTGACGCCCTTCTGGAAGGAGCGCTGCGATTCGGCTTTCGCCGCCTTCTTGGCGCGGTTGAAGAGAGCGGTCGATTTGTTCACCGCGGCGCCGTGCTTGTTCTCCAGCTGACCCTCGTAGCTGGACTTCTGGGCGGCGGTCGCCGGCGTGCTGGCGAGGCCGTGGAGCTTGTCGACGTAATCGACCAGCGCTTCGTACTGCGCGCTGGACCAGAACGACGGGATGTTGTTGGCGGCGTGGGCGCTCGGCGCCAGCAGCGCCACGGCAAACAGGGCGACTACGGCCAGCGGCACGAGCGGGCGCAGCCTTCGGGGCGAGTTCATTTGTTCGGGGTGTTCCTTTTGGACAGGCGCCGGGGCAGGCGCGTGGGCTTTCCCGGAATCCTAGGTCGCCGCGCCGGATTCGCGGCCCCAGAGGGAGGGCTTGGCGAAATGCGCCCAATCTCGCTTCGAGACGCTCGAACGGGTCGCGGTGGTGCTTTCTCGATATTCTTGATTAACTTAGATGAGAATGATGATCGACGTCCATCAACACCTGCTCTCCGAGCCGCTGATCGAGGCGCTGGGCCGGCGGTCGCGACCGCCGATGCTCGTTCGCGGCGACGGTGGCTGGACGTTCCGGGTCAGCGGCGAGGCCGACAGCCCACTCCCGTGGGCAGCCACGGACGTCGGCCGGCGCGGCGAGCAGCTGCGCGAGGACCGGGTCGACCGGGCGCTGATCGCACTCTCCAGCGCGCTCGGGATCGAGACCCTTCCGGCCGGGCAGGCCGTGCCCCTGCTGGAGGCCCACCAGCTCGGCTGCGAGAGCCTGCCGGGCCACTTCGGCTACTGGGGCGCGGTGGCGCTCGAGGCGCCCGACCCCGCCGAGATCGACGCTGCCGTCAACCGGGGTGCGGTCGGCGTCTCGCTGCCGGCGGCGGCGCTCGCGGGCCCCGCGGCGCTGGAGCGCGTCGGGCCGCTGCTCGCCAGGCTGGAGGCGCGCGACGCCCCGTTGTTCGTCCACCCGGGCCCGGTTCCCGCCCCGGGGGCGGGCCCGACCGCTGCCTCGCTGCCGCCGTGGTGGCCGGCCCTGACCGACTACGTCGCCCAGATGCAGGCGGCCTGGCTGACCTTCCTGCACGCCGGCCGCGGCGCGCACCCCCGCCTGCGCGTGCTGTTCGCGATGCACGCCGGCGGCGCGCCCCTGCAGCTGGAGCGGCTCGCCGCGCGCGGTGGCGCGCCTCCCGCCGAGCCCGACCCGCTGGTCTTCTACGACACCTCTTCCTACGGCCCGCGGATGCTGGAGGCGATGGCCGCGACGGTCGGCCTGGCGCAGCTCGTCCATGGCTCCGACCGACCGGTCGTCGAGCCCGCCGTTCCGGCGCTGGGCCCCGAGCTGCTGCGCCTCCTGCGCGTCGTCAACCCCCGCCGCCTCTTCACCCCAGGGCAGAAAGGAGACCCCCGATGAGCGACCGAATCGAGGACCTCGCCGGATCGCACGACCACGACCTGAGCGGCGAGCAGCTGCTCCGTGTAGCGACCGCGATCGCGGCGCGACCGGCGCTGTGGTCGGCACACGTCGACCACGACCCATCCCAGCGCACCTACAGGCAACTGCTCCGCGACGAGCATCTCGACGTCTGGCTGCTCTGCTGGTCCCACGATCACGACACCGGCTTCCACGACCACGATCTCTCGGCCGGGGCCGTCGCGGTCGTCTCCGGGGCCGTCCGCGAGGAGCGCCTCGCGCTCGGCCGCTCGGTCGAGTCGCCGATCGCCCGCACCGCGCCCGCCGGCTCCTCGTTCAGCTTCACGGCAAGCGACATCCACCGGGTGCTGCACACCGGCGCGGAGCCGGCCGTGACCATCCACGCCTACTCGCCGCCACTGGCGCGGATGGGCAGCTACACGATCGAGCCGAACGGGCAGCTGCGCCGCCACGCCGTCTCCTGCGAGGAAGAGCTTCGCGAGCTCTGCAGCGCAAATGGCTAGGCTTTCGCGAGCACCCCGGAGAGGTGTCCGAGTGGCTTAAGGAGCACGATTGGAAATCGTGTGGGCGGGGTTGACCCGCCTCGTGGGTTCGAATCCCACCCTCTCCGTTAATTGGACTGGTGGGAAGCGATACTCCTCGGCGCGGTCGAGGGCTTTACCGAGTTCCTGCCGATCTCGAGCACGGGGCACCTGACGATCCTCGAGAGCGCCCTCGGGCACTCGACCGACAGCCCGGACATCACCGCGTTCACCGCGATCATCCAGAGCGGCGCCGTGCTCGCCACCCTGATCTTCCTGCGCCGCGACATCGTCCGCCTGCTCGGCGCCTGGCTGCGCGGCCTGCGCCACCCCGAGCAGCGCCAGGGGCGCGACTGGTTCTTCGCCTGGGCGGTGCTGCTCGGCTCGCTGCCGATCGTCTTCGTCGGGATCGCCTTCAAGGACGAGATCGAGACGACCCTGCGCAGCCTCTGGTTCGTCGGCTCGGCGCTGATCCTGTTCAGCGGCGTCATGTACTACGCCGACAGCCGCGCCACCTTGCAGCGCCACGAGGACGACGTCACCTGGCGCGACACGCTGCTGATCGGGCTGGCCCAGTGCATCGCGCTGATCCCCGGCATCTCGCGCTCGGGGGCGACGATGTCGGCCGGCCTGCTGCGCGGGATCGACCGCGTCGCCGTCACCCGGCTCTCCTTCTTCCTCTCGATCCCGGCCCTGACCGGCGCGACGATCCTGCAGAGCTTCACCAAGTTCGACGAGATCCAGAACGGCGTCGGCTGGGGTCCGACCCTGCTCGCCACCGCGGTCAGCTTCGTCGTCGCCTACGTCGCGATCTCCTGGCTGCTGCGCTACATCGCCCGCCACGACTACACGGTCTTCATCGTCTACCGGGTCGCCCTCGGCACCCTGGTGCTGGTTCTGCTGGCGACCGGCGTGCTCTCGGCGACCTAGGCCTGTCGAGTTCCTCCCCCACGTCCGGGAGCAACTCGACAGGGCTTAGCGCCGCGCGGCGAAGAACTCGCGCAGGAGCGCCGCGCACTCGGGCTCGCGGACGCCGCGGATCACCCGCGGGCGGTGGTTCAGCGCCGGCTCGGCGAGGACGTCGAGGACGCTGCCGGCGGCGCCCGCCTTCGGGTCGGGGGCGCCGATCACGACGGTGGGGACGCGGGCGAGCACGATCGCCCCGGCGCACATCGCGCAGGGCTCGAGGGTGACGTAGAGCGTCGTGCCCGGCAGGCGCCAGCCGCCGAGCGCCGCGGCCGCGGCGCGGATCGCGAGGATCTCGGCGTGGGCGGTCGGGTCGCGGCGCAGCTCGCGCTCGTTGCCGGCGAGGCCGAGCGGCTCGCCGTCGGCGCCGAGGATCGCCGCCCCGATCGGCACGTCGCCGTGCTCCTCGGCCCGCCGCGCCTGCTCGAGCGCCAGCGCCATCGCCGCTTCATGGCCGTCCATTTCCGCCTGCTCACCCATCCGATCCGGGAGTATGTCTCCTACAACTTCACCGGTGTCGGGGTGTTAGCCAGTAGAGGCTCGCCCGGCCACCCGATCCCGGCGAGCACCGTCACCACATCATTCCGATGAAGAGACTTTTCGCCATTCCGGCCTTGCTGGCAGCACTCGCGCTGCTGCTCACGGCGCTGCCCGCCAGCGCCGAGGTCGGAGTCGCCCCGGCCCGCGAGTTCGTCCCCCACGAGCTGGTCGTGAAGCTCGAGGGCGGCGCCGAACGGACGCTCGCGCTGCCGAAGAACGCCGGGGTGGGCGAGTCGGCGCGGGCGCTCGCCGGCAACCCGCGGGTCGAGTACGCCGCGCCCAACTACATCGCCACCGCCTCGGCCACGCCCTTGCCGCTCCCCAACGACCCGGGCACGCTGAACGGCCCGGCCGAAGCGGCCAGCGCCGGCAGCTGGACGCTCAAGCAGTGGAACCTGCTGCCCTGGCGCGAAAGCTCCGACCCGCGGCTGCCGCACTCCCCGGGCGGGATCGACGCGGTCGGCGCCTGGTCGAACCTGGCGGCGGCCGGGCGGCCGGGCGGCAAGGGCGTGATCGTGGCGGTGCTCGACACCGGGGTCGCCTACCGCGACCAAGGCAGCCGCTTCCGCCGCAGCCCGGACTTCTCCGCCGGCCAGTTCGTCGCCGGCTACGACTTCGTCGACGACGACCGCCTGCCGCTCGACGAGAACGGGCACGGCACCCACGTCGCCGGCACGATCGCCGAGAAGACCGGCAACGGCACCGGGCTGACCGGGATCGCCTACGGGGCGAAGCTGATGCCGGTGCGGGTGCTCGACGCGCAGGGCCGCGGCGACGCCTCGAAGATCGCCAAAGGGATCCGCTTCGCGATCGCCAACCGTGCCCAGGTGATCAACCTCAGCTTCAACTTCGGCTGCGGCAAGCAGGTGCCGGGAGTCAACGAAGCGCTGCGCGAGGCGGCGGACAAGGGCATCGTCGTGGTCGCCTCGGTGGGCAACCTCGGCGCCGAGACCTGCGTCTCCGCGCCGGCCACCGGGCCGCGCGCGATCGGCGTCGGCGGCAGCACCGAGGGCGGCTGCCTCGGCAGCTACTCGCTGGCCGGGCGCGCGGTCGACCTGCTGGCGCCGGGCGGCGGCACGCCCGCCCCCGGCTGCCCCTCGATCTCGGCCCGGCCGATCTACCAGGTGACCCTGAAGCCGGGGTCGACCCGCCAGTTCGGCGTACCGGCCAACTACGTCGGCACCTCGATGGCCGCCGCCCACGTCTCCGGCGCGGCGGCGCTGGTGATCGCCAGCGGCGTGCTCAACGGCAAGGGCAAGGGCAAGATGCGGGTCGACCTGATCCGCCGCAAGCTGACCGCCACCGCCCGCACCCTCAACCTGCCCGAAATCCAGCAGGGTTCCGGCGTGATCGACGTCGCCGCAGCGACGACGCCGAACCTCAAGCGGCCCCGCTGACCCTCGTCCGGCTCAGGTGGTGCGGACGATGATCACGCTGCAGGGAGCGTGGTGCGAGACGTTGTTGGGGACGCTGCCGAGCAGGTAGCGGCGGGCACCCGTCATCCCCTTGTTGCCGACCACGATCAGGTCGGCCTTCACCTGTTCGGCGACGTTGAGCAGCGCGTCCGCGGGATCGCCCTCGACCGGGTGGGTCTGGACCTCGATCCCGTCCTTGCGGGCGTCGGCCGCGGCCGCGTCGAGGACCAGGTTGACGTCCTCACGGGGGCCGATCTCATGCTGGACGTCGGCGGGGGCGCCGCTCTGCTCGTCCGCGACCCGCCGTTTCGGGACCGGCGCGTAGGCGCTGACGATGTCGAGCTGCGCACCCGCGAGCCGCGCCAGCTCGATTGCCTGGCTGACCGCCGCGGCAGCCGTCTCGGAGCCGTCGGTTCCCACCACGATGCGATTGAACAACGCCAAAGCCGCCTCCCTCGTCCGCGATCGCTGAACGCGCCTGATACTAAACGGGAACGGCGCGTCCGCGCGAGCGGCTCAACGAGGTCTTAGCGAGGCTGCTGCTCGGCGGGCAGCCCGCGGAAGCCGTCACCGAGGATCTCGGTCGGCGTGGTCGAGAGCCGGTAGATGGCGATCACCATCGAGGCGGCGAGGCAGACGATGAGAATGACCATGCCGGCCTTCCAGATCCAGGGCACGGGCACACCCTAGTTGGAGCGGTGCGCGGGGCGGGATATGGTCGGCGGATGAAGCTGGAGGAGGTCGCCGAGGGCGTCTGGCTGCTGCGCGGGGACTTCCGCGGGGCGATGAACATCTACTTCCTCGCCGACGGCGACGGCGACGGCGACGGCGACGGCGACGGGGTGACGATGTACGACGCCGGCACCCAGGCGATGCGCGGGCGCGCCCGGGAGGCGGCCGAGCAGCTGGGCGGCTGCACGCGGGTCGTGCTCGGCCACGCCCACTGCGACCACCGCGGCAGCGCCCCATATATGGGGGCGCCGGTCTTCTGCCATCCCGACGAAGTCGCCGACGCCGAAAGCGACTCCTGGCGGCCGCCCTACTGGACCCTCGAGCAGCTGCCGGTGCGGCCCGTGCGCTGGCTCTACGAACGGGTGCTGCTGCCGCGCTGGGACGGAGGCGCGGTGAAGATCGCCGGCACGATCGAGGAGGGCGAGGAGGTCGGCGACGGGTTCCGGGTCCTGCACCTGCCCGGCCACGCGCCGGGGCTGATCGCGCTCTGGCGCGAGCGCGACCGGGTCGCCCTGGTCAGCGACCTCGTCTACCTGGTCGACTCGGCCCGGCTGAAGCCGCTGCCGCACGGCGAGGCCAGCGTCCCCCACCCCGCCTGGGGCTGGGACCACGAGCTGGCCCGCGCCTCGGTGCGGCGCCTGGCCGCGCTCGAGCCCGAGCTCGTCTGCACCGGCCACGATGCGCCGCTGCGCGGCCCGGGGCTGCGCGAGACGCTCGAACGCGCCGCGGAGAAGTAAGTTCTCGGGACTGATGATCGGGACTTACGCCTCGGCGGCGCTGATCTGCGCCGCCTCGCTGCTGGTCGGGCGCGCCCTGCTCACCGTCGCCGGGCGCCAGACCTGGTCGTGGCTGGAGCCGGCGGTCGGCTTCGCCGCGCTGATCTCCGTCACCGGCCTGCTGGCCCGGGCGCCCGGGCACGGCACCAGCTCCAGCCTCGGCGCGCTCGGCCTGGTGATCGTCGCCGCGGCGATCGTCTTCCGCAGCCGCTACGCGGCGCCGGGCGCGCTGCGGGCGGGGCTGCCGGTGGCCGTGGCGCTGGCCCTGGCGCTGGCGATCCCGTTCGCGGTCAGCGGCCACTGGGGCCTGATCGGGATGGGGTTCAACAACGACCTCGGGCTGCACCTGGCCTGGGCCGAGTGGCTGCGCAGCGGCTTCGGCCCGGCGCCCGACACCGGCTACCCGCTCGGCCCGCACGGGCTCGCGGTGGCGACCGCGGTGATCCCCGGGATCAACCTCGGGCAGGCCTTCCTCGGCGAGATCGTCGCGATCGGCGTGCTCACCGGCCTCACCGCGATCGGAGCGCTGGCGGGGCTGACCCCGGGCCGGCGCACCTTCGCGGCGGCGCTCGTCGCCCTCCCCTACCTCGCCGCCTCCTACTTCGCCCAGGCCGCCTTCAAGGAGACCGCCGAGGCGCTCTTCGTGCTCGCCTTCACCGTCATGCTGCTGGCGCCGCCGGCGCTACCGCGGGGCCTGGTCGCACGGCTGCGCTACCTGCTCCCGGCGCTGGCCCTGCTCGGCGGCATCTTCTTCTCCTACAGCTTCGCCGGGGTCGCCTGGCCGGTCGCGATCGTCGCGCTCTGGAGCCTCACCCTGGCGCCGGTGCGGCGGGCGCTGCGCCCGCGCGCGCTGCTGCGCCTGCTGCTGCGGCCGACCACCCTCGTCGGGATCGCGCTGCTGGCCGGGATCGCGGTCCTGGTCACGATCGTCGGCCCGTTCGGGTTCGGCAGCAGCTTCAACAAGGTCGCCGGCAGCAACACCTACGGGCCGGTCTCGCCGATCGAGTCGCTCGGCGTCTGGTGGACCTCGAACTACCGCCTCGACGCGGTCGGCGGCGCCGTCCTGCCCGGCCTCTCCGGCGCGATCGCCGTGCTCGCCCTGCTGGTCGGGGTCGCCTGGTGGGTCGAGCGGCGCGAACCGACGGTCCCGATCGCGCTCGGTGCCTGCGTCCTGCTCTACCTCGCCTCGCTCCCGTTCAGCGGCGAGTACTCGCAGGCGAAGGCACTGATGATCGCGGCGCCGCTGGCGATGCTGGTCGCCGCCAAGCCGCTGATCTGGGAGTTCCCGCGGCTCGGCGGCGGGCTCGGAGCGCGGCGGCTCGGCTGGGGCGCGCTGGCGGTGGTCTTCCTGGGCGGGGCGATCTACTCGAGCCTGCTGGTCCTGCGCGACGCACCGGTGGCCCCGGCCGGGCACGGCGGCGAGCTGCAGAAGTTCGTCCCGCTGGTCCGCGGCGAGCCGGTCCTCTACGCCGGCCAGGACCGCTTCGCCGCCTACGAGCTGCTCGGCGCCGACACCCACGTGCCGCTGGTCGAGTTCCCCGACGAGGCCGTCTCCCCCAGCCCGGAAAAGCCGTTCGACACCGGCGACGCCTACAGCCCGATCGACTTCGACTCCTTCTCGCGCAAGACCCTCGACACCTTCACCTTCGTGGTCACCGGCCGCGCCGCCTGGAACAGCAAGCCGCCGCCGAACTTCAAGCGGATCGCCGCGACGCCCTCCTACATCCTCTGGGAACGGACCGGCGCGACGCCGGAGAACCGGCGCGTGCTGCTCGAGGGCGTCGAGGCCGGGGCGTTCGCCGGCTGCGACGCGCCCGAGATCCGCGTCCTGCTCGACAACCCCGGCCGCGCCGCGCTCTTCCCCGGCGTCGCGCTCGGGCCGAAAGGCGCCTGGGAGGAGGGCAGCGTGCTCGGCCCCGGCGACTCCGCCTCCCAGACCCTGGAGCTGCCGGCCGGCGCCTGGAACCTCTCGCTCCAGTACTTCTCCCCGCTCGGCCTGACGCTCAGCGCCCCCGGCTTCGAGCACGACCTGATCGCCGCCCTCGACGGCCAGCGCCCGAACACGATCAGCCTCGCCAACAACGGCCAGTTCTGGCCCGCCGGCCGCTATCAGAGCGAGGGCGGCTCAACCGAGTTCACGATCGCCACCGCCGAGCCGACCGCCCTGCAGAAGCTGACCGGCTGGGACGGCAAGGCCTACATCGGCGAGCTGGTCGCCGTCCGCGCCGAACCGCACCGCGACGTGGACCTCAGCGAAGCCTGCGACGGCTGGATCGACTACTACGAGTCGCCGGCGGCGCCGTAGAAGGGATTGGCGAATCGTCGGGGAGGTGGGGGTGGGGCCGTCCGAGGCCGGGCTCACGGACGGGAGGGCTGCGCCCCTGGCGAATTCGCCCAGCGAAGATAGAAGGACACCACCGACCCCTCCGGCGGAGACCCCCCGAAGCAGGCCGTCCCCTCGCGCCCGCCAGCCCTCCCAGACGTCAGGTCGCTTTGGCGGCCATCCGCTCGGGGCTGACCCGAACGACGTCCCAGACGAGATTGGCTTTCTCGAGCAGGTCGATGACGATCGCCGAGACATCGATCTGGTACCAGCGCAGGCCGTGGGTGGCCGAGGTCGGGAAGGCGTGGTGGCTGTTGTGGAAGGCCTCGCCGAGCGTCGGGATCGCGATCAGGGCGAGGTTGCGGGACTGGTCCGTGGTCTCGAATTCGCGCTTCCCGAAGACGTGGCAGAGCGAGTTGATGCTGTAGGTGAAGTGGTGGAGGACGAAGACGCGGACGAGGCCGCCCCAGAGCAGGCCGGTCAGCCCGGCGAAGATCGTGCCGCCGATCGCCCAGCCGAGGAAGAAGGGCAGCAGCAGGCCGCCGATCGCCCAGACCAGGAAGGTGCGGTCGACCCAGCTGATCACCGGGTCTTTGATCAAGTCGGGCGCGAAGCGTTCCTTGTTGCCGCGCTGGGTGTGGATGAAGAGCCAGCCCATGTGGGCGTGGTAGAGGCCGCGCATCGCCCCGGACCAGCCGTGGCCGTGGTCGACGTGGGGGCTGTGCGGGTCGCCCTCCTGGTCGGAGAAGGCGTGGTGCTTGCGGTGGTCGGCGACCCAGGAGATCACCGGGCCCTCGATCGCCGCCGAGCCGAGGATGCCGAGCAGCCCGTGCAACCACTTGTGGGTCTTGAAGGCGCGGTGGGTGAGGTGGCGGTGGAAGCCGACCGTGATCCCCAGCCCGGTGAAGAAGTACATGCCGAGGAAGAGGAAGACGTCCGACCAGTGCAGCGCGCTGCCCCAGACCTGCCAGCCGGCGAGACCAATCGCGACAAACGGCACAATCGTGACGAGCCCGGTGATGATCCGGTCGCGTGTCTCGTTCTCGACCGGCTGGATATCGGATGGGAGTGGCCCTGCCTGGCTCATGGCGCGCGATCATACGTGCTCGGCTGCGCGGGAAGGTAGGCGGCCCTAATTCCGTGCCCAGGGGCCGATGGAGAGGCGCCGGGTGCCGCTGCGTTGTAGGGTCGCGAACGTGGCGTTCGCAAACCCTGCCCCCCTGCGCCGTGAGATTGCCGCCCGTCTCCCGGATCGACCGTTCGTTGTGGAGTTCTGGGACGGTTCGGCGCTGCAGGCGACCAGCCCCGGCGGCCCGACCTTCGTCGTGCGCTCGCCGCGCGCGGTCGCCCACGCGCTGCGCGCGCCCGGCCAGCTCGGCCTCGGCCGCGCCTACGTCAGCGGCGAGCTCGACGTCGACGACATGGACGCGACGATCCGCCTGCTCAACGAGTGGCAGCCGCCGGCCCTCGACGGCGCCGACAAGCGGGCGCTGATGCTGGCCGCGGTGCGCGCCGCCGGCCTCACCCCTCCCCCGCCCCGGCCCGCCGCCGAGCTGCGCCCGAGCGGCCGCCGCCACAGCAAGGAGCGCGACGCCCGCGCCGTCCGCCACCACTACGACGTCTCCAACGAGTTCTTCGAGCTCTTCCTCGGCCCGACCATGGTCTACAGCTGCGCGATCTGGAGCAAAGGCGCGAAGACGCTGGAGGAGGCGCAGGAGGAGAAGCTCGCGACCGTCGCCCGCAAGCTCGCCCTGAAGGAGGGCGACCGCGTGCTCGACGTCGGCTGCGGCTGGGGCGGCTTCCCGCTCCATGCGGCGACCGTGCACGGCTGCAGCGTGGTCGGGATCACGCTCTCGCCGCCCCAGGCCGAGAAGGCGCGCGAACGCGCCGAGGCCGCCGGCGTCGCCGACCGCGTCGACATCCGGGTGATGGACTACCGCGACATCGCCAACACCGGCGAGAAGTTCGACGCAATCGCCAGCATCGGCATGGTCGAGCACGTCGGCGCCGCCAACATCGACGTCTACGCGCAGACCCTGGCCAGCGTGCTCGAGCCGGGCGGGCGCCTTCTCAACCACGGGATCACCCGCCTGCGCCACACCGACGCCGAGGCCGGCGCCTTCTCCGAGCGCTACGTCTTCCCCGACGCCGCCCCCCTGCACCTCTCGCGCAACCTGCTGGCGCTCGAACGGGCCGGCTTCGTCACCCACCACGTCGAGGACTACGCGCCCGACTACGCCGAGACCCTGAAGCACTGGTACGAGAACCTCGACGCCAACCTCGAGCGGGCTACCGAGCTCGCCGGCGAGGAGCGGATCCGCGTCTGGCGCCTCTACCTGCGCGCCGCGCGGAACGGCTTCCTCTCCGGCTTCACGAGCATCTACCAGGCGCGCTGCGAGCTGGCCTAGCGCGCTTGGTCTTTCGTACACGCCATAGCGTGTAGAAGAGACCACTCGCTACACGGGGAACCCGTCCAGCACCGACTCGATCGCCCAGTCGGCGCCGGCTTCGCGCTGCTCCTCGACCGAGTAGGTGCCGGTGGCGACGCCGACCACGCGGATGCCGGCGCCGTGGCAGGCGCTGACGTCGCGGGGGGTGTCGCCGACGCCGATCGTCGTCGCCGGGTCGAGCGGGTGGCCGGCGACCTCGCCGCCGCGCTCGACGCCCTTCCTGGTGAGCTCGGTGCGGTCGCGGGCGTCGGAGCCGTAGCCGCCGAAGGCGAAGTACCTGTTGAGGCCGCCGCGGGAGAGCTTGATGTGGGCGGCGGCCTCGATGTTGCCGGTGACCAGGCCGAGCAGGACTCCCGACTCGGCGAGCCGGGGCAGGATCTCCTCGACCCCGGGCATCAGCTCGTAGCCGGGGGACTCGTCGACCGCGTCCTGGAGGTGGCCGAGATAGGCGGCGATCGCTTCCGCGCGCTCCTCGCCGGAGCCGTCGCGGCCGATCACCTCGCGGAAGATGATCTCGGCGATTTCGGGGTCGGTCATCCCTTCGCGCGTGTGTTCGGTGATGTTGGCGTCGACCTGCCAGAGCTCGCGGAAGGCGCGCTGCCAGGCGACCGCGCCGGCGCCGCCGGTCTTCAGCAGCGTCCCGTCGATGTCCCAGAGCACGGCCTTGATCGCGGGCGCATCCATCGGGCGGGACCCTATTCGTGCTCGAGCAGGTCGCGCTGGCTGAGCGCGTAGAGCAGGAACAGCGAGGGCAGCACGAAGACGGCGGCGATCGCGAAGACGATGAAGATCACGGTCAGGGTCGGGTCGGGCGAGGCGGCCTGGTCGATCCGCAGACTGGTCGGCAGCAGGTAGGGGAACTGGGCGACGCCCCAGCCCCAGATCACCGCGATCACGGCGCCGGCGGCGAGCGGGCGGATCGGGCGGCGCCAGCCGCGCAGCAGCGCCGCCAGCAGGCCGAGGCCGCAGGCGATCGAGAGGACGACCAGCGGCAGGCCCTCGTCGACGAGGCGGTCGAAGACGTAGCGGGCTTCCGCGTGCAGCTCGACCAGGCCGACCGCGGCGAAGATCCCGGCGACGGCACCGGCGCCGAGCGCCCGGCGCACGAAGTAGGCCTCGAGGTCGGCCTCGCCGGCCTGGCCCTTCTCGCGCTCGCGGCGCGCGTCGCCGACCAGGAAGACCGCCGAGAGGTAGGCGCCGGTGGCGACGAACATCGCCCCGATCAAGAGCGGCAGCGGCTCCAGCCAGCTCGAGAAGGGGTCGCCGTTGCCGTCGGCGGGCACGTTGCCGGAGGCGATCGCGCCGATCACCGTACCCATGAAGAACGGCGTGAGCAGCGAGGAGAGGGCGAAGATCGCGCCCGCGGTCCGTTCCTCGCCGAGCGTCACCACCGACTTGCGGAAGGCGAAGCCGGAGCCGCGCAGGACGATCCCCAGCGCGGCCAGCGCGATCGGCACGTAGAGGGTCGAGAAGACGGCGCTGAAGGCGGAGGGGAAGGCGGTCCAGAGGACGACGAGGATGAAGATCAGCCAGACGTGATTGGCCTCCCAGACCGGGGTCAGCGAGCGCTGGATCAGCATCCGCGGCTCCCGCCCCTTCTCGGCGTCGCCGGCAAAGAGGTCCCAGAAGCCGCCGCCGAAGTCGGCGCCGCCGAACAGCGCGTAGAAGGTCGCGCCGACCCAGAGGATCGCCGCCGCCGCGTCCGCCTTGCTCACGCCTCCGCCCCCCCTGCCATCGCCCTCATCTCAGCGTCTCCTCCGGCGGCGCGTACGGCGTGCCGGCCTCGACCTCGGCGCCGCCGGCCTCGCGCCAGCGCCGCGACATCCCGCGCAGGACCGCCACCGCGATCGTCCCCAGCGCCGCGTAGAGCAGCACGACCAGCGCGAACACGAACCAGATCCCCTGCGCCTCGGTCACCGCTTCCTCGGTCCGCATGTAGCCCTGCACGATCCACGGCTGGCGGCCGACCTCGGTGACGATCCAGCCGCACCACATGGCGACGATCGCGCCGACGCCGGAGACCGCGACCGCACGCAGGAACCAGGGCGTCTGCGGGATGTCGCGCTTTCGCCACCAGACCCAGGCCAGCCACAGCGCCAGCAGCATCAGCCCGGTCCCGATCCCGACCATCGCGTCGAAGGAGAGGTGGAGCAGCGTGTGGGCGGGCGGCTGCTCGTCCCTGGGGACGTCGTTGAGCCCGGTGACCACGGTGTCGGCGCTCCACCCGACCAGGAAGGAGTCGAGGTTCGGGATCCCGATCCCGAACTTGACCTGTTCGTTGACGCAGATGCCGCCGATCCACTCGGTCTGGTTGGGGCCGGTCTCGTAGATGCACTCCATCGCCGCGAACTTGGCCGGCTGGTGCTCGGCGACTTCGCGCGCCGCGGTGTCGCCGACGAAGAGCTGGATCGGAGTGGCGATGCAGGCGATCGTCAGCGGGATCAGCAGGCCGAGCCGGTGCAGGCGGTCGCGGCGCCCCTTGAGCATCCCGACCGCGTAGATCGAGGCGACCAGGAAGCCGGTGACCATGTAGGCGGCGAGGATCATGTGCGGGACCTCGTAGCCGAAGGCCGGGTTGAAGAGGACCTCGAGCGGCCGTACGTCGGTGACCTTGCCGGCGGCGTCGAGGGTGAAGCCCTGCGGCTGGTTCATCCAGGCGTTGGCGGCGACCACCGAGGCGGCGCCGCCGAGCCCGGTGATCACCATCGGCACCCCGGACCAGAAGTGGGCCCAGCCGCCGAGCCGCTTCCAGCCGTAGATGTAGATCGCGAGGAAGATCGCCTCGATGAAGAAGAAGATCCCCTCGATCGCGAAGGCGACCCCGAAGACGCCCCCCCAGCGGTCCATGAACTCGGGCCAGAGCAGCCCGAACTCGAAGCTGAGCACCGTCCCCGTGACCGCGCCGACCGCGAAGGTGACCGCCATCGCCTTCGACCAGCGCCGGGCCAGCTCCATCGCGTCCTTGTCGCCGCGTTTGAGCCCGATGTAGTTGGCGAGCAGGATCGTCGCCGGCAGCGCCACGCCGAGGCAGGCGAGCACGATGTGGAAGCCGAGCGTGAACGCCATCTGGTTCCGCGCGGCGAGCAGGTTGGACGACGACTCCGCCGCGAGGGGGAGAACATCGAGCGGCAGCATGTGCGAAGCCTATTCCCCGCGGCGGGCGCTGAGGGTGATGCGGCTCACGCCCTCGGGGCTCAGGCGTCGCGCTGCTGGCGGTAGTGCCGGATCAGCGCGTTGGTCGAGCTGTCGTGGCCGAGCTTCGGGTCGGCCTCGGACTCGAGCTCGGGGATGATCGCCTGGGCCAGGACCTTGCCCAGCTCGACGCCCCACTGGTCGAAGGAGTCGATCCCCCAGATCGCGCCCTGGGTGAAGACGCTGTGCTCGTAGAGGGCGACCAGCTTGCCGAGGGTCTCGGGGTCGAGGCGCTCGGCGAGGATCGTGTTCGAGGGCCGGTTGCCCTCCATCACCCGGTGCGGGACGACCGCCTCCGGCGTGCCCTCCGCGCGCACCTGCTCGGGCGTCTTGCCGAAGGCGAGGGCCTGTCCCTGGGCGAACACGTTCGACATCAGCAGGTCCTGGTGGCGGCCGAGCGGGTTCAGCGAGTGGGCGAAGCCGATGAAGTCGCAGGGGATCAGGCGCGTGCCCTGGTGGATCAGCTGGTAGAAGCTGTGCTGGCCGTTGGTCCCCGGCTCACCCCAGTAGATCGCGCCGGTGTCGTAGTCGACGCGGCTGCCGTCGAGGGTGACGTGCTTGCCGTTCGACTCCATCGTCAGCTGCTGCAGGTAGGCGGGGAAGCGGTGCAGGTACTGGTCGTAGGGCAGCACCGCGCAGGTCTGGGCGCCGAAGAAGTCGCCGTACCAGACTGACAAGAGGCCGATCAGCATCGGCAGGTTCTGGGCCGCGGGCGCCTCGCGGAAGTGCTCGTCGATCGCGTGGAAGCCGGCCAGCAGCTCGGCGAAGCGGGCCGGGCCGATCGCAAGCATGGTCGAGAGCCCGATCGCGGAGTCCATCGAGTAGCGGCCGCCGACCCACTCCCAGAAGCCGAACATGTTGTCGGTGTCGATGCCGAACGCGGCGACGCCCTCGGCGTTGGTCGAGACGGCGACGAAGTGCTTGGCGACCGCTGACTCGTCTCCACCGAGCCCCCCGAGCAGCCAGTCGCGCGCGGTGTGCGCGTTGGTCATCGTCTCCAGCGTGGTGAAGGTCTTCGAGGAGATCACGAACAGGGTCTCGGCGGGGTCGAGGTCGCGGGTTTCCTCGGCGAAGTCGGTGCCGTCGACGTTGGAGACGAAGCGGAAGCTCATCTCGCGGCGGCTGTAGTGGCGGAGCGCCTCGTAGGCCATCACCGGGCCGAGGTCGGAGCCGCCGATGCCGACGTTGACGACGTTGCGGATCGGCTTGCCGGTGTGCCCCAGCCACTCGCCGGAACGGATCCGCTCGGCGAAGGCGCCCATCCGGTCGAGCGTCTCGTGCACCTGCTTGACCACGTCGACGCCGTCGACCACCAGCGAGCGGTTGCGCGGCATCCGCAGCGCCACGTGGAGCACGGCCCGATCCTCGGAGACGTTGATGTGCTCGCCGGCGAACATCGCTTCGCGGCGCTCCTCCACGCCGCGCTGGCGGGCCAGCTCGCCGAGCAGCATCACCGTCTCGTCGGTGATCCGGTTCTTCGAGAAGTCGAGGTAGAGGCCGGCGGCGTGGGCGACCAGGCGCTCGCCGCGGGTCTCGTCGGCGGCGAAGAGCTCGCGCAGGTGGCGGCCCTTGATCTCCTCGTAGTGGGACTGGAGCGCCGCCCAGGCGGGCAGCTCCCGCAGCGGCGCCTCGCTCACGCGGCGAGCGCTCCGCGCTTCGACTGGATCGAGGCGAGCAGGTCTTCCCAGGACTTGACGAAGCTCACCTTGCCCTCCTCCTGGAGGCGGTGGGCGAGCGCGGCGACGTCGATCCCGGCCTGCTCGAACTCCTTCAGCACCGCCTCGGCGTTGCCGCCGTCCTTCGGCAGCAGGTCGCCGACCTCGCCGTGCTGGGCGAAGGCGACCAGAGTCGGCTCGGGCATCGTGTTGACCGTGAACGGCGAGGCCAGCGCTTCCACGTAGAGCGTGTCGGAGGCCGCGGGGTCCTTGGTCCCGGTGCTGGCCCAGAGCAGCCGCTGGGCGCGCGCGCCCTCGTTGAGCAGGCGCTGCCAGCGGTCCGAGTCGAGCAGCTCGTGGTAGGCGCGGAAGGCGCGGCCGCCGATCGCGACGCCGAGCCGGTTCTTCAGCTCCTCCGGCACCTCCTCGCCGACCGCGACGTCCCAGCGGCTGATGAACAGCGAGGCGACCGAGCCGACGTTCGGGTCGAGGCCGGCCTCGACCCGCCGTTCGATCCCGCGCATGTAGGCGTCGGCGGCGCCGAGGTAGTGCTTGTCGTCGAACAGCAGGGTGACGTTGACCGGCACCCCGGCGAAGATCGTCTCCTCGATCGCCTTGCGACCGGCCTCGGTGCCGGGGATCTTGATGAAGAGGTTGTCGCGGCCGGCCTTCGCGTGCAGCTGAGCGGCCTGCTCGATCGTCGCCTCGGCGTCGTCGGCGAGCAGCGGCGAGACCTCCAGCGAGGCCCAGCCGTCGACCCCGTCGGTGCGCTCGTGAATCGGCACGAAGAGGTCGGTCGCCTCCCGCAGGTCGGCCACGCCGAGCTCGAAGAAGACCTTCTCGTCGGAGTTGGCGCCGACGCCCTCGCCCTGCGCCGCGGGGGCGCTGACCTCGGCGATCTGCTCGTCGTAGGCGTCGCCGGCGGAGATCGCCTTGTCGAAGATCGTCGGGTTGGAGGTCAGACCGGTGACCGAGAGCTCGTCGATGTAGCCCTTCAGCACCCCCTCCGCGAGCATCGGCCGGGTGATGTTGTCGAGCCAGATGCTCTGGCCCAGTTCGTGCAGTCGTGCCGTTGCCTTCATCATCGACCTCCTCAGGTCGTGGGAGTGGCGGCCGCGCGCTCAGCTACCTCGCGCGCCGCTTGGGCGATCTTCTCAGGCGTGAACCCGAACTCCGCCTCGACATCGGCGAACGGCGCCGACTGGCCGAAGGTGCGCATCGCGAGAATCTCGCCGGCGTCGCCGACGTAGCGCTCCCAGCCCAGCGGCGAGGCCTCCTCGATCGCGAGGCGGGCGCTGACGCCGGGCGGCAGCACCTCGTCGCGGTAGGACTTGTCCTGGCGATCGAAGATCTCCCAGCAGGGCAGGCTGACCACGCGCGAGCGGATCCCTTCCTCCTGCAGCTTCTCGTGGGCGAAGACGGCCAGCGAGACCTCGCTGCCGGTCGCCATGAGGATCAGCTCGGGGTCGCCGCCCTCGCTGTCGGCGAGCACGTAGCCGCCCTTGCGCACCCCCTCGGCGGAGGCGTACCTGGAGCGGTCGAGGACCGGCACGTTCTGGCGGGTGAGGACCAGCGCGACCGGGTCTTTGCTCCGCTCGATCGCCAGGCGCCAGGCCTCGGCGGTCTCGTTGGCGTCGCCGGGGCGGATCACGTCGAGGTTCGGCATCGCCCGCAGCGAGGCCAGCTGCTCGATCGGCTGGTGGGTCGGTCCGTCCTCGCCGAGCCCGATCGAGTCGTGGGTGAAGAGGTGGATAACCGGGATCTCCATCAGCGCCGAGAGGCGGATCCCGGGGCGGCCGTAGTCGGAGAAGGTGAGGTAGGTCGACCAGAGCGGGCGCAGCTTGCACAGCGACATCCCGTTGCAGGCGGTGACCGCGGCGTGTTCGCGGATCCCGTAGTGGACCTGGCGGCCGGCGAAGGACTCCGGCTCGAAGTTCTCCATCCCGTCGAAGGTGAGCCGGACCGAGGTCGAGTCGGTGAGGTCGGCGGAGCCGGCGATCAGCCAGGGCAGCTTCTCGCCGATCGCGTTCTGGACCTTGTTCGAGGCCTTGCGGGTGGCGAGGCCCTTCTCTTCGTCGGCCTCGAAGCTGGGGATCGCGCTGGCCCAGTCGGCGGGCAGCTCGCGCCGCTGCATCGTCTCGACCGTCTGCGCGTGCGGCGAGCCGGCGAGCTGCTCGCGCCAGGCCTTGCTTTCGGCGGCGCCGCGCTTGCCGAGCACGTCCTGGAAGTGCTCCAGCACGCCGTCGGGGACGAGGAACTGGGCGTCCTCGGGCCACCCGTAGGCCTGCTTGGTCAGCTTCACCTCCTCGGGGCCGAGCGGTTCGCCGTGGGCGGACTCGGTGTCCTGCTTGTTCGGCGAGCCCCAGCCGATGTGGCTGTCGACGACGATCAGGGTCGGGCGGCCGGTCTCCGCCTTGAACGCCTCCAGCGCCCGGGCGAGCAGGCCGCGGTCGTTGGCGTCGCCGACCCGCAGCACGTTCCAGCCGTAGCCCTCGAAGCGGCTCAGCACGTCGTCGCCGTAGGCGAGCGAGGTCGAGCCGTCGATCGTGATGTGGTTGTTGTCGTAGAGCCAGCAGAGGTTGTCGAGCTTCAGGTGCCCGGCGAGCGAGGCCGACTCGTGCGAGACGCCCTCCATCAGGCAGCCGTCGCCGGCCAGCGCGTAGGTGTCGAAGTCGAAGAGGTCGGTGCCGAAGGTGGCGCCCTGCCACTTCGAGGCCATCGCCATCCCGACCGAGGTCGCGATCCCCTGGCCGAGCGGCCCGGTGGTGGTCTCGACGCCGGTGGTCCAGCGGTACTCGGGGTGGCCGGGGGTGCGCGAGTGAAGCTGGCGGAATTCTTCGATCTCGTGCAGCGAGCAGGCCGGCTCGTCGGTGATCTCGTAGTCCTCGGTGACCTTCTTCACCCCGGACAGGTAGAGCATCGAGTAGAGCAGCATCGAGGCGTGCCCGGCCGAGAGCACGAAGCGGTCGCGGTTCGGCCAGATCGGGTCGGCCGGGTCGTAGCGCAGGTGGTTCTGCCAGAGCTCGTAGGCGACCGGCGCCAGCGACATCGGCGTACCCGGGTGTCCGGAGTTGGCCTTCTGGACCGCGTCGATGGACAGGGTCCGGATGGTGTTGATCGCGAGCGTGTCGATGTCCTGGTTCATCACGGGCTCCGATCCTAGCCATTACGGCGCGACGGGTCCCCCCGCCGCGCCGGCTCCCCTAGTAGCGGTAGTGGTCCGACTTGTAGGGGCCGTCGACCGGGATGCCGAGGTAGGCGGACTGCTCCTCGGTGAGCTCGGTGAGCTGCACGCCGAGCGAAGCGAGGTGCAGGCGGGCGACCTTCTCGTCCAGGTACTTGGGCAGCACGTAGACCTTGGTCTCCTCGAACTTCTCGGGACTGCCGAACATCTCGACCTGGGCCATCACCTGATTGG
This sequence comes from uncultured Conexibacteraceae bacterium, assembly GCA_964464285.1. GTDB lineage: Bacteria > Actinomycetota > Thermoleophilia > Solirubrobacterales > 70-9 > VAYN01. The sequence continues at coordinate 58,025 of CAYXFL010000009.1, forward strand.
TGAACGAGTTCGACATCACGAAGCTCGGGTGGCCGGTCGCGTTGCCGAGGTTGAGCAGGCGGCCTTCGGAGAGCACGATGATCGAGTGGCCGTCGGGGAAGCTCCACTCGTCGACCTGCGGCTTGATCTGGATCCGCTCCGCGTCGGAGGCTTCCAGCGCCGCCATTTCGATCTCGTTGTCGAAGTGGCCGATGTTGCCGACGAT
>CAYXFL010000009.1:58239-58915 GCA_964464285.1 uncultured Conexibacteraceae bacterium
CGCGTTGTGCTTCATCTTCGACATGTGGTCGAGGGTGATGATGTCCTTGTTGCCGGTGGTGGTGACGAAGATGTCGGCGCTCTCGACGACTTCCTCGAGCCGGCGCACCTCGTAGCCCTCCATCGACGCCTGCAGCGCGCAGATCGGGTCGATCTCGGTGACGATCACGCGGGCGCCCTGGCCGCGCAGCGAGGAGGCGCAGCCCTTGCCGACGTCGCCGTAGCCGCAGACGACCGCGACCTTGCCGCCGATCATCACGTCGGTGGCGCGGTTGATCCCGTCGACCAGCGAGTGGCGGCAGCCGTAGAGGTTGTCGAACTTCGACTTGGTCACCGAGTCGTTGACGTTGACCGCCGGGAACAGCAGGTCGCCGGTCTCGGCCAGCTGGTAGAGCCGGTGCACGCCGGTCGTCGTCTCCTCGGTGACGCCCTTGATGGCGGCGGCGATCCTGGTCCAGCGCTCCGGCTCGACCGCGAGCGAGCGCTGCAGGGTCTCCAGCACGATCCGGAACTCCTCCGACTCGGCGGTCGCCGGGTCCGGCACGGCGCCGGCCTTCTCGAACTCGACCCCCTTGTGGACGAGCAGGGTGGCGTCGCCGCCGTCGTCGAGGATCATGTTCGGGCCCTCGCCGTCGGGCCAGAGCAGCGCCTGCTCGGTGCACCACCAGTACTCCTCC
>CAYXFL010000010.1:0-58653 GCA_964464285.1 uncultured Conexibacteraceae bacterium
CGCGAGGTCCGCCAGTACGTCGAGTCCGGGACCCTGGCCGGCGAGTTCTACGGCCGCCTGCTGCCGCTGCTCGAGTTCCTCGTCCCCGCCTACGTCGCCGAGGGCAAGAGCCACCTGACGATCGCCGTCGGCTGCACCGGCGGCCGCCACCGCTCGGTGACCGTCGCCGACCGCATCCGCCGCGACCTCGCCGGCCTCGAGGGCGTCGTGGTCAAGGTCAAGCACCGCGACCTGCCGGGCGACCTCTGAGTCTCGTCAGTTCCTAGACTGGCTCGGCTTTGCCCCCCAGCCCCGTCATCTCCATCTCCGGCCTGCGCATGAGCTACGGCGAGGTCGAAGCGGTCCGCGGCATCGACCTCGAGGTCATGCCCGGCGAGATCTTCGCCTTCCTCGGCCCCAACGGGGCCGGCAAGACGACCACGGTCGAGATCCTCGAGGGGTACCGCAGGCGCAGCGGGGGGGAGGTCAGCGTGCTCGGCGAGGATCCGCAGCGGGCCGGGCGCGGCTGGCGCGAGCGGATCGGGATCGTCCTGCAGAGCGGCCGGCTCGACCCGTACCTGACGGTGCGCGAGTCGCTCGGCCTCTACGCCGGCTACTACCGGAATCCGCGCTCCGTAGACGACGTGATCGCGTTGGTGGGTCTGGAGGAGAAAGCCGACACCCGGGCGCGCAAGCTCTCCGGCGGCCAGCAGCGGCGGCTCGACGTCGGCATGGCCCTGATCGGCGACCCCGAGCTGCTCTTCCTCGACGAGCCGACCACCGGGTTCGACCCCTCGGCGCGGCGCCAGGCCTGGGACGTGATCGCCGGTCTCCGCGACCTCGGCAAGACCGTCTTCCTCACCACCCACTACATGGACGAGGCGCAGCGCCTCGCCGACCGGGTCACGATCATCGCCGACGGCGAGATCGTCGCCCGCGGCACCCCCGAGGACCTCGGCGAACGCGAGGCCGGGGCGGCGACGATCCGCTACCGCAGCGGCGGCCGCGAGGTCGCGGTCCAGACCACCGCTCCGACCCAGACCCTGCACGAGCTGACCGCCGCGGCGCTCGCCAAGGGCGAGGAGCTGGAGGGCCTGGAAGTGACCCGGCCCTCGCTCGAGGACGTCTACCTGGAGCTGACCGAGCCCGATCAGGGCGAGGCGGAGGTGGAGGCCAAGTGAGCGCCCTCGCCCTCGTCGCCCACCAGCTCCGTTACGACCAGAAGGCGTTCTGGCGCAACCCGGCCGCCGTCTTCTTCACGGTGATGTTCCCGGTCGTCGTCTTCCTGATCCTCGCGATCGTCTTCGACGGCAGCGTCGTCGAAGCCCATGACACCCGGATCGAGGCGACCACCTACTACGTGCCGGCGATCATGGCGCTCTCGGTGATCTCGGCGACCATGCAGACGCTGGCGATGACCCTGGTGATCGCCCGCGAAGACGGCCGCCTCAAGCGCGGCCGCGGCACCCCGATGCCGGCCTGGGTCTTCATCGCCGGCCGGATCGGCAACTCGATCGTGGTCACCGTGCTGATGCTGGCCCTGCTGGCGGCGATCGGCTGGCTGCTCTACTCGGTCCCGTTCCCGTGGGAGCGGCTGCCCGAGATGCTGGTCACGCTGGTGATCGGCGCCGCCTCCTTCTGCTGCCTCGGCATCGCCCTGACCGCGGTGATCCCCTCCCAGGACGCCGCCGCCGCGATCGTCAACGCGCTGCTCCTGCCGCTCTACTTCCTCTCCGGCATCTTCATCCCCGAAGACGAGCTGCCCGGCGGCGTGATCAGCTTCGCCAACCACTTCCCGGTGCGCCCCTTCTTCGAGGCCTTCTTCCAGTCCTACGTGCCCGGGACCGGCGCCGCGATCGCCTGGCACGAGCTGCTCGTGGTCGGCATCTGGGGCGTCGCCGGCCTGCTGCTGGCGATCCGCTTCTTCCGCTGGACCCCCCGACAGGGCTAGGGCGGGACCGCGTGGCGCATCTTTAGCCGACGCTCATATAGCCTCCCTACCTACCGATGCTTCACCACGTCCTCCTTGAGGTCTCCGACCTCGACCGCAGCGCGGCCTTCTATGACTCGATGCTCGCACCCCTCGGGTGGCGCCGGCATTTCGAGGAGGACCAGACGATCGGCTGGGGCATCGCCAAGCCGGTGTTCTTCGTCGCCGCGCATCACGACCCGAAGCCCGGCTTCGGGCTGCTCAGCTTCTCGGCGCTCGGAATCGTCGCCGTCAAGGCCGCCTACGAGCGTGGCCTCGGCGGCGGTGGCATCAGCGTCAGCGACCCCGGCGAGCGGCGGTCGCACGGTTCCGGCTCGTACTCCGCTTTCCTCAGGGACCCGGACGGGTACGAGATCGAGATCACGATCGGGTCCGACTAGTCGTCGCCGTCCACGGGTCGGCGACTCCCCAAATCAATAGGAGGCGATGGCTTCAATGGCTGTGAAGGTCGGCATCAACGGTTTTGGACGGATCGGGCGCAACGTCTTCCGGGCGGCGCAGGCGGCCGGGGCGGACATCGACTTCGTCGCGGTCAACGACCTCACGGACACCGCCACGCTCACCAACCTGCTCAAGTACGACTCGATCCTCGGCCGCTTCCCGGAAGAGGTGACCAGCCCCGGTGACGGCTCGATCGTGATCGGCGGCAAGGAGCTCAAGGTGCTCTCCGAGCGCGACCCGGCCGCCCTCCCCTGGGGCGAGCTCGGCGTCGACGTCGTGATCGAGTCGACCGGCTTCTTCACCAAGCGCGCGGACGCCGCCAAGCACCTGGAGGGTGGCGCCAAGAAGGTGATCATCTCCGCTCCGGCGACCGAACCGGACGTGACCGTCGCCCTCGGCGTCAACTTCGAGGAGGCCTACGACCCGGCCCAGCACGACGTGATCTCGAACGCGTCCTGCACGACCAACTGCCTGGCGCCGCTGGCCAAGGTGCTGCACGACTCCTTCGGGATCGAGCAGGGCCTGATGACCACGATTCACGCCTACACCGCCGATCAGCGCCTGCAGGACATGCCGCACTCCGACCCGCGGCGCTCGCGGGCGGCGGCGCTCAACCTGATCCCGACCACGACCGGCGCCGCGAAGGCCGTCGGCCTGGTGCTGCCGGAGCTGAACGGCAAGCTGAACGGGTTCTCGATGCGCGCCCCGGTCCCGACCGGCTCGGCCGTCGACCTCGTCTTCACCACCCCGAACCCGCTCGACGTCGACCAGATCAACGCCGCCCTGAAGGCGGCCGCCGAGGGCCCGATGAAGGGCATCCTCGCCTACACCGAGGACCCGATCGTCTCCTCCGACATCGTCAGCGACCCGCACTCCTCGATCGTCGACGCGAAGTCGACGATGACGATCGGCGACGGCCGCATGGCCAAGGTGATCGCCTGGTACGACAACGAGTGGGGCTACTCGAACCGCTGCGTGGAGCTGGCCGGCAAGGTCCTCGCCTAGCGGGACGGAGGCGGCGGCCGTGGCCTTCGCGAAGGCAAGCGTTCGCGACGCGGAGGTCGAGGGCCGCCGCGTCCTCGTCCGCGTCGACTTCAACGTGCCGCTGGCCGACGGCCCGGGGGGGACCCGGGTCGTCGCCGACGACATGCGGATCCGGGCGGCGCTGCCGACCCTGGAGCTGCTGCGCGAGCGCGGCGCCGCCCTCGTCCTCGCCTCCCACCTGGGGCGGCCGAAGGGCAAGGTCGACCCGGCGCTCTCGCTGCGGCCGGTGGCCGAGCGGCTCGCTGAGCTGCTCGGCGGCGAGGTGACGCTGGCGCCCGAGGTGGTCGGCGCCGACGCCGAGGCGATCGCGCACGGGCTCGGCCCGGGCGACGTGATGCTGCTGGAGAACACCCGCTTCGAGCCGGGCGAGACCGAGAACGACCCGAAGCTGGCCGCCGGCCTCGCCGCGCTCGGCGACCTCTACGTCAACGACGCCTTCGGCGCCGCCCACCGCGCCCACGCCAGCACCGCCGGGGTCGCCGAGCTGCTGCCGGGCTACGCGGGCCTGCTGCTTGAGCGCGAGGTGACCGAGCTGACCCGCGTGGTCGAGGCGCCCGAGCGGCCGCTGGTGGTCGTGCTCGGCGGCGCCAAGGTCTCCGACAAGGTCGCGGTGATCGACCGCTTCCTCGAGGTCGCCGACCAGATCCTGATCGGCGGCGCGATGGCCTTCGGGTTCTTCGAGGCCCAGGGCATCCCGACCGGCAACTCCCTGGTCGAGGGCGTCGAGCTGGCCGGCGAGGCGCTGGCGAAGGCCGGCGACTCCGGCTGCGAGCTGGTGCTGCCCGTCGACCTCGTGCTCGGCCGCGAGTTCAGCGCCGGGACCGAGCGCCGCGAGAGCGACGGGGTCGAGGTTCCCGACGGCTGGATGGGGCTCGACGTCGGCCCCCGCACCGGCGCCCTCTACGGCGAGGCGGTGAAGGCCGCGGGCACGGTGCTCTGGAACGGCCCGATGGGCGCCTTCGAGCTGGAGCCGTTCGCCGGCGGCACCAGGGCGGTCGCCGAGGCGGTCGCCGCGGCGCCCGGCACGACCGTGATCGGCGGCGGCGACTCGGTCGCCGCGATCCGCAAGTTCGGCCTCGAGAACGAGGTCGATTGGCTTTCGACCGGAGGAGGAGCATCCTTGGAGCTGCTGGAGGGAAAGAAGCTGCCCGGAGTGGAGGCCCTGGTCAATGCCTAGGACGCCATATCTCGCCGCCAACTGGAAGATGAACAAGACGGTCGCCGAGGCGTCCGAGTTCGTCGACGCGCTGTTGCCGCGGATCGCCGCGACCCAGCACGACGTGGTCATCTGCCCGCCGTTCACGGCGCTCTCCGAGGTGGTCCAGCGCCGCTACGGCACCGCGGTCAAGGTCGCCGCCCAGAACATGCACGAGGGGGAGGCCGGCGCCTTCACCGGCGAGGTCTCGGCCCAGATGCTGGTCGAGCTCGACGTCGAGGCGGTGATCCTCGGCCACTCCGAGCGCCGCCAGTTCTTCGGCGAGACCGACGAGGCGCTGGCCCGCAAGGTCCCGGCGGCGCTGGCGGCCGGGCTGGAGCCGAGCCTCGGCGTCGGCGAGGCCGAGGCGGCGCGCGACGGCGGCGAGACCGACGAAGTGCTGGAGCGCCAGCTGCAGACAGACCTCGCCGGCGTCGACTCGATGGACCTGGCCAAGGTCGTGATCGCCTACGAGCCGATCTGGGCGATCGGCACCGGCAAGGTCGCGACCCCCGAGCAGGCCCAGGAGGCCTGCGCCTACATCCGCGACGTGGTGCGGATGCGCGGCGGAGTCGTCGACGACCTGCGGGTCCTCTACGGCGGCTCGGTCAAGCCCGGCAACGCGGCCGAGCTGCTCGCCCTGCCCGACGTGGACGGCGCTCTGGTCGGCGGCGCGGCGCTCGACGCCGGCGACTTCGCCGCGATCGTGGAGGCGGCGGGCTGACGTGCCGCCGCTGTTTCCCAGCCTCGCGCTGATCATCCTCGACGGCTGGGGGCTGGCCGAGCCCGGGCCGGGCAACGCGATCTCGCTTGCCCGCACCCCGGTCTTCGACAACCTCTGGGAGACCTACCCGCACACCCAGCTCTCCGCCCAGGGCCCCGACGTCGGGCTGCCGGTCGGGCAGATGGGCAACTCCGAGGTCGGCCACCTCAACCTCGGCGCCGGGGCGATCGTCAAGCAGGACCTGGCCCGGATCGACGACGCGGTCGCCGACGGCAGCTTCTTCGACAACCCGGCCCTGCTCGCCGCCTGCGAGCGCGCCCGCGAGAGCCCGCGCGGCCGCCTGCACCTGTTCGGGCTGGTCTCCGACGGCGGCGTCCACTCCGGTTGGGAGCACCTCGAGGCCTGCGTCGAGCTGGCCTCCCAGGAGGGGGTCCCCGACCTCGTCTTCCACGCTTTCACCGACGGCCGCGACACGCTCCCGCACGGGGGGCGCGGCTACCTGGCCGAGCTGGAGCGCTGGCTGCAGGCGGCCGGCCGTGTCGGCACGGTCAGCGGCCGCTACTACGCGATGGACCGCGACACCCGCTGGGAGCGGACCAAGCTCGCCTACGACGCGATCGTGCACGCCCAGGGCCTGCGCGCGGCGAGCGCGGCGGAGGCGATCGAGGCGGCTTACGCCCGCGAAGACACCGATGAGTTCGTCGTGCCGACCGTGATCGGCGACTACGACGGCGCCGAGCCCGGCGACGTCGGCGTCTTCGTCAACTTCCGCCCGGATCGAGCCCGGCAGCTGACCCGGGCGCTGGCCGAGCCCGGCTTCGACGAGTTCGCCCGCGCCGGCGCCTCGACGATCGATCTGACCACGATGACGATCTACCGCAAGGGCTGGCCCTACCCGGTCGCCTTCCCCGAGCAGCGGCCCGAGACCACCCTGGCGGAAACGGTCAGCGAGGCCGGCGGCCTGCAGCTGCACGTCGCCGAGACCGAGAAGTACGCGCACGTCACCTACTTCTTCAACGGCGGCCGCGAGCAGGAGCTGGCCGGGGAGGAGCATCGCCTGGTCGAATCGCCCCGCGACGTGCCGACCTACGACCTGAAGCCGGAGATGGCCGCCGGGGACGCCGCCGACGCCTTCGTCGAGCGCTGGCGCGGTGGCACCTACCGCTTCGGGATCATCAACTTCGCCAACCCCGACATGGTCGGCCACACCGGCGTGATCCCGGCCGCGGTGCGGGCGGTGGAGACCGTTGACACGCAGCTCGGTCGCGTGGTCGAGGCGGTGCACGGCAACGGCGGCACCTGCATCGTCACCGCCGACCACGGCAACTGCGACCACATGCTCGAGCCCGACGGCTCGCCGAACACCGCCCACTCGCTGAACCCGGTGCCGCTGATCGTCACCGCCCCCGGCCTCGAGCTGCGCGGCGGCGGCATCCTCGCCGACGTCGCCCCCACCGCGCTGCAGCTCCTCGGCATCCCCCAGCCGGCCCCGATGACCGGCAAGAGCCTGATCGCCACTTGATGCCTCAGGCCGGTTATAGGCGGCCTCAGGGTTCAAGCGGATGAGGGTCGACGAGAGCAGGCTGCGCTTCGAGATCGAGGCGCGCGACGGGACGGCCCGCGCCGGCGTGATCCACACCGCGCACGGGCCGATCGAGACCCCCGCGTTCATCCCGCTGGCGACCAAGGGCACGGTGCGCGGGCTGGAGTCGGCCGAGGTGGCCGAGCTCGGCTACCAGCTGATCCTCGGCAACACCTACCACCTCTTCGTCAGCCCGGGGCCGGAGCGGATCGAGGCCGCCGGCGGCCTGCACGACTTCATGGGCTGGGAGCGGGCGCTGATCACCGACTCCGGTGGCTTCCAGGTCTTCTCGCTCGCCCACGGCGGCGTCGCCAACGAGGTCAAGGGCTCCGGCCGCTCCGGCGGCGGCCACGGATCGCGGGTCGAGATCAGCGAGGAGGGGGCGCGCTTCCAGTCCTACCGCGACGGCTCCGACCTGTTCATCTCGCCGGAGGTCTCGATGAGCGTGCAGGCCTCGCTCGGCTCCGACATCGCGCTCGTCTTCGACGAGTGCACGCCCTTCCACGCCGAGCGCGACTACACCGCCCGCTCGACCGAGCGCACCCACCGCTGGCTCGACCGCTGCCTCGCCTGGCACGCCGAGCACGGGCCGCAGCGCCAGGCCGTCTTCGGGATCGTCCAGGGCGGCGTCTACGAGGACCTGCGCCGCGAATCCGCCCAGGCCGTCGCCGAGGCCGGCGTCGACGGGCTGGCGATCGGCGGCACCCTCGGCCGCGACAAGCAGGAGATGGCCGCGGTCCTGGCGCTGACCGCGCCGCTGCTGCCCGAGGCCGCCGCCAAGCACCTGCTCGGGATCGGCGAGGTCGACGACCTGCTCGGCGGCATCGCCCTCGGCCTCGACGTCTTCGACTGCGCCGTGCCCACCCGCCTCGCCCGCCACGGCGTCGCCCTCGCCCCCGACCCGGAGACCCGCTGGCGCCTCGACCTCCGCAAGGGCCGCTGGGTCGGCGACCGCGAACCCCTGGTCCCCGGCTGCCCCTGTCCCGCCTGCACCCGCCACGACCGCGACTATGTCTCCTACCTCTCGCGCGCCGAGGAGCTGACCGCCGTCCGCCTGATCGTCCTCCACAACCTCACCTACATGCGCGAGCTGACCACCCACGCCCGCCAGGCGATCCAAGCCGGCCGCTTCGACGAGTACCGCGCGGCAGTGCTCGCCGGCTCGCCGCCCTGGGCGGCGTAGCCGGGGCCGTCCGAGGCCGGGCCAGGAGCCACACCTCGCTTCGGCAGGTAGGTGTGGCTCCTGGCCCGGCTCACGTGGGGAGAAGGGGTGCTTCGGTCGCCCTCGGTGGATTGAACGGGCCAGGGGGCGTTCAATCCACCGAGGGCCGATCCGCAGCCCGAACATAGGCGCGGGCTCGCCAGCCAACGGAACTTCGGAGCGCTTCCGTTGGGAGGGGTCGGTGGTGTCCTTCGTCGAGCGGCGTCCGCGATTCGCCCAACCGGCAATCTCGGACGGGAGGGTTGCGCCACTGGCGAATTCGCCCAGCGAAGGTAGAAGGACACCACCGACCCCTCCGGCGGAGACCCTCCGAAGCAGGCCGTCCTATTCCGTGTTCTTGTTGACCAAATCCTTGAGTTCTTCGGTCACCTTGTCGACCGTGTCGCCGGCGACTTCGCGGACGTGGACGCTGGCCGCCTTGTCGGTGGCCATGATCACCGCGGTCGCGACCACGGCGGCGACCAGGATCAGGCCGAGCAGGGCGAGCACGAAGCGGACGAAGCGGGAGAAGCCGGAGCGCTGCGGGGCCGCCGGGGCGCGCGCGGGCGGGGGAGGGGCGGGGGCGACGCGCGGTTCCGGGCGGCGGGTCTGCGAGGGCGCCGGGCGGTACTCGGTCGGCGCGGTGTCGCGCTCGAGGTGGCGGGTCGCCGCGGTCTCGTCGCCGAGGATCCGGGTGGCACCGGTGCCTTCGCCGGGCGGCAGGCTGACATCCGCCCCTTCGAGGCCCATCCGCAGCCCGGTCGAGAGCTCGTCGGCGCTCGCGAAGCGGCGGTTCGGGTCGCCCTCCAGGGCGCGCAGGACGGCGGCGCCGAGCGGCTCGGGAACTTCGTCGTTGTAGGTGCTCGGCGGCAGCGGCGTCTCGTTCTGCTGGCGCACCGCCAGCTCGGCCAGGGTCGAGCCCTCGTAGGGCAGGCGGCCGGTGAGGAACTGGTAGAGCACGACCCCGAGCGCGTAGACGTCGGTCGCCGGCGTCGCCTCCTCGCCGCGCACCTGCTCGGGCGAGAGGTAGGCGGCGGTCCCGACCACCGAGCCGACCTGGGTGATCCGGGTCTGCTCGATCGCCCGCGCGATCCCGAAGTCGGTCAGCTTCACGGTCATCTCGCCGCCGCCGACCGGTCCGCCGACGACCATCAGGTTGCCCGGCTTGACGTCGCGGTGGATGATCCCGCGCCGGTGCGCGTAGTCGAGCCCGGCGCAGGCCTGGATCCCGATCTCACCCGCGGTCTCCGGCTCGACCGGCCCCTGGCGCTGCAGGATCTGCGCCCCGGAGCGGCCGGAGACGTACTCCATGACGATGTAGTGGCGGCCCTCGTCGACCCCGGTGTCGTAGACCTGGACGATGTTCGGGTGGATCAGCTTCGCGACCGCGAGCGCCTCCCGCTTGAAGCGGGCGACGAAGCGCTCGTCGTCGGAGAGGTGCTCGGCGAGGATCTTCACCGCGACCGTGCGCTCGAGGATCCGGTCGGTCGCCTTGTAGACGTTCGACATCCCGCCCGAGCCGAGCCGGTCGCCGGTCTCGTAGCGGCCTGAGAGCGTTCCCGCCTCCATCATTCGCCGCCTTCCGCCGGCGTGCTCGGCGCGACCCCGCCCGAGGGCGAGCCGCCGCCTTCGCTGGGCGGCGTTTCCGACCCGCCTTCTTTGCCCTTTTCCTGACCGCCCGATTCGTTCTGCGGCGTTTCTTTTTCTTCGCGTTCCTGGTTCCGCTGTTCTTTTTCTTCTTCGCGTTCGGCCCGCTGCTGCGCTTTTTCTTCGGCGCGCTGCTCGGCTTCGCGTTCTTCGGCTTCTTCTTCGCTCGGCTCTTCTTCTTCAACCGGCGTGGTTTCTTCGTCTTCTTCCGGTTCTTCCTGGCATTCCTGCACGACTTCGTTGAGCCGCGCGGCGCCGCTCTCCAGCGCTTCCTTCAGCTTGCGGTCGACCCCGCTCAGCTCTTCGACCTGGGTGCTGACCTCGCCCGCCGCGTTGCTGGCGCCGACGCAGTCGCCTTCGGCGACCAGCTGTTCGACGCTGTCGAGGTTCGCGTTGATCGCGCTCGCGGTGTTGCCGGGCAGCAGCTCGGCGCCGTCCTCGCCGCAGGCAGACAGGGTCAGCGCCGCGACCGCGGCGAGCGCAAAGGCAGTCAGGAGGGCTCTGGATCGACCCACGATTTCGAGTCTAGAGAACGGCCCCGAAGGCGGATTTTCCCTGCATTTGCGCGTCACCGGCCGACGAAGAGACGTTCCGCGAGGGCGGCGGGCAGGCCGGCCGCCCGGATCGCCGCCGCCGCCTCCTCGATCTCGTAGGGGACGCGGTGGAAACGGGCGGTCTGCTCGTCGAGGTCGAGCTCCAGCCAGGCCGCCCGCGGATCGCCGTCGCGCGGCTGCCCGACGCTGCCCGGGTTGAGCAGCCAGGTGCCCTCGGCGAGGTCGACCAGCGCCCCGTCGCCTGCCTGGGCGCCGTCGGCGTAGCCGCGCCGGGCGCCCTCGGCGCGGTTGAAGTAGAGCGCCACGTGCGAGTGCCCGATCAGCCCGATCCGCTCCTCCTGCGCTTCGAAGCCGGCTTCCGCCTGGTCGATCGAGAGCACGTACTCCCAGACCGGGTCGCGGGGCGAGGCGTGGAAGAGGTCGATGCCGGCGCGCTTCATCGCAGGCTCCAAACCCCCGAGGAACTCCAAGGTCGCGGCGTCGGCCGCCGCGCGGGTCCACTCGACCGCCGCCCGCGCGGTCTCCGAGAAGGTGGAGATGTCGAGCGCGTCGAGCGCCGCGAGGTCGTGGTTGCCGACCAGGCAGACCTGGCAGCGCTGCCGCACCAGCTCGGCGCAGGCGTTCGGATCGGCCCCGTAGCCGACCACGTCGCCGAGGCACCAGAGCTCGTCCGGGCCGCTCTGGTCGACCGCCGCGAGCACGGCCTCGAGCGCTGGCAGGTTCGAATGGACGTCGCTGAAAACGGCTACGCGCAAGCGGCCAGCCTACCCGGGTGGCGTTGCGGTCCATACGATGGGCGCGTGAGCGGGACCGATTCGATCGCCGAGCTGCGCAGCGCCGTCGAAGGCGCCGCGCGCGCCCTGCGCGACGGCGAGCGCACCGAGCCGGCGCCCTCGCTGGACCGCCCGCCGAAGCCCGAGCTCGGCGATTACAGCTCCAACGCGGCGATGCTGCTGGCCGGCCCGCTCGGCGACAACCCGCGCGCCGTCGCCGAGCGGCTCGGCGCCGAGCTCGAGCGGGCGCTGGGCGCGAGCGGCAGCCTCGAGCGGATCGAGGTCGCCGGCCCCGGCTTCGTCAACCTCTTCCTCGCCGACGCCTGGTACACGCGGGCGCTGGGCGACCTGATCGCGGCCGGCGACGACCTCGGCCCGGCCCCGACCGCGAACCCCGAGCGGATCCTGATCGAGGGCCCCTCGGCCAACCCGACCGGCCCGCTGCACGTCGGCGGCGGCCGCCTCGCCGCCTACGGCGACGCGATCGGCCGCCTGCTCGAAGCGACCGGCCACGAGGTCTCCCGCGAGTACTACGTCAACGACGCCGGCGTCCAGATCGAGCGCTTCGGCCAGTCGATCGCGGCGCGGATGATCGGCGAGGACGTGCCCGAGGACGGCTACGGCGGCGAGTACGTCGACGAGCTGGCCCAGAAGATCTTCGCCGAGGGGGTCGACCCGGGCGACCGCGAGGCGCTCGGCCGGCGCGGGGTCGAGCTGATGCTGGCCGAGGTGGGGGAGACGCTGGAGCGCTTCGGCGTCCACATCGACACCTGGACCTCCGAGCGCGAGATCTACGCCCGCGGCGAGGTCGAGCAGGCGCTCGCGCAGCTCGACAAGGGCGGCCACACCTACCGCAGCGACGAGGCGCTCTGGCTGCGTACGACCACCTTCGGCGACGACAAGGACCGGGTGCTGATCAAGTCCGACGGCGAGCCGACCTACCTGGCCGCCGACGTCGCCTACCACTGGGACAAGCTGGAGCGCGGCTTCGGCCGCCTCGTCGACGTGCTCGGCGCCGACCACCACGGCTACGTCGGCCGGGTGCGGGCGGCGATCGCGGCGCTCGGCGGCGACCCCGAGGCCTTCGAGGCGCAGATCATGAACCTCGTGCACGTGGTCGAAGGCGGCGAGCGCGTGCAGATGTCGAAGCGCACCGGCGAGTTCGTCTCGCTCGACGACCTGCTCGCCGACATCGGGGTCGACGCGACCCGCTGGTACATGCTCTGGCGCGGTCACGAGACCGCGGTCGACCTCGACCTGGCGCTCGCCCGCAGCCAGTCGAGCGAGAACCCGGTCTACTACGTGCAGTACGCGCACGCGCGGATTGCCAGCATCCTGCGCAAAGCCGGCGCGGCGGCCGACGCAGCCGCGGCCGGCCCCGACCCGGCAGCCCCGCCGCCGGCGCTCGACCCGAGCGAGAAGACGCTGATCAAGCGGCTGCTCGAGTTCCCCGACGAGGTGCGCGAATCGGCTGCGCGCCGGGCGCCGCACCGGATCTGCGCCTACTCGACCGCGGTCGCCGCCGACTTCCACGCCTTCTACCGGGACTGCAAAGTGGTCGGGGCCGAGGGCGAGGGCGTCGAGCGCTCCCGCCTGGCGCTCTGCCTGGCCAGCAAGCGGACGATCGCCGCCGCGCTCGGCCTGCTGGGGATCTCGGCTCCCGAGCGGATGTGATGCGGGCCGGGCGCCGCAAGCTGCCCGTGCTCGCCGAGGTCTCCGGCTTCGAGCCGGGGGAGGAGCAGGTCTGGTCGCTGCGCGCGGCCGACTTCGAGCGCCTCGCCGCCCTGCAGGAGCGGCTGGCGGGGACGCGCTGCCTGCTCGTCGCCGGTGCCGCCGGGCTGGGGGGGCCGCTGGCGATCGCGCTGGCCGGCGCGGCCGGCGCGGCCGGACGCCGCACGGCGCTGGTCGAGTGCGACCTGGCGCGGCCGGGGATGGCGGCCGAGCTCGGGCTCGAACCGGCGCCGGGCGTGCACGAGTACCTGCGCTGGGAGGCGCAGCCGGGACAGGTCCTGCAGCCGCTCTCGCTGGCCGGTCCGGAGGCGGGGGAGGGGAGCGAGCCGGTCGTCTTCGTCGCCGCCGGCCGCCCGGCGGCCGACCCGGCCACGCTGCTCGGCCTGCAGAGCTTCCGCCACATGACCGCGAAGCTGCGCAGCGCCTACGAGCTCGTCCTGCTGGTCGGCCCGCCGCCCGGGGAGGACGGGACGGCGCTGGCCTCGGTGGCCGCCTGCGCCGACGGCGTGCTCGCGGCCGTCGGTCCCGGCCAGGCGTCGGGACGCGGTGGTCGCGGCCTGCGCGCGGCCGTGCGCGAGCTGCCGGCGCCGCCGCTCGGCGCCGTCGTCGTCGGCGGCTGACGCGACCGATGGATTACCGCCCCTATAGGGGCGGTAGAAGATCGGGCGTCAGAGGTCGTAGCGGTCGAGGTCCTCGTCGAGGCGCCGGCGGTCGGCGTCGCTCGGTCCCTCGGGGGCGGCGCGGCCGCCCCCGGGCGGTCCCGACTGGCGGCGCCAGCTCCAGACGCCGATCGCCAGCGCGATCGCGGCGATCAGGAAGGCGACGACCGGGACCACGTAGGCGGAGAGCGTGAAGCCTTCGTCCTCGGGCAGGGCGAGGACCGCCTCACCGTACTCGGCGACCAGCGCGTCCTTGATCTCCTCCTTGCTCTGGCCCGCCTCGATCCGCCGCTCGATGAAGGCCCGCTGACTCTGCGCCTGCGGCGCTTCGGCAAGTTCGAGCAGGGTGCCGCAGACGGGGCACATCACTTCCCGTTCGAGCTCCAGCAGCGTCGTCTGCGGCGCCGCGGCGCCCGCGGCGGGCGCCAGCACCAGCGCCGCCACCATGGCGACCAGGGCCAGCCGCAGCGCGCCGGGGCGTCCGCTCACGAGCGTTCCGCCGGCAGCAGCGGCTCGACCTCGCCGGCCAGGTACTCGGCCGAGACCGGGCCGCGGGCGATCACCCGCACCTTGCCCCGCGGGTCGATCAGATAGCTCTCCGGCACGCCCGTCGTCCCGAACTCGTCGGCGAACTTGCCGTCCCCGTCGCGCAGCTGCGGATAGGTCATCCCGAATTCCTCGGCGAACCGCTTGCCGTCGTCGCTCAAATCCTGCGTGTCGATCCCCAGCACCGTGAACTGCGGGCCCCCGTGGCGGCGCTGAAACTCCTCCAGCGCCGGCGCCTCGTCGCGGCACGGTGCGCACCACGAGGCCCAGAAGTTGACCAGCACCCAGCGGCCCCGGTAGTCCGCCAGCGATTCGCTCCCGCCGCCCTCCAGCCGCGGCAGCTCCCCCTGCGGCGCCGGATCCCCGAGCGCCAGCCCCGAGCCCCCCTTGCTGAGCAGCCCGAACGCGAGCAGGCCGACGACGGCCAGCACGGAGACGACTGCGATCACAGAGCGAACGCTCACGGGGCCGCCAAGGTTAGATATCCCTCGCCTCCGGCAGCGCCCTGCCGCGCATACACTTAGCCCAGCGCGGACGTAGCTCAGTTGGTAGAGCGCAAGCTTCCCAAGCTTGAGGTCGCGGGTTCGAGACCCGTCGTCCGCTTACTGGCGAGGGAGGCGCCGCCCCCGCTCAGGCGGCGGCGCGGCGGCGCGGCGAGGATCCGTCGGTTGCCGAGACCTGCGCGGCGACCGCCGGCAGGCAGTAGAAGTGCTCGGTCGCGCCGCGCACCTGGCGCTGGTTGATCAGCTCGATCAGCCCCGCTTTGGCCAGCTCGGTGACGTGGTAGTTGGTGTTGCTGAGGGGGATCTGGAGCTCCTGGCTCAGCTCGGAGGGGGAGAGCACGCGCCCCCCGTCCATGCCAAGGACTTCGAGGATCGAGACCCGCAGGGGATGCGCGGTCGAGCGGGCCAGATGCTCCCAATCGACCGGCAGCGAGCCGTTGCCGTTTTCGGCGGCGCGGGAGGCGCCGCCGCCGTTCGCTGAGTTTCCGTTGGTGGAGGCCATGGCGGTGACATTACCAAAAAATGTTGATTCAGATCATCAATTTCGGGTATGGTCGCTGTGGGATGCATTGGACGAGGGGAAATCCACTTGGCCGGGGAGGCCGAGCCGCGGTGCTGGTCTTGTCCGTGGCGGCACTGAGCGTGCCGAGCACGGCTCTGGCCAGCACCGCCGACGTGATCGCCCCCCAGAACCCGCCCAACTACACGGCCAATGACGGCTGGCAGGCCGGCACCTGCGAGACCGACACGCCGACCTGCAGCGTCGAGACCAAAGACCAGTTCTTCGAAGGCGCCGCCTCTCACCCGCCGGTCGGCTTCACCCAGTTCATCGTCAGGCACGGGCCGCCCGGGGAAACCCCGGTTGCCGACCTCAAACGGGTGCTGGTCGATCTCCCGGTCGGGCTCAGCGTCAACCCGGGTGCGACCCCGCGCTGCCCGCTCGCCACCTTTGAAGCCGGCGCGGCCGGCTGCCCGGCCGCCTCGAAAGTCGGCGAAAGCTTCGTCACCGCGGCGATGCCGCTGCTCGGCACGCCGATCCCGCCGATCTCCGGCGTCACCGCGGTCCCCGTCTACAACCTCGTCCCGGTGCAGGGCGAGCCGGCGCGCTTCGGCCTCGAACTGGCCGGCAACGAAGTCTTCCTCGAGGCCGGGATCGCCTGGGAGAGCGACTACCACGAGTACTTCGAGATCGAGGTGCCGAAAGCGCTGCCGCTCGACCTGCCCGGCGGGCTGATCCAGGGCCTGATCCTGAAGAACCGCCTCGTCTTCGACGGCCGCTCCGGCGACGGCACCTTCATCACCACCCCGAGCACCTGCCTCGGCGAAGCGGGACAGGGCCCGGGCAAATCCGGCAGCGTCTACTCCACCTACCTGCGCGCCGGCTCCTACGCGGAATTCGAAGCGCCCGGCTACCAGTTCCCGGCCAGCGCCGAGCCCGCCTTCGAGTCGCCGATCCCGCCCGGCACCTCGCCGAAAGGGTGCGCCACGATTCCCTACGCGCCGAAGATCGCGGTCGAGCCCGGGACCGCCGCGACCAACTCGCCCGCCGGCGCCTCGGTTGCGATCGAGGTCCCGCACCTGCTCCCCGACTTTGGAGCCGCCGAGAACGAGCAGGACAGCTCGACGACCAAAGCCTCGACCGTGACCCTGCCCCGAGGGATGGGGATCAACCCCTCCGCCGCCAACGGGCTCGCGACCTGCTCGGACGCTGCCTTCGGCAAGGGCACCCGGAACCCGGTCGCCTGCCCGCCGGCCTCGCGGATCGGCAGCGTCACGATCCAGTCGCCGCCGCTCCCCGAAGGCGACCTCACCGGCAGCGTCTTCGTCGGCGACCAGCTCAGCCGCGACCCGCTCTCCGGTGAGCAGTACCGGATCCTCATCGCCGCCGAGTCGGCCCGCTACGGGATCTCGGTGCGGCTTGTCGGCAAGGTGCGGGCGAACCCGGTCACCGGCCAGCTCGCGACCACGATCTCGGACGTCCCGCAGGTCCCCTTCGCCTCCGCCGACCTCCGGTTCGACGGCGGCCCGCGCGCGGTCCTCAGCAGCCCGCCGACCTGCGGCCCGAACCAGACCGCGACCGAGATGGTTCCCTGGGCGCCGATCGCCGCGGCCGCCCCCACCGACCAGTTCGAGCTCACCGCCACCCCGGGCGGGGGCGGATGCGCGCCGACGATGGCCGCGCGCGCGTTCGCCCCCGCCTTCGCGGTCGCCCCGCAGGGCAACAGGGCCGGCGCCTACAGCCCGCTCTCGATGCGTGTCGCCCGCCGCGACGGCGAGCAGGAGCTGAAGGGCGTCGACGTCACCCTGCCGCCGGGCATGACCGGCAAGCTCGCCGGGGTCGCCTACTGCCCGGAGGCGGCGCTCGCGGCCGCCGCCCAGCGCCCCGGCACCGACGAGCGCGCCGCCTCCAGCTGTCCCGCCTCCAGCCACCTCGGCAGCGCCGCGATCGCCGCCGGCACCGGTCCGGAGCCGCTGCGGATCAGCGACGGCAAAGTCTTCCTCGCAGGCCCCTTGAATGGGGCTCCTCTCTCCCTGGCAGTAGTCACCCCCGCCACGGCCGGGCCGTTTGATCTCGGCACGGTCGTGGTGAGGGTGGCACTGTTCGTGGACCCCGAGACGGCCCGGATCCGCGCCGTCTCCGACCCGATCCCCGACGTCTACGGCGGCACCCAGCTCAGCCTGCGCGCGGTCGACGTCATCCTCGACCGCAAGGACTTCTCCCTCAACCCGACCAGCTGCGAGCCGCTCGCCGGGGGCGGCGCCCTGCGCGGCGGCGGCGCCGACCCGGCCGACCCGGCGCAGTTCAGCTCCGCCGGGGTGACGATCGCCTTCCAGACCAGCGAGTGCGAGGCGCTGAAGTTCCGGCCCAAGCTGACCACCCGGGTGTTCGGCGGCAGGAAGATGACCAAGCGCGGCCAGGAGCCGAAGTTCCGCGCCGTGCTCAGCGCCCGCGGCGGCGACGCCAACATCCGCCGCGCCGCGCTGACGCTCTCGCACGCGCTGATCCTCGAACAGGGCCACATCCGCACCGTCTGCAGCAACGCCCAGCTCGCCGCCCGGGCCTGCCCGAAGAGCGCGATCTACGGCCACGCGATTGCCGAGTCGCCGCTGCTCGACCAGCCGCTCCGCGGCCCGGTCTACCTGGTGCCGACGCGGACCGACGGCGGCCTACCCGACCTGCTCGCCGACCTGCGCGGCCAGGTGGACATCCAGCTACGCGGCGTGATCGGCGCCAGTAAGGGCCGCCTGCGCACTGTCTTCCCGATGGTTCCCGACGTCCCGGTCAGCAAGTTCACGCTGACGATGAAGGGCGGCAAGCGCGGCCTGCTGACCAACACCCGCGACCTCTGCAAGGGCCCCGTGCGCTCCTTCCTCAACCTGAAGGCGCAGAACGGCAAGAAGCTGGTGAAGAAGAAGCTGCCGCTGCGCGTGCCGGCCTGCAAGACCGCCAAGAAGCGGGCGAAGGGCTAGGCGAGAAACGGGAATGTTTTCTCTGGGACCAGGACCGGGTACGGCCGGCGTCATGAGGAGTTCGAGGGGGGTTCTCGGTGGGCTGGCGGTCGTGGCCGTCGCGGCGTTCGCCTCGATCGCGCTGAGCGCGGTGCTCGCGGCACCGTCGGCGAGCGCCGCCTTCGGGATCAAAAGCTGGCAGGCGGGGACCTGCAAGGACTTCGACACGTCCCCCGCGGACTTCTGCACCTATTCGAGCCCGAGCTCGGACTTCTTCCACCAGGCGGCCGGCCACCCGGGCGGCGGCGGCACCGACTTCACCGTCAACAACAACCCGCTGCTCGGGCCGGAAGGGGCCCTGAGCCGCGTCCGCGTCGACCTGCCCGAGGGCCTGAACGTAAACCCGCAGGCGACGCCCCAGTGCCCGAAAGCGACCTTCGAAGCGAACCCCGCCGCTTGTGCCGCCAGCGAGGTCGGGACCAGCTACGTGGTCGCCTTCTCGGAACTGCTGGGCCCGGCGCCGCTGCCCTTCCCCGTCTACAACCTCGAGCCCGAACAGGGCCAGCCGGCGCTGTTCGGCTTCAACGCCAGCATCCTCGGGCTGATCGACCTCGGCAACGTCTACCTGAAAGCCGACATCGACTGGTCCGGCGACTACCACGAGGGCTTCACGATCGAGGTGCCGAGCTTCCCGCCCCTGATCCGCAACCGGCTCGTCTTCGAAGGGACCAAGGGCAACAGCTTCATCACCCTGCCCAGCCCCTGCAACGGCGACACGACCACGACCCTGACCTTGACCTCGACCGACGGGGCGACCGACACCCAGCAGACCACGCCGGCGGTGATCCCGGGCGACCCGTCGAGCAAAGCGGTCCCGATCGACGGCTGCGGGAAAGTCCCGTTCAAACCGAGCCTGGCGGCCAGCGCCGGGTCGGTGACCGACTCGCCGCAGCCGGTCTCGGTCAGCCTGCGGGTGCCGCAGAGCGGGCCGGACAACCCGATGGAGATCAACTCCTCGACCGTGAAGCGGGCGGCCGTCTCGATGCCGGCCGGCCTCGGCCTCAACCCGGCGGCCGCGCCGGTGCTCGAGGCCTGCAAAGACGCCCAGTTCCCCGATGGCCCGGGCCAGCGCGGGCCGATCTCCTGCCCGCCGAAATCGCAGATCGGGACGGTCTCGATCCAGACCCCGGTGCTGCCGAAAGACTCGCTCCCGGGCCGCGTCTTCCTCGCCGAGCAGCAGAGCCGCGACCCCGAATCGGGCCAGCTGTACCGGATCTTCATCAACGCGGTCTCGGCGCGCTACGGGATCGACGTGCGGCTGCGCGGCAACGTCGTCGCCGACGCCCGCACCGGCCGCCTCACCGCGGTCGTCGCCGACGCCCCGCAGGTGACCTTCAGCGAGTTCACGCTCAACTTCCAGGGCGGCGAGCAGGGGCCGCTGACCAGCCCGCCGATCTGCGGGCCGAACCCGACCGCGAGCTCGATCGACCCGTGGTCGGGGAACGCCGCGGCGACGCCCTCCGGCGCCGTGCCGCTGACCAACGCCCCCGGCGGCGGGTCCTGCGCGAACACGATGGCCGAGCGCCCCTTCGCGCCCGGCTTCAGCGCCGCCCCCGGCACGACCAAGGCGAAGACGTACACCAACTTCACCGCCCGCTTCACCCGGCCGCAGGGCCAGCAGGAGCTGAAGCTGGTCGACGTCACCCTGCCGCCCGGGGCGACCGCGAAGCTGAAGGGCGTCCCCTACTGCAAGCCGGCCGAGATCGCCGCCGCCCAGGGCCGCTCCGGCGTCGCCGAGCGCAAAGACCCGAGCTGCGACCCGCAGAGCAAGGTCGGCGTCGCGACCGTCGCCGCCGGCACCGGCTCGACCCCGCTGCAGATCGACGGCGGCGTCTACCTCGCCGGCCCCCACAAGGGCGCGCCGCTCTCGCTGGTCGTCGTCACCCCGGCCGTCGCCGGGCCCTTCGACCTCGGCAACGTCGTCGTCCGCGTCGCCCTCAACCTGGGCGCGGAGACGGCGCGGATCAACCCCGTCGCCGAGGTCCCCGACGTCTTCGGCGGCGCCAAGCTCGACATCCGCTCGATCTTCGTCAACGTCAACCGCAAGGAGTTCGGCCTGACCGGAACCAACTGCCGCAAAGGCGCGACCGGGGGCATCCTCGGCGGCGGCGGGGCGGACCCGGCCAACCCGGCCGCCTGGGCCGCCTTCCCGGTCTCCGACCCCTACCAGGGCACCGGCTGCAAGCCGCTCAAGTTCAAGCCGCGGCTCAACCTGCGCCTCTTCGGCGGCACCTTCCGCAACAAGAACCCGCGCCTGCGGGCGGTCCTCAAAGCCCGCGCCGGCGACGCCAACATCCGCCGCGCCTCGGTCGCGCTGCCGAGCGCCGTGATCCTCGACCAGGCCAACCTCGCCAACATCTGCACCCGGCCCCAGTTCGCCGCCGGCCAGTGTCCGAAGAAATCGATCTACGGCAAGGCGCGCGCCTTCACCCCGCTGCTGGCCAAGCCGCTCGAAGGCCCGGTCTACCTGCGCTCGTCGGACAACACCCTGCCCGACCTGGTCGCCAACCTGCGCGGTCAGGTGACGATCGACCTGGTCGGCCGGATCGACAGCTTCAAGGGCGGCATCCGCACCACCTTCGACCGCGTCCCCGACGTCCCGGTCACCAAATTCGTCCTCACCCTGCCGGGCGGCAAGCGCGGCCTGCTGGTCAACTCGAAGAACCTCTGCACCAAACCGGTCAAGGCAATCGTGAAGCTGAAAGCGCAGAACGGCAGGAAGGCGAACAGGAAGCCCGTCGTCCGTACTCCGTGTAGCAAGAAGAAACAAAACCGATGATCGTTTGGGAACGCACTTGACTTGGTGCCGACTGACCGGTTAGCGTCGTTGACGGGAGAGCAGCATGGGTACCGGGGCGCCGGAGCAGGGAACGGCGAGGAAGTAGTTGCTCGTTCCAACTCAGAGGAGGGACTGATGGCCAGGCGCACGATGGGACTACTGGTAACGGTGGTGGCAATGCTGCTGCTCGCAACCGGTGGGGTCGCACAAGCTGACACCACCGACATCATTCAACCGCAGAACGAAACGTTCGATCAGGGGTTCCAGGCGATCACCTGCACGGCGAACGACGAAGGCGTGCCGCCGACGCTCAAACAGTGCTCGCCGGAAACGCCGAAACTGTACTTCACGGAAGCGGCCGGTCATCCACCGCTCGGCTTCACCCAGTACACGATCCAGCACGCGCCATACACGCCGTTGCTGCCTCAGCCTCCTTATCCCGCCGGGTCGATGCTCGCGGTCATCCCCGATCCGATCCTCAACCGTACGATCAAAACGCTGCGCTCGGACCTGCCGCCCGGCTTGACCGTCAACCCCGAGGCGACCCCCTCGCGCTGCGCGATGAGCGAATTCCTCAACCCGGGTCTCGAACCGGGCTCCTTTGCACCTACCTGCAAAGAAGAGACCAAAGTCGGCGAACAGCGCGTCACCCTGGTCACCAACAAAGACGGAGTTGAAATCCAACCCGGCTTCGCACCGCCTAAAGGCTTCGTGATCCCGCCGAGCGTACCGACCGGCACCCAGGTCCCGATCTACAACCTCGTGCCGGCGAAAGGCGAACCGGCGAAACTCGGTTTCATCATCAGGGGCAGGATCCCGGTCATCCTCGAAACCGAGGTGGCCTGGGAGAGCGACTATCACGAGAGCTTCACGATCAAACTGCCGAACACGGCGGAAGCAACCGGGCTCTCGACCCTGATCAGCCGCCTGATGAGCAACGGCCGCTCGGGCAACAAAACGTACCTGACCAATCCCACCACCTGCTTCAACCCGAACGAAGCCCAGTACGGAAAGCTCTACTCGTCATGGTTCCGCGCCGAGTCCTACGGTGAACCGAACCCGAGCTTCCCGAATGGCTCGACTCCGGTCGAAGCGCCATTGCCGAAAGCGGAAGGCAGCGACCAGCGGGTGCAGCAGGGCGGCTGTGAGACCGTGCCGTTCGAACCGACGATGGCGAGCTCGGTGACGACCAGCGAGGTCGACTCGCCGACCGGCGGCACGGTTGAGCTGAAACTGCCGTTCGACCCCGCCAAAGAAGGCGACGACAAACAGTCGCAGTCGCACCTGCGCAAAGCGGTGGTGACGCTGCCGGAAGGGATGGGCCTCAACCCGAGTGGTTCGAAAACGCTCGAGGCCTGCACGGACGCGCAGTTCAGGAAGGGCATCCGGATCGAAGCGAACCTCTGCCCGGCGGCGTCGAAAGTCGGCAGCGCGATCATCGAGTCGCCGCCGCTGCACGAGCCGCTGGTCGGTGACGTCTACGTCGGCGAACAGCAGAGCAACGATCCCGAATCCGGCAACCTGTTCCGGATCCTGGTCGAAGCGAAGAGCGAAACCGAGGGCATCGTGGTCCGCCTCGTCGGCAACGTCAAAGCCAACAAAGCGACCGGTCAGCTGACCGGCGTCTTCACCGACCGGATCGAAGGCCAGTTCGCCGGCAAACTGCCGGAAGGCCTGCCACAGGTCCCGTTCGAGTCGGTGAAAATCAGCTTCGACGCCTCCAGGCAGGTGCTGACGAGCCCGCCGACCTGCTCCCCCGCGAACACTGACGGCCAGATGGAACCGTGGGCGCGCCCGGGGACCAGCGTTCCGGTCAGCGACAGCTTCACCCTCTCCACCGTTCCGGGCGGCGGCACCTGCCCGAAAACGCTGGCCGAGCGTAGGTTCGACCCCGGCTTCTTCGCCGCTCCCAACAGCGACAAGGCCGGCTCCAGCAGCCCGTTCAACGTCCACATCAGCCGCACCGACGGGCAGCAGGAGATCAAGGGCGTGACCGTCACGCTGCCGCGCGGGCTGACCGGCAAGCTCGCCGGCATCCCGTACTGCCCGGAGGCGCAGATCGCCGCGGCCGCGGCCGCCGGCGGCGGAGCCGAGCGGGCGGCTCCGAGCTGTCCGGAGGCGAGCCGGATCGGCGTCGCCTCGACCGCGGCCGGCACCGGCGGCGGCCCGCTGGTGCTCGCCGGCAACGCCTACCTCGCCGGGCCCTACAAAGGCGCACCGCTCTCGATGGTCGTCGTGACCCCGGCCGTATCGGGGCCGTTCGATCTCGGCGTCGTCGTGGTCAGGGTCGCGCTCCAGGTGGCGCCGGAGACCGCGCAGATCACGGCGGCCTCCGACGAGATCCCGAACGTCTACGGCGGTGTGAAGCTGGACCTGCGGGCGATCAACGTCCACGTCGACAGGCCCGACTTCATGCGCAACGGGACGCACTGCCAGCCGCAGGCGACGAGCTCGACGATCGCCGGCGGCGGCGGCAACCCCGCCAACCCGGCGGCGTGGAGCGCGGTCACGCCAAGCACGCCCTACCAGGCAACCGAGTGCCGGGCGCTCGGCTTCAGGCCGAAGTTCTTCACCCGCCTGACCGGCCCGACCAAGCGTGACGGCAACCCGCAGCTGCGGGCGGTCGTCGAAGCGCGCAGCGGCGACGCGAACATCGCCCGCACGGCGCTGGTCCTGCCGTCCTCGCTGTTCCTCGATCAGAGCCACATCGGCACGGTCTGCACGCGAGCCCAGCTCGCCTCCAAGACCTGCCCGCCGAACTCGGTCTACGGAAACGCGGTGGCCCGCTCGCCGCTGATCGACGGCAGGCTCCGCGGCCCGGTCTACCTGGTCGCCAACCCGAACACGGAACTGCCGAACCTGCTCGCCGATCTGCGCGGCCAGGTGAACATCCAGCTCCGCGGAGTCATCAGCTCCAAACGGGGCGGGCTGAAGACCGTGTTCAACAACGTGCCGGACGTGCCGGTGAGCAAGTTCGTCCTCAACATGCGGGGCGGCAAAAAGTCGCTGCTGGTCAACTCGAGGAACATCTGCAAAGAACGGCAGACCGCTTTCCTCAACATGCGGGCGCACAACAGCCGCAGGGTGAAAAACAACCGGTTCGCCCTCAATGTCGCCTCCTGCCGGAGCGGCAACCAGAACAACAACAGGTAGCGCGCGGGTGACGCTCGCACCGGCGCGGACGGCCGACTAGCCTCCGCGCCGGTGCGCCCGTCGCTTTCCGTAGTCATCGTCGCCTACAACAGCCGCCCCGAGCTGGAGCGGACGCTGCCGGCGCTGCTCGCCGAGCTCGGTCCGGACGACGAGCTCGTGGTCGTCGACAACGACTCCGGCGACGACCTCCTCGAGCGGCTGCCGCGGCTGGCGCCGGACGCGCGGCTGGTGCGGATGGGCCGCAACGTCGGCTTCGCGGCCGGGGTCAACGCCGGCGCCGCCGCGGCCAGTGGTGAGCTGCTGGTGCTGCTGAACCCCGACGCGGCGCCGCAGCCGGGCTTCGGCGCCGCGATCCGCCGGCCCTGGGTCGAGGGGCGCGGCTGGGCCGCCTGGCAGGCGCTGGTCGCCGAGGCGGGCGCGGCGACGATCAACTCGGCCGGCAACCCGCTGCACTTCACCGGGATCGTCTGGGCCGGGATGCACGGCGAGCCGCTCGCCGCGGCGCCGCCGGCGGGCGAGGTCCCGCTGCTCTCCGGCGCCTGCTTGGCGGTCCCGCGCCGGACCTGGGAGGAGGTGGGGGGCTTCCCGGACCGGTTCTTCCTCTACCACGAGGACGTCGACCTCTCGCTGCGGCTGCGCCTCGCCGGCGGCACGCTTGGGATCGAGCCGAGCGCGCTCGTCGCCCACGACTACGAGTTCGGCGCCAGCCCCGGGCGCAAGTGGCGCTGGCTCGAGCGCAACCGGCTCGCGGTCCTGGTCCGCGACTACCCAGGTCCCCTGCTGGCGCTGCTCGCGCCGGCCCTGATCGCGACCGAGCTCGCTCTGCTCGCCGTCTCCGCCGCCGGCGGCTGGGGCGAGCAGAAGCGCGCCGCCAACTGGGAAGCGCTGCGCTGGCTGCCGCGCCTGCTGCGCGAGCGCCGCCGGATCCAGCGCCGCCGCACGATCTCCAGCGCCGAGTTCGCCCGCCACCTCAGCGCCGACCTCGACTCCCCCTTCATCGCCGGCCCGGCCCGCTCGGCCCCGGCCCGCCTGCTGCTGCGCGCCTACCTCGGCGCCGTCCGCGCGCTGCTCACTCGTCCATGAAGAACGTGAACATGCGTTCGGGCTCGAGCCGCCAGTAGACGGCGCCGCCGTCGAGCATCTCGGCCCAGCTCTCGCCGTAGCGCGGCACGTAGATGTCGAGCAGGGCCTGGCGCAGCTCGGCGCCCTCGGGCGCGTTCACGTCGACGAACTCCGCCCGCCCGTGCACCGTCACCGCCAGCTCCTCGCCGGGCAGGTGGGTGGCGCTGACCCGTGGCCGCGCGGCGATGTGGCGGGCGCGCACCGACTCCGGCGCGGAGCCGAAGTGGAAGGCGCCGTGCAGGAAGATCCCGTCGACCGGGCCGACCACCGGCCGGCCGTCGGCGCTGGTCGTCGCCAGCGCCAGCAGCCTCATCCCGGTCAGCCGCTCGGCCACGGCGGCCGCGTCGAGGCGCCGCTCCGGCGTGTGGATCGCCAGCAGGTGCGGTCCCGCCTGCGCGTAGCTGGCGTCGATTACCGCCTGCAGCCGCTCGAGGTCCGCGGGCGTCTCGCGCATCCCGGCCCTTTAGAGCGACTGGTTGGTTGGACGGATCAGGATCTCGTTGACGTCGACCCCGTCCGGCTGCTCGAGCGCGAAGAGCACCGCGCGGGCGATGTCGTCGTCGCGCAGCGCCGACTCGCCGGGCCGGTTCTCGAAGAAGTCGGTGTCGACCATGCCGGGCTCGATCAGGGTCACCTTGATCGCCGTGTTCTCGTGCATCTGGCGCAGCTCCGCCCGCAGCGCCTCGCCGATCGCCGTCGCCGCGAACTTGGTCGCCGAGTAGAGCGAGCCCGGCAGCGCCCGCCGGCCGGCGATCGAGCTGGTGACGATGAAGTGGCCCTCGCCGCGCTCGAGCAGGTGGGGGAGGGTCGCCCGCACGGTCAGCGCCGCCCCGTAGACGTTGGTCAGCACCATCGAGCGCCAGTGCTCGACCGACTCCTCGAGGAAGCCGCGCTGGGCGCCGAAGCCGGCGTTGGCGAAGACCGCGTCGATCCGGCCGAAGCTCTCCAGCCCGGCGGCGACCATCGCCTCGACCTGGTCCCACTCGGTGACGTCGCAGCGCACCGCCAGCGCCCGCTCCGGCCCGCCGAGCTCGTCGGCCAGCGCTTCCAGCTCCGGCAGCCGCCGCGCCGCCAGCACCAGACGGTGGGTCGCCGCGGCCGCGCGGGCGGTCGCGGCGCCGATGCCGCTGCTCGCTCCCGTGATCAACATCACAGAATCAGACACGCCCCCAATCCTCTCACTTGCGATACTTGCGGTCCGTGGACCCCCAGCGAAAGCGGAAGATCCGCCTCGTCACCGCGCTCAGCGTCGCCGTGCTCCTTGCCGTCGCGCTGATCTACACCTCGTTCTCCGCGTCGACCGAGGCCAGGCAGCCATCCGAGCTGCTCGCCGCCGTGCCGGGGACCAGCTACGAGATGACCGGTCGCGTGGTCAAAGGATCGATCCGCCAGGAGAACGGCGGGATCGCCTTCCAGGTCAAGGACCGCGACGGCTCCGGCAAAGCGCTTCCGGTCACCTACACCGGCGCCGTTCCGGACCCGTTCCGGGGCGGTCGCGAGATCATCCTCACTGGCACCGTCGAGTCGGGCACGTTCGTCGGCGAGTCAGACACCCTGATCACCAAGTGCCCGTCGAAGTTCACCACCGAGACCAATGCATGATGTCGGCGGTGCGCTGCTTGCGCTCGCCTTTCTGACCGCGATTGCGGCCGCAGCCGTCGCCCTGGTCGGGACTCGCGGGGAGGACCGTTGGGTCCAGCTATCGCGGCGCCTCGTCTACCTCTTCTGCGCCCTCGTCACCACCTGCGTGGCGATCATCGAGGTCGCCTTCGCGACCAACGACTTCTCCTTCGACCTGGTCGTCGAGCACTCCTCGATCGCGACGCCGATGTTCTACAAGCTGGCTGCGATGTGGTCGAGCCAGGAGGGCTCGCTGCTGCTCTGGGCCTGGATCCTCTCGATCGTCTCCAGCGTCGCCCTCTACTCGACCCGCCGCAAGCTGCGCGATCTGGTCCCCTGGGCGACCGCGGTGCTGATGGGCGTCGCCACCTTCTTCACCGGTCTGATGCTGTTCGGCGGCGGCGTCAACCCGTTCGCGGCGGCCGAACCGGGGGTCGTCGACGGGGTCGGCCTCAACCCGCTGCTCCAGCACCCGAGCATGATGATCCACCCGCCGATGCTCTACATGGGCTACGTCGGCTTCACCGTCCCCTTCGCCTTCGCGATCGGCGCCCTGGTCACCCGCCGCATCGACGCCGAGTGGATCCGCTCGACCCGCAAGTTCGCGCTCGTCGCCTGGGCCTTCCTCGGCCTCGGCCTCTTGCTCGGCGCGCGCTGGTCCTACACCGAGCTCGGCTGGGGCGGCTACTGGGCCTGGGACCCGGTCGAGAACGCGGCGCTGATGCCGTGGCTGCTCGGCACCGCCTTCCTGCACTCGATCATGGTCCAGGAGAAGCGCGGGATGCTGAAGGTCTGGAACGTCAGCCTGATCGTCGGCACCTTCTCGATGGCGCTGCTCGGCACCTTCCTGGTCCGCTCCGGCGTCCTGCAGTCGATCCACGCCTTCGGCGACAGCACCGTCGGTCCTTACATCCTCGGCCTGATCGGGGTGGTCGTGATCGGCTCGACGATCCTGATCGTCTCGCGGCTCGACGAGCTGCGCTCGGAGAAGCGGATCGACTCGCTGCTCTCCCGCGAGTCGGTCTTCCTGGTCAACAACCTGCTGCTCGTCGCGCTGGTCGCGGTCACCTTCTGGGGCACCTTCTTCCCGCTGATCTCGGAGCTGTTCACCGGCCAGCAGGCCTCGCTGGCGGCGCCCTGGTTCGACGAGTACACGACCCCGCTCGGCGTCCTGCTCGTGCTCTTCACCGGGGTCGGGCCGCTGCTCGCCTGGCGCCGGGTCAGCTGGGCGGCGGCGAAGCGGATCTTCCTCGCCCCGATCGCGGCCGGGGCCGTGGTCGCGCTGGCGCTGCTCCTCTTCACCGACGCCGCCGACTCGCCCTGGGCACTCGGCCTGTTCGCCTTCTCGGCCTTCGCGGTGACCGGGATCGCGCAGGAGTTCTGGCGCGGCGCCGCGGCCCGCCGCCGGCTCTCCGGCGAGTCGGCGCCCGTCGCCCTGGTCGGGATCGTCACCCGCAACCGGCGCCGCTACGGCGGCTACATCGTCCACGTCGGCGTGATCGTGCTGCTGATCGGGATCGCCGCCTCGTCCAGCTTCCAGACCAAAGAGGACGTCGAGCTGCGGCCGGGGGAGAGCGCCGTGGTCGACGGCAAGGAAGTCACCTACGTGAACCCGACCGTCGACGTCACCGACCGCTACCTCGAGTTCGGCACCGCGCTGCGGGTCAGCGAGGGCGGCAAGCTGATCGCCACCCTGCGGCCGAGCCGCCGCTACTTCCCGCCGACCGGGCAGACCAGCGGCCCGATCTCCCGCTTCTTCGACGGCGAGGCGACCAGCGAGGTCGGGCTGTCCGCCGGCTTCTCCGAGGACCTCTGGACCTCCTCGGCACCGGCCCTGTCGGCGATCAAACGGCGGGTGAGGGCGGCCGACGAGGCCTTCACCGCCTGCATTCGCGGCACCGACGGGGCGCCGCCGCAGTGCCGGGCGCTGACCGCGCTGATGCTGAACGCGCAGCAGAACCCCGAGCAGCAGCCGGCGGCGCTGGCCCAGATCGAGCGGCTGCAGAGCCTCACCGCGACCCGGATCGCCGACACCTACCTCGACGACACCGGCGCGGCGACGATCCGGGTGATCGTCGACCCGCTGGTCACCTGGATGTGGATCGGCGGCCTGATCGCCCTGACCGGGGCCGCGATCGCGCTCTGGCCGACCCGTGGCCGGCGCCGCGGCGCGCTGATCCGGACCGAGGCCGACGCCCGCAAGGAAGCCAAGTACCGCGAGATCCGCGACGCCGAGCTCGACCACGCGACCGGCAAGCTCTCCGACGAGGACTTCGCCCTGGTCGACGCCGAGCTGCGCCGCGAAGCGGTCGAGATCCTCGACGCCAGTGGCAACGGCGCGGTCAGGGCGGGCGGCAACGGGGCGGCAGCCGGCAACGGGGCGGCGAAAAAACCCGAGAAAGCCGAACGGGGCTAGACTCCCCGACCGTGTACACGTTCTTGAGCGTCATCCAGGTGGGCCTCTCCGTCGTCTTGATCTTCCTCGTGCTCCTGCACTCGGGCAAAGACGCGGGCCTCTCCGGTGCCTTCGGCGTCGGTGGCGGTGGCAGCTCGATCGGCGGCGGCTCGATGGTCGAGCGCAACCTCGACCGCGCCACCATCGCAGTAGCGATCCTGTTCGTGCTGAACACGATCGTCCTGCTCAAGATTTAACCGGGCCAAGCCCCGAACCGCCCCGGCAAGCCGGGCGCTTCCCCCTGCCCGAATCCTGGGTGGTCGCCATTTCATCCCGTATGCGGATGAAATGGCGACCACCCAGGAGTCAATGTTGGCTGTCGTGTCTGGCTGGTTGACAAATAGATCCAGTTTGTCTAGTCTGCCGACAATCAGTCAACTTCTGACGGGAGGAGGCCGCGTGGAGGCCACCGTTGCGGACGATCACGGGCATCACCATCACCATCACGACGACGTCGAGGTCAATCCGGCGGCGTGGACGGACGGGAAGCGCTACGCCTGGCTGCTCGGGATCCTGATCCCGCTCGGGCCGTTCATGGCCTGGGGGCTCGACGCGCTGACCGGGTTCGGAGTCGTCTACTACCTCGGTCCGGTGCTTGTCTTCGCGGTCTTCCCGCTGCTTGACATCGTGGTCGGGGTCGACGACGAGAACCCGCCCGACAGCATCCTCAAGTACCTCGAGCAGGACCGCTACTACCGCTGGTGCACGTACCTCTTCATCCCGATCCAGTACGCCGGCCTGATCCTCGCCTGCTACCTCTGGTCGAGCGGCGGGCTCAACCTCTTCGAGAGCATCGGCCTGGCGCTGACCATGGGCGTGGTCGGCGGGATCGCGATCAACACCGCCCACGAGCTCGGCCACAAGCGCGCCAGCTCGGAGAAGTGGCTCTCGCGGATCGCGCTCGCGCAGACCGGCTACGGCCACTTCTTCATCGAGCACAACCGCGGCCACCACGTCCGCGTCGCGACCCCCGAGGACCCGGCCAGCTCACGCCTCGGGGAGAGCTTCTGGGCCTTCCTCCCGCGCACCGTCTCGGGCAGCGTCAGCTCGGCCTGGGAGATCGAGGTCAAGCGGCTCGACCGGCTCGGCAAGTCGCACTGGAGCCGGCACAACGACATCCTCGGCGCCTGGGCGATGACCGTCGTCCTGTTCGCCGGGCTGACGATCGCCTTCGGCTGGGTCGTGCTCCCGTACCTGCTGGTCCAGGCGGTGATCGGGTTCTCGCTGCTGGAGGTCGTCAACTACCTCGAGCACTACGGCCTGCTGCGCCAGAAGCGCGAGGACGGCCGCTACGAGCGCTGCCGCCCCGAGCACAGCTGGAACAGCAACAACGTCGCCTCCAACGTGCTGCTCTACCACCTGCAGCGCCACTCCGACCACCACGCCAACCCGACCCGCCGCTACCAGGCGCTGCGCCACATCGACGAGGCGCCGCAGCTGCCGACCGGGTACGCGGGCATGATCGTGCTCGCCTGGTTCCCGCCGCTCTGGCGGCGGGTGATGGACCCGCTGCTGGTCGAGCACTACGGTGGCGACATGGAGCGGGCCAACATCCACCCGCGCAAGCGCGCCAAGGTGCTGGCCCGCTACGGCGCCGGGGCGGGCGCGTGAGCGCCTGGCGCTGCCCCGGCTGCGGCTACGTCTTCGACGAGGCCGAGGGGCACCCGCGCGAGGGCTTCCCGGCCGGCACCCAGTGGAGCGAGGTGCCCGACGACTGGGCCTGCCCGGACTGCGGCGTGCGCGACAAGGTCGACTTCGAGCCCGCCGAGCAGGACGGTTGACCGCTTCCGCTGCGACCATGAGGGCGGTGCCGTCCGCCCGAACCACCCCATACGCCGAGGCCGCCCGCGAGCTGCTGCGGCAGACGCTGTTCGACGCCGCCCGCGACCAGCTCGCCGAGCGCCCCTGGTCGGAGGTGACGATGTCGGACATCGCCGCCGCCGCCGGGGTCAGCCGCCAGACGCTCTACAAGGAGTTCGGCAACCGCAACGAGTTCGGCCTCGCCTTCGTGATCAAGGTGGGGGAGAGCTTTCTCGACGACGTCGACCGGGCGGTGATCGCCAACGCCGGCGACCCGCGGGCGGCGGTCGAGGCGGCGCTGGAGATGTTCCTGCGCACGGCCAGCGAGGACCCGCTGATCAAGCTGCTGCTATCCGACGACGGCACCGGCGGCCTGCTGCCCTTCGTCACCACCCAGGGCCTGCCGGTCGTCCAGTGGGCGACCGGCCGCCTGGCGACGACGATCGAGACCGGCTGGCCGCAGGCGCCGAAGACCGACGTCCTGCTGCTCTCCGAAGCGCTGGTGCGGCTGGCGATCAGCTACATCACGGCGCCCACCGAATCGCCGGAGACGATCGCCACCTCCGTCGCCGAGCTGCTCGGGCCCTTCATCGACAAGGCCCTGGGCAGCGTCTGAGCTAGGCGTCGGGGGGGACCGTGGGCGCGTCGGCGAGGGTGCCGGCGCGGATCCGGGCGGCCATGTCCTTGGATTCCTCGCGGTAGACGCGGCCGTCCTCGAACTCGATCGCCGGGTACTTGGTCTGGCCCGAGACCTCCTTCAGCGCGGAGCGGTCACGGAGCGGGCCCTTGACGACCTCGTACTCGATGCCCTGCTCGTCGAGCGCCTTCTGGACTTTCCAGCAGGGATGGGGGCCGATCTTGGCCCACATCAGGCTGCAGCGGTGCAGTTTCACGGCCATTCACGGTCAATCTAGGCGATCCAAAGCGGCATCGCCAGCGGCACGGATGC
Organism: uncultured Conexibacteraceae bacterium; assembly: GCA_964464285.1. Lineage (GTDB taxonomy): Bacteria > Actinomycetota > Thermoleophilia > Solirubrobacterales > 70-9 > VAYN01. The sequence goes on from CAYXFL010000010.1 coordinate 31,958, forward strand.
GCCTATCCACCGAAAATCCACCAAAACCCGGCTTGCATGGCCGTGTTCACGTCTCAGTGAAGGCCGGGCTTCGAGCGCCGGCGCCATTACCTTCCCCTGTCCTCAGCGATGTTCTCGCGCCTTAGAAGAACCCCAAGCGTGCTCCTCGCGGTGGCTCTCGCCGCCTTCCTCGGCGTGTCCGGCGGCGCCGCCGTGGCCGCGGAACTGCAGGAAAAGCTCGACAGCAAGGTCGAAAAGCTCGACAAGGTCGAAGAACGCCAGGGCATCCTGACCAGCCAGCTGGAGCGGATGGGCAACGAGATCGCCCGCCTCGAGATCGAAGTCGGCAAGCTGCGCGACTCCGAGCGCGAGGTCGAGGCCGAACTGGCCGCCAAGCAGGCCGAGCTGAACCAGGCGACCGCCGACCTGGTCCGCGCCCGCGACCACCTTGCCGAGGTGCGCGATCGGCTGCAGCGGGCGCTGGTGGTGCTGCGCCAGCGGCTGGTCGCGATCTACGAGAGCGGCTCACCCGACCTCGCCGCAGTGGTGCTCGGCTCCGAAGACCTCTCCGAGGTCGCCAGCCGCGCCGAATACGTCAGCCGGATCCAGGAACACGACGACGCCCTGGTCGACCGGGTCAGCGGGCTGCGCGACCAGGCTCAGGCCGCGTTCGAGCGCCAGCGCGATCTGCGCAACCAGATCGCCGCCGCCCGTGATCAGATCGCCGCCCACGAGGCCGAGCTGCAGAGCACCCGGGTCAGCCTGCAGGCCCAGCGCGGCGAGCTGATCAGCGCCCGCGGCACCCGCCGCCAGGCGCTCTCGAAGCTCGACGAACGCGCCGAAGTGCTCGAGGGTGACGTCTCCGCCCTGCAGGCGGAGATCCAGGCCCAGCTCGGCGGCCTGCCGGCGGGCAGCTACCCGCACGGCCCGACCGGCGCGCCCGGCACCTTCATCTATCCGGTCAGCGGCACCTTCACCTCGCCCTTCGGCTACCGCTGGGGCCGCATGCACGAGGGCATCGACATCGGCGCCCCCGAAGGCACCCCGATCTGGGCCGCCGACGCCGGCACCGTGGTGATCCAGCAGAGCGAGGCCGAAAGCGGCGGCTACGGCAACTACACCTGCATCGACCACGGCGGCGGTCTGGCCACCTGTTACGCGCACCAGTCGGCCTTCAACACCTCGCTCGGCGAGTCGGTCAGCCAGGGCCAGGTGATCGGCCTGGTCGGCAACACCGGCAACTCGTTCGGCGCCCACCTGCACTTCGAGGTGCGGATCAACGGCGTCGCCTACGACCCGCTCGGCTACCTGTAGGCCCGATCGCAGGCGTCGCGAGCGCCCCGGCGGCGACTGTCGTCCGGGCCATGCTTATACTGCGCACCGACCAGTACCGCCTAATTCCCGGATGCCTGCTTCCGGGGAGCGGGGGAACCACGGGGGAGAGATCCCCGGGGGCGAATCGGACGTTCAGTCCGTAGCGCGACTCTTTCAGCGCGAGCCCGACAGCTAACCCCGCCGGCCTCAGAGAGAGGAAGTCTTTTGGTCGGAAAACTGAGTTGGCGAACGGGCTCCGTGCGGGTCCTGATCGCGGCGACCGCGCTGCTCGGCAGCCTCGGTGCCTGGACCGCGGCCGAGGCGAGCGCCGCCGTGGCCGGCGGCGGGCTGGCGCCGAGCGGCACCCCGCGGCTCAGCGACGCGACCTGCATGAGCCGCTGCGTCGCCGCCCGCAAGGCGACCCCGGGCGCGACCGTCCGGCTCAGCGGCGCCTACCTTGCCGAGACCAGCCGCATCGTCTTCAAGGGCGTGACCAAGCCGGTCGTCGCCACCCCCAAGAGCCGCGCCGCTACCAGCGTCGAAGTCGTCGTGCCGCCGGAAGCGGCGAGCGGCCGCCCGCGCGTGGTCAGCGAAACCGGCCTGCGCTCCAACCCGACGCCGAAGCCGCTCACGGTCGTGCCGGCGACGGCGCTGCCGGTCCAGGTCTTCCCGGTTCGCGGCCCCTACCAGCTCTGGGCCGGGATGGGCGACGGCCGCGGCCACCAGGGCGTCGATCTCGGCGCCGCCTGCGGCACCCCGCTGGTCGCCGTCGCGGCCGGCACCGTGACCAAATCCGCCTACCACGCCCGCGCCGGCAACTACGCGATCATCGACCTCGACCAGGCCGACCAGGACCTCGCCTACATGCACATGGCCGAGCCGACCCCGCTGAAAGTCGGCTCCGTGGTCAGCGCCGGCCAGGTGATCGGCAGCGTCGGCGACTCGGGCAACGCCCGCGGCTGCCACCTGCACTTCGAGCTCTGGGAAGGCGAGTACTACGGCGGCGGCGCCCCGGTCGACCCGATGCCTTTCCTGCAGGCGCTGCAGCCGCGCCCGAAGCGCAAGTAGGAGCCGGACCGGGCGGCGCGGCCTGCGAGCGCCCGCGAACGTCCGCTGCACCGACCCACCTCTGGCCCCGTCAATCCGACGAGCGTCGTTCGCCGGCCTCGACCGGCACCCCGTTCGCCGCCGACCCTAGCCGCTCCCGCGGCCCTTCAGGGGCGCGCTGGCGCACCCCTGGCGCGCGACGGCCCGAGCTTCACACCCGCTGACGCGGGCATCAGCAGGGCCGAGACGCAGACCATGGCAAAGGCGGCGACCTGCAGCACGATCCCGACCGGGCTGGGGGAGAGCGGGTCTCCGAAGACGACGATGCCGGCCACGATCTGCGTCGCGTTGGCGACCAGCCCCATCAGGCCGATCGTCTCGATCGCCCCGCCGCCTTGCAGGGCGGCAACCGTCGTGTACTGCGCCAGCGCTCCGCAGGCGACGGTGAGCACCAGCAGCGAGAGGATCATCGGCCAGGAGTTGCCGGTACCGCCGGTCAGTCCCTTGATCGCGATTCCAGCGAGCGCGAACAGCAGCCCGGCCAGTGCCGCGAGGAGCACCCCGCGCCGCGCGGCGAGCCGCTCGGCGCGGTGGCCGAGCGCAATTCCGGCTGCCAGCAGGACCAGGCCACCCTCGAAGCTGACGATTGCGGCCAGCGAGAACTCCGAGCCGTTCCCCTGAAAGTGGGGAAGGGTCGCGGCGAGCAGCGCCAGGCCTGCCGCTCCCAGAATCAGGGCCAGCCACTGGCGGCGCTCGACCGAATCGCCGAAGAGACGCTGGGAGAGCACCGCGAGCGTCACCGCGCCGCCCGCGAGCACGGTCTGGACCAGTGAGATCGGCGCCATCGAGAGAGCGGCGACGTGGATCAGCCAGGCGAGTGCCGCGAGGCCCCAGCCGGCGACGAACCAGCGCGAGCGCGCCAAGCCCCGGATCGCGGCGAGCGGTTGGGTGATGCGAACCGCCTGCGTGTGCTGACAGCCGCGGTGCTTGAGCAGCGACGCCAGATTGGTCATCAGGGCTACCGCAACGGCCAGCGCGATCCCGATCTCCACCGTCAGTCCCCTGGTGTCTCGCGTACCGCCGCGACCGCTCCGGCGGAGGTGCGGCAGGCCCGGGCGATTGCCTGGTTCGGCGCCTCGGGGGCGCGCTGGATCTCGAACTCGATCAGGCCCCTGCGCCGGATGCGGGCGAGATCGTCGCGCGAGCTTCCGGCCGGGGCGGATTCCTCCGCCGCTTCACCGGCGAGGGCGCGGCTGCAGGAGAGGCAGAAGGTCCGCTCGCCCGCACCGGTCCAGCTCGCCGGCAGGGCACTGCGCCCGCCGTCGATCCTGCCCGCCGATACACCGCAGCGAGCGCACTCCCATCTGATCGAGTCGGCGGCCATGGCGCTAGGCGGCGGCCCAGGCCCGGTGCACGTATGCCTCGCGATTCCCCGGTGGGAACGGCTCGCTGATCGCACGCGCGCAGAGGGCGTCGACCACCGGCTTGGAAGTGCCGAGACCGGCAAAGGCATTGATGTCGTGAGCTCCTAGGCGAAACGTCTTGGGAGATCCTGCGGCCCCAAGGCGCCGTTCGGCACACGGAGGAAACGGAACCTCTCGGGTGGCGAATCGGCCAAACCCGACCCGACCACAGTAGCAGCGCGGCCCGCAATGCCTGGAGCCTCGCCCCGGCCGGCCGAACTCGTCTCGCCGGCGGGCTCTGCCTGCTGGAAGAAGAAAGCCCCGCCGAAGCGGGGCTTTCGAATGCGGCTGAATGGAGTCGAACCATCACGGGTGTTTCCACCCACAAGGCCCTCAAGCTCCCCAGGCACCGCTTGCTAGAGCGGAAAACGGCCTGTAGAGCCAAGCCGGTTCCGGTTGCGTCCGGCTGAAAGCGGCCGGCTCGGGGGCTCGCTGGCGCACCACTGGCGCACGAGGCGAGGTACTCGACATTCAGTCAGACGCCGCCTCGGCCTGCCCAGAACCCGCCGCCGCTACTCCGCAAGAGTGGTGACGCGCTCTAGAAACGGGCCGATGTCGGTCGCCGCCAAATCCTCCTTGGTCATCTCAGCCGCAATTCGCCAATTCTCATTCTTCCCCCAGGACGGGCTGGCGTCCGCCAGCTTGTCGAAGTGGCCGAGCCCGGAATAAGCGTCGCCCTTGACGGCCTTCACCGCAGAGTCGGTCAGGTAGTTCTCCAGTGCCCTACGCACGGTGACGTGAATGTCGAACCCCAACGCTTCGCACTCCGTGACGAAGGCTTGCCGATCTCCCGCCAGCGACTCTGCGTCAGTGGATCTCTCGCTGTCGATGAAGACCGAAACCGATGTCGTGATCCGCTGGATGTCGGCAAGAATCTGCCCTGCATTGGCCCTGATGAGCGAGCCCCCGCCGAGTGGCAGGATCACGGTGTTGTGGTCGGCCCCGTATCGGCGTAGCCAGACCTGAAAGACCGGAACCTCCGTCGGGCCCTCCACCAGCAGGATTCGTCGGGCGCCCAACTCGGAGTAGCCCGAGAAGCTCAACTCGCCTAAGAACTCCGCATAGTTTTTGGTCGCCGCCAACTCTCGGATCTCTCGGGTCTCGTCATCTAGGCGGCGGACTGAGTAGGCACGCTGCCCCATCGCCCGAGCGAGGCCGATGCTGTGCGTGGCGAAGACGACGCCGGAGGTTGAGTAGCGCGCCAGCGTCGTGAGGAAGTCTCGCTGGAGCGACGGGTGCAGGTTTAGCTCCGGCTCGTCAATGAAAGTGAAGGCCGGACGACGCACCGCGACAAACGCTAGGACGACGATGAACTGTGCGAATCCTGCGCCCTGCTCCTGTAGCTGGAAGGGCTCGTCATTTACGATGACTTGAAGCCATCCATCGTTACGACCAGAGTTGATCTCCAGCGAGTCCAAGCCAAAGATTTCCTGAATCTCGCGTTGAACCGCAATTGCGGCGCGGCTGTCCTCATGCCGGTTCCCAGCCTTGAGTTCGCTCCATCTAGCGATGAACTGCTGCCCGATCTGCAGGTCGTAGTAGTCGTCTTGACCGCCGATGTTGACCGCATTGCGGAAAGCTCCGAGATAGATCGAGTCTCTAAGTTCGCGGAACGTCTCGATGTAGTTGGTGAGGTCGCCCAGCGGCTGCAAGCCCGGGACCTCGAACCTGGTCAACGGCCAACTTGACGTGTCAACGACCTTGCCGACTCTGCCGTGTAATCGCGCCTCTACCGAGAGATTCAAGGTGTCCCGCGCCCATTTGAGCGTGATGGATTCCAATTCGTTCTCTGAATCCCCATCGGTAAAGGTCATCGTCATGTCGCGGTCGTTGCCCTTGTGGAAGACCTCGATGTTGTCGCCGACCCTGAGGAACCCTCCAACGCCGCGTGGTTTGCCGCTGAGCATCTCTTGAAGGGCAGCTGGCTCTAAGCATTGATCGAGCGAGGGTCGGATCTCATGGAACAAGCGCAGAAGCGAAGACTTCCCCGAGTTGTTCGTGCCGACGAATCCCGTAAAGCCAGGCTGGAGAGTCCACCGGACTGGAGCAGAATCAGCAAAAGCGCGGAAGTTCTTGAGTTCGATTTCCATTTGCTCCTAGAGCCTGACTGGTCTGCCGGAGGGTGCTTACACTGGGCGAGCTGCTGAGCCGGAAGGGGTTCGCCTCCTGAGGCTAAATCAACGCCCTTCGAGGTCGAACCCCGAGAGCCAGCGAAACCGGCGGATCGCGCTGCGCTCTTGTGGCCGCCACGCAACCGGATTCGCGGCCGCTCCGCAGTCATCGGCCAACGCCTTTGCGAGTCGGCGAACCGCCCCAATGCTGGCTGATGCCAAATGCTGGGCGAAGACCCAGGGATCGAGACTTGGATCGAGCCCCGCTACGTCGCGGTCGCCGATTCCCCACCCGTCCGGAGCTTCCCCCCGGTGAGCGACGAGCTTGTCTAGAAGCTCAAGCTGCTCGCGGCTGAGCGTTACTTGGGAGCGATTGGGCTCGCGACCGATGTAATGCACCGTCCGGCCGGGCAGGCCTTGCCGATGGAAGATCGGGTTTCGTAGAGCCCACACAAATCGCATGAACGGAGAAAGCGAAGATGCCGCCTCTGCGACCTTCGAGCCCCCATTTTCCTTTAGCTCTTTCCTGAACTCTGGGAACCGGAGGCTTATGCGAGTCACGGAGTCGACCTCGAATGGAAACGCCAGATGCGCCAGGACGGCGAGTGAATCGATTGCCCCCGTTGAGCTGGCAATCATGCTTCTCAGGTCGTATCGGATCTCGTCCAGTGCTTCCGAGTCTTGTTCGCGGCTGTTCGCCAGTGCGATGCGATCACGTGATCGCAAAATGTCTATGACGCGGTCAAATATTCCCTCGATCAGCGCTGCTCGTTCCGACCCGTAGAGATCCTTTGGCTCCTCTCCATCCTCACTGAGCGCTTCGAGTAGGCGACTCTCGGGCTCGATGATGTCTCGGGCAAGCAACTCGTAGAGCGACTGCTTGGATGCGTAGACCGTGTGTCCGGGTTGCGGCGCTTCGTAGAACAGCCGGCCGTGGGCTTTCATGGCCAATCCGGCAAGAAAGAGTGCGCTGGACACCGACCTGATTCGCGTGTCCGGCTGCCCCCGCCGGAACCATCCTTTCTCCGCTGCGCTCTCTTCGAGTAGCCGAGGGTCGGCAGTGACTAGGTAGTGCCGCCCGCTATGGGCGTGGAAGTGATTGAGCGAGGCGTAGTAGATGAACCAATCCCGCTCCGACCCGGAGTATTCGCTGCGGTCCGCCCATTCCGCAAACTGGCTCCAGCATGCGACGCCCCCGATGAATCCGGGCTCGGGTTCCCCGACACGTCGAACAGCTCGGTTGTCGTTTCTGATGGGTCCAAGTTCCGTCTGGCGAATGCCCTCAATGATTGGGGTTCCCTCCCATCCCCAAATCGCGTCGATCGCCTCGGTCCAACAAAGCTGGCAGAGGTATTCAGCTTCTTCTCGGTCCACTCCCTTGAGGGCCTCGAACGAGCGAGCGTCCAGGGTTAGCTGGAGTGGGACGCGCTCGATCGGCGGCGAGAACGGGTTCGTTTCAATCGGCATCAATTGACTTTCTCAGACCATCGCAAGCACTGCATCGTTTACTAGTACGTCCCTACGCCTTCAGCGTGCTCCACAGCAGCACCATCGCCGCTAGAGATTCCGAGCCGGTCTGACCCTTCCGTTCCAGCGATAGGGCTCCCGGACGGGACGCCCTGCACCCACAGCACCACCCCTCACACCGCATCACCAACGGTGACCTAACCGCGCCTCCAGCCGTCGCCGGCTGAACTTCTGCGGGCGTTCGCGCCTCCCGCCGGACATAACCGGCGTGCGCCATTCCCGCCGCCTCGCAGCAATCAACCCGATGCAATCTGGCCCCTGGCCGGACTACGAGGTTGTGCGCCGCGATCGCCGCCAGCCCGCAAGTCAGCCGATGCAGGCGGCCCCGGCAGCGCACTACCTGGGCATGGACGCCGCCCAGCCCGATCCGCGCTCCGTGCCGAGGGAGCCGCGATGCTCTCGATAGGCAAGCTCGGCAATGGCCAGGAGCGCTACTACCTCGACAAAGTCGCCGGAGGCGCCGAGGAGTACTACTCCGGCGAGGGCGAGTCGGCCGGCTACTGGCTCGGCGACGCGGTCGAGGAGCTTGGGCTCGAAGGCCACGTCGAGCCCGACCAGCTGATCGCGATGCTGACCGGGATGGACCCGGCGACGGGCGAGCCGCTCGGGCTCCGCCACGTCGCCGGGCGAGGACCGGTTCCCGGCTTCGATCTGACCTTCTCCGCCCCGAAGTCGGTTTCCCTGGCCTGGGCACTCGGCGGCGAGGATGCCGGCACCGAGATCGCCGCCGCCCACGCCGAAGCGGTCAAGGCCGCACTCGACTACCTGCAACGCGAGGCGTGCTGGACGCGGCGCGGTCATGGCGGCCACGAATTCGTCCCCGGCAACGGCTTCCTCGCCGCCGCCTACGTCCACCGCTCCTCCCGGGCCGGCGACCCCCAGCTCCATACCCATGTCCTGATCGCGAATGCGACCAAGGGACCGGATGGCCGCTGGACCCGCCTCTACCACCCGGCGATCTTCAACCACGCGAAAACCGCCAGCTACGTCTACCAAGCGCAGCTCCGCCACGAGCTGACCCGGCGCTTGGGGATCGAATGGGACGAGCCCCGCAAGGGCATCGCCGACATCGCCGGCTACGACCCCGAGCATCTGCGTCACTTCTCCCAGCGCCGCGAAACGATCCTCGAGGTCACCGGCCCCGAAGCCTCCGCCGAGGCTCGTCAGGTCGCCACCCTCGCCACCCGCGAGGCGAAGGACCACTCGCTAACCGAGGAGGGCCTGCGCGAGAGCTGGCAGCGCCGGGCCGAGGAGATCGGGCTCACCCTCGAGCTGATTCGCCAAAGCTTCGGCCGCGAGCCGGCCGAGCGCCAGCAGCTCACCGTCGAGCAGCTGGCCGAGGAGGTCACCGCTCACGCCTCCCACTTCGACCGCCGCGACGCGATCCAGGCCGTCGCCGGCTCGCTGCGCTCGGCGCTCCCGCCCATGAGATCGAAGCCGCCGCCGACGCCTTCCTGCGCTCACCGCTGATCGTTCCGATCGGCGCCGACCCCAAGGGCCAGCGCTACACCACCCAACGGATCTGGGAGCTGGAGCGCGAAGCGTTGAAAAAGACCGCCGAGATGGCATTCCGGCTCGACCGGGGCGTCGCGCCCGAAGTCGTGATCTCCAGGGTGCTCGACTCGCGGCCCGCGATGAAGACCGACCAGGAGGCGATGGTCCGGCGCCTGCTCGGTGAGGGCGACGGCCTGGTCGTGGTGATCGGCGAGGCCGGGACCGGCAAGACCTACGCGACCACCGCCGCGGCAGAGGGCTGGGTCGCCGCTGGCTTCGAGCTGCGAGCGGCGGCGCCGACCTGGCGGGCCGCCAACGGCCTGCGCTCGGAGGGGTTAGACGCGACCAGCGTGGCGAAGCTGCTCGGCGAGCTTGACCGCGCCGAGCTGCAAGGCCGCCCGGCGCTTTCCTCCCGTTCGGTGCTCTTGGTCGACGAGGCCGGGATGGTCGGCTCCGCCGACCTGGCTCGCCTGATCGCGCACGCCGAGCGGGCCGAAGCCAAGCTCGTCTTGATCGGCGATCCCGCCCAGCTCGGCGAGATCGAGGCCGGCGGGCTGTTCGCGACGATCGCGGATCGGACCGACCCGATCCGCCTGGATGAAGTGATCCGCCAAAGCCACGAGCTCGACCGCGAGGGCGCCAGGCGGATTCGGATGGGGGAGGGGGCAGAGGCGCTGGCGATCTACCGCGAGGAGGGCCGCATCCTCGTCGCCGCCGACCCGGCCGAGCGCCGCGAGGCGATGGTCCGCGATTGGTGGCAGTCCTACCGCGAGGGCGAGGACGCGCTGATGGTCGCCAAGCGCAACGCCGAGGTCGAGAAACTGAACGCCCTGGCGCGGGAGACCATGCGCGCCGAAGGCCGGCTCGGCTCCGCTGAGATCGAGGTCGGGGAGCTGCGCTTCGCCGCCGGCGATCAGGTCATCACCCGCGTCAACGACCACCGCAACAACATCTACAACCGCGAGCGCTGGGTTGTTCGGGCGGTTGACGTCGAGGCCCAGACCGTGGTGTTGGACGGAATCGACACCCGGGGGCGGGTGTGTGTCGATTCCGTCTTCTTGGAGCGGGTTAATCAGAGGGACGGAGCGCCGGCTCTCCAGCACGGCTACGCGGTGACCAGCTACCAGGCCCAAGGGGCGACGGTCGATCGCGCCTTTGTGATGGCCGATCCCTCGATGGATCGCCAGGAGTTCTACGTCGCCGCTTCGCGCAGCCGCGAGGAGACGCACTTCTACGCGACCCCGGAGGTGCGCCTGGAGCGCGAGGAGTTCGCGCCGAGTGAGCCCGGCCTCAGCAAGGATCTTGAGCACATCGCGAAAGCAGCCGAGCGCGACGGCGCCCAGGTGTCCGCCCACGAGCAGGCGATCCGCTCGCGGCTGGCCGAGCTGCCGAGCCCGGAGTTGCAGGACCGCCTCGACGGCCTGCTCTCGGAGATCGGGGCGGAGCGGCGAAACGAAGACGCACGGCTCGAATTCGCCCAGCGGATCGATCTGGCGCAGACCCGCGCCGACAACGCGCGCGTGAATCATGACCGGCTCGATGATCGTCCGCGCTGGCAGCGAAAGCAGGAGGCCGAGCGAGTCGCCGATCGGGTCGAGAGCAACGAGCGCACGCTCGACACTCTCTTGGCCCAGAGCGACCAATTGCCCGAGATCCGCCACGACGCCCGCGCCGAGGCTGCCGTGATCGAGCACCTGCTTGCCGAGCGCGAGCGCGCCACCCTCGCCGCCGTCCGCATCTCCCCACCCAAATACATCGACCGGGAGCTGGGGGAGCGGCCGCGCGATCCGGTTAAGGCCCGGGAGTGGGATCGGGCGGTGCGAGGGATCGAGCGCTACCGGGAGCGCCACGGCATCAGCGACCGCGAGCAGGCGCTTGGCCGCGAGCCGAGGGACCGACTTGAGCGCGCCCACTGGCGCCAGCAGCAGCGACAGCTCCAGGAGAGCCAGCGCCGGCTTGATCGCTCACAGGAGCAAAGCCTCACGCGCTCCCGATCGATCGACCTGGGGATCGGTAGGTAAAGCGTGGCGAAGAAGCTCGCGACCTCGATTCCTCGGATTGCGCTGACGCCTCCCGAGGCAGCCGCCGCGATCGGTGTCGGCCCTGACTTCTTCGAGGCCAACGTCGCTCCCGAGCTACGGCTGATCCGCCGCGGGCGCAAGCGCCTAGTCCCGATCTCTGAGCTGGAGCGGTGGATTGCCGACAACGCGGAGTATGCGCTGGGGGAGAGGGTGTGACGGGGCGGCGGCGTCTAGGCTGGCGGCGATGGGAGACGCCGCGCGAGCGAACGCAGCCAAGGAGCTGCGCAAGGCCCAGTCTGACTACGAGCGGAACGTCGAGCAGGCGCGTGATGCTCGGCGCAAGACGTTCGAGCGCGCACAGAAAGCCGGCATGTCCCTCCGCGAGATCGGCCAAGAGGTCGATCTGCACTGGACTCGCGTGGGTCAGATCCTCAAAGGCAAGTAGCCGATTTCGTAGAGATTCGTTCTACGGCTCCTGCTACCGTAGAAGAAATATCTACAAAGACGGCGACCCGCCGCGCGCAAACGCTGACGGGTCGCCTAACCACAAGGAGCGTGCACTCCTCATGGCTAGTGAGAACCCTACGGGGGGCGGCGAGACCGTCGCCCTTTCGATCAGTCCCGGTCATCTTCGTGTCCTTCGCCCGATCTTGGAGATGGTTCGGGACGGTGCTCACGACGATCTCTCGACCCCGCCGGTTGCCGCTCGACCCGAGGTCGCGCGTGCCGACGAGCACGCCTACCGGGTGCTGCTCGCGGCGCTCGACCACGGCCGGATCGTGCCGGCAGCTCACATCTGCCGGGCGCTCGGCGAACTGGCCGAGTCGGTCGACGCGGCCAACGAGTACGAGCGGGTCGCGGACGAGCACGACGCATTGGCGGCGCTACGGGCGCAGGTCTGCGGGGTGGGGGAGGGGTCCTGATGCCGACCCGAGAGCGCAACGACGACCTCGCCCGCCACTTCGGCGAGAACCTCCGTCGCGGCCGGCGGCTCGCTCGTCTGAGTCAGGACGAGGTTGCTTGCCGCGCGGCGCTTCACCGAACCGAGGTCAGCCTGATCGAGCGCGGCTATCGGGTGCCGAGCATCGAGACGTTGATCAAGCTCGCCGCGACCGTGGAAGTGCCGGAAGGTCGCCTGCTCGATGGCATCGACTGGATTCCGAACGTCGAGTGCGGCAAGGGGGCGTTCATCTACCACGCCGGGCTCAACCCCTCGATGCTGCGATGGATCGGCTACGGCGATGGGTGAGGGCATCCGCAAGCGCCACTCGAAACGGTGCCCGGCTAAATCGGGCGGGCGCTGCCGATGCAATGCCGGCTGGGAGGCTTCGGTCTACTTGGCGCGGGAGGGGCGTAAGGTCCGGCGCACCTTCCCTCGCAAGTCCGAAGCAAAGGCTTGGCGGACGGACGCTCACGCCGAACGCTCGGCCGACGACCGACGCGAGCCGTCGCAGTTGACTCTTGAGCAGGCGGCTTGGCTCTGGCTGGAGGCAGCCCGGAATGGATCTGTCCGCGACCGTTCCGGTCAGACCTACAAGCCAGGGACGTTGCGCGAGTACGCGCGGGTGCTCGAACTCCGCGTCCTTCCCGAGTTCGGTGGCCTGCGCTTCTCCGAGCTGCCAAGGTCGGAGATCCAGCGCTTCGTAGACGAGCTGCTCGCGACGGGCCTCGCTCCCAGCACCGTCCGCAACACGATCAATCCACTTCAGGCCATCTACCGGCACGCGGTGCGCCGTGACGTGGTGACGGTCAACCCGACCCGCGAAGTGGAGCTGCCGGCAGAACGGGGGAGACGCGACCGGATCGCCACCGCCGCCGAAGCTGCCCGACTGATCGCGGCGCTGCCCGCGTGCGATCGGCCGATCTGGGCGACCGCGTTCTACGCCGGATTGCGACGAGGCGAGCTGCAAGCGCTCTGCATCAGCGATGTCAACATCACGCTCGCCGAGCTGTCGGTGCGCCGCTCGTGGGATCACGTCGAGGGGCCGATCGAGCCCAAGTCCCGCGCTGGCCTCCGGACGGTGCCGATTATCGGCGTCCTGCACGTCTTCCTCGCGAATCTCGCCGCCTCGCCCTTCGGTGATGCGCTGATCTTCGGCCGCCTGCCCGATGCGCCGTTTGATCCCAAGACGATCAACGACCGGGCGAAGCGCTCGTGGACGGCCGCCAACGAAGATGAGCAGGAAGCCGCCGAGCGCGAGGAGCGCGATCCGGATCTCGTGCGGCCGATCACCTTGCACGAGTGTCGCCATACGTTCGCCTCGCTCCTGATCGACGCGGGGGTCAACCCGAAGGCGATTCAGGAGTTCATGGGACACGCGACGATCGAGGAGACGTTTTCGCGCTACGGCCATCTGATGCCCGGCGCGCGCAACCAGGCGAGGGTCCTCCTAGACGCCTACATGAATTCAGCCGTTTCCTAGTCGGATTCGTCGTCGTGCGAATAGCGGTCCGTCGGGGGCACCTTCGGACCCGCTTGGCCTACCGCTTTCCAGCGCCTCAGTCCAGCTCTCCTTCAATCCTGCTTGCTATCTGGAACGCCTCGCTCGATTCGATCTCGACCTCAAATTCGCTCCTGAAGACATCCGAGACAATCGCCGCGATGAGACTTTGGTCGACCACCTGTGGCGTTCTCAGCGCGGTCGTTACCCGACGAACGATCTCCGATGCCTCGATGGAGTACTCGTCGACTGGGTCGGGGTTCCCGTCAGTGATGCGCATCAGATCCTCGTCGGCAAGTATCTCGGCAACCCGATGGCACCGAGACTCGTATTGCTTCCTCAGCTGCTTCCGCGAGTCCATGGTGCGCCCAAACCTAGAGCTTCCACCCAAGAAGATTGGTGCCAATTCTGAGATCCCCTGAAATAGCTGTCGGTACGGCTACCATCGGAGACGTGACGACCCGCGAGAAAGCCCGCGCCCTGCTTGATCATCTGCCCGAGGATCGGGTGGAGGCTGCGCTGGCCGCGCTTGAGGCGGTGGAGGGTCGCGATACCTCCATCGACGCGATCCTCGCCCGTCACGGTGAGCAGCGGCTCGACCCCGAGGAGTTCGAGCGCCAGTTCGGGTCGCTGCCGACCGACGACGAGGGTTGAGCGTGGGGCAGTCCGAGCCGGTGTTCCCGGTCGGCTTCGATGACGACGCCCTGGCCAAGGATCTCGATCATCTGCCGGCGGCTGCCGAGGATGCCCTGCGCGGGTTCCGCAAGGCGGCACAGCGCGAGGGCGGCATACCGCGTTCGCAGCTCATGGCCTGCCAGGCGGAAGGACGGGACGGGACGAGGCTGCCGGGCTGCGTCAAGACCTACGTTCCGTGGCCGGCGGGACGCTTCGGAGCGGTGCTGGTCGCGGTGACCCATCCCGCCCGCCCAATGGCGTTGCGTGTTGTCGCATTCGGCATCCGCCATCGCCCGGCGGGGTCGAGCGCCCCGACCGTCTATGAAGTCGCCGACAGGCGCCTCAACGCGGCCGGTTCGTAGCCTCGTTGCGCTGGCATCTTTAGGTTCTGACTGGCGCACCGACTGGCGCACCACGGGTCGAGGAGTGCTGTGCAAATCGGGTCCGGAAACAGAAAAACCCCCTGCTACCGGGGGTTTTCCTATGCGGCTGAATGGAGTCGAACCATCACGGGTGTTTCCACCCACAAGGCCCTCAACCTTGCGCGTCTACCAGTTCCGCCACAGCCGCGGGAGCAGCGGATTCTAGGGGTTCGCGGGCGGGAGGCGGCGTCGCGTTGCGCGCATCCGGGGGAGGGGGTAGGCTACGAACAAGTGTTCGGCAGGCCGTGAGGCCGTCGGGCGGACCCGGCGAGGTGGAGGGAAACGAGACTCAGAGCCATGGTTGACCTTGATCTGACGAAACGGCAGAAGGAGATCTTCGACTTCATCGGCAAGTACGCGGCGAAGACCGGGTACCCGCCGACGGTGAGGGAGATCGGCAAAGCAGTGGGACTGCACTCCTCTTCGACCGTGCACGCGCATCTGGCCAATCTGGAGAAGATCGGGCTGCTGAAACGGGATCCCTCGAAGCCGCGGGCGATCGAGCTGCTGATCGGGACGGCGAACAAGGCAAAGGACGCGATCCGGCCGCCGAGCGGGCTGCCGCTGGTCGGGCAGGTCGCCGCCGGCGCGCCGATCCTGGCCGAGGAGAACATCGAGGACTACCTCGAGATCCCGGACGTGATCGGCGGCGAGGACGGCGACTACATCCTCCAGGTGCGCGGCGAAAGCATGAAGGACGCCGGCATCATCGAATCCGACTACGTGATCGTGCGCCCCGCCGATGACGCCGCGGACGGCGAAATCGTGGTCGCGCTGATCGGCGAAGAGGCGACCGTGAAGCGCTTCTTCCGCGAGAAGGACCACGTCCGGCTGCAGCCCGAGAACGAGGAAATGGAGCCGATCCTGACCACCGAGGCAAGGGTCCTCGGCAAGGTCGTTGGCGTCTTCCGAAAAGTCTGAGCCGGCACAGGGCGCTGCGCATCTCTGCGTCCTCGGTCGCTCGCGTCCTGGCGCACGCCGCGCTCCCTGCGTCCTGGCGCACGCCGCGCTCCCTGCGTCCTTGATCTGCTTGGCCCTGAGCCGGCTCAGGGCCTCTACCATGTTCTTTGCGGGCCGAGCGGACCGCGGGGGGAGAGAAAACCCCTCGAGGAAAGTCCGGACACCACAGGGCAGGGCGGTGGGTAACGCCCACCCGGGGAAACCCGCGGGAAAGTGCCGCAGAAATGACACGGCCGATGGCGCGGCCACACGTGAGTCGCGTACAGGCAAAGGTGAAATGGTGCGGTAAGAGCGCACCGGCGCCGCGGTGACGCGGCGGCCAGGCAAACCCCGCCCGGTGCAAGGCCAAGCAGGACCGTCGACCCGGCTCGGCGAGGTCCAGGTAGGCCGCATAGATAGATGGCCGCTCGAGACAGGATCCGGCTTACAGGCCCGCTAACGGAAGGCCCCCAGCGATGGGGGCCTTCCCATTTTGTGAGCGTCTACTCACGGAACCCGGGTTTCCGTCTTAGCGTTTGCTAACCTGCCGCCAACTTCCGCTGAATCTTCGTCCTACATACCGACGGAGAGCGGGGGACCCAATTAGTTGGGGCGAGTCGCCGGCCGTGCCGGCGTAGCGCAGCTCTTTCAGCGCGAGCCCGACAGCTAACCCCGCAAGCGCCTGGAAAGAGAATGAACAAGAACAAGAACTCCATCCTGCGCTGGACCCTGGTCCTGTCCGCCTTCCTCGTCACCGCCCTCGCGCCGAGCGCCGCGCTCGCCGAAGGCCCCGGTGGGGCCTCCAGCTTCACCGCCTCGAAGCCGACCGCGACCAGCACCCCCG
This sequence comes from uncultured Conexibacteraceae bacterium, assembly GCA_964464285.1. Classification (GTDB taxonomy): domain Bacteria; phylum Actinomycetota; class Thermoleophilia; order Solirubrobacterales; family 70-9; genus VAYN01. The sequence continues at coordinate 48,235 of CAYXFL010000010.1, forward strand.
CCGGCCTCTACACCTTCAGCCCCTGGCGCAGCGCCGGTGCCAGCTGGTACGGCCCCGGCCTCTACGGCAACGGCACCGCCTGCGGCGGCACCCTGCGGCCGTCGACGCTGGGCGTCGCCCACAAGACGCTGCGCTGCGGCACCCCGGTCAAGTTCAAACACCGGGGCCGCGTCGTGGTCGCCCGCGTGATCGATCGCGGGCCGTACATCTCGGGCCGGGCCTGGGACCTGACCGAGGCCGCCGCCGAGGCGCTCGACTTCGAGGACGTCGGCGTGGGCACGGTCCGGTACGCGATCGCGACGACCTACGCGCGTCCCTAGAGCGTCCCGCGTACCTGGCGCCGCGCCGAAAATCGCTGGAAACAGCCGCTCCGAAGGCTACTCTGCCGTGTTTAGGCAGGGCCAAATCACGAGAGGAGCAGCTGTATGTCGAGGTCCCACCATGGTCTTCCCACCGGTGCGAGGCGCCGCGGTCGCTGGGCGGTAGCGCTGCTCGCGCTCTGCTCGCTGACGCTCGCCGTCGCCGGCAGCACCAGCGCCGCCGAGGTGGAGAAAACGACGGTGATCCTCGGCCTCACCGCGACCACGCCCGACCCGGCCTGCCCGGGCGAACCCTGCCAGGCGGTCGGCAGCACGACCGGGTTCCAGGTCAACAACGGCCAGACGGTCAACCCGTTCCTGGTCCCGCACAGCGGCACGATCAAGTCGTGGACGCTGACCCTGGCCCAGCCGACGAACAAACAGCGCTCCTTCTTCAACGGGTTCTTCGGCACGCCGCCGCAGGCCCGCCTCTCGATCATCCGCCGCGTGCCCGGCACCAACCCGCCGCGCTACGCGTTGCGGGCCCAGGGCGCGATCAAGGTGCTCAGCCCCTACCTCGGGCAGACGGTTCGCTTCGGCTCCAACCTGAAAGCCGAAAAGGGCGACATCGTCGCGATCAGCGTCCCGACCTGGGCGCCGGCCTTCTCGCAGGATCTCTCGAAAAACAACGTCTGGCGCGCCAGCCGCGCGCCTGGCACCTGCTCCAACTCGACCGACATCCGTCAGGGCGAACCGCAGAGCAAGATCGGCAAACGCGCCACCTACGGCTGCAAGTACACGACGGCCCGCCTGCTCTACACGGCGACGCTGGTCGAGGGGTAGGCCGTCCGAGGCCCGGCTCACGTTGGGGAGAGGGAGGGTCCGCGAGCCCTCGGTCGGTTGTGGCCCCTATAGGACCTAAAAAGCACCGAGCGCGCCGAAGCACCTGAACGGCTTCACGCAGCCAACGGAACTTCCGACCCCTCCGGCGGCAACCCTCAGAAGCACGCCGTCTCGCGACCACCTCCGGACATGAAAAGGGAGGGGCTCTCGCCCCTCCCTTGAACTTCGCGGCTTCCCGCCGGCGGTCTAGGCCGCCGAGGGGAGGACGCGTGGGGTGGCCTGGTCTTTGGGGAGCGCGGCGGCGCTCGCGATCAGGCTCTGGAACTCGTTCATCGCCAGGTGGCCGACCGCCTCGAGGATCTCCTCGTCGGTCCAGCCCGCTTCGCGTGCCTCCTCGTGCAGGTGGAGCGGGGGAGGCCCTTCGGCGTCGAGCGCCTCCTTGAGGAAGACGAGCAGCGCCGCCTCCTTCTCGTCGGCCGAGCTGAAGCTGCGGGCGCGGGAGACCTCGTCGAGGCCGAGGCCCGCTCGCCGGGCCGATTTGGCGTGCTGGGCGATGCTGTAGTTGTCTTCGCGATGCTCGGCGACCGCCAGGGCGATCCGCTCGCGGGTCGCCTGGGGAAGCACGCCGCCGCGCAGCTCGGAGCGCATCCGGGTGTAGGCGCGCAGCACCGCCGGCGAGCCGGCGAGCACGCCGACGAACTTGGTGACTGCGCCACCGGTCGCCTGGATCGTTTTGATCAGCGGCGCGCTGTCGTCGGGCGCCGTGAGCTCGTCGTGGATCTGGAATCTGCTGACTGCGGTTTTTACCGTCACGTTCGCTTCTCGCTTCTGGCTCTTTCTGGGAGCGAAATTTTCGCTTTACAGAGCCTTTACGTGGCCTTTACTTTACTTTGAGCCTCTTACTTACGAGGAGTAAGTTATACCGGGTTTCGGCCAGCCGTGCAAGCCGCTCACCACCGCCTTTCCGCGCTGCTGCGAACCGCCTTCTCCTACCCGGAATACGTCGTTCTGCACCCCGTCGGTTCATTCGCCTATCGTTGCCCCCTTCTCGCGCACAGAGCCAAGGAGGCATGCATGGCAGAGCAACCCCGCAGCGCCGCTGACGTGATCGAGCTCGTCAGGGAGAACGACGTTCGGTTCATCCGCCTCTGGTTCACCGACGTGCTGGGCCAGCTGAAGAGCTTCTCGGTCAACTCCTCGGAGCTCGAGGACGCCTTCGAAGGCGGCATGGGCTTCGACGGATCCTCGATCACCGGCTTCAACCCGATCGAGGAGTCCGACATGCTCGCGGTTCCCGATCCGAGCACCTTCGCGCTGATCCCCTGGCGGCCGAACGAGCGGGACCTGGTCGCGCGCATGTTCTGCGACGTCCGCGTGCCCGGCGGCGGCCCCTACGAGGGCGACCCGCGCTGGATCATGCGGCGGGCGCTGAAGCGCGCCGAGGAGATGGGCTTCGACGCCTACAACATCGGCCCCGAGCTGGAGTACTTCTACTTCCGCTCGGCGAAACCCGAGAACGGCGTCCCCGAGCCGCTCGACGAGGGCGGCTACTTCGACCTGACCACGCTCGACGCCGGCTCCGACCTGCGCCGCGAGACCGTGCTGGCGCTGGAGAAGATGGGCATCCACGTCGAGTACACCCACCACGAGGTCGGCCCCTCCCAGCACGAGGTCGACATGCGCTACAAGAACGCGCTCGAGATGGCCGACGACTGCATGACGTACCGGATCGTGGTCAAGGAGTACGCGATGAAGTACGGCTACCACGCGACCTTCATGCCGAAGCCGCTGTTCGGCGAGAACGGCTCCGGGATGCACGTCCACCAGTCGCTCTCCAAAGGAGGCAAGAACGCCTTCTACGACGAGGACGACCCGTTCTACCTCTCGCCGGTGGCGAAGTCGTTCATCGCCGGCCAGCTAAAGCACGCGCGCGAGATCTCGCCGCTGTTCGCCCAGTGGGTCAACTCCTACAAGCGCCTGGTGCCCGGCTACGAGGCCCCGGTCTACCTGGCCTGGTCGCGGCGCAACCGCTCGGCGCTGATCCGGGTGCCGCTCTACCACCCCGGCAAGGAGGCCGCGACCCGCGCCGAGCTGCGCTGCCCCGACCCCGCCGCCAATCCCTACCTGTGCTTCGCCGCGATGCTGCAGGCCGGGCTGGAAGGGATCGAGAAGGGCTACGAGCTGCCCGAGCCGATGGAGCAGAACCTCTACCACCTCTCCCAGGAGGAGCTTGCGCAGCAGGGGATCGAGCAGCTGCCGGCGACGCTCGGCGAGGCGATCGAGCTGGCCGCGGACTCGGAGCTGGTCCTGCGCACGCTGGGCGAGCACACCTTCCGCCGCTTCGTCGAGATCAAGCGGCAGGAATGGGACGAGTACCGGGTCCAGGTGACCCCGTACGAGATCGAGAACTTCCTCCCGATTCTCTAGGCAGGGGCACGACGGTGGCGACGCTCCACATCCTGCGCGTCTTCTGCGGTGCGGACGGCGACTTCGGCAACGAGCTCGGCGTCTTCCTCGAGGGCGACGAGGTTCCCGAGGAGGAGCGCCAGGAGATCGCCACCGACCTCGGCTTCTCGGAGACCGTCTTCGTCGACGACCTGGCCGCCGGGAAGATCAGGATCTTCACGCCGGGAATGGAGCTCGGCTTTGCCGGCCACCCGACCGTCGGCACCGCCTGGCTGCTGGCCAGCGTGGGGGAGCCGGTGGAGGTGCTGAGGCCGCCGGCGGGTGAGGTCGAGGTTCGCCACGAGGGTGAGCTGACCTTCGTCGGCGCCCGCGCCGAGTGGTCGCCGCCCTGGGAACTCGAACAGCTTCACGTGCCGATCGAAGTGGACTCCGTCGAGGAGCCGCCTCCGGGGCGGATGCTGCCCTACTACTGGGCCTGGGAGGACGAGGACGCCGGCACCGTGCGCGCCCGCTGCTTCTCGATGGAGGACATCGGCGAGGACGAGGCGACCGGCTCGGCGGCGATCATGCTTGCCGCTGACCTGGGGCGCGACCTGACGATTCGCCAGGGCCGCGGTTCGCTGCTGTTCGCCGGTCCGCTCGGCGACGGTGCCGCCGAGGTCGGTGGCCTGGTCGTCCTCGACGAAGTCCGCGACTACTAGACGCTGGTCAGGTCGCGCTGCGCCTCGGTCTGGCGGCTGCCGCGGCCGAGCGCCGAGGGCCACCAGAACTTGTCGCCGATCGTCAGCGCGATCGCCGGCACCAGCACGCTGCGGACCAGGAAGGTGTCGAGCAGGACGCCGAAGGCGACCACGAAGCCGAGCTCGGTGAGGAAGGTGAGCGGCAGCACCGCGAGCACCGAGAAGGTGCCGGCGAGCACGATCCCGGCGCTGGTGATGACTCCGCCGGTGACCGCGAGCGCGCGCAGCATTCCCTGTTCGGTGCCGTGCTTGATCGTCTCCTCGCGGGCCCGGGCGACCAGGAAGATGTTGTAGTCGACGCCGAGCGCGACCAGGAAGACGAAGGCGAACAGCGGTAACGACGGGTCCGAGCCGGGGAAGCCGAAGACGAAGTCGAAGAAGAAGTAGCCGACGCCGAGCGCGGCGCCGAAGCTGAGGATCACGGTGCCGATCAGGACCAGCGGCGCGACGATCGCCCGCAGCAGCCCGATCAGGATCAGGAAGACGACGAGCAGGATCAGCGGCGGGATCACGATCGAGTCCCAGCCGGCGGCGTCGCGGACGTCGAATTCGATCGCGGTCGGGCCGCCGACCAGGGTTTCCGGCGCCGCCCCATGGGCGGCTTCGCGGATCGGTTCGACCAGGTCGAAGGCGTCGGTCGAGTAGGGGTTCGGTTCGAGCGTCGCCTGGACCAGCGTGCCGGGCGCGCCGCTGGCGATCGGCGGGCCGACCGCCTCGACCCCGTCGACGCCTTCGACCGCTTTCGCCACCGCCGGGATCTGGCCCGGGTCGGCGACGACGATGTCGGTCGGCGCCGTGGTCCCGGACGGGAAGCTCTTGTTGAGCAGCGTCTGGCCTTCGACCGATTCGACTTCTTCGCGGTAGGTGTCTTCGCTGGTCAGGTCGGTGGAGAAGGTGGCGAGGCCGGCGCAGAGGATCAGCAGGACGGCGATCGTCCCGGCCATCACCCGGCGCGGCGAGACGGCGACGCGTTTGCCGAGGCGCGACCAGAAGCCGTGGGTCGCGTCGGCGGCGTGCTCGAGCCGGTGGCGGCGGATCTCGTAGGGGGTGAAGACGGCGCGGTCGAGCGGTCCGAAGACGAGCGAGGGGATCCGGCCCCGGCTGAGCTTGTGCAGGAGCGAGTTGAGCGCCAGCAGGGCGATCGCGACGACGCCCAGCAGCGGGTGGATCAGGAAGAGGACCACCAGCACGACGACGATCGCGAGGATTGCGAGGACGACGCGGCCGAGCGCACCGGCGCCGGACCCCTCGACGATCGAGCGTCGCGCACGTTCCGAGACGCCCTCGCCGCTTGGCGCGGTCTCCGCGGTGTGCGGGACGAAGGGCCAGAAGGCGCGGCGGCCGAAGATCGTCAGCATTGCCGGCAGCAGGGTCAGCATCGAGAGCGCCGCGCAGGCGATCCCGATCGCGGCGATCGGGCCGAGCCCGGAGGTGCCGTTGACCTTGGCCAGCATCAGGCAGAGCAGGGCGGCGATCACGGTCGCGGCGGAGGCGAAGATCGCCGGGCCGGCCGATTCGAGCGCGGTCCGCATCGCCACGTGGCGGTCGGCGGTGTGGTGGAGCTCCTCGCGGTAGCGGGCGACCAGCAGCAGCGCGTAGTCGGTGCCGGCGCCGAGCACGAGCACCGACATGATCGAGCTCGACTGCCCGTTGACGGTGACGCCGAGCTCGGTGACCCCGAACCCGATCGAGCGCGAGAGCATCTCGGCGGAGACGACCGCGAACAGCGGCACGAAGAGGAAGATCGGCGAGCGGTAGATCAGGATAAGCAGGAAGATCACCAGCGCCAGCGCCGCGCCCAGCAGGGTCCCGTTGATCCCTTCGAAGACTTCGATCGCGTCGGCCGAGAAGCCGGCGCCGCCGGTGATCTTCACCTCGAGGCCGCCGTTCTGGTCGGTGATCTCCTCGCGCCAGAACTTGACCGGGTCGACGATCCGCTCGCCCTCGCCTTCGGCGTTGATGTAGGCGGTGACGATCGCCGACTTGCCGTCCGGCGAGCAGACCGGGCCGACGAACGGTTCGTAGCCGGCCGGCTGGCCCGGCACGGTCGTGGTCGGGCCGCCGCAGCCGGGCGGGAAGCCAGCTTCGGCGCCGGGGCCGCCTTCGCCTCCACCGGCCGCTTTCGAGCCGTCGGCGAGCACGCCGGTGAACTTCTCGGCGGTCATCTTGCCGACGTCGGCGACGATCCGCTGCTTGTCGGCGGCGGTCAGCCCGGCGTTGCGGCGGTAGATGATCACCGCCTGCGCGAGTTCGCCGTCCTGCAGCTCCTCGGTTGCCTTCAGCGCCGCGGTCGATTCGGCGTCGCCGGGAAGGTAGGAGGTCGCCTCGTTGTTTTCGGCGTCCTCGAACTTGGTCGGCAGTTCGGTGCCGAAGGCGATGAAGAGCGCCGCCAGCCAGGCGGCGAAGACGAGCCACTTCGACCGCCTTCCAGCTGGGAAGGTGAAGAACGAGCCAGACACTGGGCGCATCGTGGCAGACGCGGCAGCTGCCCGCTTCTCGAAACGTGCGTTTTTCGGCACGCCCGGCAGCTAGAGCAGGGCGGACAGGGCGTCTGGCTCCGCCACCGGCAGCCGGCAGGCGAAGTTCTCGCAGACGTAGGCGGCTGCGGCCCCCTCGACGCTCGTCCGTCCGGCCAGCAGGGGAGGCTCGGTGCTGCCCTCGGGGCCGCCGGCGAGGACGACGTGGGGGCGGAAGCCGGCCCGCACCACCGCCGCCAGCGGCCCGAGCTCCTCGCCGACCAGGGCGACCTCGCGGGTCGGCGCGAGCAGGAAGTCGATAGCGCGAAGCAGGTGGCCGAAGCTGGTCGGGTGGTTCAGCGCCGGCTTGGAGAACAGGCGCAGGACGCCGATCGCCTGCTCTTCGTAGCGGCGCTCGCCGGTCAGCGCCGCCAGCCGCAGCAGGCCGTGGGCGGCAGCGCTGTTGCCGGAGGGGATCGGGTGGTCGCCGATCTCCTTGCGCCGCGCGATCAGCTCCTCGTGGTCGTCGGCGGTCGAGAAGAAGCCGCCCCGCTCGCGGTCGCCGAAGCGGGCGATCGTGGTCTCGGCGAGTGCGCGGGCGGCCTCGAACCAGCGCGGCTCCAGGCTCGACTCGTAGAGGGTGAGCAGCGCCTCGAGCAGGAAGGCGTGGTCCTCGAGGTAGGCGCCGAGCCTGGCGTCGCCGTCCTTGTAGGTGCGCAGCAGCCGGCCGTTCTCGTCGTGCATCGTCTCCAGCAGGAAGCCGGCGCAGGCGCGGGCGGCGTCGAGGTAGTCGGTGCGGCCGAGCACCGCGCCGGCCTCCGCCAGGGCGGCGAGCGCGAGCGCGTTCCAGGCGGCCAGCCGCTTGTCGTCGAGGCCGGGCCAGACGCGCTCGGCGCGCGCCGCCAGCAGGGCCTGGCGGGCCGCGTCGAGGCCGGGCGGCGGCTCCGCCTCGGCGCCCTCCGCGAGGTGGAGGACGTTGGCGCCCTCGAAGTTGCCGCGCTCGCTGACGCCGTAGAAGGCGATCACCTCCTCGGGGCTCGCGACGGCGTCGCCGGCACTCGCGAGGACCGCGCGGATCTGCGCCGGCGTCCAGACGTAGAAGCGTCCCTCCTCACCCTCGGAGTCGGCGTCGAGCGCCGAGAAGAAGCCGCCCTCGGGGCCGCGCATCTCGCGCAGCATCCAGTCGAGCGTTTCTTCGCAGACGCGCCGGTAGCGCTCATGGCCGAGCGCCTGCCAGCCGTGCAGGTAGGCGCGGGCGAGCAGCGCGTTGTCGTAGAGCATCTTCTCGAAGTGGGGGACGAGCCAGATCGCGTCGACCGCGTAGCGGGCGAAGCCGCCGCCGAGCTGGTCGTAGATGCCGCCGGCCAGCATCGCGTCGAGCGTCTGCTCGACCACCGCGCGCGGCTCGGTGCCCCCGCGCGTGAGCAGCAGCTCGAGCGCCGAGGCGGGCGGGAACTTCGGCGCGCCGCCGAAGCCGCCGTTGGCGCGGTCGGCGTCGCCGAGCAGCCGCGCGACGCTCGCCTCGAGCTCGGCCGGGCCGGGCAGCTCGGGGTCGGGCTCGAGCGCGCCGATCGCGCCGAGCCGGGCGCGGACCTCGGGCGCCCGCTCGCGGATCTCCTCGCGTTTGCGCTCCCAGGCGTCGACCACGGCTTCCATCACCATCCGGAAGCTCGGCATCCCGCGGCTCTCGTCCGGGGGGAAGTAGGTGCCGCCGTAGAAGGGCACGCCCTCGGAGTCGAGGAAGACGGTCATCGGCCAGCCGCCCTGGCCGCTGATCGACTGCACCGCCTCCATGTAGATCGCGTCGACGTCGGGACGCTCCTCGCGGTCGACCTTGACGTTGACGAAGTGCTCGTTCATGTAGGCGGCGGTCTCCGCGTCCTCGAAGGACTCGCGCTCCATCACGTGGCACCAGTGGCAGGCCGAGTAGCCGACCGAGAGCAGGATCGGCCGCTCCTCCGCGCGCGCCCGGCCCAGCGCCTCCGGGCCCCAGGGGTACCAGTCGACGGGGTTGTCGCGGTGCTGGAGCAGGTAGGGGCTGGTCTCCTGGGCGAGCCGGTTGGGCATCTTGTCTCACCCTACCCGGGGGTGCGGCAAGCCAAGTATTGCCCGTGCCGGGTCGCCGAAATTCGAGTACTGGGGCGGCTGGGCGGCGCAAATCGTGTCTTTGTGCGGTCGAGTCACTAATTTCCTCGGGATGAGTTCTTCGGCGGATCGGGACAAGCGCGACGCGGCGGTTGAGCAGGCGCTCGCGAAACTCGAGCCGGTCGACCGCGAGGCGATCCAGGGGGCGCTGCGGCGGGCCGAGCGGACCGAGGCCGAGCTTCGCCACCTCGCCGACCACGACCCGCTCACCGGCCTGCAGAACCGCCGCCGCTTCCGCAGAGAGCTGGACCAGCAGGTCTCCTTCACCGCCCGCTACGGCGGCCAGGGCGCGGTGATGATCATCGACATCGACGGGCTCAAGGGGGTCAACGACCGGCTCGGCCACCAGCCCGGCGACAACCTGATCCGGCGGATCGCCGAGATCCTGCGCGAGCGGGTGCGCGGGACCGACATCGTCGCCCGTCTCTCCGGCGACGAGTTCGCGGTGCTGATGCCGCAGACCGACACCGCCGGCGCGACCCAGCTTGGCGAGGACCTGCGCGCCGAGGTCGCCGAGGGCTTCCCGCCGGACTCGGAGATGGGCGCGGCGACGATCAGCGTCGGCGTGAAGATGTTCGGCGGCGCCCCCGGCGAGAACGCCGAGTCGGTGCTGGTCGCCGCCGACCGCGCGATGTACCGGGCGAAGGGCGCCGGGCGCAACCGGATCGCGCTGTTCAACGGCGAGGAGGACGACCGCCACGCGCTGCGCCGCGCCCAGACCACCAGCGCCAAGATCCGCGACGCGATCACGCACGACCGGCTGAGCCTGGCGACGCAGCCGATCCGCAGCCTCGCCTCCGGCGGGGTCGAGCGCTACGAGCTGTTCCTGCGGATGACCGGCGAGAGCGGCGAGCTGCTGCCCGCGGCCTCCTTCATCGAGGCGGCGGAGCGCTCGGGCATGGTCCAGGAGCTCGACCGCTGGGTGGTCGGCCGGGCGCTGCGGATCCTCGCCGCCCGCGAGCGCGCCGGCTCACCGGTCTCCCTGCACGTCAACCTCTCCGGCATCTCGCTCACCGACGCCTCGGTGCTCGAATACATCGAACGCCAGCTCGACGAGGGCGAGGCGGACCCCGGCCGCTGCACCTTCGAGATCACGCAGACGGCGCGGATCGACGACTACGAGGCCGCCGCCGGCTTCGCCGACCGGCTGACCGAGTTCGGCTGCGAGGTCGCGATCGACGACTACGGAGCCGGCTTCGGGCCCTTCGACTACCTCAAACGGATCCCCTTCGACGTGATCAAGATCGACGGCGCCTTCATCCGCGACATGCCGCGCAACGACGCCGACCAGCTGACCGTCAAGGCGATCGTCCAGATCGCCCGCGGCCTCGGCAAGCGCACGATCGCCGAGTTCGTCCAGGACGAGGACACGATCGAAATGCTGCGCGAGTACGGGGTCGACATGGCCCAGGGCTTCCACCTCGGCAAACCGGTCGACGCGGTCGAGGAACTGGGGGCGGCGGCTTAGGTTCGCGGGACGGGGTGCTTCGGGGCGGTTCCGCCGGAGGGGTCGGTGGTGTCCTTCTACCT
>CAYXFL010000011.1:0-58281 GCA_964464285.1 uncultured Conexibacteraceae bacterium
TCACGGAACGATCACCCCGACCCCCGAACCTCGACCCGGCCCGTCAGCCCCAGCTGAAACCCCAGGGCGCTTTCGAGCCAGACGGAACTTCGCAGCGCTTCCGTTGGGAGGGGTCGGTGGTGTCCTTCGTACGAGCGGCGTTAGCGATTCGCCCAACTGCGCATCTCGGACGGCGCAGTGGCGACTCGGGCGAATTCGCCCAGCGAAGGTAGAAGGACACCACCGACCCCTCCGGCGGAAACCCCCCGAAGCAGGCCGTCCCTTAGCAGCGGGCCCCCGCCAACCCCCGATAGGTCAAATGTCGGCCCCGGCCTGGGCGCAGCGGCAACGCGGGTGGAGTCAGAAACCCGATGAGGCGGCGAGTTCGCCTCTGGATAATCGATCCAGGTTGAGCTGAGGAGCTGAGACCGGTCGTTGGGCTCGATGAGCCCGGAAAGGAGAGGTATGGCCGAGGGAGATTTCTTCGTCCTGGACGCTGTCACCCACGCGTTCAACCTTGGCGAGGACAACTTCGCCGACAAGGAAGCCGCTGGGGCGATGGCGGAGATGGTTGCCGTGCTGGGCAGCTCGACGCCTGAGCCCGAGTACGCGCAGAGCCGCGAGGTCGTGTTGCGCGACTGGTCGGTCGAGGAACTTGCCGGCGTCCTGTTCCGCGAGAGCACGACCGACGTCGCCGTCTACCACCCGCTGCCGATCTACTCGTTCAAGGACGGCCTCAGCTCGCTCGAGAAGGCGGTCGAGGCGATGGAGCGCTACCCGACCCGGTTCATCGGCAGCTACGCCTGCATCGACCCGATGCGCGGCAAGCAGGCGCTCGACGAGCTGGAGCGCCAGGTCGAGCTGCTGAAGCCGCTGGGGCTGAAGATGTACCCGGCGAGCTGGCACGAGGGCCGGGTCGACTCGTGGAAGATGAACGACCCCGAGATCGCCTACCCGGTGATCGAAAAGGCCGGCGAGCTGGGCCTGCGCCACGTCGCGGTCCACAAGTCGATCCCGATCGAGCCGGTCGAGTTCGGCGACGCCTTCAACCCGGCCGACTTCGAGGGCGCCGCGGTCAACTTCCCGGAGATGAACTTCGAGATCGTCCACGGCGGGATCGCCTTCGTCGAGGAGACGGCCTGGCTGCTCGCCCGCTTCCCGAACGTCTACGTGAACATGGAGAACCTCAACATGGTGGTCGCCCGCCGTCCCCGGGTCTTCGCCGAGATCATGCTCGGGCTGATGAAAGAGGGCGGCGACGCGATGCTCGACCGGATGTTCTGGGGCACCGGCACGGTCCAGTACCACCCGAAGCCGTGCGTCGAGGCGCTGGCCGAGTTCGAGTTCCCCGAGGACCTGCTCGAAAGCGCCGGCCTCTACGCGCCGATCTCGCAGCTCACCGACGAGAAGAAGGCGGGCCTGTTCTCCGGCAACTACGCGCGCCTGCACGACCTCGACCTCGAGGCGCTGAAGGCGGCGCTCGCCGGCGACGAGTTCAGCGTCGCGGCGGCCGACGAGGGCCTCGCCGCGCCGTGGTCGAGCGCGACCTCGGGCGCCGCGGCCTAGGCGGGGAGGTGACCATGAGCGCTACGACGACGGTCGAGGAGGCGGTCTACGAGTGCCTCGCGCAGATCCATGACCCCTGCAGCGTGGCCAGCGCCTCGCCGATGAACCTGGTCGAGATGGGCCTGATCCGCGCGGTCGAGATCGACGCCGACGGCGCGGTCACGGTCTCCCTCCGGCTCACCTCGCCGTCCTGCTTCATGGTCGGCTACATGGCCAAGGAAGCGAACCGCCTGATCGGCGCCCTGCCGGGGGTCAGCGCGGTCGAGGTCGTCCCCGACGAGGGGCTCGACTGGACCCCGGCGGAGATCGCCCCGGCGACCGCCGCGCGCCGGCGCCGCCAGGTCGCCGCACAGCGCTCCGCCTCGCTCGCCAGCGGGGGCCGGCGATGAACGAGGCGATCATCACCGTCGCCCCGACCGGCCCGATCGCCAGCCGCGAGGACAACCCGGCGCTGCCGGTCACGCCCGAGCAGATCGCCGACGAGGTCGCCGCCGCGCACGCCGCCGGGGCGGCGATCGCCCACCTCCACCTGCGCGGGCCCGACGAGCGGCCGACCGCCGACCCGGCGGTCGCCGAACGGACGATCGAGCTGATCGCCGAGCGCTGCGACATCCTCGTCCAGCTCTCGACCGGCGTCGGCCTCGGCGTCCCCTTCGCGGCGCGCGAGGCGCTGGTCGAGCTGCGCCCCGAGATGGCGACCCTGAACCCCTGCTCGATGTCGTTCGGCGCCTCCGAGTTCTCGAACCCGCCGCGCGACGTCGAACGGCTGGCCGGCCGGATGCTCGAGCTCGGGGTAAAGCCGGAGCTGGAGATCTACGACACCGGCCACCTCGAAGCCTGCCTGCGCCTGCGCGACGCCGGCCTGCTCGCCGAGCCGCTCCAGTTCAGCCTCGTGCTCGGGGTCCAGGGCGGGATGGCGGCGACGCCCGAGAACCTGACGATGATGGCCGCCCGGATCCCCGTGGGGTCGGCCTGGCAGGTGATCGCGATCGGCTCGGCGAGCCTGCGGCTGACCGCGATCGGGCTGGCCCTGGGCGGCAACGCCCGGGCCGGGATGGAGGACTCGCTGCACCTGCGCAAGGGCGAGCTGGCGCCCGGCAACGTCGCCCTGGTCGAGCGCGCCGCGAGCCTCGCCCGGGACCTCGACCGGGGCGTCGCCGACGTCGAGACGGCGCGGGCGCGCCTCGGCCTCGAGCGAGCGGGCGCCGTCCCCGGATGAGCGACGTCGGGCTGCCCGCCTCGCGTGGCCGCCTGCGCGAAGACCTGCCGCGGCAGGCGCTGGCGCAGCTCGAGCACGGTCGCGCCGCGGTGACGATCTCCTTCGGCGGCACGATGCTGGGCGCCGGCGTCCGCTCGATGTCCGCCGTCTCGGTCGAGCCGCCCCGCGTCCTCGTCGCCCTCGACGACGGCAGCCAGGTCGCCGAGGGGATCGCCGCGACCGGGACCTTCGCCCTCAACATCCTCGACGAGACCTCGGTCGCGGCCGGGGTCGGGCTGGCGCCCGGCGTCGAGTCCCCGCTCGACGGCATGACCCTGATCGGCGGCATCGGCGGCTCGCCGCTGCTCGCCGACTCGGCGGCGCAGCTGGAGTGCGCGCTGCAGGCGAGCTCCGAGCTCAGCGGCCTGCGCGTGTTCGTCGCCGACGTGACCGACGTCCGCGCCCGCGCCGGCGGCCGCCTCGACGACGTCGACGGCGAGCTGCGCAGCTTCGTCGCCTCGCGCGACGACGCCACCTACCGGGAGCTGCGGCTGGCGATCCTGGAGCGCCAGATCCCGCTCCAGGACGACCTCTGGGTGGAGCGGATCGTCGAGCAGCTCGGGGTCGACCGCGCCAACGTCATCTACGCGCTCACCCGGCTCACCCACGAGCGCCTGGTCCGGCGGGTCAGCGCCGAGCGCTACGCGATCACCCCGGTCGACGAGCAGCTGATCGCCTCGATGCTGCACGCCCGGCGGATCCTCATGGTCGGGATCACCGACTCGCTCGTCTCGGTGCTAACCGAGGCGGAGATCCAGCGGGTCGTGGTCGCCGCGGAGGCGACCCGTCGGCCGGAGGGCGCGAGCGACGTCGGCATGGAGAACGACCACTCGGTGGGCGTCTTCCGGGCCTTCAACGAACTGCTCGTCGGGCTCGCCGGCAGCTCCGTCCTGCTCGAAACCTACCGCGGCCTGAGCGTGCCGACGGTGATGGGCAGGGTGCTCTGGCGGCTCGAGTGGTCGACCCTGCACGACCTGCTCAGCGAACGCGCGGTGGAGTTCGCCGCGGCGCTCGCGAGCCGCGACCGCGAGGCGGCGGTGGCGGCGATCCGCAGCTACAACGACTGCGTGCACGAGTACGCGGTGCGAGCCCTGCGCTCGACCGGGGGCCGGCTGTGAGGCCGGGCCGGGCGCGCGCCGGGAGCGGCGGCTAGCGATGGCCTTCGCCTACGCCAGCGGCATCGTCGCCGCCCCCGCGGAGCCGGTCTGGGCGCTGGTCAGGCGCTTCGACGCCCTGCCCGAGTGGCACCCGGCGGTGGCCGAGTGCGAGATGCTCGACGGCGGCGATCCGGCCGCGGTCGGCGCCCACCGGCGCCAGGTCCTCGCCGGCGGCGGCGTCGCCGAGGCGCGCCTGGTCTCGCTCGACGACGACGCCCGCACGCTCCGCTACGAGATGCTCGACGGGCCGTTCGCGGTGCGCAGCTACCTCTCGACCGTGCGCGTCGCCCCGGTCACCGTCGGCGGCGGCGCCTTCGTCGAGTGGTGGGGCCGCTACGACGCCGATCACGCGGACGAGGAGGAGCTGCGGCGGCAGCTCGGAGTCGAGGTCTACCAGGCGGGCGTGGAAGCGCTGCAGAGATGGTTCGCGCGGAGTTGAGCGAGCGACGACCGGAAGTTAGTTTGGTGGGAGCCAGCCCGAGGGTATGATCGCCTTGGGTTCGGCGCCGTCAGGAGGAGTTACGGGGCAGATGGTGTCGAAGGAGTTGATCAACGTTACGTTCGAACCCAGCGGGGAGAGCGCCGGGCGGGCGGGGTTCGGGCCGGTCGAGCGGTTCGCCTCGATCTCCAACGACGGCTTCGCGATCCTCGACGCCGAGCGCCGCTTCGTCTACCTGAACCCGGCCGGGGCGCGCATCCTGCGCGTCGACGCCGCCCGCATCGTCGGCCAGCCGGCGCTCGTCTTCGCGCCGGCGGTCGCTCCCCCGGGCGGCGGCATGCGCAGGTCGACCAGCCACGTCCCCGGGATCGACGGCCCGCGCCTGCTCGAGTACCAGGAAGAGCGCGACGGGGAGGAGGCGTTCGTCGTCTTCGCCGACGCCACCGAGCGGATGCGGCGCGAGCGGCAGCTCGCCGCCTTCGCCCAGACCGCGGCGACCGTGGCCGAGGCGCCGGGCCTCGAAGCCGTGCTCGACAGCGTCGCCGGCGCGGTGATGGGGGCGACCGGGACCGCCGCCAGCACGATCGTGCTCTACGACGAGCGGACCCAGGAGCTCGGCCAGATCGGCACCGCCGGCGGCTATCCCGACGACTACGCCGAGCGGCTCGAAGGCTGCCGCCGCCGCGGCGCGCCGCTGGCCTCGCTGACCGCCTTCGCGTCCGGCAAGCCGTTCCTCTCCGGCGACTGGGCCCAGCGCGTGCTCGCCGATTCCCGCTGGGCGCCGGTCCACTCGGTGATCCGCGGGCGCAGCTGGGGCGCCCTGGCGGCGGTCCCGGTGATGTCGCGCGACGGCGCGATCGGGGCCCTGACCGCGTTCTACCCGAGCGGGCGCACGCCCTCGCAAACGGACGTCGAGTTCCTCGCCTCGATCGCCTCGCTGGTCGCGGTCGCGGTCCACAACTACCGGCTGCTGACCGAGCTGGAGGCGAAGGCGATGGTCGACGAACGCAACCGCATCGCCCGCGACCTGCACGACTCGGTCTCGCAGGCGCTGTTCTCGCTGCGCCTGCGCAGCCGCGCCGTCTGGCTCGCCAACGAGCGCGAGGAGCGCTCGCGCGAGCGCGTGCGCGACGGGCTCGAGGAGATCCAGGAGCTGAGCGGCCGCGCCCTCGACGAGATGCGGACCCTGATCTTCCAGCTGCGGCCGGTCGAGCTCGGCGAGGGCGGGATCCTCGGCGCGCTCGCCGCCTACGCGGCGGCCCTCTCCGAGCGCGACGGGCTCGATATCTCGGTGGGAGGCGACCCCGTCATGCCGGTGCTCGGGCCCGACGCCGAGCTCAACGTCCTGCGCATCGTCCAGGAGGCGCTCAACAACGTCGCCAAGCACTCGGGGGCGGGCCGGGCGAGCGTCACGATCGCGGCCGACCGGGAGGCCGGGCTGCTGACGATCCTGGTCGAGGACGACGGCCAGGGCTTCGAGCCCGGCGAGCGCCCCGGCCACTTCGGCCTGCGCGGCATGCGCGAGCGCTGCGCGGCGATGGGCGGTGAGCTCGCGGTCGCCAGCGCCCCGGGCGCGACCACCGTGCGAGCGACACTCAGCCTCGAGGTGGTCGAGTCCAGGGACGGGAGGACGGGGTGAGCGAGCAGATCAAGGTGTTCGTGGTCGACGACCACGCCGTGGTCAGGCAGGGGATCAACGCCTACATCGCCGAGCTCTCCGGGATCGAAGTGATCGGCGAAGCGGCGAGCGGCGAGGACGCGGTGCGCAGGATCGCCCTGCTCGGGGCCGAGCAGGCCCTGCCCGACGTCGTGCTGATGGACCTGATCATGCCGGCGATGGACGGGATCGCGGCGACCAAGGAGCTGAAGAAGCGCCACCCCGGGGTCGAGGTCGTGGTGATGACCAGCTTCGGCGAGGTCGAGCGGGTGCGGACCGCGCTCGAGGCCGGCGCCGCCGGCTACCTGCTCAAGGACACCGCCCCCGACGAGCTCGAGAAGGCGCTCCGCGTCGCCCTCTCCGGCGAGCTCCATCTCGACTCCGCCGTTGCCCGGCGCCTGACCCAGTCGATGCTCAGCGACCAGAGCGCCACCGATCCGCTCTCGCCGCGCGAGCGCGAGGTGCTCGGCCTGGTCGGCAAGGGCTACTCCAACCGCGAGATCGCCGACCACCTGGTGATCAGCGAGCGGACCGCGCGCACCCACGTCAGCAACATCCTGCTCAAGCTCGGGCTCTCCTCGCGGACCAAGGCGGCGCTCTGGGCGATCGAGAACGGCGTCGTCGGCCCGCCCGGCTAGGTGGGCGGTGCGTCATTTGTCGCGGCGGCGACCGTGCATTCGTGCCGTCGGCGCGGCCGTTTCGCAGGGGCGAGTCGCGTCGATGAACGGATGCGGGACGGTGGGCCGGGTGTCAGATTGAGCCTGCCCATGGCCGAGGACCTGCACACCGATAGGCCGGACGCGGTCGTGGTCGGGGCCGGGCTGGCCGGGCTTTACGCGCTCTACACGCTGCGCCGGCTCGGGCTGCGGGCGATCTGCTTCGAGGCGGGGGAGGGGGTCGGCGGAACCTGGCACTGGAACCGCTACCCGGGCGCGCGCTGCGACGTCGAGAGCGTCGACTACTCCTACTCGTTCAGCGAAGAGCTGCAGCAGGAGTGGACCTGGAGCGAGCGCTACGCGACCCAGGCCGAGATCCTCTCCTACATCGAGCACGTCGCCGAGCGCTTCGAGCTGCTGCCGTCGATCACTTTCGAGACCCGGGTCGAGTCGGCTGCCTTCGATGAGCGCGAGGGGCGCTGGGAGGTGCGCACCGACCGCGGGCACCGGGTCTCGGCCGGGATCTGCGTGATGGCGACCGGCTGCCTCTCGACCCCGCGGCTGCCCGACTACCCCGGGATCGAGAGCTTCCGCGGCGAGATCGTCCACCCCGGCGCCTGGCCGTCCCAGGGGATCGACCTCGCCGGCCGCCGGGTCGCGATCGTCGGCACCGGCTCGACCGGGATCCAGCTGGTCCCCGCCCTGGCTCCCGAGGTCGAGCAGCTGTACGTGCTCCAGCGCACCGCGAACTACAGCATGCCCGCGCACAACGGCCCGCTGCCGGCGGCGGAGATGGAGCAGGTGAAGGCGACCTATCCGGAGCGCCGGCGCGAGGCCCGCCGGACCCGCCGCGGGTTCCCGCTGCCGCCGCCGGTCAGCCCCGACTCGGCCTTCTCGTTCTCGCCGCCCGAGCGGGAGGAGCGGCTCTGGAAGATGTGGGAGCACGGCGGCGCGATCTTCACCTCGGTGTTCGGCGACGTCGGCACCGACCGCGAGGCGAACGCGATCGCCGCCGAGTTCGTCCGCGAGCGGATCCGCGAGAAGGTCGCCGACCCCGAGCTGGCCGAGCTGCTCTGCCCGCACGACCATCCGCTGGGCGGCAAGCGCCCCTGCGTGGACACCGACTACTACGAGTCCTTCAACCGCGACAACGTCCACCTGGTCGACCTGCGGACCGCGCCGCTGGTCGAGTTCCTGCCCGGCGGGGTGCGCACGGAGGCCGAGACGATCGAGCTGGACGCGGCGATCTTCGCGACCGGCTACGACGCGATCACCGGCACCCTCAACGCGATCGACATCCGCGGCCGCGGCGGCCAGCGGCTCAAGGAGAAGTGGGCCGACGGGCCGACCGCCTACCTCGGCCTGCTCAGCGCCGGCTTCCCCGGCCTGTTCATGATCACCGGCCCGGGCAGCCCCTCGGTCCTCTGCAACATGACGCTCTCGATCGAGCAGCACGTCGAGCTGATGGCGGCCCTGCTCGAACGCGCGCGCGAGCAGGGCACGCTGCTGGTCGAGGCCGAGCCGCAGGCGGAGGAGGCCTGGGCCGGCCACGTCGCCGAGATCGCCGCGGCGACGCTGCTCGGCGAAGCCAGCTCCTGGTACCTGGGCGCGAACATCCCCGGCAAGCCGCGGCAGTTCATGCCCTACGCGGCCGGGATGGCGCGCTTCATCGAGGAGTGCGAGGAGATTCTCGCCGCCGGCTACGAGGGGCTCGCCTTCGGGTCGGTGGCGGGCATGGAGGCCGCCTAGGTGTCCGGCGGGCCGCCCTCGACCGCGCTCGCCCCCGACGTCGAGGCGCTGCTGGCAAGGCTGAACGCGGCGTTCCCGGCGCTGGGCACCGAGGTCACCGACGCCGCCGAGGCGCGGCGGCTGTTCGAGCGGCTGCGCCGGCCGCCGCAGCGGCCGACCCCGGTCGGCGGCGTCGCCGACCTGGAGATCCCCGGGCCCGGCGGCGAGCCGCTGCCGCTGCGCCGCTACGAGCCCGCGCCGGGGGCGGCCGTTCCGGGTGCCGCCCCCGTCCTCTTCATGCACGGCGGCGGCTGGGTGCTCGGCGGCCTCGACAGCCACGACGAGCTGGTCCGCCGGCTGGTCGCCGGCAGCGGCCTGACGATCGTCGCGGTCGACTACCGGCTGGCACCCGAGCACCCGTTCCCGGCCGCCCTCGACGACGCCTTCGCGGCGCTCTGCCACCTGGCCGCCGGCGGCTCCCCGGTCGTCGTCGCCGGCGACAGCGCCGGCGGCGGGCTGGCGGCGGCGCTGGCGATGCTGGCCCGCGACCGCGGCGGCCCGCCGGTGAGCGGACAGCTGCTGCTCTACCCGATGCTCGACAGCCGCGCCGACTCCGCCTCCTACCGCGAGAACGGCAGCGGCTTCTACATCACCGCCGAGCACCTGCGCTGGTTCTGGCGCCAGTACCTGCCCGATCCCGGCCGCGCCGCCGACCCCTACGCCTCGCCCGCGCACGGCGAGCTCCACGGCCTGCCGCCCGCCGCGATCGTCGTGCCGGACCTCGATCCGCTGCGCGACGACGCGCTCGGGTTCGCCGCGGCGCTGGCGGCGGCCGGGGGCGAGGTCGAGGTCAGCCGGCACCGCGGCGCCTTCCACGGCTTCCTCGCCTTCGCCGACCGGCTCGACCTCGCCGATGCTGCGCTGGAGACGACCTGCGGCGCCCTGCGCGAGCTGGCGGAGCGGGGGAGATGAGCGGCGCGGACGAGCTGGCCGGCCGGGTCGCGCTGGTCACCGGCGGGGCCTCCGGGATCGGCCACGCGACCGCGGTCACCCTGCTCGCGCGGGGCGCCTCGGTGGCGATCTTCGACCGCGACCCCGGCGGTGCCCCGGAGGGCGCCCTGGCGCTCGCCGTCGACGTCGGCGACGACGCCGCGGTCGCCGCGGGGATCGAGGCGGTTCGGGAGCGCTGCGGAGCGCTCGACGTGCTCGTCAACAACGCCGGCGTCTCGGCCTACGGCACGGTCGAGGACAACGACGACGCCGAGTGGGCGCGGGTGCTCGATACCAACGTCGTCGGGATGGTGCGCACCAGCCGCGCGGCGCTGCCGCTGCTGCGCGAGTCGGAGTCGGGCGCGATCGTCAACGTCTGCTCGATCGCCGCCCTGGCGGGGCTCCCCGGCCTGGCGCTCTACTCGGCCAGCAAGGGCGCGGTCCTGGCGCTCACCTACGCGATGGCCGCGGACCTGATCGGGTCCGGGATCCGGGTCAACTGCGTCGCCCCGGGAACCGTCGACAGCCCCTGGCTGCGGCCGCGGCTCGAGGCCTCCGAGGACCTCGCGGCGACGCTGCGCGAGCTGCGCGGACGGCAGCCCAACGGCCGCCTGATCGCGACCGAGGAAGTGGCGGCGGCGATCGCCTACCTGGCCAGCCCGGGGGCGCTCTCGACCACCGGCACCGTGCTGCCGATCGACGGCGGCTTCACCACGGTGCGCGGCGCCAGCCCGGCGCGGTGAGCACCGGCCCCCTTTTTCGTCCATGACACATGTTGCATGTGGTAGGTTCTGGACGTGCACCACGTCGCCCTACGGGTCGCGGAGTTCGAGCGCGCCGCGGCCTTCTACTGCCAGGTGTTCGGCGCCGAGCTGCTGGCGATGCCAGCCACGATCGGCCCGCCGAAAGCCGCCCGGATCGTCAGCGGCCCACCGCAGACCAGCCTCCGGCTCGGGATGGTGGCGCTGCCGAGCGGCCCGTTCATCGAGTTCTTCCAGGTCGACGCCGACAAGCCGGAGCCGGCGCGCCCCTATCCGTCCCTGCCCCACGTGGGGTTGCAGGTCGACAGCGTGCCGGCCGCGCTGGAGCGCGCCGAGTCGCTCGGCGGCCGCCGCCTCTGGGACGAGATCCTCTGCGTCGGCGAAGCGCAGATCATGTACCTGCTCGACCCCGACGGGAACTCGATCGACATGGTCGACGTGCCGTCGAGCGCGGTGATCGGAAGCTTCCTGGAACGCAACCCGGAGGCCGTTCCCAGTCCGGCCCAGAAGGCCGCGATCGAGGGCCGGGCGAGCTGAGTGGGAATCGCAAGCCGAAGCTCAGGCACGCCCGCGGCCGATTTTCACCGCATGGACATGTCTTATGCTGCATGGGACCTGTATCCAGTGACGAGCGCTGCCGCCCAGCCGCCCGTTGCGGGTTTCACGACCGCCGCGTCGGTGCATTGGGCGAGCCAGCCAAAAGGGGGGCGTTAACTTGAGCCGGCTAACCCAGATTGCCGACCTTTCTCTGCCGGAGAAGGCGCGTCGCGCCATTCAGACGGCGATTCTCGATGGGACCTTCGAACCCGGTGAGCGGGTCGCGATCGAGCGCATCGCCGAGGAACTGGGGGTCAGCAGAACCCCCGTGCGGGAGGCGCTGAAGGCGCTCGAGCGCGACGGGCTGGTCAGCCTCGAGCCGCACCGCGGCGCGATCGTCAAGGAGTTCGCCCCCGCCGACCTGCACCACCGCTACGAGATCCGCGCGATGATCGAGGGCTACGCGGCGGAGCTCGCCTGCGAAGCGGCCTCCGAGGACCTGGTCGCCCAGATGGCCGAGAACTGCGACGAGATGGCGGAGGTCATGGAGACGGCCTCGGGGTCGGAGCGGGTCCGGCAGCTGGTCACCTTGAACCGCGAGTTCCACGACCTCGTCAGGGAGGCCTGCGGCAGCAAGACCGTGAACGACCTGCTCGGTCAGCTGATCAACCCGAGCACCTTCACGCAGCTCTACTGGGCGTCCTTGGAGCGACAGGAGGAATCGCTCGACTACCACCGCCAACTTGTCGAGGCGATGCGGGCGAAGAAACCGAAGCGGGCACGGAAAGTGCTGGAAAAGCACCTGCTCAGCGCCCGCGACCACCTCAGTGAGCTGAGTGCGGCGCCGAGCTCCGAGGAGGCGGCGGCGGTCTGACGGTGGGCTCTTTTGGCAATGCAAGCGGCTGGGGGAAAGGAAGGAGACAGTGGCACGCGGTAACCCGAAGTTCGAGGACTACAAGGACGCCTACTCGAACATAGATCTCGAGCGCAGCGAGGACGGAGTCCTGGTGATGAGGTTCAACACCGGTGGCGAGAGCCTGGTGTTCAGCGCCTCCTTCCACGAAGAGACCGCGTACTGCTTCAACGACATCGCCAACGACCACGACAACGAGGTCGTGATCATCACCGGCACCGGCGACTCGTACTGCACCGACGTCGACATCGACAGCTTCGAGCTCGCCAGCGTCAAGGAGTGGGACCGCAACGCGATCTTCGAGGGCCGGCGCCTGCTGATGAACTTCCTCGAGATCGAGGCGCCGGTGATCGCCGCGGTCAACGGCCCGGTGATCTATCACCCGGAGATCCCGGTGATGGCGGACATCGTGCTCGCCTCGACCACGGCGGCCTTCCAGGACAACCCGCACTTCATCTCCGGGATCGTCCCCGGCGACGGCGCCCACCTGATCTGGCCCAACCTGCTGGGCGAAAACCGCGGCCGCTACTTCCTGCTGACCGGGCAGACGATCGGCGCCGCGGAAGCGCTGGAGCTGGGGGTGGTCAGCGAGGTGCTCGAGCCCGGCGCCCTGCTGCCGCGCGCCCACGAGCTGGCCCGGTTCCTGGTCGAGCGGCCCTACCTGACCCGTCGCTACAGCCGCGTCGCGCTGATCCAGCGGATGCGCGAAATGCTGGTCCAGGGCATCGGGCACGGGTTCGCCTACGAGGCGCTGGCGGCGGTCGACCAGTGGCCGGAATCCGGAGACATGGCCAAGTGAGCGAGGCCGCGGAGGCGCTGCGGCCGCAGCGGGCGGCGGGCGGCCGCCTCGCCGGGCGGGTGGCGTTCGTCACCGGGGCGGCGCGAGGGCAGGGGAGGAGTCACTGCCTGATGTGTGCCGAGGAAGGCGCCGACGTGATCGCGATCGACGTCTGCGAGCAGCTCGCCAGCGTCGATTACGAGCTCGGCAGCGAGCAGGACCTGGCCGAGACCGCCGCCGCGGTCGGTGACCTGGGCCGGCGGATCGTCGCCCGCAAGGCCGACGTCCGCGACGCGGGCGCGCTGGCCCGGGTGCTCGGCGAAGGCGTCGCCGAGCTGGGCCGGCTCGACGTCGTCTGCGCGAACGCCGGGATCACCGGCACCGGCGCCGTCGACGAGCTCTCCGAGCTCGCCTGGGAGGAGATGATCGACGTCAACCAGACCGGCGTCTGGAACACCTGCCGGGCGGCGATCCCGCACATCCGGGCCGGCGGCCGGGGCGGCTCGATCGTGATCACCAGCTCGACCGCCGGCCTGCACGCGATGCCGAACGTGGCCCACTACGTCGCCGCCAAGCACGGGATCGTCGGCCTGATGCGCGGGCTGGCGATCGAGCTCGGCCCGGACCGGATCCGGGTCAACTCCGTGCACCCGACCCAGACGCGGACGCCGATGCTCGCCAACGAGTCGATGTACCGCCTCTTCTGCCCCGACCTGGAGCAGCCGACCCTCGAGGACCTGGCGCCGGTCTCGGAAACGATGCACGTGCTGCCGGAGCCGTGGATCGAGGCGGCCGACGTCTCCAACGCGGTGCTCTTCCTGGCCTCCGACGAAGCCCGCTTCGTCACCGGGGCGACCCTCGCCGTCGACTGCGGCGCCGACCTGATCGCGTGAGCGGCGCCAACCGGAAGGTAGATTGCATGTTTGATAACCTATGTACCATGAGTCGTCGGGTTCAGGGAGCCGAGACGCGACGCCGAGCCGGTGCGAGCCGATGCTAGCCGCGCGCCTGCACGGCCGAGAAGACCTCCGCGTCGAGGACGTGGACGCGCCCGCGGGGCCGCTCGGGGCGACCGAGGCGCTTGTCGACGTCGCCGCCTGCGGGATCTGCGGCACCGACCTGCACGAGTACGCGGCGGGCCCGCTGATCGCCAGCTCGACGCCGCATCCGCTGACCGGCGCTTCGCTTCCGCAGATCCTCGGGCACGAGCTCTCGGGGACCGTCGTCGAGACCGGCGCCGAGGTCTCCGGCCTGCGGCCGGGAGACCGGGTGGCGGTGATGCCGCTCGTCTACTGCGGCCGCTGCGCCTACTGCGAACGGGGCCTGCAGAACCTCTGCGAGCAGATCGCCTTCGTCGGCCTGACAGCGCCCTGGGGCGGCTTCGCCGAGCGGGCGGTCTTCGACCGGCGCCAGCTCGTCCCCCTGCCGGACGGGATCTCGGACGAGCAGGGTGCCCTGCTGGAGCCCGCGGCGGTCGCCGTGAACGCGGTCGAGAGCGGCGGCGTGCGGCCGGGCGACACGGTGCTGGTGGTCGGGGCCGGGCCGATCGGCGCGCTGACGATGATGGCGGCGCGGGCGGCCGGGGCGGCGGTGGTGATCGCGGCCGAGGTGAACGAGCGGCGGATGGCGATCGCGCGTGAGCTGGGCGCCGACCTCGGGGTCGATCCCCGCGACGCCGCGGTCACCGAGCAGCTGCTCGAGGCGACCGGCGGCGCCGGGGCCGACGTCGCGATCGACTGCGCCGGCGCCGACGGCGCTCTCTCGCTGTGCATCGACGCGACCCGCAAGCGCGGCACCGTCGTGATCTGCGGCAACTACCTGGGGCCGGCCAGCATCGACCCGATGACCGTCTCCTCGCGTGAGCTCCGCCTGGTCGGGATGCAGGCCTTCGCCACCTACGGCTGGGACCGCATCGCCCGCCTGGTGGCCAGCGGCTCGTTCCCGGTCGAGCGCACGATCACCGCCCGGGTCGACCTGCCGAACGTGGTCGAGGCCGGCTTCGAGCCGCTGCTCGACGCCGGCAGCGATCAGCTGAAGATCCTGGTCTCCAAGGAAAGGAAGGCATGACGATGAGCGGTCCGGCACGCGCCGTCTCCCACGTGGGCATCACGGTTCCCGACCTCGAGGCGGCGGTGCCGTGGTACTGCGACGTGTTCGGCCTCGAACCGATCATGGCGCCGGCCGAAGTCGTCGCCGGCGGCGGCGGCCCGATCGACGAGATCTGCGCGGAAATCTTCGGCGCGAAGTTCGGCGCGATGAAGATCGCCCACCTGGCCGCGGCCAACGGGGTGGCGATCGAGCTCTTCCAGTTCGTCGAGCCCGCCTACGAGGCGCCGGACGACAACTTCGCCTACTGGCGCGGCGGGCCGTTCCACTTCGCCTTCGTGGCCAGCGACATCGAGGACCTCGCCGACAGCATCGTCGCCAAGGGCGGCAAGCGGCGCAGCAAGGTGATCTCGGTCTTCGGCGAGGGGCCGGTCAAAGCCTGCTACTGCGAAGACCCGTGGGGAACGGTGATCGAGATCATGTCCCACTCCCACGAGCGCGTCTACAGCGACATCCCGGTCTCCTGGTCCTAGAGCGGGTGGAGACCGCAAAAGACTTACATGTTCCATGTGCTGACAGAGAAAGGTGAACGTGGCGGAGCGAGAAACAGGTAAGCGCGCACTCATTACGGGGGCTTCGAAAGGGCTCGGACTGGCGGTCGCCGAGCGGCTGCAGTCGCTCGGCTACTCGGTGGTCGGGTGGTCGCGCTCGGAGCCGGCCGAGTTCCCCGGCGAGTGGCTGGCCTGTGACGTCTCCGACTCCGAGGCGATCGCCGCGGCGCTGGAGGCAACGCTGGCCGGCGGCCCGATCGACTGCCTGCTCAACAGCGCGGCGCTGCCGAGCAAGGACCGCTTCGGCGAGATCGGGCTCGACGCCCTGACCAGCTCCTTCGACGTCCACGCCCGCGCCGCCCTGCAGCTGATGCAGGGGGTCGCGCCGGGGATGCGCGAGCGCGGCTGGGGGCGGATCGTCAACGTGCTCTCGACGATCATGACCGGGTGCACCGAGCGCACCGCCTACCGGGCCGGCAAGGAGGCCGCGCGCAGCCTCACGGTCAGCGCCGCGCTGGAGCTCGCCGAGACCGGGATCACGGTCAACGGCGTCGCTCCCGGGCCGCTTGATACCGCGACCTTCCGCAACGCCAACCCGGACGGCAGCCGCGGCTCGACCTACTGGCTGGAGCTGGTGCCGATGGCCCGCTTCGGCCGCGAGGAGGAGGTCTCCGCCGCGATCGAGTTCTTCTTCAGCGAGCAGTCGAGCTTCATCACCGGGCAGGTCCTCTTCGTCGACGGCGGGATGAGCGTCGGGAGGGTGATCGATGTCTGACCCCTTCGCCGCCGCGGAGGGCGACGCGGCCACCGGGCTGCTCTCGGAGGTCCGGGTCCTCGATCTCTCGCCGCTCTACGCCGGCGCCTTCGGCGGGGCCCTGCTCGCCGACCTCGGCGCCAACGTGATCTCGGTCGAGCACCCGACCAAGGGCAGCCCGATGCGGACGATGCTGCCGAAAAAGGAGGGCGACTCGCTCTGGTGGAAGACGATGAGCCGCGGCAAGCGCTGCATCACGCTCGACCTCTCGCGGCCCGAGGGCCAGGAGCTCGCCCGGCGGCTCGCCGCCAAGGCGGACATCGTGATCGAGAACTTCCGGCCGGGCACGCTGGAGCGCTGGAACCTCGGCCCCGACGACCTCGCCGGGGTCTGCGAGCGCCTGGTGATGCTGCGGATCAGCGGCTTCGGCCAGAGCGGCCCGGCGCGCGAGCGCCCGGGCTACGGGACGATCGCCGAGGCGATGTCGGGCTTCGCCAACCTGAACGGCGAGCCCGACCGCCAGCCGGCCTTCCCGTCGGTCTCCCTGGCCGACGGCGTCTCCGGCCTCTTCGGGGCCTTCGGGGCGCTGGCGGCGCTGGTCGCCCGGCTCACCCGGCCGGACTTCGAGCGCGGGGTCCAGGTGGTCGACGTCGCCCTCTTCGAGGCGCTGTTCCGCCTGATCCCGGTGCAGATCCTGGCCTATGACCAGCTCGGCCTGGTGATGAGCAGGCCGGGCAACTTCCTCGGCTCCCACGGCGTGCTGCGCAACCTGTACACGACCCGGGACGGGGTCGACTTCTGCGTCAGCGCGATCGGCGCCGAGCCGATCCGCCGGATCCTCGTCGCCGCCGATGCGGCGGAGATCGCCGGGCGCCTCGACGCCGCGATCGCCGACAGCGGGCCGGCCTTCGAAGCGCTGCTCGGCGAAGCCGACGAGTGGGTCGGGGCCTGGGCCGGGCGCGAGCCCTGGCAGGTGGTCGAGGCGGGGCTGCGCGCCTCCGACGCGGTCTTCGAGCGCATCCACGACGCCTCGACGATCGTCGAGCACCCCCAGTTCGCGGCGCGCGAAGACCTGATCGACGTCCCCGATTCCGAGCGCGGCTCGATCCTGATGCCCGGAGTGGTGCCGAAGTTCCCGGGCGTCGAGCACCGGGTCTCCCACGCCGGGCCGCGCCTGGCCGAACACAACGACGAGGTCCTGCGCGGCCTCGGCCTCAGCGACGACGACCTCGAGCGACTACAGAGAGAAAAGGTGATCTAGATGACCGAAGCTTCCGCAGTGGCCGCCGACTCGGTGCTGCGCGTCCTGCAGACGGCGGAGACGCACCTCGCCTCCGAGTACGTCGACGACCTCGAGGCGACCCTGGCGAGCGTCACGGCGACGCCGACCTACGCCTTCATGCCGGAGCCGGGGGCGGTGAAGGTCGTGACCACGCCGGCCGGGGTGGAGCAGTTCTACGTCGACGCGCGGGCCGCGTTCGAGCCGATCGCGAGCCGCCTGATCACCCACATCACCAGCGACTGGTACGAGTTCCAGGACAACGTCCCGACCCGCCGCTCGGAGCAGACCGGCGAGCTGATGACGCTGAACACGGTGAACATCTTCCCGGCCGCTGCCGACGGGATCCAGGGCGAGTTCCTCTGGGAGCGCTACCCCTCCGACGAGCAGCCCCCGGTGGTGCCCGCCGAGCTCGGGCCGGCGCAGCGGACCCCGACTCTGGCGCTGCGCAACGCGAAGCTGCACGAGGCCTTCCTCGACCGCCTGCGGGTCGCCGACCTCGACGGTCTGCTCGCCGCCTGCGAGCCGGACTGCCTCTGGGCGACGCGCAGCTACCTGCCCGACGCCGGGGAGACCCCGCTGATGGTGGCCGAGAACCGCGACCGCCTGCGCGAGCTGCTCGTTACCTGGACCGAGACCTTCGAGGTCGTCAACCTCTCGGTCCTGACCCGTCACTCGACCGATTGGTACGTGTTCGCCGAGGAGCTCTACACGGTCCGCCACCGGGGCGGAGAGCGCGCCGGCGAGACCTCCCAGTTCCGCAAGGCGACCGTCTACCCGATCGGCGCGGGGGGCAGGATCCAGGGCGAGATCGGCTACGGGACCGAGATGCACGAGCCGGTCCCGCGCTCGCGGACCGAGGTCGGCCGGGTCGGCTGGGTCGCGCAGCACTTCAACGACCGCCTCTGCGAGCCGGACTGAGCCCCGGGGGCGGCGCGGCGGCGCGGCGGCGCGGCGTTCTGCTTTCACCAGAATGACATGTAATATGTGGCCTATAACGTGGAGATAGAGGAGCAGATGGCAGCGACTGAGCATGGACGCATCACCGACGAGGCCCTGGCGACGCTGGAACGGCGGACCGGGGTGGAGCACGAGATCGCCGAACCGTTCCTGCGCTACGTGAACGCCGACAGCATCCGCCACGTCGCCCGCGCGATCGGCGACAAGAACCCGCTCTGGATCGACGAGGAGCACGGGGCCGGCTCGCGGTTCGGCTCGATCGTCGCGCCGCCCGCCTTCCTCTACGGGGTCTCCTGGGGAAGCTGGGACCTGCGCCGCGGCGAGGGGCTGCCCGGCGTCCACGGCCTGCACTCGCGGGACCGCTGGACCTACTACCTGCCGATGCTGCCCGGCGACGAGATCACCGCCTTCAAGAAGCAGATCTCGCTGGAGCCGAAGGAAGGCTCGTTCGCCGGTCGGGCGATCATCCAGACGCGCGAGGTCAACTTCTTCAACCAGCGCGGCGAGCGGGTCGCCCGCTGCCAGATGTCGGCGTTCCGGGTCGAGCGCTCCTCCGGCAAGCAGAAGGGCAAGTACGCCGACGTCGCCGCCGCGACCTACAGCGAGGAGGAGCTCGAGAAGATCGACGCCGCGGTCGAGGCCGAGCTGGTGCGCGGCGGCGAGACCCGCTACTTCGAGGACGTCGAGGTCGGCGAGAAGCTGCAGCCGATCGTCCGCGGGCCGCTCACCGTGGCCGACATGATCTGCTGGATGATGGGCGTCGGCAGCCCGCACGTGCGCTCCGGCCAGTACTGGCTCGAGTACCGGCGGCGCTCGCCGGCGGTCGCCGTCCGCAACCCGAAGTCGAACGTCTTCGAATCGGTCGAGCGGGTCCACTGGGACGCTGGCCTGGCGGCCGAGATCGGCGTTCCCGCGCCCTACGACTACGGCTCCCAGCGCGGCGGCTGGGCGACCCACTTGATCACCAACTGGGCCGGCGACGACGCCTGGGTCGGCGAGGTCGACGTCAAATACCGGGGGATGAACTTCCTCGGCGACACCGTCTGGATCGACGGCGAGGTGACCGACAAGTGGACCGGCAAGTCCGGCATCGGCTACGTCGAGACCTCGATCCACGGGGTCAACCAGCGCGGCGACGACATCATGCCCGGGCGCGCCGTGGTCGCGCTCCCCACGCGCGAGGCCGCGCTGCCGCAGAGCGCGATCGACCACGAGGAGGACCGCGGCTGATGGCCGCCGCCGCCGCGACGTTGCCGCTGGCCGGGGTCAGGGTGCTCGACTTCACGCACGCGGCGGCGGGCCCGTTCACGACGATGATGCTCGCCGACCTCGGCGCCGCGGTGACCAAGGTCGAGAAGCCCAAGTACGGCGACGGGAGCCGCAGCATGGGCCGCCCGATGGCCGAGTTCCCGGCCCGCAACTCGGACTACTACGTCAGCCTCAACCGCAACAAGCGCAGCGTCGTGCTCGACTTCTCCGAGCCGGACGGGGTGGAGCAGGCGCGGCGGCTGGCCGCCGGCTCCGACGTGGTCGTGCAGAACTTCCGGCCCGGCGTTCTCGACCGCCTCGGGCTCGGCTTCGAGGACCTTCGCTCGCTCTCCGAGGGGCTCGTCTACTGCTCGATCTCCGCCTTCGGCGACAGCGGTCCGTGGGCGCGCAAGCCGGCCAACGACATCATCATGCAGAGCGTCTCCGGCCTGATGGGCATCACCGGCGAGCGCGACGGCGGCCCGGTCCGGATCGGGGCTCCGGTGTCCGACTACTCGGCCGGCCTCTTCGCCCTCGCGGGGGTGCTGGCGGCGCTGCACGCCCGTGCCGACCACCCCGAGGGTCAGCATGTGCGGATCTCGATGCTCGAGGCCTCGCTCAACCTGATGTGCAACTACATCCCCTCGGTCGCCGGCTACGGCGAACGGGTGCCGCGCTGCGGCCGCGGGCACGCCCAGATCGTTCCTTACCAGGCGTTCGAGTGCGCCGACGGCGAGTACGTGATGGTCGGCGCCTTCACCCGCAACTTCTGGCAGAACCTCTGCCGGGCGGTCGGCCACGAGGAGTGGATCGAGGACCCGCGCTTCGCCCGCAACTCGGCCCGGCTCGACAACCGCGAGGAGCTGATCGGCAGGCTCGACGAGATCTTCGCCGGCGAGACGCGGGAGCACTGGCTGGCCGCGCTGGAGGAGGCCGACGTCCCCTGCAGCCCGGTGCTCGAGCTCGACGAGGTGGTCACCTCCGAGCCGGTCGAGGCGGTCGGCTCGATCCTGACCCTGGAGGACGAGGGGCGCTCGGCCAGGGTCGTGCGCTCGCCGATCCGCGTCGACGAGTGGGCGGAGGCGCCGCGGCGGCTCGCCCCGGACCTCGGCCGCGACACCGCCGCGGTGCTCGCCGAGCTGGGGGAGGGTGAGCGATGAGCGGCGATCGCGAGGCCCCGCGGCTGGTCGACTCGCGGCTGACCGTCGCCGACCGGGTGGCGACGCTGGTGCTCGACCGCGACGACGTGCGCAACGAGCTGACCGGCACCCGGCTGGCGATCGAGATCGCCGAGGTCTGCGACTGGGTCGAGGCCGAGGAGGACGTCTCGGTCCTGCTCATCACCGGCTCGGGGCGAAGCTTCTGCGCCGGCGGCAACGTCAAGGACATGGCGAACCGGGCCGGCAGCTTCGCCGGCGACCCCTACGAGCTGCAGCGCGGCTACCGGGTCGGCATCCAGCGCATGGTGCGCGCGGTCAGCGAGCTCGGCCTGCCGAGCGTCGCCGCGGTCAACGGCCCGGCGATCGGCGCCGGCTTCGACCTCGCCTGCCTCTGCGACATCCGGGTCGCGGCGCGCGGCGCGAAGATGGGGGAGACCTTCGTCAACCTCGGGATCATCCCCGGCGACGGAGGGGCCTGGCAGCTGCAGCGGCTGGCCGGATACGAGCGCGCCGCCGAGCTGACCTTCACCGGCCGCGTCTTCGAGGCCGAGCAGGCGCTGGAGTGGGGGATCGTCTCCGAGGTGGTCGAGCCCGACGAGCTGTCCGGCCGGGTCGAGGAGCTGTGCGCGGCGATCGCGGCGAAGCCGCCGCGGGCGCTGCGGCTGTCGAAGCGGCTGCTGAAGAGCGCCCAGCGCATGGGCTTCGACGACTTCCTCGAGATGAGCGCCTCCTACCAGGCGATCAGCCACAACAATCCCGAGCACCTGGAGGCCGTCGAGGCCTTTCTCGAGTCGATGGCCAAGCGGCCCCGCTGAGATGAGCCCGGCGGCCGAGCGCCCCACCGCCCTGCTGCTCCTCGACCTGCAGGAGGCGATCTGCCGCGAGGACGGCGAGGTCGGCCGCTCCGGCCTCGGCGCCCAGGCCTCCGAGCTGGACGTGCTCTCGCGTGCGGCCCGCTGCCTGGCGAACGCGCGAGCGCGGGGCCTCTTCGTCGCCTTCTCGCGGATCGCCTTCGACCCTGAGTACCTCACCCTCACCTCCGCCTCGCCCCGCTTCGCCAAGCTGCGCGAGGCGGGCCTGCTCCAGCGGGGAACCCCCGGCGCCGAGATCTGCGCCGAGGTCGCGCCCGCCGCCGGCGAGCTCGTCGTCGAGAAGACCGGCGTCAACCCCTTCCAGGGCACCCCCCTGATGGCCGCCCTGCTGACCCGCGGAATCACGAACGTCCTGATCGGCGGCGTCGCCACCGAGCACGTCGTCGAGTCCGCCGCCCGCCACGCCTGCGACGCCGGCCTCCAGGTCACCGTCCTCGCCGACCTCTGCGCCTCCCAGAGCCCGGAGCTGCGCCGGCACGCGCTCGAGAACACCCTCCCGTTCTACGCCGAGATCGCCGCCAGCGAGTCGGCGCTCCTCGGACCCGCGGACTCGGCGTTGCAGGTAGATTGACGCGTGCTTGGTGGCAGTAGCTCAGTTGGTAGAGCTCCGGCTTGTGGTGCCGGCGGTCGCGGGTTCGAATCCCGTCTGCCACCCCTAGACGGCTGCGAAATGGCCATGCCCCTTGATGCTCGCGGCCGCTTTTAGCGCGCTCCCGTGGGCTACCTCGCTGAGCATGCCCGTCGCTGCGACGGAATCACCGACCAGGAAGACGCCGTTGCCGCGATCGATTTGCGGCCGGTCGGACCAGCTGCGTCCGACCGGATCCAGCGCGCCGCTGGACTGCTCGACGACGGTTTGGCGGCGCCACGTCTCGGTCCCCCGCCAGCCGGGAAACCCCGCCTCGAGGAGGGCTTCGATGCGGGCGCCTGCGGCATCGATCGACTCAGACGGCCTGATGCCCGCGCTGGCCTGGATCAGCTCGTGGCCGGTCGGGGCGAGGCTGGCGTCGGCGGAGGTGACGCGCGCGGCGTAGATGCGGCCATCGAGATCCAGGACCGAGGCGGGCCAGTGGCAGTTGGCGCTGAGGCCGACGTCGAGCACGGCCGTGCGCGTTCCGTGCCAGGTCAGCTCGGAGCCGAGCAGCTTGCTCGCGGCAGCCAGCGACATCGCGACGATCACCGGCGGCCGGGGGAGCTGCTCGATGCGGGAGCCGAGATGAATCTGCACTCCCGATTCTCTGGCGGCCTCGGCCAGCTGTCGGACGAGTGCGGCCCAGCCGCCGCGGACGTAGCGCACCGAGGTGGAGCGGTAGGTCAACCGTCGGAAGCGCTCTTGCGCGAACGCGGCGCTGAGCCGACCGGGGTCGTGGTCGAAGGTCGGCAGCGAGAGCAGCCCGATTGCCGCCTCGGCGGCTCGCTCGCCGACGCGCTCGCTCGCCCAGGTGCGGTAATCGACATCGACGGGGGCGCGGCGGGGGAGCCGCAGCGCGGCCCGAACCAGGGGCGGATGGGCCCTCCTCAGCCTGCCCTCCGCGAGCATCCTGAAGCCGAGGACGTTCGGGCGCGCGGTCGGCGGGAGGAGGCGGCGCGCCTTCAGCCAGGGCCACATCTCGCCGTCTGCATAGAGCGCGTGCGGGCCCAGGTTGGCCACATAGGGACCGCTGCTGCTGCGGGCGCGGCCACCCAGATCCCCGTTGGCCTCGTGCAGCTCGACCGAATGGCCGTGCTCCGCGCAGGCGATTGCCGCGATGAGACCTCCGATGCCCCCACCCACGATCGTCACCGCGTCTTTCACGGGACGTGAACCCTACCTGGGTTGACAGGCTGAAAACAATTATGATATTAGTTGTTCCAGCACTGGGAGGCAAGCTTTTGGCTTGACTCCTGACCGACGAACGTCGTCCCGGAAGGCGAGATGGAAAAGACGCTGCTTGAGAGAGAGGGAGACCGGCCACAGCAGGTGGCGAAGGAGAGCGGTGGGCGGCGGGTCGTTGTCCTCGACTCCGCGCGCTGGGTGGACGGCCGTAACGAGGGGCGGGACGTGATCGTCGCGTCCTCGTACATCGGGGTCCTGCCGGCGCGGATGATGGCGGTGCACTCGCCGCGGGCGGTGATCGGGCATGACGCCTGCATCGGCAAGGACGGGGCCGGGATCGGGGGGCTCTGGTACATGGAGGCGCTGGGAATTCCGGCCGCGGCGGCGGACGGGATGAGCGCCGAAATGGGCAACGGAGAAGATCTTTACGAGAACGGGGTGATCTCGCGGGTCAACTACCTCGCCGAAGGCTGCGGCGTGCGGGTCGGCACTCCGGTCCGGGAGGCGGCGGACCTGCTGCTCGAGGTCGACGCCGAGGAGACCGAGGTGGGGACGAAGATCCGCCGTGAGGTGATGGAGACGCACCCGAGCGGCCGCCGCGTCGTCGTCACCGACTCGATCGTCTTCGCCCTCCCCGAAGACGAGGACCGGACGGTCTTCGTCACCGCCGGCCACACCGGCCGCAGCGGCGCCGGCTTCCTGCTGGAAGCGCGGCCCTGGGGCTTCATCTGCCACGACGGCGGCATGTCGAAGAACCGGTCCGGGATCAGCGGCCTGAAGACGACCGGCGAGGCCGGGCTCGCGGGCGCCTGCATCGACGGCAGCTCGGCCCCGATCGGAGACGCTTTCGCCGCCTATGCCGTGGGCACGATCAGCGCCTGCAACGAGCCCGCCGAAGCGCGCGGCGTCGAGGTCGGGATGCCGGTCAGGGACGTCGCCCACATTCTCGTCAGCTACGAACCGGAAAAGGACTGAGGTGACAGGAGTGAGCGAGGTTTCGCTGTTGACCGAAGAGGACGTCGAGAGCAAGGCCGAGGAGGGCCTGATCGACTGCGACGTGCACCCCTACTTCACGAACGGGCTGCACGACCTGATGCCGTACATGTCGAAGACGTGGGCCCGCCGGCTCGGCATCGGCGACGACCTGACCTGGGGCAGCCAGTTCGCGGCCTCGCAGTTCGTCCTGCCCCAGGACGTCCTCTACATCAACTCGGCCGGCGCGACCCGCGGCGACAGCTCGCCGGAAGGCCGGATCCCCGGCTCCGACCCGGCCTTCGTGGTCGAGCAGCTGCTCGACCCGTGCGGGATCTCCCGCGTCGTCCTCCTGCACGGCCAGCTGGGCGGGCTCGGCTCGCTGCCCGACCCCGACATCGCGGCGACGATCGCCAGCGCTCACAACGAGTGGGTGCAGGCGAAGTGGTTCGCCCACGACTCCCGGTTCCGCGGCGCGATGGTCGTCGCCCCCCAGGACCCCGCGCAGGCGGCCCAGGAGATCGATCGCCACGCCGACACGCCGGGCTTCGTCGGCGTCTACCTGCCGCTGCACCGGATCGCCCTCGGGGAGCGCTACTACTACCCGATCTACGAGGCGGCGGAACGCCACGGCCTGCCGATCGTCAACCACCCGGCCGGGACCGAGAACGTGTTCGCGACCGGGCCCGGCATGGCGGTCACCCCGACGTACTACATCGAGTGGCACACCGCGCTCGGCCAGATCCACCAGTCGAACGTGCTCAGCCTGATCTGCAACGGCGTCTTCGAGCGCTTTCCGAAGCTCAAAGTCGTGATCGCCGAGGGCGGGTTCATGTGGGCGATCGAAAGCATGTTCAAGCTCGACCGCGACTGGCAGGGACTGCGCAACGAAGTCCCCTGGCTGACCCGCCCGCCCAGCGAGTACCTGCGCGAGCACATCCGCTTCACCACCCAGCCGTTCGTCGAGCCGCACCGCAAGGAGCACATCGCGCCGCTGCTGGAGATGGCCTACGCGGAGGAGACGTTCGTGTTCAGCTCGGACTACCCGCACTGGGACTTCGACGATCCGCGCCAGGCCCTGAAGGGCGTCGATCGCGAGCTGCGCGACAAGATCTACCGTCAGAACCCCCGGTCGCTTTACGGCGACCGCCTGCTCTAGCGATGGCTGTGCGCTACGAGCTGGGCGCCATGGCCGAGTTCCCCTCGGGCACCCGCCGCATCGTCGAGCTGGGTGGCCGCTCGGTCGGCATCTTCAACGTCGAAGGGCGCTTCTACGCCCTCAAGAACGTCTGTCCCCACCACGGCGCGCCGCTCTGCGTCGGCCCCGTGGAAGGCCGGATGCTCGACTCCAAGCCCCACGAATACCTGTACGGGGAGGAGAACAGCGTCGTGCGCTGCCCCTGGCACGGCTACGAGTTCCGGATCGAGGACGGCTCCTCGATCACCGACCCGAAGCGGCTGCGGGTGAAGGCCTACGAGGTCGCGATCGAGGACGACAACGTCGTCGTCTACGTGTAGCCCAGTTCCTCGCGTTCGCGCGGGGCTGGCTCGTAGACCTCGACGTAGTAGCCCTCGGGAGAGACCGTGTACACCGCTTTCGCACCGGCCCGCTCGCTGTCCGCGGGGAACGCGTGCACCGGGCCGCGGGTGCCGAACCCGAGCGCATGCAGCCGGTCGTGGACGGCGTCCGCGTCGTCCACGTACAGGCAGAAGTGGCCGACTCCCCAATCCGAGGGCCGCGCCGAGGCCGAGTGCCGCTCGACCCCGCGGTACTCCTGCAGCTCCACCCCCACGGGCGAGCCGGGGATCTCGAGGAAGACCACCCGCATGCTCTCGAAGTCGACCCCGACCAGCTCGCGGCCGCGATCCCGGTTCTCGTACTCGCGCGCCTTGCGCAGGCCGAGCCCGTCGCAGAAGAAACGCAGTGCCGTGTCCATATCGCGAACCGTCACGCCGACGTGCCAGAAGCCGTGGACGACGGGCGGCTGATCGAGCTCGCTCATAGATAGAGGATATTTATCATGACTGAAAGTCGCACAGCTGACGCCGGCGAGGGAGATTCCGCCGCCCTGATCGAGGCGGCGACCCGCTTCGCCGAGCGCGAGCTGGGTCCGATCGTCGCCGAGTACGACCGCGAGGAGCGGCTGCCGCGGGAGCAGCTCGAAGAGATGGGGCGGCTCGGGTTCCTCGGCGGCACGGTGCCGAAGGACGAGGGCGGCCAGGGCCTCGCCTACGCCGACTTCGTCGCCCTGCTGGAGGGGGTGAGCCTGACCTGCCACGCCGTCGCCACCGTCGTCTCGATGCCCTCGGGCCTGCTCGGCGCCGGCCTCCTGCGGCACGGCAGCGCGGAGCAGAGGCAGCGCTGGCTGCGTCCGCTCGCGCGCGGCGAGCTGTTCGGGGCGGCGGCGATCACCGAGCCCGGCTCGGGCAGCGACCTCTCCTCGATCCGCACCGCCTACCGGCGCGACGGCGGCGACTTCGTCCTCGACGGCCGCAAGGCCTGGATCAGCAATCTCGACGTGGCCTCGTTCCTGCTCACCTTCGCCTCCGCCGAACCGGGCGTGAAGGGGGCGCCGGTGAGCGCGTTCCTGGTGCCCGCCGACGCGGCGGGGGTGACGCTCGCGCCCTACCGGGACAAGCTCGGGTTCAGGCCGCTCTGCGTCGGCGACGTCGTTCTCGACGGGGTGCGGTTGCCCGCCGACGCGCTGCTCGGCGAGGAGGGGGAGGGGCTGCGGATCGCGATGGGAGCGGTCGAGCGGGGCCGGATCGGCGTGGCCGCCCGTTGCCTCGGGATCACCGCGGCCTGCCTCGAGGACACCGTCGCCCACGCCCGTGAGCGGCAGGCCTTCGGCAGGGCGATCGCCGAGTTCCAGCTGGTCCAGTCGGCGGTCACCGAGATGCGCCTTGGGCTGGCCACGGCGCGCCTGCTGACCGAGGAGAGCGCCCGCGCCTTCGACTCCGGCGCCCCCACCCGTCAGCTCAGCTCGATGGCGAAGCTGCACGCCGCCGACGTCGCCTGCCGCTCGGCCGGCGACGCGGTGCGGGTGCTCGGCGCCGCCGGGGTGTCCTCCGAGCAGCGGGTCGGGCGGCTCTTCCGTGACGCCAAGGTGATGCAGACCGTCGAGGGCCCCAACGACCTGCACCGGGCCCTGGTCGCCGAAATCGAGCTCGGATTGCGTCGAGGCGGCTGAAAACCCGATTCGCGCTATCGAGTAAATTTGTTATTATAGTTCTCAGGTATCTGGGATACTCGTGGAGAGAGAGGGATGTGACTATGGGAAAAGGCTTTGCCGAGAATCTCTGGGCGCTCGATTCGCCCACGTTCACCTACGACCACAGCCTGCTGGTCGCCAACACCACCGGTGAGATCACCGCCCCGATCGGGGCCTACCTGATCGAGCACGAGAAGGGGCTGGTGCTCTTCGACACGCATCTCGACCCGAACGCGGTCGACGATCCGGCGGGGACCTACGGACCGATTGCGGAGGCGTTCGGGCTCCAGTTCAAGCCCGAGCAGGCGATCGACGCGCAGGTCCGGGCGGCGGGCTTCGAGCCCTCCGACGTGACCCACGTCGTGCTCTCCCACGTCCACTTCGACCACACCGGCGGGCTCTCGCGCTTCCCCGACGCGAAGGTGATCCTCGGTGAAGGCGAGGTCGCTTTCTCCGCCTGGCCGACCGGCAACAACCAGGGCTTCTTCCGTGATGCCGACCTGGAGCCGATCCGCAACCGCGAGCGGAACCTGCTCGAGGTCCCGGTCGGAATCGACCACGACCTGTTCGGCGACGAGAGCGTCGTGATGATCTCGACCCCGGGCCACTCGGTCGGGCATTTCAGCCTGCTGGTCCATCTCGACGGCGCCAGCTTCGTCCTCGCCGGCGACGCCACGCACTCGCGCGAGGCGCTCGAGGACGAGGTGATCTGCCCGTCTGACGTCGACACGGTTGCGGCGGTGCGCTCGATCAAGCGCCTGAAGCTGCTCCGCGACCGCTACGACGCCCCCGTGCTGATCGGCCACGACCCGCGCGACCGGGCCGAGTTCCCGCTTCCCCCGAAGTCACTGGGTTCGCAGTCTCGCTAACCGAGATAAGGAGAGAGAAATGAGTATGAAGGGGTTCAAAGGGAGGCAGGCGCTGCGCCAGCTGACTCTTGTTTTCGGCGTCTGTCTGCTGGCGGCGTTTCTAGCGGCATGCGGCAGCAGCTCCGATTCGTCCAGCTCCACCGAAGCGGCCGGCAGCACCGAAGCGACCGGCAGCACCGAGGCGGCCGGAGCCGATGGCGTCGCGCTGGCCAAAGAACGGGTTGAGGCGGCGCTCGCGCCGATCAAATTCGACCCGCCGGGGCCGGAGTTCGCGATGAGCGACAACAAAGGCAAAACGGTGTACTTCATCGCCACGACGATGGCGATCCCCTACGTCGCCACCCTCGCCGAGTACGTGAAGGAAGCCGCCAAGGCGGCCGGCGTCAACGTCGTCATCTACGACGGCAAGGCGTCCGTCGCCGAACAGGACAAGGGGATCCAGACCGCGATCGCCCAGCAGGCGGACGGGATCATCCTCCAGGCCGTCGACCCCCAGCTGGTCGCCAACTCGGTGAAAGCGGCTGCCGACGCCGGCATCTCGGTGATCGACGCCAACAACGGCCAGCCCGACGACCCCAACCCCCCCGGAGTGTTCGGGCACGTGACGCCGAGCACCGAGGAGGAGGGGCGTCTGCAGATCGACTTCGCCGTCTCCCGGGACGGGGAGGCGATGTCCGGGGCGATGATCAACGCACCGTTCTTCACCGTCTACAAGCAGCGCGTCCCGGCGATGGAAGAAGAGCTCGAGGAAGTCTGCCCGAGCTGTGAATTCAACGTCATCGACACCGATCCGACGAAACCGACGACGGTGCCCCAGGCGGTATCCGCGGGGCTCAAAAAGCACCCCGACACCGGCTGGATCTTCCCCGCGTTCGACAGCGTGATGCCGCTGGTCAGCGAAGGGATCAAATTGAACGGCGCGACCGACAAGCTGAAAATCGTCGGCAGCGACAACACCCCCGAACAGCTCGCCGAACTCAGCGACCCGAACAGCCCGTTCGAAGCCGACGTCGGCAACAACGTCGGCTGGCAGGGCTGGGCCGAGATCGACCTGATCGGCCGGGCGATGGCCGGCGAGCAGCCGACCAGCTACGAACTCCCGCTGCGGATGTTCACCAAGGACAGCCTGCCCTCCGATCCGGAAGGCAACTGGACGGGAGTCGACTACCCCACCGAGTTCAAAAAAATCTGGGGCGTCTGAGCCGGCGCGCAAGCGAAGGCAACTCCCATGGCGATTGGAAACGTCAAGTCGATGCGCGGCCTACTCGGCCGCGCATCGATTCCCCTGGCGCTGCTCGGCGCGGTCGCCCTCTTCTCGGTGCTGCGGCCCGAGACGTTCCCGACCTCGACGAACTTCACCGCCGTCGTCAGCACGCAGGCGGCGCTGTTGTTCATCTCGCTGGCGGTCACGATCGTGCTCGCCACCGGGGACTTCGACCTCTCGGTCGGCGCGGTCGCCGGCCTCTCGATGACCCTGGTAGCGGTGCTCACCGTCCAGCACGGCTGGGCCTGGCCGCTGGCGGTCGCCGCCGCGCTGGGGATGGGCCTGGTCGTCGGCTTGATCCAGGGCGGGCTGATCTCGTTCATGGGTCTCAACGCGTTCATCGTCACGCTCGGCTCGAACACGATCCTGATCGGGCTCGCGACCGGGGTCAGCGCCGGCACCACGGTCGGCCCGGTGCCCGAAGGGCTGGTCGAGATCGCGACCCAGAAGTGGCTCTTCAACCTGCCGCTCTTCATCCTCTACGGGCTGATTCTCACCGCCCTGATCTGGTACGTCTTCAGCCACACGCCGCTCGGCCGGTACATGGTCTTCGTCGGCGACGGGCCCAAGACGGCCAAGCTCGCCGGCCTGCCGGTCCGCGCGATCAAGCTCGGTGCCTTCGTCTGCGCGGCGCTGATCTGCGCGCTCGGCGGGGCCCTCTACGCCGGGCAGCTCGGCGCGGCCGACCCCTCGGTCGGGCCCTCGCTGCTCCTGCCCGCCTACGCGGCGGCCTTCCTCGGCGCGACCACGATCACGCCCGGGCGCTTCAACGCCTGGGGCACGTTCTTCTCGCTGTATCTGGTCGCGACCTGCGTCACCGGCCTGCAACTGGTCGGCCTGCCGCTCTGGACCGAATCCGTCTTCGTCGGGTCGATCCTGATCGCGGCGATCATCTTCTCGAAGCTGACCTCGCGGTCGACCGATGCCGCCTGAGCCTGCCGACCGGCAGCCATTGCTGCGGCTGCGCGGGCTCTCGAAGACCTTCGGCGACAAAACGGTCCTCTCCGAGGTCGGCTTCGACGTCGCGCCGGGCGAGGTGCACGCGCTGGCCGGCCAGAACGGCTCCGGCAAGTCGACCCTGATCAAGATCCTCGCCGGCTTCCACCACCCCGACCCGGGCGGCCGGGTCTGGGTCGACGGGGTCGAGCTGCACCTGCCGGTGCGGCCCCGCGAGGCCGCCGGCAAGGGGCTCTGCTTCCTGCACCAGGACCTCGCGCTGGCGCCCTCGATGACGATCGCCGAGAACATCCTGGTCGGCCGCGGCTTCGACCACGGGATCGGCTGGACGGTCCGCTGGGGCAAGGAGAACCGCCTGGTCCGCGACCTGCTCGACGAGTACGGGGTGGCGGCGAAGCCGAGCACCCCGGTCTCCGAGATCTCCGAGATCGACCGCGCGATCATCGCGATCCTGCGCGCCCTGGAGCAGTTCCGGGGCCTCGAGGGTCGCGGCGTGATCGTGCTCGACGAGCCGACCGCGTTCCTGCCGCGCCGCGAGGTGAGCCGGATCTTCGCGGCGATCCGCGCCGCCGTCGCCACCGGCGCCGGCGTCATCTTCGTCAGCCACCGCCTCGACGAGGTCCGCGAGATCAGCGACCGCATCTCGGTCCTCCGCGACGGCGTCCTGGTCGGCACCCTGGACACCAAGGACAACGAGGAGAAGGACATCGTGCGGCTGCTGCTCGGCCGCGACCTCGAGGACCTCTACCCCGAGCCGAGCCGCTCGGCGACCGCGAAGGTGGTCCTGCGCGTCGACCGGCTCGCCGGGGGCGAGCTCAAGGACGTCAGCTTCGACCTGCACCGCGGCGAAATCCTCGGCGTCACCGGCCTGCTCGGGATGGGCCAGGACCAGCTTCCCTACCTGCTCGCGGGCATGCAGAAGCCGAGCGGCGGCACGATCGAGGCCGACGGCAAGGCGGTCAGGGGCGGCGATCCGCGCGGCGCCCTGCGCGCCGGGATGGCGATGCTGCCCGCGGACCGCAAGACGCAGAGCTCGCTGCAGAGCGCCAGCGTCGGGGAGAACGTCAGCCTGCCGGTGGTGCGCCGCTACTGGCGGGGAGGGCGCCTGCGCCACCGCGCCGAGAGCCGCGAGGTGGCGGCCCTGCTCGAGGACTTCGCCGTGGTCCCGCCGCTGCCCGGCCGCCAGCTCGCATCGCTCAGCGGCGGCAACCAGCAGAAGGCGCTGCTCGCCAAGTGGATGCAGACCAAGCCCTCGGTCCTGGTCCTCCACGAGCCGACCCAGGGCGTCGACATCGGCGCCCGCAGCCAGATCTTCAAGCGCCTCGAGGAGGCGGTTCAGGAGGGCGCGTCGATACTGATCTGCTCCTCGGAGTACGAGGACCTCGCCCACCTCTGCGACCGGGTCCTGGTGCTCCGCGAGGGCTCGATCGCCGGTGAGCTGATCGGCCAGGGCCTCTCCGAGGACGGAATTCTGCGCGGGCTCTACGTCAGCTCCAACGGCGACTAGTCGCGCTTCAACGGTCAACCACCCCGATCCGGGAGGCTCTCATGCAGCGTTCTGTCCCGCCCGCCGCCAGTGCCGACGTCGAGTTCCCGACGTTGCTGAGCCCGCTCGAGGCCGGTCGCCTCAGCTTGCGGAACCGCATCGTCTTTCCCGGCCACCAGACGCTGATGTCGCGGGGCGGCGTGGTTGGCGAGCGGATGCGGAACTACTACCGCGACCGGGCCCGCGGCGGTGCCGCGGCGATCGTGGTGGAGGGGGCGGCGGTACACCCGACGACGATCAAGTTCCCGCAGTACATCCTCGCCTACGAGGAGGCGATCGTCCCCTCCCTCGACCTCCTCGCGGACGCCCTGCACGAGCACGGCTGTCGCGCGATCGTGCAGCTCGCGCACAGTGGCTCGCGGATGCCCTCGCTCGACTCGCGGCGCCCGCTCTGGGCACCCTCCGACGTGCGCAGCGCGATCTCGCCGGAGACCCCGCACGCGATGACCGTCGCCGAGATCGAGGAGCTGCTCGACGGGTACGAGTCGACCGCGCGCAACGTCGCCCGCTCGCGGGTCGACGGGATCGAGATCCACTCCGCTCACGAGTACCTGCCGGGTGAGTTTCTCTCCCCGGTCAACAACCGCCGCGACGACGCCTACGGCGGCTCGCCGGAGAACCGCATGCGCTTCCTGCTCGAGGCGATCGCCCGCGTCCGGGCGGTGGCCGGCGAGGACCTCGTCGTCGGCGTCCGCCTCAACGGCAGCGACCTGCGCGAGGACGGGCTCGGCATCGACGACTACGTGGAGATCGCCGGGGTGATCGCCGCCACGGGTGCCGTGGACTACCTCAGCATCAGCGCCGGGACGTCTGCCCACAACCACCTGATCGTGCCGCCGATGGACGTCGCGCGCGGCGTCTACACCGGCTACGCGGAGCGGATCAAGGCCGCGGTCGGCATCCCCGTGTTTGCGGTCGGCCGCGTCAAGGACCCCGCCCACGCGGAGGACGTGCTGGCGAGCGGGAAGGCCGACGCGATCGCGATCGCGCGGGCGCTGATCGCCGACCCGGCCTGGCCCGCG
The DNA here is from genome assembly GCA_964464285.1 of uncultured Conexibacteraceae bacterium. Taxonomy (GTDB): domain Bacteria; phylum Actinomycetota; class Thermoleophilia; order Solirubrobacterales; family 70-9; genus VAYN01. The sequence goes on from CAYXFL010000011.1 coordinate 32,948, forward strand.
AAGGCGGCGACGGACGCGCGCCGGATCCGGCCCTGCATCGGCTGCAACCAGGGCTGCTTCGGGAACCTCTACCTGGGCCGCACGATCACCTGCACGGTGAATCCGGCGGTGGGCGACGAGGGGACCCAGGGGCTCGGCGCCGAGGTCGCCGCAGCGGAGCCGCGTCGCGTCGCGGTCCTCGGCGGCGGCCCGGCCGGGCTGGAGGCCGCCGTGGCGGCGGCCGAACGCGGCCACCGGGTGACCCTGTTCGAGGCCGGCGAGGCGCTGGGCGGGCAGGCGCCCCTGGCGGCGTCGGTGCCCGCCCGCGCCGAGCTGCTGGAGATCGTCGAGTTCCTCGTCGCAGAGGTCGGTCGGCTCGGCGTCGAGGTGCGGCTCGCGACCGCCGCCACCGCCGAGCTCCTCGCCGGCTTCGACGCCGTGGTCGTGGCGACGGGCTCGCGGGCCCGCCCGCCGGCGTTCGCCGGCGAAGGGCTTCCTTGCCTGACCCCGGCCGAGGCGCTGGCCGACCCGGAGCGCTGGCGCGGCCGCCGCGTCGTCGTCGTCGACGAGGTCGGGCACTTCCCCGCCTACGTGCCGGCGGAGGCGCTCGCCGATGCCGGCGCCGACGTCGCGATCGCGACGCCGCAGATGACCGCGGGCGGCAACCTCGACCAGGCGACGTTCGTGACCATGCACCAGCGGCTGGCTCGCAAGGGGGTCCGGTTCGTCCCGCACACCGCCGCCCTGGCGATCACGCCCGGCGGGCTCCGCGTTCGCGACACGCTCTCCGACGAGGAGCGCGAGGAGCCCGCCGACGCGGTCGTCGCCGCGATCGGCGGCGTCGCCGTCGACGGCCCGGTCGCCGAGCTTCGCGAGGCGGGGATCGAGGTCCACCCGGTCGGCGACTGCGTCGCCCCGCGCACGTTCACCGAGGCGATCCGCGAGGCGCGCGCCACCGCCAGGGCCCTGTAGCGGCGCCCGCGCGCGGCGTGGCGGCGCGCCCCACGGGGGCGTCAGATTGACAGGGTTGTCAATTCCATGTATTTATTATGCTTGTTAGCAGGAAAGGGCCGACAACGGCCTCGCCGGCTGGGAACCGGCACCGAACGGTGGGCTACGAGAGAGGATGAGGATGGGAACGACACCGGCGCCACGGGGCCAGGAGCACTCCATGGAGGTCGCCATCGATATCGGTGGGACGTTCACGGATTTCGTGTTCTTCGACCGGACCAGGCGAACCGTCTCGATCAGCAAGGTCCCGTCCACGCCGGCCGATCCCGCCGCCGCCGTGCTCGCCGGGCTCGAGGACGCGGACATGCGCCAGTACGGACGCTTCGTCCACGCCACGACGATCGTCCTCAACGCCCTGCTGCAGCGCAAAGGGGCGAAGACGGCGCTGATCACGACGGCCGGGTTTCGCAGCCACATCGAGATCGGCGACACCCGCCGCTACACCGGCGGCCTGTTCGACCACGAGTGGCAGCGTGAGAAGCCGTTCGCCGTGCCGGCCTCGCGCCGGCTGGTGCTCCGGGAGCGGATGTCCTCGCGCGGCGAGCCGATCCTGGCGCCGCCCGCCGCCGAGCTGGACGCGCTCGCCGAGCAGCTCCGGGAGCTCGGCGTCGAGGCGGTCGCGATCTGCTTCCTGAACTCCTACGCGAACCCCGCCCACGAGCTGCTCGTCCGCGACGCCCTGGCCGCGGCGATCCCCGATCTGCGGATCTTCACCTCGTCCTCGATCCCCGAGTTCCGCGAGTACCCGCGCTTCATGACCGCGGTGCTGAACGCGTTCGCCTCGACCAAGACCTCGGCCTACGTCGAGCGGCTGAGCCCGGCGCTCGCCGACGTCGGCTACCAGCACGACGTCAAGTACATGGGCTCCAGCGGCGGCGTGCAGAGCATGGCCAACATCCTGCAGAGCCCGATGGGCCTGCTGATGGGCGGGGTCGTCGGCGGCGTCACCGCGGGCACCCACCTGATCAAGGGGGCCGGGATCGCCGACGCGGTCACCTTCGACATGGGCGGCACGAGCACCGACGTCGCGCTGATCAAAGGCGGTGCCGCGGACGTCGCCGGCGAGCGCGCCTTCGGCGCCTTCCCGGTCGCCCTGCAGCAGGTCGACGTGCACAGCATCGGCGCCGGCGGCGGCAGCATCGCCTGGGCCGCCGACGGGGCCCTGAAGGTCGGCCCGCGCAGCGCCGGGGCCGACCCCGGACCGGCCTGTTACGGCCGCGGCGGCAGCGAGTTCACGATCACCGACGCCAACATCCTGCTGGGCCGGGTGGGCGGCGAGCTGGCGGGCGGCATGAAGCTCGAGCCCGAGCGCGCCCGCGAGGCCGCCGAGCGCCTCGCCGAAGAGCTCGGCATCGCCGACGTCACCGAGCTGGCGACGGGCGTCCTGGAGGTCGCGAACACCAACCTCGACGGCGCGATCCGCCAGGTCTCCGTCGAACGCGGCGAGGACCCGGCACAGCTCGCCCTGATCGCCTTCGGCGGCGCCGGCCCGATGCACGGCTGCGAGGTCGCCGAACGCCTCGACATCCGCACCGTCCTGATCCCCAGGGACGCCGGCAACTTCTCCGCCTGGGGGCTGCTCGTCTCCGACGAGCGCCACGACTACGTGCGCAGCTTCATCCAGCCGCTGCTCGGCGCCGACCCGCAGGAGGCCAAGCGGCTCTTCGAAGAGATGGAGCGCGAAGGCCGCGCCGCGCTCGCCGAGTCAGGGTTCGCCGACGCGGCGATCGAGATCCGCTACCGGATGGACATCCGCTACAAGGACCAGGCGTTCGAGGAGGAGATCGAGCTGCGCGAGCTCGACGACATCCTCAACCCCGAGCTGGTCGGCGAGACGTTCCGCGAGGCCTACGAGCGGCGCTACGGCTATGACCGGCCGGTCGACATGGCCGAGTCGGCGAACCTGCGGCTGACCGCGATCGGGGTCACCGAGAAGCCGGACCCCGAGAGCTACGGCGTCGCCGGCGGCGACGCCGCGGAGCAGTCGGGGCCGCGGACCCGGCAGGTGTACTTCGACGGCGAGTGGACGGAGACGACGCTGCTCGACCGCGGCCAGATGGAGGTCGGCGTCGCGATCCAGGGACCGGCCGTGCTTGAGGAATACGACTCGACCACGGTGCTGCCCCCGGGCTGGGAGGCGGTTGCAGATGCGTTTGGAAATCTACGGCTGGAAAGGCGATAGGCCAGATGAGCGCGATTGAGAATGACTCGGCCCTGCGGACCGGCGTCAGCCCGATAACCCAGGAGGTCGTCAACGCGGGGCTGCGCTGGGTGGTGCGGGAGATGCGGACGACCCTGATCCGAACCTCCTACTCGCCGATCCTCTACGAGAGCCACGACTTCTCCTGCTGCATCGCCGCCCCCTCCGGGCAGATCGTGGCGATGCACGTCGACGTCCCGCTGCACATCTTCCCGATCGTGTTCAGCACCGGCCACCTGCTCGAGAAGTTCGAGGGCGACGTCAGGGACGGCGACATCTATCTCACCAACGACCCCTGGATCGGCGGCGGGCACCTCAACGACGTCAGCTTCATCAAGCCGATCTTCGTCAACGGGCAGATCGAGTGCCTGGCCGTGGCCAGGGCGCATCACGGCGACGTGGGGGGGATGCACCCCGGCAGCGCCAGCCCGGCCAGCACCTCGGTCCACCACGAGGGGATTCGCTTCCCGATGGTGCGGGTGGTCCGTGACGAGGTGATCGACCACACGCTCCTCGACGTCTGGCTCTCCAACGTCCGCCAGCCGTTCCAGACCGAGGGGGTCGCCTACGCCCAGGTCGCCGTCCTGCAGCTGGCCGACCGGCGCATCCAGGACATCTACCGCCGCTTCGGCGCCGAGGTGGTCGCGGCCTGCCTGGACACCAACCTGGAGGCCGGCCGCTCGCGGCTGGCCGAGCGCATCGAGGCGCTGCCGGACGGTGACTACTTCTACGAGGACTACCTCGAGAACAGCGGTGCCTCGGGCGAGAACGCGAAACCGATCTACCTGCGGCCGAAGATGTCGATCGCGGGCGAGCGCCTGACCATCGACTTCAGCGACAGCAGCGAGATGCGCGCCGGGGTCGGCAACGCCTCGCTGGCCGACACCTGGTGCGGCGCCTTCACCGTGCTCGAGACGCTCTTCGATCACGGCCAGGTGACGACGACCGGCGGGATGAGCCAGTTCGACATCGAGACCGTGCCGGGAACGGTGGTCGACGGGGAGTACCCGTCGCCGGTCGCCGGGTTCGTCGACGTGATGAAGGGGCCGGTCGAGGGCTCGACCGTCGGGCTGCTCTCGCAGGCGATGCCGGACGAGGTCTGCCCGCCGATCGGGTCGAGCTGCAACCAGATGTTCTTCAGCGGCCCCTCGAACCCGTTCATGGACGGGGACCCGTGGTTCATCTTCGAGTTCTCCTTCTCGGGCTGGCCGGCCGTCAGGACCAAGGACGGCAGCATCGCCTCGCCGGGCTGGGACATGGGCGACATCCCCATGCACTGGCCGGTCGAGCGGGTGGAGCTGCTGAACCCGCTGCGGATCGTCTCCAGCGACCTCAACGCCGACAGCGGCGGGCCGGGCCTGCGGCGCGGCGGCGTCGGGCTCAAGCGCGCCTGGAACGTGCTCGCCCCGGCCCAGCTCACCTTCCTGAGCTGCGACGGAATCCTGCCGCGGCCGGGCATGGACACCGGCTACGGGGGCGCGCTCAACGAGCTGCGCGTCTACCGCGACGGGGTGGAGGTGAAGGTCTCCGAGACCCCCCTGAAAGTGCCGGCCTTCCAGTGCCAGCCGGGTGATCTCGTCGTCGTCTTCGTCGCCGGCGGCGGTGGTTACGGCGACCCGCTCGAGCGTCCCGCCGAGCTGGTCCTCCAGGACGTCCACGACGGCTACGTGACGCTGCTCGGGGCGCGCGAGGACTACGGCGTCTGCGTCGAGGGCGACGCGGTCGACGTCGAGGCCACGGCGGCGCTGCGCGCCGAGCTGAGGGCCGGGCGCTCGCAGCTGACGATCGTCGGCTCGGCGGCGGAGGAGTTCGACGCCGACGGCCGGCGGCTGGCCCGTGTCTCCGCCGCCACCGCGGCTCGGCTCGGCCTCGAGGACGGGGCGGTGGCGGAATACGCGCTGCCGCGGAGCGCCGGTCTGCGGGCCTGGATCGCGGTCGACGACCGCGTTCCCGACGACTGCGTCGGGGTTGGCAAGATGGGTGGCAAGATCATCCGCCTCGCCGTCGGCGAGCAGGTGGCGCTGCGCTCGCCGTGGAGCTACGCCTCGCGTCGCCCGCGGGTCGAACCGGTCGAGGAGATCCTCGGCCTCAGCAAGCTGCTCGAGGAAAGCGAGGTTCGGTGAGCCGGGGCGGACGGCGCCCCGGCGCGCTCAGCCGATCTGCTCCCAGCGGACGCGAGCGTCGACGACCGACGGGTAGTTCTCCTCGAGGAAGGCGATGAAGTCGGCGACGTGCAGGCTCATCGCGGCCGCGGCGCGGTCCGGGTCGCGGTCGGCGATCGCGCTGAAGATGCGTTCGTGCTCGCCGCAGACGCGCTCGCGGTAGCCGGCCGGGAACTCGACCGCGAGCCGGGTCCGGTCGGAGATCCACAGCATCGAGGAGTTGATCAGGGCGAAGACCTGGTTGCCGGCCATTTCCGCCAGGGCGCGGTGGAAGACCCCGTTCTCGCCGAGGAAGGCGCCGCCGCTGTCGATCAGCTCGCGCATCCGTTCGATCGATTCCTCCAGCGTCTTCAGGTCCTCCTCGGTCGCGCTCTGGGCGGCGCGGCGGGCGAGGATCGGCTCCAGCACGGCACGCACTTCCAGCACCTCGCGGAACGAGGTGTTTTCGAGCTGAAGCTGCATCGCCAGGACGTTGGCGAGGTGGCGCGGTTCGGTGCGGCTGACGATCGGCCCGCCACCGGGGCCGGTCTTGATCTGGATCACGCCCTGGATCTCGAGGTACCTGAGCGCCTCGCGCATGCTTCCCCGCGCGACGCCATACTGGTCCAGCATCGAGCGCTCGGAGGGGAGCGGCGAGCCAGGCTCCAGGTTCCGGTCGGTGATTTCAGAGATCAGGCGCTGCGCGAGCAGCGTCGCGGTCTTCTTCGGCCGCTGGATCTCGCTACCAGGATCTTGCATGGCGATTCTCCCTCCTGCTTTCCATAGTGATGATCCTACCGAGCCTTCTCTCGGCAGGTTTCGTCTGCGTCATCGCACCGAAAAGCGCCTTCTCATATAGGATAATAGTTATCCTGCGTCCTAGTTCTGGAGGTTCCCGGTATGTCAGCAGTTCGTGATGTCGCAATCGTCGAAGCGGTCCGGACCCCGATCGGTCGCGGCCATCCCGAGAAGGGGATCTACCGCAACGTCCACCCGGCCGAACTGCTCGCGGCCTGCTTCAGCGCCGGCCTGGAGCGGATCTCGCTCGACTCCGGGGAGGTCGACAACGTGCTCGCGGGCTGCGTCTACCAGACTGCCGAGCAGGCGACCGGGATCACCCGCAATGCCTGGCTCGCGGCGGGGCTGGCGGAGTCGGCGGGGGCGACCACGGTCGACATCCGCTGCGGCTCCGGCCAGCACGCCGTGAACCTGGGTGCCGGCCGCATCGCGATGGGCATCGACGACGTCGCCGTCTGCGGCGGCGTCGAGCACATGGGCCGGGTCGGCTTCCCGGTCAACGAGGGCGCCCAGGAGCAGTGGGGCAGGGGGTTTCCGCCGGCCCTGCTGGAGCGCTACGACCTCGTCAACCAGGGCGTCGCGGCGGAGCGGATGGCGGACCGCTGGGGGGTCACCCGGGTCGAGATGGACGAGTTCTCCCTGCGCTCGCACCAGTTCGCGCAGCGGGCGACCGAGGAGGGCCTGTTCGCGCGGGAGCTGGTCCCGATCGAGGCCGATGGCATCACTCACCGCGCCGACCAGGGCATCCGCCCCGACTCCTCGCTGGACGCCCTGGCCGCGCTGCCGGCCGCCTTCGAGGCGGGCGGCTCGATCACCGCGGCCAACTCCTCGCAGGTCTCCGACGGCGCCGCCGCCGTGGTCCTGATGGAGGCCGATCGGGCGCGTGCGGCGGGGCTGCCGATCCGCGCGCTGATCCGCGACCAGGTGCTGCTCGGCGTCGACCCGGTCGCGATGCTGACCGGCCCGATCCCCGCCACCGAACGGATCCTCGCCCGCAGCGGGATGAGCATCGGGGATATCGACCGGTTCGAGATCAACGAGGCGTTCGCCTCCGTGGTGCTCGCCTGGGCGAGCGAGCTCGGGGTCGACCTCGACCGGGTCAACCGCCGCGGCGGTGCGATCGCGATCGGCCACCCGCTCGGCTCGACCGGGGCGCGGATGCTGACCACGCTGCTTCACACGCTCGAGGACGAGGACCGGCAGTTCGGGCTGGCGACGATGTGCTGCGGCGGCGGGCTCGGCATCGCGACCCTGATCGAGCGCGTCTGAGCGCGCCGGCGGGCCCCCGCTACCGGGGGTCCGCCGTGCGCTCCGCGAGCAGGCGCAGGAAGTTCCCGCCGAGCACCTTCGCGGTCGCCTCCTCGCCGAGTCCGAGCCGTTCGAAGGTGGCGCGCTCGGCGGCGGGGTCGGCCATCGGCCAGTCGGAGGCGAAAAGGACCCTGTCCTCGCCGTGGCGCTCGATCAGCGAGCGGATCCGCTCGGCGCCGATTTCCTCGACCCGCGGCGGCCACGAGGTGTCGAGATACACGTTCGGCTTGCCGATCAGCACCTCTTCGGCGTCGTCGAGCTTCCAGTAGCCGCCGAAGTGGCAGGCGATCACGGCCAGGTCCGGGAAGGCGTCGGCGATCGCCGCGGCCATCGCCGGCGTGCAGCGTTCGCCGGGGTCCTCGCCGGCGATGCCGACGTGCATGATCACCGCGAACTCGCCCTCCATCGCTTCGAAGATCCGCCAGAGGCCCGGGTCGTCCAGGGAGTAGCCCTGGAAGTAGGGGTGGACCTTGGCGCCGCGCAGCCCGTTGCGGCGCAGGCCCTCGACGTTGGCCTCGACCGGCGCGCCCGGATGGATCGTCCCGAAGCCGATGAAGCGCTCGCGGTCGAGCGAGCCGACGAAGCGGTTGGCGGATTCCAGCCGCTCCGGCTGGTTGGCGATCCCGAGGCAGACGGCGCGGTCGATGCCGGCGGCGTCCATCGTCTCGATCAGGCTCGCGACGCGGCCGTCGCCGAAGCGCTCGGCCCCCTCGATCGACCCGGCCAGCGCCCGCGGCGCGATGTGATCCGGCCAGACGTGGCAGTGGCTGTCGATGATCATTCCCGGGCCTCCTAGAGCTTGGCGGACTCGCCGCCGTCGATGACGAAGATCGAACCGCTGACGTAGTCCGAAGCGGGCGCGGAGAGCCAGCAGACGAGCGAGCCGAGCTCCGCCGGGTCGGCGATCCGGCCGGCCGGGATCTTGCGGATCCGGCGGCGCAGGATCTCGGGCGACTCGAGCACCAGCTTCTGCGCCTCGGTCTCGAAGGCGCCCGGCGCGATCGCGTTGACCTGGACCCCGTGCCTGGCCCACTCCGAGGAGAGCGCTTTGGTCATCTGGACCACGGCGCCCTTCGAGGAGGAGTAGGCGACCAGGCTCGCCTTGCCGAGCAGGCCGGCGGTCGAGGCGACGTTGATGATCTTGCCGCTGCCGCGCTCGACCATCCCGGCGCCGGCCGCCTTGGCCAGCACCGCGGGGGCGGTCACGTTGACGCGGAAGACCCGCTCCCACTGCTCCCAGTCCTGCTCGAGGAAGGCTTCGGCGGGGGCGATCCCGGCGTTGTTGACGAGGATGTCGAGCGGCCCGAACAGCTCCTCGGCGCGGGCCGGCAGCTCGGCCGCGCGGTCGAGGTCGGCGATGTCGCAGCTGACCCCGGCGAGCGCCCCGGGGGCCGATTCCGCCGCGGCCTGCAGCTCGTCGAGCAGGCCCTCGTCGCGGCCGACGGCGAGGACGTTCGCGCCCTCCGCCGCCAGGGCCAGCGCGGCGGCGCGCCCCAGTCCCCGGCTGGCGCCGGTGACGATCGCCACCTTCCCATCCAGTTCCAGGTTCATCTCCGTCCCTCCGTGTAGTCGACGACCAGAGCCTTGGCGATGCCCAGCCGCAGGACCTCGGAGGAGCCCTCGACGATCCGCAGCGGCCGCGCCTCGCGGTAGAGGTGCTGGACCCGGGAGGCGTCGACGACACCGAAGCGGCCGAGCATCTGGATCGCCCGGTCGGTCGCCCGGTAGGCGGCCTCGCTCGCCGCGACCTTGGCCATCGAGGAGTAGTGCAGCGTCTCCCCGGGGTGGTCGCGGGCGACCTCGGCGGCGCGGTAGGTGAGCAGGCGGCAGGACTCGACCTCGGTCCAGGTATCGGCGAGCATCGCCGCGACCGCGCCGAGCCGGGCCAGCGGCTTGCCGAACTGGGTGCGCTCGGTGGTGTGTCCGAGCGCCTCCTCGAGCGCCGCGGCGGCGATCCCGGTGGCGGCGGCGGCGACGGTGACGCGGAAGACGCCGAGGGTCGCGAGGACCAGCTCGAAGCCCTGGCCCGGCGCGCCGATCCGCGCCCCGGCCGGCAGCTCCACGTCCTCGAAGGCGAGCTCGCCGACGACGTGGGGGGGACTGAGCGGCGCCCCGGGCGTGGCGGTGAGGCCGGGGGTGTCGGCCGGGAGGAGGACGAGGGAGAACCCATCCCCCTCTTTGGCGAAGACGGTGTAGAGGTCGGCGGCGCCGGCGTTGGAGATGAAGCTCTTGCGCCCGTTCAGGACCAGCCCGTCGCCGCGGGCGACGATCTCGGTGCTGACGTTGCGCAGGTCGGAGCCGATCTCCGGCTCGGTCAGGGCCAGCGCCGCCAGCGCCTCGCCGCGGCCGATCCGGGGCAGCCACTCCTCGCGCTGGCGCTCGCCGCCGCCGACGGTGATCGCGTAGCTGCCGATTCCCTGCAGCGAGAAGAGCGCGTCGAGGTGCGCGGAGACCGGCATGAACGCTTCCCGGGCGACGCAGACCGCGACCGGGTCGACCCGGTCGTAGCGGCCCCCGAACGCCCTGGGGACCATCAGCGCGCAGAGGCCGCTCTCTACAAGGGCCTCCCTGACCCGGGGGTGCACGCGCTCCGAGGCGTCCGCCTCGGCCGCCACGGGCTCGATCGCCGCGGCCAGGGCACGGGCTTCGTCTTGCAGGTCTCGGTATCGCTCTGGGAGCTCGAACAGGGAGATCATGAGTATGATTATATTATCGCCATGAGGCCGCTGCCCACACCTTCATCTCTGTCGCGTCCCTTTTGGGACGCAACCCGGGAGCACCGCCTCATCAGACCGCACTGCCCCACCTGTGGCAAGAGCTTCTTCGTCCCCCAGGTCGCCTGCCCGGGCTGCCTCGCGGAGGACTGGGAGTGGCTCGAGAGCTCCGGGCGCGGAGCGGTCTACAGCTACACCGTCTGCCACCGCGCGCCGGTCCCCGGCTTCGAGACCCCGTACGCGATCGCGATCGTCGATCTCGAGGAGGGCTGGCAGATGATGAGCAACCTGATCGATGCCGAGCCCGGGGAGATCCAGATCGGCCAGGCGGTCGAGGTCGAGTGGCTCGACCTCACCCCTGAGATCACGCTCCCCGTGTTCGCCCCAACCACTACCCGCGAGCGACGATGAACATCGGACTGGCAGTAACCCGCAGCGCCCTTCGCTACCCAACCCGCCCCGCCGTTTTCGACGACGACCGGGTGCTCGACTACCGCGGCCTCGACCAGCGCAGCTCGCGGGTCGCCAACTACCTGCTCGAGCGTTTCGGCATCGAGCGCGGCGACAAGGTCGTGCTGCTGACCGAGAACCGGATCGAGGTCCTCGAGGTCCTCTACGGCGTTGCCAAGGCGGGCGGCGTCTACGTCGGCCTGAACTTCCGGCTGACCGAGGCCGAATACGAAGACATCCTCGAGAACGCCGGGCCGCGGTTGCTGGTCGTCAGCGCCCAGTTCGAGGAGCTTGGGGCGAGCCTCGCCGCAAAGCTCGGGATCGAGGTCGTCAGCCTCGACGGCGAGGGCGTGGACGGCCACGAGGCGCTGCTCTCGGCGGCCGCCTCGACGCCGCCTTCGACCCTGCACGACGTCCGTCCCGAGGACGACTTCTGCCTCGTCTACACCAGCGGTACGACCGGCCGGCCCAAGGGGGTCCTCTTCGACCACCGGGCGGTGCTCCAGCACGCGACGGTCTGCCTGCTCGAGTACGAGCTCTCGCCGAGCTCGCGCTGGCTGACCGCGCTCCCGCACAACTCCAGCGTGCAGATCACGATGGTGCCGCTGATCCTCGCCGGCGGCGCGGTCGGGATGCTCGAGAGCCGCGGCTTCGACGGGGTCAGGTTCGCCGAATCGGTCGAGCGCCACGGGATCACCCACTCCTACCTGGTGCCGACGATGCTGTTCCGGCTGCTCGATCAGGTCCCCGACGCCGCCCCGCTGGCCTCGATCGAGACGATCGGGTACGGCGCCGCGCCGATGCCGCCGGAGCGGATCCGCGAGCTGCTCGAGCGCTACGGGAGCCGCTTCAACCAGCTCTACGGGATGGTCGAGATCTCCTCGATCGGCACGATGCTGCGCAAGGCCGACCACGCCGAGGCGCTCGCCACGGACCTCGGCCGGCTCGCCTCCTGCGGTCAGAGCTCCTACGCGATCGACGTCCGCGTCGTCGACGAGGCCGGTGCCGACGTTCCCGTCGGCGAGCGCGGCGAGGTGATCTTCGGCGGCCCCTACCTGATGAAGGGCTACCACCGCGACCCCGAGCGCACCGCGGAGGCGCTGCGCGACGGCTGGATGCACTCCGGCGACGTCGGCCAGTTCGACGAGCACGGCTTCCTCTACATCGTCGACCGGATCAAGGACATGATCATCTGCGGCGGGCACAACGTGCTGCCGACCGAGATCGAGAACGTGCTCTACGAGCACGACGGCGTCCTCGAGGCCTCCGTGGTCGGCCTGCCCGACAAGGAGTGGGGCGAGTCGATCCTCGCCGTCGTCGCCCGCCGCGGTGACGGCGAGCTCGACGCGGCGGAGCTGATGAGCTTCTGCAAGGAGCGCGGCCTGCCGACGATCATGATGCCGCGGCGCATCGAGTTCGTCGACTCGCTGCCGAAGAACGCGGTCGGCAAGATCGCCAAGCGCGACCTGCGGGAAGCCTTCGCGCCCGAGGCCGGATGACCGCGACGCCCCTCCACGACGTGGTGATCGCGGGGGTCGGGCTCTCCGAGCTCGGCAAACGCCTCGACCGCTCGGCGATCTCGCTCTGCCTGGAAGCCGTGAAGGCGGCGCTCGCCGACGCCGGCATCGAGAAGGACCAGGTCGACGGCCTCGCCGGCCGCTGGCCGGGGCCGGGGGGGACCGTCTTCGTCCCGGGGTCCGCGGACTGGGCGAACCTGCTGGGAATCCCCGCCCGCTGGATCGGTGACACCTACCCGCAGGGGATACCCGGCGCTCTCGACGCCGCCGCTGCGATCGCGGCCGGCCTCTGCGACACGGCGCTCGTCTTCGGCGGCCAGTCGGGCGGACTGGGGACGACCGAGGGTCAGGTCGCTGACTACACGCGGCCCGAAAACGAGTTCGTCGCGCCCTGGGGCGCCTTCACCACCGTCCACTTCGCGCTGGTCGCCCAGGTCTACCTCGACCGTTTCGGCGTCGACCCGGCCGAGCTCGCCGGGCTCGCGGCCGAGATCCGCAACACCGGCGCCCGCAACCCGAAGGCGGCGATGTACGGGCGCGGCCCCTACACGGCGGAGAGCGTGCTCGCCTCGCCGATGATCGCCGAGCCGTTCACCCGCGAGCAGCTCTGCCTGGCCACCGAGGGGGCGGCGGCGATGGTCCTGACCCGCGCCGATCGCGCCCACGGGGCGGCGGCGAAGCCGATCTCGATCCTCGGCGGCGGCGCCGAGTGGGTGCGCCAGCAGTACGTGAACCCGCCGCGCTACGACGAGGTCGGGAAGATCGGGACCGACGCCGGCGCCCGGACCTTCGCGATGGCGGGCCTGACCCCGGCCGACGTCGACGTCCTCGAGCTGTACGACATCAACACCTTCGAGATCGCCCGCCAGCTGGAGGTGCTCGGCTTCTGCGGCGAGGGCGAGGGCGCGAGCTTCGCGCTGGAGCAGGGGATCGGGGTCGACGGGCGGCTGCCGATCAACACCGACGGCGGGCTGCTCTCGTTCAGCCATCTCGGCTGGGGCGGCCCGACCCTGAAGGTCGTCGAGGCGGTCCGCCAGCTCCGCGGCGAGGCCGGCGACCTGCAGGTTCCCGAGGCCGAGGTCGCGCTCTTGACCGGCGCCGGCTCGGGCGCTCAGTACCACAACGTAATGCTCCTCGGTAGAGGCTTCTAGGAAAGGGAAGAGGTGAGCTCTGCGATGAAAGTCACGGTTCTCGGCGCCGGGATCATGGGGAACGGGATCGCGCAGGCGGCGGCGATGGCGGGCCACCAGGTGCGGCTCAACGACGCCTCCGAGGCGGCGCTCGAACGCGCCACGGCGGGGATCGAGCACAGCCTGCAGCGGTTCGTCAAGGCGGACCGGATGAGCGAGGACGAGGCGGCGGCTGCCCGTTCCCGGATCGAGTGCGCGACCGAGCTGGCGCGCAGCGCCGACGGCGCCGACATCGCGATCGAGGCGATCACCGAGGACCGCGAGGCCAAGTGGGAGCTGCTCCGGGCCCTGGAGGAGCTCCTTCCCGAGGACGCCCTGCTCGCCACCAACACCTCGCAGATCAGCATCACCGTCCTCGCCTCGGCGCTGGAGAGGTCGGCCGAGCGGTTCGTCGGCATGCACTTCTTCAACCCGCCGGTGATGATGAAGCTCTGCGAGCTGATCGCCGGGCTGCGGACGTCGGACTCCACCCTGGAGCGGGCGCGCGAGTTCGCCGAGGGTCTCGGCAAGACGGTGGTCGTCTGCCGCAAGGACAGCCCGGGCTTCATCACCAGCCGGGTCGCCGCGGCCCTGCGCCTGGAGTGCATGCGGATGCTGGAGGAAGGGATCGCCGACGCCGAGGACATCGACACCGCATTGCGGCTCGGCTTCAACCACCCGATGGGCCCGCTCGAGCTGGGTGACTTCAACGGCCTCGACACTTACCTGCAGGCGCTCACCTCACTTACCGAGGCCTACGGCGAGAGGTTCCGGCCGACGGTGGGGCTGAAGTCGATGGTCGCCGCCGGTCGTCTCGGCCGCAAGAGCGGCGAGGGCTTCTACAGGTACGAACCCGACGGAACGCGGGTGTCGTGAGCGCGTCCGCGGAGCCGTCGCTGGCCCTGGAACGGGGTGAGCTGCTCCTCACCCGCGAGGGGCACGTGGCGACGCTGGAGATCGACCGGCCGGCGAAGCGCAACGCGCTCTCGAACGAGCTGCTGGGGGGCATCGCCCATGAGCTGGCCCGGCTCGAAGCCGACGACGGCGTGCGCTGCGTCGTTCTCCGCGGCGGCGACGAGGTCTTTGCTTCGGGAGCCGACCTGGCCACGCTGCGCGACAGCTCGGCGATCGACCTCTACCTCGGCCCCCGCTTCCGCTCCTGGGCGAAGACCCGGGAATTCAAGAAGCCCTTGGTCGCGGCGGTCTCCGGGATCTGCTTTGGCGGCGGCTTCGAGCTGGCCCTCAGCGCCGACGTCCTGGTTGCCTCGACGACGGCCAGGTTCGGCCTGCCGGAGACGGGCCTGGGACTGATTCCGGCCGCCGGGGGGACGCAGCGCCTGCCTCGCCTCGTCGGCCGCGCGCTCGCCCTCGACATCATCCTCGCCGGACGGATCCTCGACGCCCGCGAAGCGGAGTCGCTCGGGATCGTCTCCCGCCTCGCCGACGAGGGCGACTGGACCGAGCAGGCGGCTGCGGTCGCCCAGCGGATCTGCGAGCGCGGCCCGCTCGCCCAGCGGCTCGCCAAAGAGGCGGTCAACGCTTCCTTCGACCTCAGCCTCGAGGCCGGGCTCGACCTCGAGCGCCGCACCTTCGCGATCGCCCTCGAATCCGACGAGGCGAAAGACGGCATCGACGCCTTCCTCGAGAAGCGCGACCCCAGCTGGCGCCGGTCCTGAGCGCCGCCAGGACTCAAGCCCGGGCCGGGCGCGGTCGATGAGCCGGGCATGACGCTCGCTCGCGGTAACCGTGTCGGTGCCCTCTGGACGGCGGCTGCCGCCTTCGTCCTCGCGGGGCTTCTCCTCCTCCCGTCGGCGCGGGCCGATGCCAAGCCGTTCATGGTCAAGCCGAGCAATCCCTTCTACCCGGTGATCGAGGCCTTCGGCGAGGGCTCGGTCGAAAGCGGCGCGGCGGTGCGTGGTTGCACGGTGCAGCCGCTGACCAGCTGCCCGCGCGCCGAGCTCGGCGGCGCCAGGCTTGCCCAGGCGCTGTTCGCCGGCGCCGACCTGCGCGGGCTGCGCGCCCCGCGCGCCAGCCTCGGCGGCTCGACCGTCTCCTTCGCCCGCCTGCAGGACGCCGATCTGCGCGGGGTCAGCGCCCCGGCCTTCGTCGCCAGCTACGCCCGGCTCGACCGCGCCGACCTGAGCGGCGCCGACCTCACCCTCGGCGCCCTGGCCGAGATGCGGGCGCCGGGCGCCAAGCTCAGCGAAGCCAACCTGTTCAGTGCCGATCTGACCGGTGCCGAGCTGCGCGGCGCCAGCCTGCGCCGCGCGAACATGACCGGTGCCCTGGCGGCGGGGACCGACCTGCGCGGCGCCGACCTGCGCGACGTCTCGCTCACCGCCGCCGACCTGCACAAGGCGGACCTGCGCGGCGCCCGGCTCGCCGGCGCGACCTTCTGCAACACGATCATGCCCAGCGGCGAGGTGCGCAACAAGCGCGCCCACTGCCCCACCCACCTGCCGAAACGGCACGGTCCGACGATCCCGATCCCGCCCGAGGCACCCGTCTACACGGTGCTGACGGCGACCGGCGCGGCTCCGGCTCTGCCCGGCGCCCGCGTCCGCGGCTGCGTGATCGGGCCCTCCTCGGCCTGCCCGGGCGGCAACCTCAGCGGCGCCAGCCTGCACGCCGCCTTCCTCTCCTACGCCCGCTATCCGCGGGCCAGCTTCCGCAACGCCTCGCTGACCCTCGGCAACCTCTCCTTCGCGAACTTCGCCGGCGCCGACTTCCACAACGCCGTCCTCGCCGGCAGCGCCGGCGTCGCGACCAGGCTGACCGCCGCCACCCTGACCGGCTCGAACCTGACCCTGGCCGACTTCGTCGGCGCCGACCTGCGGCGCGCGAAGCTGGGCGGCAGCGACGCCCGCAGCGCCAACTTCACCCGCGCCGACCTGCGCGGAGCCGACCTGCGGCGCGCCAGCTTCGAAGGGGTGGCGCTGATCCGCGCCGACCTGCGCGGCGCCAAGCTGGCCGGCGCCGACCTCACCGAAGCGATCCTGACCGGCGCCAAGCTGAGCGCCGGCTTCGCCGGGCAGGCGACCCTCTGCAACACCGCGATGCCCGACGGCTCGGTCGGCAACCCGCAGCCCAAATGCGGTGAGTGACGCCTAGGGCGGGCCGGCGACCCAGCCGAGCGCCGAGGGGAGGAGCTCGCCGATCGCGCTGCCGCGCACCGGGGCACTGTCGGCTCGCGCTCGGGGGAATCGTGAGGTGGGACGCGCGGACGGGCATACGCTGGTGGCGATGCACCGTCAGCTCAGCCTCGGCACCGAGCCCCCGGCCGCCTGGCTGGGGATCGCGGCGACGGTTGCCGCGGTCGTCGCCGGCACGCTGCTCGTCTACCCGCTGAAGTCGGCGGCGCCGGTGGTCTCGCTCGGGGTCGTCTACCTGCCGGCGATCCTGCTGATCTCGACGGTCTGGGGGCTGCGGACGGGGCTGCTCGCCTCGGTGCTCAGCGCCGCCGCCTTCAACTTCTTCCAGATCCCGCCGCTTTACCGCTTCACGATCGCCACCGAGGAGAACTGGGTCGCGCTCGCCACCTTCGTGATCGCGGCGCTCGTCAGCAGCAGCGTCGCCGGCCTCGCCCGCGCCCGCGCGCTCGAAGCGGAGCGGCGCCGCAAGCAGGCCGACCGGGCGCTGGCGGAGCTGGAGCAGCTGAGCCGCGAGCGCGACCGGATGCAGGCGGAGGCCGTGCAGGCGGAGGCGCTGCGGCGCAGCGACGAGCTGAAGACGGTGCTGCTGCGCTCGATCTCCCACGACCTGCGCACGCCGCTGACCTCGATCATCGCCGGCGGCTCGGCGCTCGGCTCGGCCAGCCTGACCGCCGAGGAGCGGGCCGAGCTGAGCGCCGGGGTCGCCGGCGAGGGGCGGCGGCTCTCGCGCCTGGTCGAGAACCTGCTCGACATCTCGCGGCTCGAAGCGGGCAAGGCGGAACCGCATCGCGGCCCGGTCGACCTCGCCGAGGTGCTGGAGGCGGCGCGCCAGGGGCAGGGCGAACCGGCGCGGATCCGGCTGGCCCTCGACGCGGAGCTGCCGATGGTCGAGGTCGACGCCGCCCAGCTCGAGCGCGCTTTCGCGAACCTGCTGGAGAACGCGCTCCGCTACGGCGACGCCCGCCCGGTGCTGGTCCGCTCGCGCCTGGTCGGCGGCAATATCGTCGTCCGCGTGGTCGACCAGGGGCCGGGCATACCGGAGGGCGAGCGGGAGCGGATCTTCGAGCCCTTCCAGCACGGCGAGGCCGCCAACGCCGGCTCCGGGCTCGGCCTGGCGATCGCCAGGGGCTTCCTCGAGGCCAACGGCGGCGCGATCGCGGTCGAGTCGCTGCCGGGCCAGGGCACCAGCTTCGTGGTCACCCTCTCGCCCCACGCGGAGGAGGCTGCGTGAGCCAGGCGACCCGGGTCCTGGTCTGCGACGACGAGCCGCAGATCCTGCGCGCGCTGCGGGTGATCCTGCGCGACGCCGGCTACGAGGCGGTCACCGCCGCGAGCGGCGAAGAGGCGCTCGACCGCGCCGCGGTGAAGCCGCCCGCCGCCGCGATCCTCGACCTGATGCTGCCGGACATCGACGGGGTCGAGGTGACGAAGCGGCTGCGCGAGTGGAGCGAGATGCCGATCATCGTGCTCTCCGCGGTCGGCGAGGAGGAGGAGAAGGTGCGCGCCCTTGCGGCGGGCGCCGACGACTACGTGACCAAGCCGTTCGGGCCGCCGGAGCTGGTCGCGCGGCTGCAGGCGGTGCTGCGGCGGGCCAGGCCGGAGCCGGCGGAGCCGGTGATCGTCGCCGACGGGCTCGAGCTCGACCTCGGCGCGCGGGCGGTCCGCCGCGACGGCGAGGCCGTCCACCTGACCCCGACCGAGTTCGAGCTGCTGCGCGTGCTCGCCCAGAACCGCGGCCGGCTGCTCACCCACCGGGCGCTGCTGGTCGAGGTCTGGGGCGTCGAGTACGAAGACGACGTGCAGGTGCTGCGCGCCCACGTCGCCAACCTGCGGCGCAAGATCGAGCCCGCGGACGGCCCCCGCTACATCCGTACCGACCCCGGCGTCGGCTACCGCTTCGCCGGCTAGGCCGCCTTCACGAAATCTGTATACGCGGGCCGGGTTCCTTCACGCGGCCTTGACGGGGCGGGGCGCAGGATCGGGGCATGGATCTCGTCTCGATCGCCCTGGCCGTCGCTGCCTTCGGCCTGCTCTACCTGCTGATCGGAGCGCTCGAGCGCGTATGACGCAGGGCTGGCTCCAGTTCGCCGTCTTCGTTGTCGCCCTGACCGCGCTGGTGCCGCTGCTCGGCACCTACCTCGCCAGGGTCCTCCAGGGGGAGCGGGTCTTCCTGACGCCGCTGGCCGGGCCGCTCGAGCGCCTCGGCTACCGGCTGCTGCGCGTGCGTCCCGGCGCGGGGCAGGACTGGAAGCAGTACGCGCGCTCGGTGCTCGTCTTCAGCCTGCTCTCCTGGCTGGCGCTCTACCTGATCCTGCGCACCCAGTCGCTCCAGCCGTTCAACCCCGAGGGCTTCGGGTCCGGTCCCTGGAACCTCAGCTTCAACACCGCCTCGTCGTTCGTCACCAACACCAACTGGCAGTACTACGGCGGCGAAGCGACGCTCTCCTACTTCGCCCAGATGGCCGGCCTGGCGGTGCAGAACTTCCTCTCCGCGGCGGTCGGGATCGCCGTGCTCGCCGCGGTGATCCGCGGCTTCGCCGCGCGCGGCGCCAGCTCACTCGGCAACTTCTGGAGCGACCTGATCCGGATCGTCCTCTACGTGCTGCTGCCGATCTCGTTCCTCGCCGCCCTGGTCCTGGTCTCCCAGGGGGTCGTGCAGACGCTCGGCGGCTCCGAGCTCGTCCACACCCTGGGCGGGGGCGCGCAGACCCTCTCCTTCGGGCCGGTCGCCTCGCAGGAGGCGATCAAGGAGCTGGGGACCAACGGCGGCGGCTTCTTCAACGTCAACAGCGCCTTCCCGTTCGAGAACCCGAACGGCTTCACCAACATCCTGGAGATCTTCCTGATGCTGGCGATCCCGGCCAGCCTGCCCTACGCGTTCGGCCGGATCGTCGGCAACCGGCGCCAGGGCTGGGCGATCTACGCGGCGATGATGGCGATGTTCGTCGTCGCGGTCGCGGTCGTCTACCTCGCCGAGCAGCACGGCAGCCCCGCCCAGCACGCGGCCGGCGTCGCCGGCGCCAACATGGAGGGCAAGGAGGTCCGCAACGGGATCGCCCAGTCCTCGCTGTGGACGGCGGTCACCACGGTCACCTCGACCGGCGCCGTCAACGCCGCCTTCGACTCGCTGACCGGGATCGGCGGGCTGGTGCCGACCGCCAGCCTCTCGACCGGCGAGGTGATCTTCGGCGGCGTCGGCTCCGGCCTCTACGGGATGCTGATGCTGGTCCTGCTGACCGTCTTCATCGCCGGCCTGATGGTCGGCCGCACGCCCGAGTTCCTCGGCAAGAAGATCGAGGCGCGCGAGGTGAAGCTGGTCCTGGTCGCGGTGCTGGCGATGCCGTTCCTGGTCCTCACCGCGACCGCCTGGGCGGTGGCCAGCGACGCCGGCACGCGGTCGATCTACAACCCGGGGCCGCAGGGCTTCTCGGAGTCGCTCTACGCCTACATGTCGCAGGCCAACAACAACGGCTCCGCCTTCGCCGGCTACACCGGCTTCCTGCAGCCGCAGGCGCCCGGCAACGCCGGCGCCGAAGGGTTCGACTTCGCCAACCTGCTCGGCGGCCTGGTGATGCTGTTCGGCCGCTTCCTGCCGCTGCTCGCGGTGCTCGCGGTCGCCGGCTCGCTGGCCGGCAAGCGGGTCGCCCCGGTCGGGGCCGGGACCTTCCGGGCCGACTCGCCGACCTTCGTCGTGCTGCTGCTCGGCGTCGTCGTGATCGTCGCCGCGCTGACCTTCTTCCCCGCCTTCCTGCTCGGCCCCGTCGTCCAGGGCCTGACCGGCCAGCTCTTCCGATGAGCGGCCTGCGCAAAGACCTGAGCACGGCGGCGATCGCGCTCGTCTGCTTCACCCTGCTGCTCGGGATCGCCTACCCGCTGGCCACCACCGGCGTCGCCCAGCTGCTGTTCCCCGGCTCCGCCGACGGCAGCAAGGTCGAGGCCGGCGGCAGGGTGGTCGGCTCGGAGCTGATCGGGCAGGACTTCCGCGGCCGGCCCGGCTACTTCCAGAGCCGCCCCTCGGCCACCGGCTACAGCGCCGACGTCACCTACTTCCACAACCTCGGGCCGAACAGCAAGGAGCTGTCGGAGTTCTTCGCGGAGGAACTCGGCGCCTACCTCGCCCGCGAGCGCCGCTACGACCAGGGCCTGACCGCCGCCGCGGTCCCGGCCGACGCGGTCACCACCTCGGCCTCCGGGGTCGACCCGCACGTCTCCGTGGCCAACGCGCGGATCCAGGCGCACCGGGTGGCCGCGGTCCGCGGGCTGGCGCTCGACCGGGTGCTCGCGCTGGTCGGCGAGCACACCGAAGGGCGCTTCCTCGTCTTCGGCGAGCCCGGGGTCAACGTCCTCGAGCTCAACGTCGCGCTCGACCGGGAGGAGCGGGGATGACCGACGAGACGCTGCGCAACCGGCCGCGCTCGCTCTTCGACGGGCCGATCGTGGCGCGCGCGGCGCTCGACTCGGTGCGCAAGCTCGACCCGCGCCACCAGCTCCGCAACCCGGTGATGCTGGTGGTCGAGGCCGGCGCCGCGATCACCACGATCGGCTGGCTGATCCAGGTGCTCGGAGGCCCGCCGCTCGGCGGCGGCGACGATCCCGCCTGGTTCTCGTTCGCGATCGCCGCCTGGCTCTGGCTGACCGTGGTCTTCGCCAACTTCGCCGAGGCGCTCGCCGAGGGTCGCGGCAAGGCGCAGGCCGACGCGCTGCGCTCGATGCGGACCGAGACGGTGGCGCGGCTGCGCGACGGCGGCGAGCGGCCCGCCTCCGAGCTGCGCCGCGGCGACGTCGTCGTGGTCGCGGCGGGGGAGACGATCCCCGGCGACGGCACCGTGATCGAGGGGATCGCCTCGGTCGACGAGTCGGCGATCACCGGCGAGTCGGCGCCGGTCGTGCGCGAGTCCGGCGGCGACCGCAGCGCCGTCACCGGCGGCACCCGGGTCCTCTCCGACCGGATCGTCGTCGAGATCACCCAGGAGCCGGGCCAGAGCTTCCTCGACCGGATGATCGCCCTGGTCGAGGGCGCCGAGCGGCGCAAGACGCCGAACGAGATCGCGCTCAACATCCTGCTCGGCGGGCTGACCCTGATCTTCCTGCTGGTCGTCGTGACCCTGCGGCCGTTCGCCGACTTCGCCGGCACCGAGGCCTCGGTCGTCACCCTGGTCGCGCTGCTGGTGGCGCTGATCCCGACCACGATCGGCGCCCTGCTCTCGGCGATCGGGATCGCCGGCATGGACCGCCTCGTCCGCCACAACGTGCTCGCCCTCTCCGGGCGCGCGGTCGAGGCGAGCGGCGACGTCGACGTGCTGCTGCTCGACAAGACGGGGACGATCACGCTCGGCAACCGCGAGGCGACCCGGTTCATCCCGATGCCGGGGATCGCGGAGTCCGAGCTGGCCGAGGCGGCGCAGCTCTCCTCGCTCGCCGACGAGACCCCGGAGGGCCGCTCGATCGTGGTTCTCGCCAAGAGCGAGCACGGGATCCGCGAGCGCGAGCTGGACGCGCACGTCGCCACCTTCGTCCCCTTCTCGGCCGAAACGCGGATGAGCGGGGCGGACGTGAACGGCAACCAGTACCGCAAGGGGGCCGGTGACGCGATCGTCGCCTACGTCGAGGAGCAGGGCGGCCGCCCGCCCGCCGAGCTGCGCGAGCAGCTCGACCTGATCGGCCGCGAAGGAGGCACGCCGCTGGCCGTCTGCCGCGACAACCACGTGCTCGGCGTCGTCCACCTGAAGGACGTCGTCAAGGACGGCATGCGCGCCCGCTTCGACGAGCTGCGGGCGATGGGGATCGCGACCGTGATGGTGACCGGCGACAACCGCCTGACCGCGGCGAAGATCGCCGAGGAGGCCGGCGTCGACGACTTCCTCCCCGAAGCGACGCCCGAGCAGAAGCTGGAGCTGATCCGCGGCCACCAGGAGGAAGGGCGGATGGTGGCGATGGCCGGCGACGGGACCAACGACGCGCCGGCGCTGGCCCAGTCCGACGTCGGCGTGGCGATGAACACCGGCACCCAGGCGGCGCGCGAGGCCGGCAACATGGTCGACCTCGACTCCAACCCGACGAAGCTGATCGAGGTGGTGGAGATCGGCAAGCAGCTGCTGATCACGCGCGGGGCGCTGACCACGTTCTCGATCGCCAACGACGTCGCCAAGTACTTCGCGATCCTGCCGGCGATCTTCGCCTTCACCTACGCGGCCCGCCCCGGCGAGCGCGGCCCGCTCGACGCGCTCAACGTGATGGGGCTGGGCACGCCGAGCTCGGCGATCCTCTCGGCGATCGTCTTCAACGCGCTGGT
Source organism: uncultured Conexibacteraceae bacterium (assembly GCA_964464285.1). Classification (GTDB taxonomy): domain Bacteria; phylum Actinomycetota; class Thermoleophilia; order Solirubrobacterales; family 70-9; genus VAYN01. The sequence goes on from CAYXFL010000011.1 coordinate 55,679, forward strand.
GATCCCGCTGCTGGTGCCGCTGGCGCTGCGCGGGGTCCGCTACCGGCCGATCGGCGCCACCGCGTTGCTGCGCCGCAACATGCTGATCTTCGGCCTCGGCGGCTTGATCGTGCCCTTCGTCGGGATCAAGCTCCTGGACCTGGTGATTCACAACCTGCTCGGAGCGTGAGCCGATGGCCGGCCACCTCAAGGTCTTCATCGGCATGGCCGCCGGGGTCGGCAAGACCTACCGGATGCTGCAGGAGGGACACGCCGAGCAGGAGGCCGGCCGCGACGTCGCGATCGGCTACCTGGAGCCGCACGAACGGCCGCAGACCGCGGCACTGGCCGCCGGGCTGGAGACCGTCCCGCGACGGCGCCTCGCCTACCGCGGCAGCGAGTTCGAGGAGCTCGACCTGCCGGCGCTGCTGGCGCGGGCGCCGGAGCTGGCGCTGATCGACGAGCTCGCTCACTCCAACGCTCCCGGGGTCGAGCACGCGAAGCGCTGCGAAGACGTGCGCGAGGTGCTCGCCGCCGGCATCGACGTCTTCTCCACGGTCAACGTCCAGCACCTCGAGTCGCTCAACGACCAGGTCGCCGAGCTGATCGGGACGCGGGTGCGCGAGACGATCCCCGACGCGGTCCTCGGCGAGGCCGACGAAGTCGTCCTCGTCGACCTCACCCCCGAGGCGCTGGTCGAGCGGCTGCGCGCCGGCAAGGTCTATCCCGGCGAGAACGTCGACGCGGCGCTGCGCAACTTCTTCACGGTCGAGAACCTGCTGGCGCTGCGCGAGGTGGCGCTGCGCCAGGTCGCGCAGGAGGTCGAGGCGAAGCGGCTGGTGGTCGAGCGGCCGCTCGGCACCCGCTCCGAGCGGGCCGCCGAGCTGCCGCGGGCGGTCGGCGAGCGGCTGCTGGCGCTGGTCCGTCCGCAGCCGTCTTCGCAGCGGCTGGTGCGCCGCGCCTGGCGCTCGGCCCAGCGGCTCGGCGCCGACCTCGACCTGCTCTGGGTGAAGCCGCCGGGCCAGCCGGTCGAGGGCGAGGTCGAGCGCCAGGTGACGGCGCTCCGCCACCTCGCCTCGGTGCTCGGCGCCACCCTGTTGATCGAGGAGAGCGACAGCCTCGTCGACGGTGCCGCCCGGGTGATCCGCGAGCGCGGCACCACCTACGTGATGGTCGGCGAGTCCGAGCCGCCGCGCGGCCTGGCGCGCCTGCGCGAGCCGCTGCCGCAGCGGCTGATGCGCGCCGTGCCGGCCGGCGTCGACGTGCGGATCGTCGCCCGCCGTGAGAGTGGGGAGGGGAGGTGACCGTGACCGTCGAGCACTTCCTGATCGTCGTCGCGCTGGTCGCGGGACTTGCCGGCGGCTACCTGATCGCCCGCTCGCGCTGGCTCGGGCGCCGCTCCGAGCGGCCCCAGCCGATCCACCAGATCCTCCTGCCGTTCACCGGCACCGAGATCTCCCGCCGCGCCGTCGATGCCGCGATCAGGCTGGCGCGGGCGGAGGAAGCGACGCTGATGCCCGCCTACCTGGCGGCGGTGCCGAAGCAGCTGCCGCTCGACTGCGCGATCCCGGCCGAGGCGGCGAAGGCGATGCCGATGCTGGAGGCGATCGAACAGCGGGCGAGGGCGCAGCGGGTCGCGGTCGACTCGCGCATCGAGCGCGGCCGCTCCTACCGGCACGCGCTCGCCCGCCTGCTCGAGCGCGAGACCTTCGACCGGGTCGTCGTCCCGGCGACCGCCCGGGCCGGCGCCGGGTTCTCCGGCGACGACCTGGTCTGGCTGCTGGAGAAGGCGCCGGCCGAGGTGCTGATCCTGCGCCCCGGCCCCGGCGACGAGGTCGTCGGCCGGGCGGCGAGGCCCTCCGGTCTCAGTCCAGCCGCTTGCTGAGGAAGACGCGCGCGAACCCGTTCTCCTGGCGCCGCTCGTCGACCGTGTAGCCGAGCCGCGCGTAGAGCGCCAGGTTCTCGGTCATCTTCTCGTGGGTGTAGAGGGCGATGCGGTCGAGGCCGGCCAGCGCCGCCTCGGCCTCCGCGAAGCTGAGCAGCGCCCGGCCGGTCCCCTCGCCCTGGCGGTCCGGGTCGACGGCGACGTTCTCGACCAGCAGCGACCCGGGCTCGCGGACGAGCACGATCAGGCCGGCGAGCGCGCCGTCGCCGGCGACGGCCACCGAGACGAGCCCGCGCGCGACCCGCGCGGCGTAGTCGTCGTCCATCGGCCCCGGCCGCATCCCGATCCGCGCGGCGTAGACCCCGTACGCCCGCCCGACGATCGCCTCGATCCCCGCAACGTCCTCCGCGCTGGCGGTCCGTATCCGCACACGCGCAGTCTGCCACCGCCCCTGGGCGGGTAGGGCCGTCCGAGGCCGGGCCAGGACCCACACCTCGCCATGGCAGGTAGGTGTGGCTCCTGGCCCGGCTGGACGCAAGGAGAGGGAGCTTCACGAAGGACCAAGCGCTCCGCTTGACCTTTTTCGCCCTGTGGGCGAAGAAAGTCAAGGTGACCGTTACCGAAGCCTCACGGAACGATCACCCCGACCCCCGAACTTCGACCCGGCCCGTCAGCCCCCAGCTTGAACCCCAGGGCGCTTTCGAGCCAACGGAACTTCGGAGCGCTTCCGTTGGGAGGG
>CAYXFL010000012.1:0-57748 GCA_964464285.1 uncultured Conexibacteraceae bacterium
CCACACCTACCTGCCGAAGTGGGTGTGGGTCCTGGCCCGGCCTCGGACGGCCCCGTCCCAGCGACCCCACAACCACGCGGGTGCGCGAAGATGCGGCGGGTGAGCGCCTTCCGCATCGTCGTCCTCGCCTCGGGCAGCGGCACCAACCTGCAGGCGATCCTCGACCGGGTCCACGGCAGCGAGGGCATCGAGGTGGTCGGGGTCGGCTCGGACAAGCCGGGGGCGCGGGCGCTGGAGCGCGGGGTCGCGGCCGGAATCGAAACCGCCGCCTTCCCCCGCGAGGCCTACGAGGACCGGCTCGGCCGCGACACGGCGATGGGCGACTGGGTCGAATCGCGCGGCGCCGACCTGGTCGTGCTGGCCGGCTACATGCAGCTGCTCAGCGAACCGTTCGTGGCCCGCTTCCGCGGCCGCATCGTCAACATCCACCCCGCCCTGCTGCCCGCCTTCCCGGGCCTCGACGCGATCGGCCAGGCGCTGGCCGCAGGGGTCGGCGAGACCGGCGTCACCGTGCACTTCGTCGACGAGGGGGTGGACACCGGGCCGGTGATCCTGCAGCGCACCGTGCCGGTGCCGGCGAGCCGCGAGCGCCAGGTGCTGGAGGCGGCCGTGCACAACGTCGAGCACGAGCTCTACCCGGAGGCGATCCGCATGATCGCGGGGGGCCGGGTTAGGATCGACCCCGACGACCCCAGCGTCGTCCTGACCGAATGAGCGAGGCACCAGCAGACACCGGGAGCGAGGCCGCCAGCGACGGCGCGATCCGGGTACGCCGGGCGCTGATCTCGGTCTCCGACAAGACCGGCGTCGCCGACTTCGCCAGGAGCCTGGCGGCGCTCGGGGTCGAGATCCTCTCCACCGGGGGCACGGCGAGCGCGCTGCGCGAGGCCGGGCTCGAGGTCACCGACGTCTCCGAGTTCACCGGCCAGGAGGAGATCCTCGGCGGCCGCGTGAAGACGCTACACCCGCGGCTGCACGCGGCGCTGCTGGCGCGGCGCGGCGACCCCGAGCACATGGCGACCCTGGCGCGCGAGGGGATCGAGCCGATCGACGTCGTCTGCGTCAACCTCTACCCCTTCGAGCAGACGATCGCCGGGCACGACGTGCCGCACGAGCTGGCGATCGAGAACATCGACATCGGCGGGCCGACGATGATCCGGGCGGCGGCGAAGAACCACGAGGGCGTCGCGGTGATCGTCAAGCCCGAGTCCTACGACGCGGTCTGCGCCGAGCTGGAGGAGTCCGGCGGCACGATCTCCGCCTCGACCCGGCACTGGCTCGCCAACGAGGCCTTCGCCCAGACCGCCCGCTACGACGCCGCGATCAGCCGCTGGTTCTCGATGTCCTACGAGGACTTCCCCGAACACCTGGCGATCGCCTACGAGAAGGTGCTCGACCTCTCCTACGGGGAGAACCCGCACCAGCGCGCGGCGCTCTACTCGGAGGCGGGGGCGCGCAGCCACATCCTCTCGCGGGTCTCGAAGCTGCACGGGCGGGCGCTCTCCTTCAACAACGTGCTCGACCTCGACTCCGCCCGCGGCCTGGTCGACGACTTCGCCGCGCCGGCCTGCGTGATCGTCAAGCACAACAACCCCTGCGGGGTGGCGATCGGCGCCGACGCGCTGGAGGCCTACCTGAAGGCGCTCGCCTGCGACCCGATCTCCGCCTACGGCGGCGTGATCGCGCTCAACCGCCCGGTCTCGGTGGCGCTCGCCGAGGAGCTGCACAAGAACTTCGTCGAGGTGCTGAACGCGCCCGGCTTCGAGGACGGCGCGCTCGAGGTGCTGCAGCAGAAGGACTCGATCCGGATCCTCCGCGAGGAGGAGCGCCGCCAGCCCGACCCCGCCGAACGCGACGTCAAGAAAGTGCTCGGCGGGCTGCTGATCCAGGACCGCGACGGCGACCCCGAGCCGCGCGAGATCATGGAGGTCGTCACCGGCACCGAGCCGAGCGAGCAGCAGTGGAACGACATGCTCTTCGCCTGGACCGTCTGCCGCCGTGTCCGCTCCAACGCGATCGTGATCGCCAAGGACGGCGCCACCCTCGGCATCGGCGCCGGCCAGATGAGCCGCGTCGACTCGGTCCGCCTCGCGGTCGAGAAGTGCCGCGCCGCCCACGGCGACGCCGCCGACGCCCTGCTCGCCGGCTCCGCCGTCGCCTCCGACGCCTTCTTCCCCTTCGCCGACGGCCCCGAGCTGGCGATCCAGGCCGGCTCCAACGCGGTGATCCAGCCGGGCGGCTCCAAACGCGACGCCGAGGTGATCGAGGCGTGCGACGCCGGCGGCATCGCGATGGTCTTCACCAAGCACCGCCACTTCCGGCACTAACTCTCTGAAAACAGAGAGTTAGTGCTATTTCGGGCGATAACTCGTCGAAATGCAATAGCTAGTGCGAGGATATTCCCCCTTCGAGCGTATAATTGCTCTTGCAAAAGCGGGAGTTGTCATCCGAATCATGGCTTAACTCTCTAATTTCCAAGAACTATGAAGATCGACGCCCTCCTAACCGATGAGACGATCCTCGGCGAGCTCGGCAAGCGAGTCGCCCGTAATCGCCTGGAGCGGAACGTCAGTCAGGCGGCACTCGCCGCTGAAGCCGGCGTCTCGAAGACCACGCTCGAGCGCCTCGAGCGTGGTGGCGGGGTCCAGCTCGAGAGCTTCATCCGCATCCTGCGCGCGCTCGGCCTGGTCGACCGGCTCGACATCGTCGTCTCCGAGCCGCTGCCGAGCCCGATCGAGCGCATCGAGAACCGCGGTCGCCAGCGTCGACGCGCGAGAGAGCGGGGGGAGAAGAAGCGTCCCTCGACTCCTTGGACCTGGGGTGATGGCGACGACTCCGAACCGCCGGACCCGTGAGCACCGAAGCCGAGGTCCGTCTCTGGGGGCGCCGGATCGCCGGAGTGCTCGACGATCCCGACCGGCCCGCGGCCATCTTCCAGTTCGACGCCGAGTTCGCCCAGAGCGGGATCGAGGTGGCACCACTGGCGATGCCGCTGCGGGTCGCTCCCTACGCCTTCCCCGGACTCAACCCGGAGACGTTCCACGGCCTCCCCGGTCTGCTCGCCGACAGCCTGCCGGATCGGTACGGCAGCAGCGTGATGGATTCCTGGCTGGAAGCACAGGGGCGCGATCCCGGCGATGCCAGCGCGGTCGAGCGGCTCTGTTACGTGGGCTCGCGCGGGATGGGAGCGCTCGAGTTCGTCCCGGCCCTGGCCAACGCCGAGTCGAGCGACGACGCGATCCACCTCGATGCGCTGGTCGAGCTCGCCACCGAGGTCCTCAGCGAGCGCGAGGAGCTGGTCGCTTCGCTGAAGCGGGGGGAGGAGCGGGACGCGATGCGGCAGATGCTGAGCGTCGGGACCTCTGCCGGCGGCGCCCGGGCCAAGGCCGTGATCGCCTGGAACCCGGCGACCGACGAGCTCCGCTCCGGCCAGCTCGACGCCGGTCCGGACTTCGAGCAGTGGCTGCTCAAGTTCGATGGCGTCAAGGACGGCCGGAGCCCAGGCGAGACCGACGGGTACGGGCTGATCGAGCTCGCCTATGCGCGGATGGCGGCGGCGGCCGGGGTCGAGATGATGCCCTGCCGAATCTGGGCAGAGGGTGGGCGCAAGCACTTCATGACCAAGCGGTTCGACCGCGCCGACGGCGGCCGGAGGCTGCACATGCAAACCCTCGGCGCGCTCTCTCACCTCGACTACAACGAAGCACTGAGCCACTCCTACGAGCAGGCGTTCCTGGCGATGCGGAGGCTCGAGCTCTCGACCGCGGAAGTGGAGCAGCAGTTCCGCCGCATGGTCTTCAACGTGGTTGCCCGCAACCAGGACGACCACGTCAAGAACATTGCCTTCCTGATGGACCGGTCCGGTGCCTGGTCCCTCTCCCCCGCCTACGACGTCACCTACGCCTACCAGCCGGACAACCGCTGGACGCGGGTTCACCAGATGAGCCTGAACGGCAAGCGAGACGACTTCACGGTCGCCGACCTGGAAGCGGTAGCACGCCGTACTTCGCTGAAGCGGGGAACCGCGGCGCGCGTCTACGAACAAGTCAGAGCGGCAGTGCGGGACTGGCCGAGGTTCGCGGACGAAGCCGAAGTCTCCGAGCCGCGGGCAGAGCAGATCCGCCTGGCGCAGCGGCTCGATCTGCCGCCCACCTAGGCCGACGCTGCCCGCGCCTTCCTCTTCAAAGCAGTCACAGCATTGGCTCAATCTGCGCGCCACAGGTGCGATCTCCAGTTCGGCGGCAGTTCCGTTCGCGAACGGCCCGCTCCGGTGGGCCCTTCGCATGTCAAGGCGCCTGGGTCTGCGCCTCCCTCGCGCGGAGCACGTGCTCGCAGACTTCCTCGGGGCGGTCGGCGACAACCAGCAGCTCCTTGTCGCCGGGGGAGATCATGCCGGTGTCCTCGAGGGCGGAGTCGATCCAGTCGAGCAGCGGGCGCCAGTGCTCGGAGCCGACCAGGATGGTCGGGAAGTCTTCGATCCGGTCGGTCTGGATCAGGGTGAGGCTCTCGAACATCTCGTCGAGGGTGCCGAAGCCGCCGGGGAAGATGACGAAGGCGCGGGCGTAGCGGACGAACATCAGCTTGCGGGCGAAGAAGTAGTGGAAGTCGAGGCTGCGGTTGGCGTAGGGGTTCGGCTGCTCCTCGTGGGGCAGCTCGATGTTGAGCCCGATCGAGAGACCGCCGGCCTCGGCGGCGCCGCGATTGGCGGCCTCCATCAGCCCGGGGCCGCCGCCGGTGATCACGCTGAACCCGTGCCTGGCGAGGCAGGCGGAGGTCTCGCGGCAGAGCTCGTACCAGGGGTGGCTCTCCCCGATCCGCGCCGAGCCGAAGACCGAGACGCCGTTTTCGACGTCGCGCAGGGCGTCGAAGCCCATCTCGACCTCCTCGCGGATCCGCCCGAGCCGAAAGTCGTCGGCGGCCTCGGGGTCGCCGGGGACGCGCAGCAGGCTGGCGTCGATGCTGGCGGAGTCGTACAAGCCCATGCGCGGAAGTAGAACAGACGCCCGCGCTCGGCCGCTCGTGCAGCAGGAAGATGCCCCCGGCGGGATTCGAACCCGCGACGCGCGGCTTAAAAGGCCGCCGCTCTAACCGACTGAGCTACAGGGGCGCGCGGGCTCAATCGTAGATGCTCAGGAGAGGTCGGGGATTCCCTCGTAGGCGGTCGAGGCCTCGGCGTGGGTGCGCTGGGGGATGCGGCCGGCCCGGCGGGCGGCGTGTCCGGCGGCGACGGCGCCGCGCAGGGCGCCGGCCATCGTGGTCGGCTGCTCGGCGCCGAAGATCGCGCTGGCGGCGAGGATCGCGTCGCAGCCGAGCTCGATCGCCTGGGCGGCGTCGGAGGCGGTGCCGATGCCGGCGTCGAGGATGATCGGGACCTCGGCGCGCTCGGTGATGATCGCGATGTTGTACGGGTTGCGGATGCCGGCCCCGGAGCCGATCGGCGAGCCGAGCGGCATCACCGCGGCGCAACCGGTCTGCTCGAGCCGGCGGGCGAGGATCGGGTCGTCGTTGGTGTAGGGGAGCACGGTGAAGCCGTCGGCGACCAGCTGCTCGGCGGCGTCGAGCAGCTCGACCGCGTCGGGGTAGAGGGTGCGGTCGTCGCCGATCACCTCGAGCTTGATCCAGTCGGTCTCGAACGCCTCGCGGGCGAGCCTGGCGGTGCGGACCGCGTCGCGGGCGGTGTAGCAGCCGGCGGTGTTGGGCAGGACGAAGAGGCCGAGGCGGTCCATCACCTCCAGCACCGAGCCCTCGGCGGCGGGGTCGATGCGGCGCAGGGCGACGGTGACGATCTCGGTCCCGGAGGCGGCCAGCGCCTCCTCCATCTGCTCCAGCGAGCGGAAGCCGCCGGTGCCGGCGATCAGCCGCGAGGTCCACCGGCGCCCGCCGAGCTCCCAGGTCTCCTCGGCCTCGGGCGCGCCGCCCTGGATCGCCGCCAGCACCTCGACCGCCTGGCCCTCGCGCAGCGCCGTCGCCTCCCACTCGCCGCGCGGCACCACCTCGCCGTCGAGCGCGACCGCGACCCCGCGCCGGTCCTCCGGCGCCCCGGCGGCGCGCGCCGCCTCGGCCAGCGTCGCCCCCTCCGCCAGCTCCCGGACCTCCCCGTTCAGCTCGATCCTCACGCGACCACCCCGGGGCTCTTGACTTTCTTCGCCCTCTGGGCGAGAAAGGTCAAGCGGCTCGGCTCGCCGGCAAGCTGGGTGGCGATGCGGTCGGCGGTGAGGGGCGCGAGGAGGATGCCGTTGCGGTAGTGGCCGGTCGCCAGCAGGAGGCCCTCGACGGCGCCGGGGCCGATCCGGGGGAGGTTGTCCGGGGTGCCGGGGCGAAGGCCGGCGATCGCGCCGAGCAGCTCCATCTCGGCGACGTCGGGGAGCAGGCGATAGGCCTCGCGCAGCAGCTCGTGGACGCCGCCGGCGGTGACCGTGGTTTCGAAGCCCTGCTCTTCGACCGTCGCGCCGACGATCAGGCGGCCGTCGCCGCGCGGGACCAGGTAGACGCGCTCGGCGGCGAGGATGCGGCCGCAGACCGGCTCGCCGTCGCGGGCGCCGAGCTCGACCACCTCGCCCTTGACCGGCCGCACCGGCGGCCGCGCCTCCTCTGGCAGCCACGGCGTCGCCCCCGACCAGGCGCCGTTCGCCAGCACCACCGCGTCCGCGCGCAGCTCCTCGCCGGCGGCGGTCCGCACCCCGGCCAGACGCTCGCCCTCCCAGAGCCCGTCGGCGACCTCGCAGCCGCTGCGCAGCTCGCCCCCGGCAGCGCGCAGCGCCGCCACCAGGGCCCGTGCCAGCGCCCGCGGGTCGATCGCCGCCTCGCCCGCCGCCAGCACGCCGCCGTTCAGCGACGGGGTCAGCCCCGGCTCCAGCTCGCGGCAGGCGCGCGGCGCCAGCCACTCGGCCTCGAGCTCGAGCGAGCGCTGCAGGTCGTGGCGCCGGCGCAGCTCGGCCGCCTCGTCGCGGTCGAGCGCCACGTGCAGCGCCCCGCACTCCGCGTATCCGGTCCGCTCCCCGCTCGCCGCCTCCAGCTCGGCGACGAACCCGGGGTAGAGGCGGGCCGAGGCCAGGGTCAGCTCGAGCAGCTCCGGCTCGCCGAAGGTCAGCTCGCCCACCGGCGCCAGCATCCCGGCGGCGACGTTGGTCGCCCCGGCCGGCGGCTCGGCCCGCTCCAGCACCGCCACGCGGGCGCCGCGGGCGGCCGCGCGCCAGGCGCAGCTGAGGCCGATCACGCCTCCACCTACGAATATCGCGTCGAAACTCCGCTTCTCGGTCACGCTCATTTCCTCCGCCGGCATTACCCGGATCAGGTTCAACGGTCGGCGGCCGCGCTGCCACCCTCTCAGCCCCCCCGGGCTCCCGCACGCCTACACAGGCTACCCGCTCCCGCACATCCACCGCCCCGGCCGGCCCCCCAAGGGTGTCTGAGCCGAGGGGTCGATACAGACGCCTTAGCTCAGACACCCCCTCGTCATAATTGGCGCCGTGAGCCTTTCCGCCCCCGAGAGCGAGGGACCGCTGCTGCGCGAGCGCCTGCGCACCGCGCGCCTCTACTTCGTCTGCGACGCCCGCCCGCATGGCGCCGATCCCGAAGCGCTGCTGCTCGCGGCGCTCGGCGGCGGCGCCGACGTCCTGCAACTGCGCGAGAAGCAGCTCGGGCGGGCGGAGATCGAACGCTGCGCGGCCACCTACCGGCGCGTCTGCGACACCCACAGCGCCCTCTTCATCGTCAACGACGACCCCGACCTCGCCCGCACCTGCGACGCCGACGGCGTCCACGTCGGCAAGCCGGAGGAAGTCGCCGCCGCCCGCGCGCTGCTCGGCCCCGACGCGATCGTCGGCCTCTCCACCCACGGCCCGGCCGAACTCGACGCCGCCAACGAGCTGCCGGTCGACTACGTCGCCGTCGGCCCGGTCTGGGAGACGCCGACCAAACCGGGGCGCGCCGCGATCGGCCTCGAGCCGGTCGCCTACGCGGCCGCGCACTCGGCCCACCCGTTCTTCGCGATCGGCGGGATCGACGCCGGCAACGCCGAGCAGGTCGTCCAGGCCGGGGCCGAGCGGCTCTGCGTGGTGCGGGCGATCCGCGAGGCGGCCGAGCCCGAAGCGGCGGCCCGGGAGCTGCGCCGCGCCTTCGCCGGCGAGGGTGAGCCCGCGCCGTGGCGGGGGGTGGCGCCCGGTGGCTGAGCAGCGCGCGAAGCGCAAGCAGCGCGGCCCGCGCGACCGCATGGCCGAGGGCTACGCAAAGGCCGAGCAGCGCAACCAGGAAGCGCGCGAATCGCTGGAGCCGCTGGCCGACGGGGAGCGGCCGACCGTGGTCACGATCGGCGCCGTGCTGGCCGGGCTGGTCGCGCTCTCGATCGTGATCGGCTACGCGGCCGGCGTGAAGGTCGACGGCGAGCGCCCCGCCCTCCTGCAGGTGGTGGCGCCGACCGCGATCATGGGCGTGATGTCGTACGGCATGTGGCGGGCCCGCTACTGGGCCGTGCTCGGCTTCCAGCTGATCCTCGTCTTCATCCTCTTCAGCGCCTTCATGGGCCTGGTGGTGACCGCCAGCAGCGTCGCCGAGTTCGTCGGCACCTTCGCCGTCCTCGCCGCCGCCGGGGCGCTCTTCTACTTCATGGTCAAGGCGATGGCGCGGATCCAGATGCCCGAGCGCCGGCCGCCGCGCCACTGAACGCCGGCGTAGTTCCAACGGGGGGTTCTGGGGCGTCCGGCCGTTCGAGCGGAGTCACTCCTTCTATAGGCTCAGCCCATGCCTGAGAGATACGAGACGATCGTGATCGGGGGCGGTCCCGGTGGCTATGTCGCCGCGATCCGCTCCGCCCAGCTCGGCCGCAGGACCGCGGTCGTCGAGCGTGACAAGCCCGGGGGGCGCTGCCTCAACTACGCCTGCATCCCGGCGAAGACGATCCTGCGCTCGGCCGAGATCTACCACGAGGCAAAGAACTCAGAGAACCTCGGCATCGTCGCCAAGGACGTCTCGATTGACTGGGCCGCCCTGCAGAAGCGACGCGAGGACGTCTCGGCGACGCTCTCGGGCGGCGTCCAGGGCCTCTGGCAGAAGAACAAGATCGACCTGATCGAGGGCGACGCCGCGCTCGACAAGGAGGGCAACGTGGTCGTCGGCGAGACGACCTACGAGGCCGACGCGGTGATCCTCGCGACCGGCTCGGTGGCGCTGCCGATCCCCGGGGTCGAGTTCGGCGAGCGGGTGCTCGACACCTGGGGCGCCTGGTCGCTCGACTCCCAGCCGGGCAAGATCGCCGTGGTCGGCGCGGGCGCCTCGGGCTCGGAGATCGCCTCCGCCTACGCGCGCCTGGGCACCGAGGTGATCCTGATCGAGATGCTGGACCAGATCCTCCCCGCCGAGGACCCCGACATCGCCAAGGTCGTCGAACGCGCCTTCAAGAAAGACGGGATCGAGATCTCGACCGGCTCCCCGGTCGAGAACGTCGAGGTCAAGGGCGAGAAGGTCAGCTTCAGCTACGGCGAGAAGTCAGCCGAGGTCGACTACCTCTGCATCGCCGGCGGGCGCGGCCCCGACGTCGAGGGGCTCGGGCTCGAGCAGGCCGGGGTCGAGCTGGCCGAGAACGGCAAGATCAAGGTCGACCCCTACGGGCAGACCTCGAACAAGAAGGTCTACGCGATCGGCGACCTGGTCAACGCCAAGGCACTCGCCCACAAGGCCTCCGAGGAGGGCGTGGTCGCGGTCGAGAAAGCCGCTGGCGCCGAGACCCACCCGGTCGACCAGGAGCTGATGGTCGGCGCCACCTTCACCCACCCGCAGGTCGCCAGCGTCGGGCTGACCGAGGCCCAGGCCAAAGAGGCCGGGCGCGAGGTCAAGGTCGGCAAGCAGAAAATCGCCGGCGAGGGCGCCGGCACCGTCTACGACGACAAAGTCGGCCTCGTCAAGCTGGTCGTCGACGCCAAGTACGGCGAAGTCCTCGGCGCCCACATCGTCGGCAACCGGGCCTGCGACATGATCGCCGAGCTGGTCGCGACGATGGCGCTGGAGGGCGGCTACCAGGAGCTCAGCCGGATCGTGCACCCGCACCCGACGATCTCCGAGGCGATCCTCGACGCCGCGCGCGCCGTCGACGGCTGGGCGATCCACGCATAATCGCCCGGTGCGGGCGACCTTCTACTACGACCTCGGCTCGCCCTACGCCTACCTGAGCGCGGAGCGGATCAGCGGGCTCTACACCGAGGCCGGGCTGGAGCAGCCGGAGTGGGTGCCGGTCCTGCTCGGCGGAATCTTCCAGCACTTCGGCCGCGACTCGTGGGGAAACGGGTCCGAGCGGGCGGCGGGGATCGCCGAGGTCGAGCGGCGCGGCGCCGCCTACGGGCTGCCGCCGTTCGTCTGGCCCGAGCCGTGGCCCGGCAACATGCTGACCGCGATGCGGGTCGCGACCTTCGCCAAGCAGACCGGCCGCGCCGTCTCCTTCAGCCTCGCCGCCTTCCGCCAGCAGTTCGCCGCCGGCCGCGACCTCTCCGATCCCGACAACGTGATGATCGCCGGCGCCGCCTGCGAGCTGCACCCGCGGGCGCTGCTGAAAGCGGTCGAGACCAAGTCGGTGAAGGACGCGCTGCGGGCCGCGACCGAGGACGCCGCGGCCCGCGGGGTCGAAGGGGTGCCGGCCGTGGTCGTCGGCGAGCAGGTCTTTTGGGGGGATGACCGGCTCGAGGACGCGGTCGAAGCAAGCGCTACTGGGTAGTCTGATTCGAGATGCCGAGTTCGCTGCCAGACGCCTCCACCTGTTACGAGCTGCTGGCGCGGATGGCGCTGATCCGTCGCTTCGAGGAGGAGGCCGGGCGGCAGTACCAGCGGGCCAAGGCGGGCGGCTTCCTGCACCTGGCGATCGGCGAGGAGGCGACGATCGTCGGCACCGCCTCGGTGATGCGCGAGGAAGACTTCCTGATCGGGAGCTACCGCACCCACGGCCACGCGATCGCCCGCGGCACCGACCCCAACCGGGTGATGGCCGAGCTGTTCGGCCGCGTCGACGGGACCAGCGGCGGCCGCGGCGGCTCAATGCACATCTTCGACGCCGAGAAACGGTTCATGGGCGGCTACGGGATCGTCGGCGGCAACCTGCCGCTTGCCGCCGGGCTGGCGCTCGCCTCCCAGTACAAGGGCGAAGACGCGGTCACCGTCTGCATGTTCGGCGACGGCGCCTCCAACACCGGCAACTTCGGCGAGACGATGAACCTGGCGGCGCTGTGGACGCTGCCGGTCCTCTTCCTGGTCGAAAACAACCTCTACGGGATGGGCACCGCGGTCGAGCGCCACTCGGCCGAGACCGACCTCTCGAAGAAGGCGGAGGGCTACGGGATCCCCGGTACCCGGGTCGACGGGATGGACGTGATCGCGGTGCGCGAGGCGGTCGCCGAGGGCCTGCGGACGGCGCGCGAGGACGAACGGCCGACCCTGCTGGAGGCCTTCACCTACCGCTTCCGCGGCCACTCCGCCGCCGACCCCGAGGTCTACCGCGAGCGTGAGGAGGTCGACGAGTGGCGGGAGAAGGACCCGGTCGAGACCTTCGCCAAGCGCTGCGTCGAGGAGGGCGTGCTCGGCGAGCGCGAGGTAGCGCAGGCCCGCGAGGCGGCGGAGAAGGCGGTCGCGGCGGCGGTCGAGTTCGCCGATAACTCGCCCGAACCGGCGCTCGACACGATGTACGAAAGCCTCTACGCGCGCACCGAACCGGGCGGCTGGTACGCGGTCGACGAGCGCAGCCCGCACCCCCACCGCGGCGAGGACGAGAGCGAGATGCCGGCGACCGCGCGCGAGCTGGCCGAGGCCGGGGCCGCTTACGCCGACGCCGAGGAGGGCGAGCGCCCGAACCCGGCGATCCAGGGCGACGCCCAGGACGGGACCGCCTCGCGGACCGGGGCCGAGAAGGACCCGGCCGCCGACGGCGGCGAGGGCGAGCCGGCCGGGGCCGAGGAGGACGTCGCCTGATGGCCGAGCTGAGGATGCGCGAGGCGCTGCGCGACGCGATGGCCGAGGAGATGCGCCGCGACGAGGCGGTCTTCGTGATGGGCGAGGACGTCGGCGTCTTCCAGGGCGCCTTCAAGGTGACCGAGGGGCTGCTCGACGAGTTCGGCGAGCGCCGCGTGCGCGACACCCCGATCTCCGAGAACACGATCGTCGGCGCCGGGGTCGGCGCGGCGATGAACGGCCTGCGCCCGATCGTCGAGCTGATGACGGTCAACTTCTCGCTGCTGGCGCTCGACCAGATCGTCAACCACGCCGCCGCGATCCCCTACATGTTCAACGGCCAGGCCAAGGTGCCGATGGTGATCCGGATGCCGGGCGGCGGCGGTCACCAGCTCGGCCCCACCCACTCGCACAGCTTCGAGGCGCTCTACCTGCAGGTGCCGGGGCTGCTGGTCGCCTGCCCCTCCACCCCGGCCGACGCCAAGGGGCTGCTGAAGGCGGCGATCCGCGACGACAACCCGACCGTCTTCATCGAGCACGAGAGCCTCTACGGGGTGCGCGGCGAGGTCGCCGACGGCGGCGACTCCGAGCCGCTGCGCTTCGGCGAAGCGGCGGTGCGGCGCGAGGGCTCCGACGTGACCCTGGTCGGGATCCTGAAGATGGCGCGGGTGGCCGAGGAAGCGGCCGCGGTGCTGGCCGACGAGCACGGCGTCGAGGCCGAGGTGATAGACCCACGTACCCTGCGCCCGCTCGACCTCGACACGATCCTCGACTCCGTCCGCAAGACCAACCGCGCGGTGGTCGTCGAGGAGGGCTGGCCGCACGGCGGGGTCGGCGCCAACCTCTCGACCCTGATCACCGAGCAGGCCTTCGACCACCTCGACGCGCCGGTCCAGCGGGTGACCGGCGCCGACGTCCACATGCCGTACTCGAAGCGGCTCGAGCAGGCGGCGATCCCGCACCGCGAGCACGTCGTCAAGGCGGCGCTGGCGACCCTCGAGGGGGCGATCTGATGGCGGAGATCGTGATGCCGCGGCTCTCGGACTCGATGGAGGAGGGGACGATTCTCTCCTGGCTGAAGAAGGTCGGCGAGGAGGTCGCCGTCGGCGAGGAGCTGGTCGAGATCGAGACCGACAAGGCGAACATGGCCTACGAGGCCGACGTCGCGGGGACGCTGACCAAGATCCTCGCCGAGGAGGGCGAGACGCTGCCGATCGGGGCGCCGATCGCGGTGGTCGGGGACCCGTCTGAGGTCGACGATGGCGATCGGTCCGCGGGTCCTGTCACCGGTGAGGACTCCTCGTCCTCGCGGGACGACGCTGCGGGCGAGGAGCCCTCACCGGCGCCACCCGCGGAAGGATCGGATCAGGCTGACGCGAAGGGCTCCAACCAGGGCGAGGACGCCCCGGCCGAGGCGGAGCCGGGCGGGGAGCGGGTCAAGGCCTCGCCGCTGGCTCGGAGGCTGGCGAAGGAGAAGGGTGTCGAGCTTTCCGCGATCGAGGGCTCGGGGCCGGGCGGGCGGATCGTGAAGAAGGACGTGGAGACGGCAGAGGCCGGCGCGGCGGAGGCCGAGCCGGAGGCGAAGGCGGCGGAGCAGCCGGAGACTGCGAAGGGGACGGTCAGCCACGAGGAGCTGACCAAGCTTCAGCAGGTGGTCGCGCGGCGGATGGCGGAGTCGAAGGCGACGGCGCCGCACTTCTACCTGCAGGCGACGGTCGATATGTCGGGCGCGTTCGAGGGGCGGGCGCACCTGAAGGAGCTGGCCGGCGAGGGCGAGGTGGTGCCCTCGTTCAACGACATGGTGGTGAAGGCCTGCGCGCTGGCGCTGAAGGAGTTCCCGCGCGCCAACGGGGCCTACCGGGACGGCCGCTTCGAGCTCTACTCGCGGGTCAACGTCGGGGTGGCGGTGGCCGGGCAGGACGCCCTGGTCGTGCCGACCGTCTTCGACGCCGACAAGAAGGGCCTGCGGCAGATCGCCAGCGAGGCACGCGAGCTGGCCGCGCGGGTGCGCGACGGCAAGATCACCCCGCCGGAGCTCTCCGGCGGCACCTTCACCGTCTCCAACCTGGGGATGTACGGGATCTCGAACTTCTCCGCGGTGATCAACGGCGGCCAGGCCGGGATCCTCGCCGTCGGCGAGATCGCCGAGCGCCCGGTCGTGCGCGACGGCGAGATCGCCACCGCGCACCTGATGGAAGTGACCCTGGCCTGCGACCACCGCATCCTCTACGGCGCCGACGGCGCCGAGTTCCTCGCCCGAGTCAGGGCGCTGCTCGAAGAGCCGATCTCGCTCGCGCTCTAACGAGTCTGCTGTAGAGCACCGTATGGGTGCTCCAGAGCAGACTCGCGGTCAGCAGGTCTTGTGGGCGCCCGTCACGGCGTTCCATGCGCGGCCGAGGCTGAAGTCGGCCGCGACCCGGAAGACGCCGGGGTGGGCGGCGCGGGCCACGGTCCAGTCGCCGCGGCGCAGGATGCAGCCGCTGCCGCGCTCGATCGACCAGTAGGGCGTGAAGTTGACGCGGACGAGGAAGCGGCCGGGCCGGTCGACCTCTAGCGCGAAGCCCTGGCGGCCGACCCACAGTGTGCGGGCGCGGCCGGCGCCGAGCGGCTCGACCAGCGGCCGCGGGTTCTCAACCGCGTAGATCCGCCAGTGCTCGCTGCTGTGGCGCAGCTCGAGGTAGGCGGGCCCGGCGAGGATCAGCTGCTTCTCCCGCTCCGAGGAGTAGTCGAGCGGCGCGTCCGGCAGGGCGACGAAGGAGACCGCGTTGTCGCGCAGCCAGGCCGCGTAGGTGCGGTGGTTGAGCTCGCCGCCGTGGAAGATGTCGTCGCGGGCGGTTTCGATCTGGCGCAGCCAGCCGCGGGCGAGGTCGAAGCGCGGCGCCAGGTAGGCGGCCTCCCAGTGGTTGGCGGTCGGCGGTACCTCGATCCGCATGCTCTGGGCGCCGTGCTCGCGCAGCCACTCGGCCGGCGGCTGGAAGTAGGCGCGGGTGGTCGCCGGGTCGCCGACGCTGCGGGCGATCTGGGTGACGCTCGCGGTCAGCTGCCAGTAGAGGCTGCCGGCCATCGTCGCCACCAGCAGCACCCAGAAGAGCCAGGCCGGCGCGCCCGGCCGCGGCCGGCGCGAGAGCAGCACCGCAGCGAGCACCGGGCCGCCGAAAAGCGCCCCGAGCCGCACCGCGTTGCCGCCGAGCGCGTTCGGCACCAGCCAGACCAGCGTCGCCACCAGCACGTAGCCGACGATCGCCTGGCGCAGCTGGCGCTCCTCGGCTGCTACCCCGCGGGTGAGCACGAGCGCCGCGGCGCACCAGAGCGGGATCGCCACGTAGGAGGAGAAGACGAAGGGGAACAGGCCGGGCTCGGGGAAGGCGACGTTCGGGACCGCGACCAGCGCCAGCGCCAGGGCACCGACGATCAGCGCCGGCCGGCTCCATCCCCGCCCCCGCTCCCAGGCCCCGGCGAGCAGGACGCCGGCGAGGAAGACCGCGGCGACCGGGCTGGCCAGCGCGCAGGCGGCGGCGGCGAGAAGCGCCAGCCCGTTGCGGCCGAGCTGCAGGCAGCGCAGCGAGGCGAGCCCGAAGGCGACCCCGAGCGCGAAGGTGAGCTGGCCGTCGGCGAGCAGGGTGACCACGCCGGCGGCGAACCAGAGCGTCGCCCAGCGCGCCTCCGCCCCCCAGCGGTCGCGGACCAAGCGGTCGAAGAGGTAGGCCGAGCAGACGACCGAAAGCCCCCCGACCACCTGCGGCCCGAGCAGCGAGGCGAGCGGCGGGAAGAGGACGCTGTAGGTGAGCGTGTAGTGGCCGCCGTACCAGCTGCCGTTCCAGATCGCCAGGCCGGCGCGACCGAACAGCTCGGCGCGGAAGACCTGGGCGGCGAGGTCGCCGACCGGCGGGCTCCAGAGGAGCATCAGCGCCGCCAGCGCGGAGCTGAGCGCGACCGCGGGGAGCCACTCTGGACGGAGCACCTTGGACTGGTCCATAAATGGACCGCCAAGGATAGGGTCGCGCCCTGCGAGAATCGAACCGTGAGCGATCCGATCCTCGTCGTCGGCTGTGGTCAGGTGCCCTACGCGGAGGCCCACGACGCGCAGCTGCGGCTGCAGGAGCGGCGCCAGCGCGGGGAGATCGACGACGTCCTGCTGCTGCTCGAGCACCCGCCGGTCTACACCCGCGGCCGCCGCTCCACCGCCGACGAGCTGCCGATGGGGGTCGCCTGGTACGAGCAGCAGGGGATCGAAGTGCTCGACACCGACCGCGGCGGCCGGGTCACCTACCACGGCCCCGGGCAGCTGGTCGCCTACCCGATCGTCAGCCTCGCCCCCTACGGGGACGACGTCCACGCCTACGTCCGCGGGCTCGAGCGGGTGATGGTCGGGGCGCTCGCCGAGCACGGCGTCGAGGCCGGCCTGATCGAGGGCCAGACCGGCGTCTGGGTCGGCCGCCCCGAGCCGGGGACGAACCCCGGGCCGGCCGCCGGCCCCGCTACCGCGGGCGCGCGCAAGATCGGCTCGATCGGGATCCACGTCAGCCGCGGCGTCACCACGCACGGGCTGGCGGTCAACGTCAACAACGACCTGCAGCCGTTCGAGTGGGTGGTGCCGTGTGGGATCGAGGCCTGCGCGGTTACCTCGCTGAGCCGCGAGCACGGCGCCGAGCAGGACTTCGACGCCTTCGCCGCGACCGTGGCCGCCCGCTTCGGCGAGGTGTTCGAGCGCGAGCCCCGCGCCACCGAGCCAGGTGAGCTGGGCCTGGATCTACCTGCCGGTAGGCTGATAGGCCGATGAGCGAGCCCCCCGCGCCCACCGAGTCCCCCCGTTCCCCCCAGCCCACCGAGCGCGTCCACGTCACCCGCTCGCGGGCGAAGCCGGGCGGCACCGCCCAGAGCGACGGCGCCGTCCCCTTCAGGAAGGCCCGCAAGCCGAAGTGGCTGAAGGTGCCGGCGCCGGGCGGCCCGAACTACCGGCGGCTGAAGGAGACGATCGGCTCCGACAACCTGCACACGGTCTGCGAGGAGGCCAACTGCCCGAACGTCGGCGAGTGCTGGGAGCGCGGCACCGCGACCTTCATGATCCTCGGCGACACCTGCACCAGGAGGTGTGGGTTCTGCAACGTGAAAACGGGCAAGCCGACCTGGAACGACCCGCTGGAGCCGGCCCGGGTGGCGCGGCAGGTGGCGATGATGGGCCTGCGCCACGCGGTCGACCGAGGTGATCACCGCGTGGACCTGCCCGACTACGGCGCCAGCGCCTTCGTCGGCGTGATCCGCTCGATCCGCCAGCAGGCGCCCGACTGCAAGGTCGAGATCCTCACCCCCGACTTCCGCGGCCAGGAGATGCCGCTGGCCAAGGTCGTGCACGAGCGCCCCGACGTCTTCAACCACAACGTCGAGACCGTGCCGCGCCTCTACCCGATCGCCCGCCGCGGCTCCCAGTTCCTGCGCTCGGCGCGGGTGCTGAAGACGGCCAAGGAGATGGGCGGCCCCGACGTCGTCACCAAGTCCGGGCTGATGGTCGGGCTCGGCGAGAGCTTCGAGGAGATGGTCGAGACCTTCGGCCTGCTGCGCGAGCACAAGGTCCAGGTGCTGACCGTCGGCCAGTACCTGCGCCCGACCGAGAACCACCTGCCGGTGGTCCGCTACTGGCACCCGGAAGAGTTCGAGGCGCTGGAGAAGGCCGCCTACGAGCTCGGCTTCGAGTCGGTCGCCGCCGGCCCCCTGGTCCGCTCCAGCTACCACGCCGACCAGAACCTCCCGGAGTCGCACCGGGCCGAGAGCCTGCTGGCGGGCTAGACCGCTTTCACGGGCGGCTGGCCGTCTGGGCCGCCTTTCGGCGCCTGGCCGTCGCCGTCTTTTTTCGTTTTGCCGTCGCCCCCCGCGCCGTCTTTCTTTTTTTTGTCGTCGTCTTCCTCGCCGCCTTTCTCTTTCCCGTCGGCGCCCGTCACGACCTTGATCCGCTCGGTCTCCGAACTGAGCGCTTTCGCGTGTACTTCGGCGATCTGCTTGAACTGCTCGGCGGCGTCTTTGGCCGCCTCCTTCAGCTGCGTGTCGATCGTTTTCGGATCCTTCAGGTAGAGCAGCCGCGTCCAGTACGTGTTCAGGGTGAGCAGCATCCAGGGGACGAGGACCGCGTTGCGCTCCATCGCCTCGACCGGCTTGTTCAGCAGGGCGACGATCACCAGGCCGAGGGAGACGGCGCCGAGCACCGCGCTCGCTCCCACGTCGGTACCGGTCTGCGCGAACAGGCCCTTGCCGACGGCCGCCAGCAGGGCGAGCGCGCCCAGGGCGAGCATCACCGTGTACGCGATCCGCAGCCAGTCGAAGGATTCGTCGATGAAGGTCATCGACTTGTCGAGGTTGCCGGTGTTGGCGCTCAGCGCTTTCCCCGAGAACCGGCTCAGCTCTTCGGCGAGCGCGATCTGCTCCTCGCTCGCGTCCGCGTCCGGCTTCGGCAGGTCTGGCAGCACCAGTTTGGTCCCCGCCGTCTCAAACTTGCCCATCAGCGCCTCCCAGCGTCTGGCTTGAACTTGGGCGGCACGATATGCATCCCTCACTAGTCAGGGATCTACAACGCGGTACGCCTATGCCAGCTCTATGCGGTCCGGGTTGACGGGGTCGTAGAGGACGTCGAGCTCGCGGCCGGGCTCGACGCGGCCGAGGCGGCCGGCGGAGAACTTGCGCTTGACCTCGAAGGGGACCCCGTCCCTGGGCCGCACTTCGAGCCGCAGCTCGACCATCTGGTAGCCGGCGACCGAGCCGGGCAGGGCGGTGCCGTCGAGGATCCGGGCCTTCGCCGGCGCCATCCCGGCCGGCGGCCCGGCGCGGCGCGAGGGGGCGTTCAGGTAGGCGAGGAAGAGGCCGGCGCCGCCGACCCCGAGCCCGGCGCCGACCAGTCCCGGCCGCGCCGCGTCCACGGGAATCGCGACCGCGCCGACCAGCATCGCCAGGCCGGCGAGCGTCATCAGGACGGCGAGCACGAACACCCGTCGAATCTACCCCGGATCGGCGCCGGACGGTTAGGGTCGGACACGAACCACCAAGGTTCCGGACCGAAACGCGAACAAGGAGCTAGAGCGATGGGGATGTTCAAGGACCTGCGGGATCTGAACAAGGCCGGCAAGCAGGCCACCAAGGAACAGGGCGGCATGTTCAAGATGGCCAAGGACGGGCTCGCCCAGGCCAACCAGATGGTCCAGCAGGTCCAGTCCGACCAGGCGCTGGCCGAGAAGCTCGCCAACGAAGGCGTCGACGGCACCGCGACGATCCAGCAGATGGTCTCCACCGGCAAGCAGGTCAACATGCAGCCCGAGCTTCAGTTCCAGCTGACCGTCGACGTCAACGGCACCACCTCCGACGTCACCCACACCCAGGTCGTCTCGCCGGCGATCATCGGCCAGCTCCAGCCCGGCGCCCAGGTCCCGGTCAAGGTCGACCCGAACGACCACTCGCAGCTGATGATCGGGCTGCAGGGCTGAGCGAATAGGAAAAATGGTCGGGTTCGCGGCCGGGCGCTACGCTCGGCCGAGATGAACCCGGCGATCCGCCAAGCGGAGGAGAGCCCCGGGGAGCCGGGCCGGGAGGCGCTCGCGCGGGGCGCCTGGGCGCAGGCGCGGGAGCAGTTCGAAGCGGCGCTGGCCAGCGAGGAGACGGCGGCGGCGCTGGAGGGCCTCAGCTGGTCGGTCTGGTGGCTGGGCGAGGCGGCGGCGACCTTCGAGGCGCGCGAACGGGCCTTCCGGGCCTACCGGGAAAGCGGCGACCGCTGCGGGGCCGCGCGGATGGCGGTCTGGCTCGCCAACGACTCGCTCGACTTCCGCGGCGAGGACGCGGTCGCGGCGGGCTGGCTGGAGCGGGCCCGCCACCTGCTCGCCGGGGCGCCGCCCTGCCCCGAGCAGGGCTGGCTGCTGGTCTTCGACAGCTACCACGCGCTCAAGGTCCGCGGCGACGCCGGCGGCGGGATCGAGGCCGCACGGGCGGCGGCGGCGCTCGGCAGCGAGCTCGGCGTCCCCGACCTGGAAGCGCTCGGCCTGGCGCTGGAGGGCGAGGGGCTGGTGATGCGGGGGGAGCTGGAGCTGGGGATGCGGCGGCTCGACGAGGCGGCCGCGCAGGCCTCCGGCGAGCGCTTCGAACTGGCGCTCTCGCCGGCCTTCATCCAGTGCATCCTGATCTCGGTCTGCGAGAAGGCCGGCGACTTCGCCCGGGTCGCGCAGT
The DNA here is from genome assembly GCA_964464285.1 of uncultured Conexibacteraceae bacterium. Classification (GTDB taxonomy): domain Bacteria; phylum Actinomycetota; class Thermoleophilia; order Solirubrobacterales; family 70-9; genus VAYN01. The sequence continues at coordinate 20,125 of CAYXFL010000012.1, forward strand.
GGTGCGAGGCGATGCGCCAGCTCGGCGAGGAGCTGAACGGGCGGCACGTGATCGGCGTCTGCCGCAGCGCCTACGGCAACGTGCTGACCGCGCGCGGCGAGTGGTCGGCGGCCGAGCAGGAGCTGACCGGCGCGCTCGGGGCGCTGGAAGCGCTGCGCCCGGGGCTGGCGCCGGCCGGCCTGGTGCGGCTGGCGGAGCTGCGCGCCCGCCAGGGCCGGGTCGAGGAGGCGCGGGCGCTGTTCGAGCGGGCGGGGCCGGAGCCGCACGCCCTGGTCGGGCTGGCGGCCCTGGCGCTGGAGCACGGCGACGCGCTCGGCGCCGCCGAGGCGGCCGAACGGGTCCTGCGCCGGCTCGGCGCCGAGGCGCGGCTCGACCGGCTGCCGGCGCTGGAGCTGCTGGTCCGGGCGCGAGCGCGGCTCGGCGACCTCGAGGCGGCGGCCGCGGCGCTGGCCGAGCTGGAGGCGGTGGTCGGCGGCCAGCGCACCCCGTACCTGACCGGCCGCGCGCGCCTGGCCGGCGGCGAGCTGGCTCTGGCCGGCGGCGACGCCGAGCGGGCGCGGCGGGCGCTCGAGGACGCGGTCGACCTCTTCGTCGAGTCCTCCGCCCCTTATGACGTGGCGTTGGCGCGGGTGCGGCTGGGCGCGGCGCTGGCGGAGCTCGGCCGCGGCGGGGCGGCGGAGGCGGAGGCGCGCGCGGCCCGCGAGGCCTTCGCGGCGCTCGGCGCCGGCGCCGACGCGGCGCGTGCCGGTGCGCTGCTGGAGGAGAGCGACGGCGGTGCGAGCGCCGCGGGCCGCGAGCGCAACGGCGCCGAGCTGACCCCGCGCGAGCGCGAGATCCTGCGGCTGATCGCCCAGGGCATGAGCGACGCCGAGATCGCCGAGCAGCTGGTGGTCAGCCCGCACACCGTGCACCGCCACGTCGCCAACGTGCGCACCAAGCTGCGCCTGCCCTCGCGCGCCGCCGCGGTCGCCTACGCGACCCGCGAAGGCCTGCTCTAGCGCGCCTGGCCCGTTCCGGCCATCTTCGCCGGATGGCCGGTTGGGGCGATGAGGAGCGGCCGGCGCGCGCGTAGCTTCGACGCTCCCGTCCAGCCGCACAAAAAGGAGCAGCGATGAGCACCTCGACCCCCTCCCCCGCCGACGCCGACCTCGAGCTGAAGGCGCGCCACCGCAAGATGTGGGCCTCCGGCGACTACCCGTCGATGGTCGAGACCTTCCTGCTGCCGCTCGGGCCGCGGCTGGTCGAGGCCTGCGGGATCGGGCCGGGGATGACCGTGCTCGACATCGGCGCGGGCACCGGCAACGCCTCGATCCCGGCGGCCGAACGCGGCGCCGCGGTGACCGCGAGCGACCTCACCCCGGAGCTCCTGGAGGAGGGGCGCCGGCGCGCCGCGGCGGCCGGGGTCGAGCTCGAGTGGGTGGAGGCGGACGCCGAGCACCTGCCCTTCGCCGACGCCTCCTTCGACGTGGTGATCTCCTCGATCGGGGCGATGTTCGCGCCGCACCACCAGGAGGTCGCCGACGAGCTGGTCCGGGTCTGCCGGCCGGGCGGCACGATCGGGCTGCTCAGCTGGACCCCGGAGGGGATGATCGGCGCCCTGTTCGGGCTGCTGGGACCGTTCGCGCCGGCGCCACCGCCGGGTGCGCAGAAACCGCCGCTCTGGGGCAGCGAGGAGCACCTGGGCGGGCTGTTCGGAGCGCGCGTGCAGCTGCGGATGCTGGAGCGCGACGTGCTAGAGGTGACCGCCTTCGAGCGCGCCGCCGAATACGGCGAGCACTTCAAGCAGCGCTACGGGCCGACGATCGCGGCGCGGGCGAACGCCGAACGCGACGGGCGCGAGGGCCTGCTCGACAGCGGCCTGGAGCGTTTCAGCGAGGAGTGGAACCTGGCCGGAGAGGGTGAGCCGGCGCGGTTCGAGATGGAGTACCTGCTGGCGGTCGGCACCCGGGCCGGCGAGGGAAGCGAAGACCAATGAGCGCCACCGCCGACGCCTCCAGGGAAGAGCTGCGCTTCCGCCTGCGTGGCGGCCTGCACGAGCCGGGCGAGCCCGGGTTCGAGGACGCCTGCACGCTGTTCAACTCGATGGTGACGACGCGCCCGCGGCTGGTCGCGCGCTGTGCGGCGCCCGAGGACGTGGTCGCCTCGCTCGCCTTCGCCCGCGCCCAGGGCCTGCCGGTGGCGGTGCGCGGCGGCGGCCACTCGGTCACCGGCCGCTCGCTGCGCGAGGACGGCCTGGTGCTCGACATGCGCGGGATGAGCGACGTCGAGGTCGATCCCAATCTCGGCGTCGCCCGGGTCGGCGGCGGCGCCACCTGGGCCGAGGTCGACCGCGCCACCCAGGTCTACGGGCTGGCGACGACCGGCGGGCGCGTCTCGACCACCGGCGTCGCCGGCCTCACCGTCGGCGGCGGCTCCGGCTGGCTCGAGCGCAAGCACGGCCTTACCTGCGACAACCTGCTTGCGGCCCAGCTCGTCACCGCGGGCGGCGAGATCGTGCGGGCGGCGCCTGACGAGAACCCCGAGCTGCTCTGGGCGCTGCGCGGCGGCGGCGCCAACTTCGGCGTCGTCACCGCGCTGGAACTGCGCCTGCACCCGCTCGGCCCGGCGATCTTCGGCGGCCTGCTCCTGCACCCCGCCGAGCGCGGGCGGGAGCTGCTGCGGCGCTTCCGCGACACGATGCTGAGCGCGCCCGAGGGGCTCGGCCTCGCCTTCGCCTACCTCACCGCGCCCGACGAAGAGCCGATCCCGGCGGCGCTGCGCGGCAAGCCGGCGGCGGCCGTCGCGGGGATGTACGCGGGCCCGATCGAGGAGGGCCAGGAGGCCCTGCGCGAGCTGCGCGCCTTCGGGCCCCCGACCGCCGACTTCTTCGGCCCCACCACCTACCCCGAGTTCCAGCGCTCGATCGACGACCCGCCCGGCTACCGCAACTACTGGACCGCCGAGCACCTCACCGAGCTCAGCGACGAGGCGATCGAGGCGATCTCCAGCCGCGCCGAAGCGATGCCCGCCAGCCCCTCCCAGATCTTCATCGTCCCCTGGGGCGGCGCCGTCGCCCGCATCGGCCCCGAGACCTCCCCACTCGCCGGCCGCGAGACCGCCTTCGTCGTCCACCCCCTGCTGCTCTGGGAGGACGCCGAAGACGACGAGCGCATGATCGCCCTCGGCCGCGCCTTCCGCGCCGACGTCGCCCCCTTCTCCACCGGCGCCACCTACCTCAACTTCCTCGGCGACGAGGGCAGCGACCGCGTCCGCGCCGGGTTCGGCGAGCAGAACTACGACCGCCTGGCCGAGATCAAGGCCAAGTGGGACCCCGACCGGGTGTTCCACGGCAACCAGAGCCTGGCGCCTGTCGGGTAGCCGGAACCCGCCTACAATCAGACCGGCGGGGCCATAGCTCAGTTGGCAGAGCGCCTGATTTGCATTCAGGAGGCCGCCGGTTCGAATCCGGCTGGCTCCACTCCCGGACGACGGCTGAAGTCGGGGGACAGATAGTCCTCGGCATTCCGGATCCCGATCCTCTGGCCGTTCCGCGCTGGCGTCAAGCGGAGACGCAACGAACTACGTCCGCTGCCAAGCACGGTCGATGGGCAGTAGTAGCACGCCTGAGTAGTTGCGTCGTAGACAACGATCCAGTCGACGGTCTCAGCGGTGTAGCGCTTCGTTCGCCGCACCTTCCCTTTCGTCAGCGAATGCGAATGACACCGGGCGACGAGGAAATGTCCATCCGACCGCGTGAACTTCACCTGCACCCGATGCAGCACTCCGTCGTAGTCGGCGATCAGGTCGTAGTCGCAGTCCTCGCCAAACGGAATCGAGAGCGAGCATCCGCGGTCGACCAGGTCGGCGGCAACCTTGAGCTCGGCCAGATCCCCTCGTTTCTTCAGCACCGCCATCGTGGAAACGAGGCTAGGGATGAAAAGCGCAAATGTGGCGCACAGAAGTGCGCCAACTTCGTGCCATTCCCGTGCCGTAGGCCGCCGTACGCACTTTCAGTTAGCTCGCTGAGAAGTCCTAAAAGCCAGTAGGGCAGGTGTCCAGGGATCAAATACCGTCCGCGCCATGCCGAAACCGAGCTCGCCCCCGCGTCCGTACAAGCTTCGATCCGTGCTGGGGGTGACGCTGCTCGCGCTGGCGCTGCTGGTGCCGGCGAGCGCCTCGGCCTGGGTGCGGGAAGCGGCGCCCGGGATCGGCGCCTTCTTCCAGGGGAACAGCTCGATGTCGGTGCTGCCGGACGGCAGCCTCCGCTACATCGCCGCGACCGGGAAAAGCCCGAGCTACGGCAACCAGCTCGTGGTCCGGCCGCCGTCGGGTCCGGCCGTCCTGGCGGCGCCGTTCCCGGCCGCCTTCGGCCAGTACTCGTCGGACAACTTCCTCTCGCTCTCCGCGCCCGACGCGAGCGGCGGCCAGCTCGTGGTCCGCGAAGCGTCGCCGTTCGGCGTCGCGCTGCTCGGCCCGGGCGCCGACCCGGCCGGGGTCACGGTCGAGCCGACCAAACACGTCACCGCGATCGACCTCGCCCCCAGCGGCGAGGCGGCGGCGATCCTCAGCGAGAACAGCGAAGCGTTCGTCAGCTTCCGCGCCGCCGGCCCCGCCGGCCGCTTCGACGCGCCGCGCAAACTCGACCGCATGGGCGCGATGCGCTCCTACGCGATCGGGATCACGGTCGACCCCGACGGCGGCGTCTTCGTGATCTACCGCACCGAGCAGAGCGCCGGCGTGCTGCAGGCCTACGCGCCGCCCGGCGGCGACTTCGGCGCCCCGCAGCAGATCATGCTGCCCGGGCTGACGCTGAACCTCTCGTCGTGGAGCTTCGGCCAGAGCAGCAACGGCCACGGGGTCTTCATCTGGGACGAGAGCACCGGCGGCGACAACAACTCCGAGGAGGTCTGGGCGATGACCCGCGCCCCCGGCGGGCTGCTCGGCCCGAAAGAGCGGGTCGTCGCGGCGCCCGGCGGTCGCATCGTCTCGGCGATCCGGGCAACCGTCACCGACGACGGCACCGCCTACGCCCACTACCTGGACTCCGGCCCGATCGTCTGCCCGAACAACACCCGCCACGGCGGCAGCGTGCTCGCGGTCAAGGGAGCGGGCGGCGGCCCGTGGACGGCGCTCAACACCCCCAGCACCGGCAACGAACGCTACGACGTCGAAGCGCTGGCGAGCAGCGGCAACCGGATCGGCGTGCTGGGGGTGCGCAAGCACTACCCGGTCAACATCTGCGACGACAAAGACATGACCTCGGCGGCCGAGGTGCAGCTCGGCCAGGGCGCGGCGCTGGGAGGCGCCCAGGTGATCGCGCGGGAGGCCATCCTCGGCAACATCTCGACGCTCCTGCGCCCGCGCGGGTTCGCCGTCAACGCGGGCGGCGCGGCCGCCGTGCTGCTGAACGAGCCCCAGAGCGCGGCCAATGACAGCCTGCCGTTCCTCTACACCGAAACCGGTGCGCCGGTTCCGGTCCCCGCGCCGCCGGCGAAGCCGCTGCCGGCCCCGGGCAAGATCAAGCTGAGCGGCAAGAAGCTGGTCGTGGTCAATCACGAGTTCTCCTTCGAGACCTCCTGCACCCGCCTGCCCGGCGAGGGCAACAAACTGTTCTGCAGCATCGGCGCGCTGCTGACCATCGAAGAGAAGATGAAAGGCAACAAGGCCAAAGGCTCCGCCGCCGCCTCCGCCACCAAGGGCAAAGGCAAGAAGGCGAAGGTGAAGCTGAGGGTGATCGCGACCGCGAAGCCGGTGAAGGTGCCGGTCGGCAAGACCAAGCGGATCAAGGTGAAGCTGAACAAGCTCGGCCAGAAGAAGCTGGCGGCGGCGAAGAAAGCCGGGCTGGCGGCGACCCTGAAGGTGACGATCAACCGCGCCGGCTACGCCCCGAACGTGATCGAGCGCAAGGTCAAGCTCATCCCCGGCAAGGCGAAGGCCAAAGGAAAAGGCAAGAGCAAGGGCAAGGGCGCGAAGGGCGGCGGCAAGAAGTAGGCCGCCGCTTGCGGCATTGGGCCGGCTCTGGCCGGCCTGATGCCGCAAGCGCGAACGGCTGGCTAGCGGACGACCGCCCGCTTGTAGCGGGTGATCGAGAGGAAGGCGAAGACGGCGGCGATCGCGAAGGTCCAGACGAAGGCGCCCCAGACGTTGTTGCCGGCGGGGGTGCCGAGGAAGAGGGCCCGCATCGCGTCGACGGTGATCGTGAACGGGTTGACTTCGGCGAAGGCCTGCAGGGCGGCCGGCATCGAGTCGACCGGGACGAAGGCCGAGGAGATGAAGGTGAGCGGGAAGATGATGATGAAGCCGAGCGCCTGCGAGGACTCGGGCGAGGTCGAGGTGAGGCCGATGAAGGCGAAGACCCAGGAGAAGGCGTAGCCGAAGCAGAGCAGCAGGACGACGCCGAGCAGGATGTCCGTGAGCGGGGCGTCGAAGGCGAAGCCGGCGATCACGCCGACGACCAGCATCACCACGATCGAGATCGCGTTGGTGACGATGTCGGCCAGGGTGCGGCCGGCGAGCACCGCGCCGCGCGACATCGGCAGCGAGCGGAAGCGGTCGATCAGGCCCTTCTTGAGGTCCTCGGAGAGGCCGAGCGCGGTGACGAAGCCGCCGAAGGACATCGTCTGGACGATGATCCCCGGCATCAGGAAGTCGACGTATTCGAAACCCGGCGTGCTGATCGCGCCGCCGAACACGTAGACGAAGAGCAGCACGAACATGATCGGCTGCACGGTGAAGGAGAGCAGCAAATCGGGGGCGCGGAGGATCCGCATCAGCGCCCGGCGGGCGAGGACCAGCGTGTCGGAGACCGAGTTGCTCACTTGGACTCCTCCCCACCCTCGCCCTCGTCGGGCTCGATCGCGTGGCCGGTCAGGGTGAGGAAGACGTCGTCGAGGGTCGGGCGCCGCATCGCCACGTCGTCGATCCCGACCCCGGCCTCGTTGAGCCGCCGCACCGCCTCGGCGATCACGCCGCGGCGCTCGCGCACCGGCATCCGCAGCAGCCCGTCGCTCATCTCCGGCCGCTCGGCGGCGATCGGGACGAGCGCCGCGATCGCGGCCTCCGCTTCTTCCTTTGACTCCAGCGTGATGTCGAGCCGCTCGCCACCAACTTGGTCCTTGAGCTCGTCGGAGCTGCCCTCGGCGATCACGCGGCCGTGGTCGATCACCGAGATGCTGTCGGCGAGCCGGTCGGCCTCGTCGAGGTACTGGGTGGTGAGCAGGACGGTGGTGCCCTCGGCGACCCGGCCTTCGATCGTCTCCCAGAGGGCGAGCCGGCTGCGCGGGTCGAGCCCGGTGGTCGGCTCGTCGAGGAAGAGGACCGGCGGGCGGGCGACCAGCGCCGCGGCGAGGTCGAGGCGGCGGCGCATCCCGCCCGAGTAGGTGCGGACGAGGCGGTCGGCGGCGTCCTCGAGGTCGAAGCGCTCGAGCAGCTCGGCGGCGCGGGCCTTCGGCTCGCCCTTCGGCAGGTGGTAGAGCTTGCCGACCATCTCCAGGTTCTCGGCCCCGGTGAGGTTTTCGTCGACCGCCGCGTACTGGCCGGCGAGCCCGATCTGGCTGCGCAGCTGGGCCGCCTCGCCGACCACGTCGAGCCCGGCGACGCGGGCGCTGCCGCCGTCGGGCGGGAGCAGCGTGGTGAGGATGCGGACCGCGGTCGTCTTGCCGGCGCCGTTCGGGCCGAGCAGGCCGAGCACGGAGCCGGCCGGCGCGCTGAGGTCGATCCCGGCGAGCGCCTCGACCTCCTTGTAGGACTTGCGCAGGCCTTCGGCTTCGATCGCGAGGTCGGTGGACATCCGGCGCAACCTACCGACTATTCATTAGCCACGGGTTCTCGCCCGGCGAGCGCCCGCTCAGTCGTCGAAGTCGAAGTCCTTCGGCGGCCGCTGCTCGAACCAGAGGTCGTCGTCCTCGGGCGTGTCCTCGAGGAAGTCCGGCGTGTCTTCGAGCACGTCGTCGTGCGATTCCGTGTCCGGTTCGTAGGCGCTCTGCGGGTCGGACTCCTCGTCCTCGCCGTCCGCGGGTGCGGGCGGCAGCGGCTCCTCGTCGGTGACCGGCGCCTCGAGCGCCGCGTTGAGCTCGTCCGAGAGGCGCTGTTCGCTGAAGAAGTCGTCGTCATCGTCGAAGTCGGCCGGCTCCTCGACCTTGGCCTCCGCCTCGGCCTCGGCGTCGATTTCGGCCTGCACGTCGAACATCTGGGTCGGCTGGTCGGCGATCGCCTCGGCGGCCGGCTCCTCGGGCAGCTCGAGCTCACCCGCCGGCTGCTCCTCGACCGCCGGCTCCTCCACGTCCTCGACCGCCGGCTCGTCGGCGACGGGTTGCTCGGCGACGGGCTCCCGCTCGGCCTCCTCGGCCTCGGATGCCCGCTCCTCGGGGGCCTCCTGCAGGTCGGTGATGTTCGGCTCGCGCCGTCCCGCGGCCTCGGCCCCGGCGGCCTCCTCGACCACCTCGGAGGGCGCGGTGAGGAATTCGGTCGGCGCCTCCGCCAGCGGGTCGATCTCGTCCGGTCGCTGCGGCGGCCCGAACGCCTCGTCCTCGAGCTTTTTGATCTCGGACTCGTCCGCGCCGTGGGCGCGCTTCAGTTCGAGGTGCTCGCGAATTGCGTCGTCAAGAATGCTCAATTTGGCCCACCGCCGGGAAGGCTTTCAAAGACTATGCGGTTATCCGCCCCGCTGCGGAGAAATGGGCACAACTTCCCAGTCTCGGAGCCGCTCCGAGCGCTCAGCCGCGTGCTTTGCAGGTTCTCGTGATCGTCGAGCCGATCGTGAACTTCTTGAACCCGAAGCTGGCTTTGGCGAAGGGGAAGACCGCGCCGGGAAAGCCCTTCGGCGCCGGGCAGCCGGCGACCACGTAGCTGCGCGCCTTGCCGCCCCAGCGGTAGCTGCGCTTGAGGTTGAGATCGAGCGAGGTCACGTAGCCCCACTCGGTGGTCACCTCGGGCAGCTTGGCGGAGATCGTGGTGCCGAACTTGCCGCCCGACCTGCCGATCACGAAGGGCATCGTGAACGAGGTCGGCGCCGGCTCGGTCCCGTAGACGTGGGCGAGGATCGCCGGCTTTCCCTCGTGGACGCCGTTGAAGGCGAGGATTTTCCCGTCGGAGGGGAACGGGCTCTGCTCGGGCAGCAGCACCTCGGCGCTGAAGCTGCCGCTGCCGACCAGGGCGCCGCCGCAGGCCTGCTTGGCCTTGGCCGAGGTCGAGGGCTGGATGTCGGAGACCCGGCAGACCGGCAGGCCGGTCGAGTCGATGCGCCCGTATTTGTTGATCGCGATCGAGATCTTGCGCAGCTGCGGAGCGGCGCCCTTGCCGACCGGGTCGATCTTGGCCGAGAGCGAGACCGCGATCGGCGCGGTGCCCGCGCGGGGCAGCCGCTGCGGCGAGAGATCGCCGCCGAAGGTGACGCGGACGCCGTTTCGCTGCATCACCTCGGCTCCGGCCGGCGCCGCCAGCCCGAGGCTCGCCACCACCAGAATCGCGACGACGACTCGCCTCCGCATCCCCTACCTCCTCGCCTTCCTGCCCGGCTTCTTGGTCTTCTTCGCCTTCTTCTTGCAGACCGGGTTGATCAGCGGCGGGCGGTGGACGATGCCGACGTTGTTGTGGCCGATCATCCGCACCGTCGCCGGCGCGGACTTGCAGATGTTGTCCGAGTTGACCAGCAGGCCGCGCTTCTTGCCGCCGTGCAGGGTCATCACGAAGCGGCTGACCGGGGCGTCCGGCAGCACGTCGTAGGTCGCCCGCAGGCGCCCCTTGACCGCGTCGATGCGGCCGACCACGTCGATGTCGATGCCGCGGCCGCTGATCTGGGCGGCCAGGTCGGGCAGCTTGTTGTCGGAGGCGCGCAGCACCACCGGGCCTTCCAGCGCCTCCTCCATCAGCGGCGTCTCGGCCCGCGCCCAGCCGTAGACCGACGCCTTCGGGCAGCTGCGCCGCGCGTAGTCCTGGCGGCCGCAGATCGTCTTGATGTTCTCCTGGGCGAGGAACTGGCTCGGCGGCAGGGTGGCGACGACGTGGCCGATGTTCGAGTCGCCGGGCCGCGGCGTGACCATCGTCCGCAGGGTCGGGTAGGCGCCGCGCTTGGCCGGGCCCTTGAGCCGGAACTCGATCCGCGGCGCGAACGGCAGCGAGGAGCAGAAGGAGACCTGGAACGGGCTGGCGATCGTCACCGAGCGGTCGTCGCCGGGGTCGGCGATCGAGACCCCGGAGCCGGTCAGGATCGAGGCCATCGAGGAGAGGTCGCAGCTGGTCGGGTTGAGCGTGAAGTTGGGCCGGTCTATATAGACGCGGACGTCGCGCAGGTGGATCGGCACGCCGCGCATGATGTGGGGGATCGGGTCCGAGCCGGCCGAGTCGATCCAGACGCGGGCGGTGCGCGGGTCGATCCGGATCGCCGAGCGGACGATGATCACGCCGAGGTCGAACGGCCCCACGGTCGCCGAGTTGACGGCGACGATCGAGAGCGAGGAGCCGTTGTAGGGACCGGCGAGGTAGAGGTTGCCGGGCGCGTAGGCGAGCACCGAGCCGAGGCCGTAGCCGGAGACGGTGCGGCCGACCTGCGAGGCGGCCGGGCAGGAGGGGCTTTCGGTCTCGGCGAAGCCGGAGTTGCGGGCGGCCGCGGCGATCGTCGCCTCCGGGCAGTACGGAACGCCGCGCAGGTTGCCGAGCAGCCCGGTCGGCAGCTCGGCCGAGTACGAGGTCAGCTCCTGGTCGGTGTCGGCACGCAGGAAGCGCAGGTAGAAGGGCGTGTGGGCGCCGGCGTTGCGGTTGAAGGTGCCGGCCTGCGCCTGCGGCGCGAACGGCGAGACAGGCGGCGGGCAGGGGCCGCCGCCGATCCCCCGGCTGAGTTCGAAGAGGGAGCGGTTGCGGTAGCTCTCTCTCTGGTCGCGCCAGGGGTTGAGGTCGACCGTGGTTTCGTAGGTGCCGCAGGCTCGCGGGCTGGCCAGCGGGCTGCGCTGGCCGTCGCGGAAGCGGATCTCGAGTTTCTCGTAGGGAAGCTGCGGCAGGTTGTCGAAGACGGCGACGATGCGCCCGGTGTGCGGGTCGAGCTGGACCTGTCCGGGCAGCTTGACGATCACCCCGCGGTCTCCCGCCTTGGCGATCAGGTACAGCGCCAGCAGCGCGTCGAACGGGTTCTCCGCCCCCGGCGTGCCGGTCCGCGGGCTGTCCGGCTGGGCCAGGTACATGCCGCCTTCGATCGGTTTGTCGAAGAGCGGGCTGTAGACGATCATCTGGCCGATCTTCGAGTCGTTCGGGCAGCCCACCCCGGGCGCCGAGGTCGCCGTTTCGGCCGCGTACTGGGCCGGCGTGCAGGAGCCGAGGCCGGCGCCCAGCGAGGGGTTGATCGTCATCCCCTCGGGCAGGGTCACGACCGCCCGTTTGACCTGCGACGGCGCCTTGATCCCGGGGATCAGCCGACCGGTCGGGGTGTAGTTCCAGAGCAGGGTTTTCTGGTCTTTGACCAGCCTGAAGTCCAGCCCCGTCGCCGAGCCGGTGCGGTCGGAGGTCGACACCGCCGAGCCCTCTTCGGTTTCGCCCCCGGCCGGGCCGCAGCCCGCGAGCGGCAGCCGCTGCCCGCCTTCGTCGAGGCTCTCGGCGACCCGCGAGACCGGCTGCGGCTGCTGCCAGGCGCTTGCCGTGACGGTCGAGACGAGCGGTCCGCGGCAGGAGACCGGCAGGGTCAGGTAGGCGTTCGGCGGGAAGACTTTCGGGTCGCCGATCGAGCAGGTCCCCGGTTCGTAGTAGGGCGGCGTCGGCGGTTTCGTCTGCGGTTCCCGTTCGAGCACCGCGTCGGTGCCGAAGTAGTCGTCGGGGTCGATCTCGTTGAGGCAGTTGCCGCGTTCGCGGTCGTGGCCGACCAGCCACGGGTTGCCCCAGAAGGAGAGCTCGAGCCGGGCGAGGTTGAGCTGCTGGGAGATGTTGGCGGCGTCGAGCGCCAGCCGGTATTCGCCGTCGGTGCTGTTCACCTTGGAGATGAAGACGATCGGCACGCCGAACGGGCTGGCCCCGAACATCGCCGGGTAGCCGGGCGGCGGCGTCAGGCTGAAGACGCCGAAGCGGCGGGTCACGCGGGCCCCTTCGCGGATCGCCTCGACCTCGATCGTGCCGATCTGGCTCGCGTCCGGGCAGTGCTCGCCGGAGAGGCTTTCCTGGAACGGGGAGTTGCGCGGGGTGTTGAAGCGCTCCTGCGAGCAGCGGGTGACCACGTTCGGGTTTTCGATCAGCCCGGAGGGCCGCTCGATCCGCAGGTTGCGGACGTCGCCGTCGGTGAAGAACTCGCCCGGTTCGCCGGCCGGTTCGGTGCCGGGCCTGAAAGCGACGTGCGTGGTCAGCGCGTAGGGGTGGCTGCCCGCCTCGTTGTCGATGCTGCCGTCGAGTTCGGTCGCGGCGAAGCCGAAGCCGGCCTCGCCGGGCAGGAACCCGAACGCGGCCCGGGCGCTGCCGGCGCCGGCCAGCGCCAGCAGCGCGAGCCCGGCGAGTAGCAGCGCAAGCGCGCCAAGCTGGCGCCGCACCATCGAGCCGATCATCGCCGCGCCCCCTTCTTCTTGCTCTGCTGCTTGCCCTTCTTGCCCTTCTTTTTCTGCTGCTTCTTGTTCTTGTTGGCCTTCTTCTTCTTGGTCTGCTGTTTCGGCTTCTGGATCCGCAGCGGCGGGTTGCCTTCCGCCCGCGGCACCAGCGTCGCCGGGAGCGTGTCGTCGGGCGCCGAGGGCACCGGCTGGCAGGCGTCGCCGACGCAGGGGATCGGCACCGGCGGGGCCGGGAAGCCGCCGCCGACGCGGGCGTTGTAGAGGTCGACCAGGTCGGTGTCGGCGGGGACCAGCGAGCCGTCGGTGAGGAAGTAGGCGTCGCCGCCGTCGGCCGAGGCGTCGACGAAGCTGGCGCCGCCGGCGCTGCGCCCGCTCGAGATCAGGGCGAGGCAGCCGCCGGGGCGCAGGCAGCTGCCGGTCCCCTGCGCCTCCCACTGGTAGACGTCGGCGGCGGCGTTGGTGTCCGTCCCGACGAGCTTGTCGCGGCTCTCGAAGAAGAGCCGGGTGCCGGAGGCCGAGAGCGCGCGCGGCTTGTAGGGCCGCGGGGCGCTCGGGGCGCTGCCGTTGGCGGGTGCCCCCGGGATCGAGGCGGCACCGACCGCGCGCGCCCCGCTCGGGTTGCAGGAGGCGCAGGTCAGCGTGCCGGTCGCGGGCGCGTAGAGGAAGGCCTCGGCGAAGCCGCCGTTGTCGAAGCCGGTCAGCGGCGCCGAGGAGAGGAAGGCGAGGTTGCCGTTGGCGGCGACCCGGGCGGCGCCGGTGGCCGGCGGGTAGTTGGCGGCGTCGGCGGCGTCGGCGATCTTCGCCGCGCTCCCGCCTCGGTGGAGGAAGACCCCCGCCGGGGTGAGGTAGTAGAGGCTGGCGCCGTCGGGCGAGGCGCCGAGCACGCCCTCGACCTCGCCGGCCGGGGTCAGGTCGGTCGCCGTCCCGGAGCCCGCCTCGAACCGGTACAGGTGGCCGGCCTTGGTGAAGAAGGCGAGCGCGCCGTCGCTGCTGGCGGTCTCGAAGGTCCCCTCTCCCCCGGCCATCGTGTCGACCTGGACGGTCTCCGTGCCGGCGCGCAGGTAGAGGTCGCCGCCAAGCTCGAAGTAGATCCGCGAGCCGTCGGCGGAGACCGCCCCGTTGGGGGCGGCGAGAGCCGCGCCCGGCGTGCCGGTGGCTTCGCCCGGCAGGAAGTTGACCAGGGTCAGCGCGCCCCCGGACCAGCGGTAGAGGTTCGGCTCGTCGCCGTCGCAGCCGGCCCCGGAGGGGACTTCGGTCGCCCCGCTCGCCAGCGCCGCGCAGGTCGAGAGCACGACCTGGGTCAAGGCCGGGTTGGCGCCGGCGAAGCGCAGGTCGGGGCGTTCCGGGGTGCTGGCGACGGTGGCGCCGGCGCCGTCGAGCAGAGCGAGCCGGCGCGGGCAGGGTTCCCCGGCGCAGCGGCTGGCCCGCACGACGACGGCCCGGCTCAGGTCGCCCGAGAAGAGCTGGAAGGGGACGCCGTCGGGGTGGGCGCCGAAGGCCCCGGCGAACGTCGGCCCGGTGACGTTCGCCGTCGACCAGCCGGCCGCGGTGCGCCGCCCCAGGTACTGGCTCGCGCCCGGCGAGCCTTCGCCGCCGGAGAACGAGGACCGCGATCCGTAGGTGACCGCCGCGCCCGGCGCGGCCGCCTGGAAGATGCCGCCGCCGAAGATCTCGCCGGGCCGCTGGATGTCGCCGCCTCCTTTGTCGACCGGCGAGACCATCTCCCAGCCGCGACCGTCGGGCAGCGCGAAGGTGGAGCCCGGGTCGCTGGTCACGAACCAGCGGGCGGGCCCCTGGGCGGGCCCGGACGAGTTGCTCGCGACCACGCGGTAGCGGTAGGCGGTCCCGGCGGTGAGGAAGCCGATGTGGCGGGAGAAGGAGACCGCCGCCGTGCCGGAGCCGAGGGCGACGCCGCCCGATCCGGTTGGCGAGCTGCTGGCGCCGAAGAAGCCGTCTCGTGGGGGCGAGGCGGACAGGTTGGCTTCGTAGGCGGCCGCGGTCAGGTACTCGAACCGCGCCGAGGTGCTGAGCCCGTTGGGGTCGACCTTGCCGTTGAGGTCGACCGCCGTCCCCGAAACACCGCTGGCCCAGGTGTCCTCGATCAGCGGCGCCGCCGCGGCCCGCGCGGGGGAGGCGCCGAGGCACATCGCCAGGGCCAAGGCCGCAGCCGCGGCAGCGAGGAGCCTGCGCATCTGATCACTGCTTCTGCAACTCACCCTGTCCCATTTCCTCTCTCCATCCCAATCCGGCTCCCCTTTGCCGGTTCCTGGCTTGGTCGAAGAGACTGCTGTCCCGATTCCCCACTGGGGGGAGTCAACTCAGGATGACCCCCGGTGGGGCGTTCGCGCTACGCGGAAGCACCGAGAAACGCATCTGTTTTCTCGTAGATGGTTCGAGAAGGCGGGTCGTTCAGCCGCGCGCTTTGCAGGTCCGCGTGATCGCGGAGCCCAGCGTGAACTTCTTGAACCCGAAGCTGGCCTTGGCGAAGGGGAAGACCGCGCCCGGGAAACCCTTCGGTGCCGGGCAGCCGGCGACCACGAAGCTGCGCGCCTTGCCGCCCCAGCGGTAGGTGCGCTTGAGGTTCAGCTCCAGCGAGGTCACGTAGCCCCACTCGGTGGTCACCCTGGGCAGCTCGGCGGTCAGCGTGGTGCCGAACTTGCCGGCGGAGGTGCCGATGATGAACGGCATCGTGAACGAGGTCGGGGCCGGCTCGGTGCCGTAGACGTGGGCGAGGATCGCCGGCTTGCCCTCGTGGACGCCGTTGAAGGCGAGGATCTTGCCGTCGGAGGGGAACGGGGTCTGCTCGGGCAAGAGGACCCGGGCGCTGAAGGAGCCGCTGCCGACCAGTGACTTGCCGCAGGCCTGCTTGGCCTTGGCGGAGGTCGAGGGCTGGATGTCGGAGACCCGGCAGACCGGCAGGCCGGTCGAATCGATACGGCCGTATTTGTTGATCGCGACCGAGATCCGGCGTAGCTGCGGAGCGGGGCCTTTGCCGACCGGGTCGATCTTGGCCTGCAGCGAGACCGCGATCGGGGCGGTGCCGGAGCGGGGCAGGCGCTCGGGAGTGAGGTCGCCGCCGAAGGTGACGCGGACGCCGTTTCGCTGCATCACCTCGGCGCCGGCGGGGACCGCGAGGCCGAGACTCGCAACGACCAGGATCGCGACGATCGCTCGCGTCCGCATCCCCTACCGCCCCCCTCTGCCCTTGCCGCCCGACTTGGCCGGCGCCTTACCCCTGCCCGCCTTGCGCTTCTTCGCCGGCTTCTTCTTGCAGGCGGGGTTGGTCAGAGCGGGCCGGCGGATCACGCCGATGTTGTTCTGGCCGATCAGCTCAACCGTCGCCGGCGCCGAGTTGCAGATGTTGTCGGAGTTGACCAGCAGGCCGCGCTTCTTGCCCCCACGCAGGATGAGTTCGAAGCGGCTGACCGGGGCATCGGGCAGGACGTCGTAGGTCGCCCGCAGCCGGCCCTTGACCGCGTCGATGCGACCGACCACGTCGACGTCGATCCCGCGGCCGCTGAGCTGGGCGGCGAGGTCGGGCAGCTTGTTGTCGGAGGCGCGCAGGACCACCGGGCCTTCCAGCGGCGCCTCCATCAGCGGCGTCTCGGCGCGAGCCCAGCCGTAGACGGAGCCGGCCGGGCAGGCGCGCTGCACATAGGCCTGGCGGCCGCAGATCGTCTTGATGTTCTCCTGGGCGAGGAACTGGCTCGGCGGCAGGGTGGCGGTGACCCGCCCGAAGTTGGCATCGCCGACTCGGGGCTTGACGATAGTTCTCAGGGTCGGGTAACCGCCGCGCTTGGCCGGGCCCTTGAGCCGGAATTCGATCCGCGGCGCGAACGGCAGCGAGGAGCAGAAGGAGACCTGGAACGGGTTGGCGACCGAGACCGGGACGTCGTCACCGGGGTCGGCGGTGGAGACCCCCGAGCCGGTCAGGACCGAGGGCATCGCGCCCTGCTCGCAGCTGGTCGGGTTGAGGGTGAAGTGGGGCCGGTCGACGTAGACGCGGACGTCGCGCAGGTGGATCGGCACCCCGCGCATGATGTGCGGGATCGGGTCCGAGCCGCCCGAGTCGAGCCAGACCCGGGTGGTGAGCGGATCGACCCGCACGGCCGAGCGGACGATGATCACACCGAGGTCGAACGGCCCCACGGTCGCCGGGTTGACGGCGACGATCGAGAGCGGTGAGCCGTGGTAGGGGCCGGCGAGGTAGAGGCCGCCCTCCGCGTAGGCGAGCACCGAGCCCATCCCGTAGCCGGAGTGGGTGCGGCCGATCCTCGAGGCCTCCGGGCAGGAGGGGCTGGCCGCCTCGGCGAACCCGTCGCGCGCCCGCGCGGCGGCGATCGCGGCGTCGGGGCAGAAGGGGATGTTGCTGATGTTGCCGAGCAGCCCCGCCGGCAGCTGGGTCGAGTAGGAGGTGATCTCCTACTCGGCGTCGGTGCGGGTGAAGCGCAGGAAGAAGGGCGAGTAGAAGCCGGCGTGGCGGTTCGAGGTGCCCGAGTAGGCGCCCGGCGCGAACGGCAGCGGAGCCTGCGGGCAGGCGCCGCCGCCGATGCCGCGGGTGAGCGCGAAGGGATCGCTTTTCTCGTAGACCTGCGTGCTGGCGCCCCAGGGCGTGAGCGCGATCCTGGTCGAGTAGACGCCGCACTTCGGCGGCGAGGCGATCGGGCTGCGCTGGCCGTCGCGGAAGCGGACCACGAGGCTTTCGTAGGGCAGTTGGGGCAGATCGTCGAAGCTCG
The DNA here is from genome assembly GCA_964464285.1 of uncultured Conexibacteraceae bacterium. Lineage (GTDB taxonomy): Bacteria > Actinomycetota > Thermoleophilia > Solirubrobacterales > 70-9 > VAYN01. The sequence goes on from CAYXFL010000012.1 coordinate 37,355, forward strand.
CCACCAGGCTGCCGTCGGCGAGGTCGGGCTCGACCTTGCCGGCCAGCTTCACCATCACCCCGCGCTCGGGCGCGCGGGCGACCATGTAGATGCCGACCAGCGCCCCGTAGGGATTCTGGTGGGGAGTGGCGAGATAGACCGACCCGGTTATCTGCCGCGGGAAGAGCGGGCTCTGGACGATCATCTCCCCGACTTTGGAGTCGTTCGGGCAACCCTGGCCCTCGACCGTGCCGAGCGCCTCGGCCGCGTACTGGGCCGGAGCACAGCCGCGCAGGCCGGCGGCCAGCGAGGGGTTGATCGTCATCCCCTCGGGCAGCGACACCACCGCCGAGCGGACCTGGCCCGGGGCCCGCGTCTGCGGGATCAGGCGCCCCGCTTCGGTGGTGCCCTGCAGCATCGTTTTCTGGTCGACGCCGAGCTCGAACTGGAACCCGGTCGGCGAGGCGGCACGATCGGTGTTGGGCCGGGCGGTGACGCCTTCGGTCCTGAATTCGACCTGGTTGCACCCGCTCGGCGTCAGCGGCTCACCGCCGCCGTCGCGATGGGTGAAGCTGCGCTCGATCCGTGCCGGCTGCTGCCAGCCGCTGAGCGCGAGGCGGCTCTCGAGCGGCGCCGCGCAGGCCGTCGGCATCGTTAGATAGGCACGCACCGGATAGGCCTTCGGGTTGCCGACCGAACAGGTCCCCGGTTCGTAGTAGGGCGGCGAGGGAGGGTTCGTCTGCGGCTCCTTTTCGAGCACGGCCGGCTCGCCGTAGCCGTCGGCGGGGTCGAGCTCGTTGAGGCAGTCGCCGCGCCGCTCGTCGTTGCCGATTTGCCACGGGTGTCCCCAGAGCGTCAGCTCCAGGCCGGAGATCCCGAGCTGCTGGGAGAGGTCGCGGACCCGCAGCGCCGTGCGGTAGGCGCCCGAGGAGCTTCGCACCACGGGCACGAAGGTGATCGGCATCCCGAACGGGCTGGCGCCGAGCAGCGCCGGCGCCCCGGCCGGCGGGTCGAGGCTGAAGACCCCGTAGGTGCGCTCGGCGCCGCCCCGCAGGGCAACGGTCAGCGTCCCGACCTGCGAGCGCAGCGGGCAGCTCTCGCCCGAGGTGCTTTCCTGGAAGGGCGAGTCGCGGGGAGTGCGGAACTGGGTCAGCGCGCAGGTTTCGACCACCGCCGGGTTTTCGACCAGGCCCGGCGGGCGATCGATCTCCAGGTCGCGCAGGTCGCCGCCGCTGGCGTCGAGCCCGATCCGGGTGGTGAGGGCGCCCGGGTGGCTGCCGGCCCGGTCGGCGATCGCGCCGTCCGGTTCGGTGCTCGTCACCGAGAAGCCGGCGTCACCCGGCAGCAGGCCGAAGGCGCCCGCCGACGGCGCCGCCAGGGCGGGCGCGAGCAGCGCCGCGCAGAGGATCGCCAGCAACCGCCCGAACCGGGCCAGGGACCTCATCGCCGGCCCCCGGGGCGCTGCTTGGACGCGGAGCGATTAGCGCGCTTGCCCTTCTTGGCGGCGCGCTGCTTCTTCTTGGCCTGCTCGCCCTTGTTCTTCTTGCCCTTCTTCTTGTTCTTGCCCTTCTTGTTCTTGTTGCCCTTCTTGACGTTCTCGACCTTGTCGCGGGTGACCCGCAGCGGCGGGTTCGCTTCCGGGCGGACCGCCGCGGTCGCCACGACCGGCTCGGCGGGTGGGCTCGGGATCGGCTGGCAGGCGTCGCCGAGGCAGGGGATCGGCACCGACGGCTCGGGAAAGCCGCCGCCTACGCGGGCGACGTAGACGTCGGCGGCGCCCTGGTCGGCTTTGACCAGCGACTCGCCGGTAAGGAAGTAGACCTCCTCGCCGTTCGCCGAGGCGTCGAGGAAGCGCGAGCCGCCGATCGCCCGGCCGCTGGAGATCAACGAGACGCAGCCACCCGGCCGAGCGCAGCTGCCCACCCCCTGGGCCTCCCACTGGTAGACGTCGCGGGCGCCGTTGGTGTCGCCGAGGACGAGCGGGTCGGGGCTCTCGAAGTAGAGGCGCGTGCCGGCGTCCGAGAGCGCCCGCGGCCGGTAGGAGGAGCTGGCGCTGGGACCGCTGCCGTTGCGGAGCGGCGGCGCGATCCGGGCCGGGCCCCGGGAGCGGATCCCGGTCGGGTTGCAGGAGACGCACTGGAGCGCACCGGTGGCGGCGGAGTAGACGAAGGCCTGGGCGCTGCCGGCGTTGTCGGCCCCTGGCCAGTCGACGCCCGAGAGGAAGGCCAGGTTGCCGTTGCTGCCGACTCGCGCCTCGCCCGTGGCCGGCGGGTAGCTGGCCGGATCGGCGTCGATGCCGACCGCGGTCACGGTCGCGCTCTGGGCACGCTGGAGGCCGGCGGTCGTCTGGAAGTAGGTGTAGACGCCGTCCGGGGACGTGCCGAGCACGCCTTCGACGCCGCCCGCCGGGGTCAGGTCCGTCGAGGTCCCGGTGGCTGCCCGGAAGCGGTAGAGATGCCCAGCGGCGGTGTAGTAGGCGATGCCGCCGTCGCGCGAGGCGGTCTCAAAGCGCCCGCCGCCTCCGGCCGCGACGTCCACCTGCACCGTTTTCCCGGCGGCGCGCAGGTAGAGGTTGGCGCCGTGGCTGAAGTAGACCCTGGCCCCATCCGCGGAGACCGCGTCGGCGCTCGAGGCGAGGCTCGCGCCGGGGACGCTCACCGCGACCGAAGGCAGGAAGTTGATCGACGCGAGCCCGGCGGAGGTCCAGCTGTAGAGGTTGGTGGCGGCCGGGTTGCAGCCGCCGACGCCCGGCACTTCGATCGCGTCGGGGGTCAGTTTGGCGCAGGTCGAGAGCACCACGGCGCTGAGGTCGGCGGCGGCGCCGGGGGCCTTCAGGTCGGCTCTCGCGACCGAGCTCGAGACCGCCGCCGAGGCGACGTCGACCAGGCCGAACCCACGCGGGCACGGCTCGTCCGAGCAGCCCCAGGGCAGCGCCATCAGCGCCCGGCCCAGGCTGGGATCGAAGAGCTGGAAGGGAACGCCGTCGGGGCTGGGCCCGTAGCCGTCGCCGCGGCTGGGCTGGGTGACGTTGCGGGTCAGCCAGCCCGAGGCGGAGCGCTGCGAGACGTACTGACTGGCGCCGGGTGCCCCGCTCGCGGCGCCGAACGAGGAGTCGGAGCTGTAGGCGATCGCGCCACCCGCGGCCGCCGCCTGAAACAGCCCGCCGCCGAAGACGTTGCCGGGCCCCTGGACCTCGCCGCCGCCTTTGTCGGGCGGGGAGACCATCTCCCAGGCACGACCGTCCGGCAGGCCGCCGGAGCCGGTCGCCAAGGTGGCGAAGGATCTGGTCGGACCCTCGACGGTCCCGAAGCCGTTGGTCGCGACGACCCGGTAGCGGTAGCCCGTACCGACCGCCAGCCCCGAGAGCGGCCGCGTGAACTCGACCGCCGCTTCGCCCGATCCGAGCGCCACCCCACTGGCCGGCTCGTAGCTGCCGCCGGTGAACGGAGGCTGCGGTGGCACGACCGCCAGGTTGGCCTCGTAGCGAGCCTGGCTGACGTACTGGATCCGGACCGAGGTCGGGCTGCCGTTCGGGTTGACGATCCCTTTCAGTTCGGCCGAGGTGGTGGCGACGTTGATGGCCCAGGCGTCGACCACCACGGGAGGGCCCGCGGCCCGCGCCGCCGGCACGCCGAGAACGACAGCGACGACCAAGAGGGTCGCCGCTGTCGTGAGGGAGCGTCTCAGCACCGGGGCTCCGCTACTTGCTGCGCTTGCTCTTCTTGGCGGGCTTCTTCTTGCAGCCGCCGTGAGCCAGGGCGGGACGGGAATCCGACGCCTTGCCGTTCTGGCCGTCGAACTGCACGTCCGCCCGGTTGGCCGACTTGCAGAGGTTGCGGCTCGAGACGATCAGGCTCTTCTTGCCGCCCCGCATCTCGAGGACGAACCTGTTCACCGGAGCGTCGGGCACCGTCTCGAACGTGGTCCGGATGCCTCGCTTGTGCGAGTCGATCCGGCCGACCAGCTCGACGCGGATCTGACCGCGCAGGTCGGCGACCAGGTCGGGGAGCTTGTTGTCCGACGAACGCAGGTACACGTTGCCCGTGAGCGGCTGGTCCAGCAGCGGGCTCCAGGCCGTGGCCTTGCCGTAGATCGCCGCCTGCGGGCAGGCATCCGCGGCCCACTGGGGCCTCGTGCAGATGGTCTGGATGTGCTCCTGGGCGAGGAACACCGAGCGCGGCAGGGTGACCGCGGCGCGACCGATGTTGGCATCGCCCGGGCGGGCGGTCAGCGTGGCCGTCAACTTCTGGTACTTGGCCCGCTTGACGCCGCCCTTCAGCGCCAGCTTCAGGTTCGGCTTGAACCCGAGAGCGCCGCAGCCACCGACCTGGAAGGGGCTGCTGAGCGCCGCCTCCTGGCTGAGCAGCGAGGTCGCCGCCCCGCTGATCGCCATCCGATCGCACGAGGTCGGGTTGAGCGTGAAGCTCGGCCGGGCGAGCCTCAGGTCGATCGAGCGGACGTCGAGCGGGATCCCCTGCAGGATCGAGGGGAGCTCGTCGGAGACGGCCGTGATCTCGGTCGTGGCCGGGTTCACGTTGAGCGCGTTGCGCACGACCACCGTGCCGAGGTCGAACGGCCCGGCGACCGCCGGGACGACGACCGCGAGGCTCAGCGGCGCACCTTTGTACGGGCCGGCGAGGTAAGCCTTGCCGGGCGCGTGGAACGGGGTCGAGCCAGCGCCGGCGGCGACGTCGACGCTGCCGACCTCAGAGGCTGCCGGGCAGCTCGCCGCCGCCTGCTCGGCTTTGCCGTCCTTGCCCGCTGCGACAGCCAGGGCCGCGTCCGGGCAGTAGGGGATCCCGGCCAGCTTGCCGAGCAGCCCCTTGGGCAGGGTTGCCTTGATCCGGTTGATCCGCTGCGAGCCGTCGGCCCGGTCGAGCTTCAGCACGAACGGGCTGTAGGCGCCCGCCGTCGGATCGACGGTGCCCGCCGCGAACGCCGGGTTGTTCGGCGCCGCCGCGTCGGAGCTCACGCAGGCCCCGGCCGGTCCTTTGTCGATCTCGTAGCTGTTGGACAGGTTGGCCGACGGAATGTGCGGCGAGGCCCAGGGGACCATCGTCGAGGTCGTCGTGTGCGTCCCGCACGCAACGGGGGTCTTCAGCGCCGCCCGCGGCCCGGTGAAGAGGTTCACGTCGAACTCTTCGAACGGGAGCTGCGGGTTGTTGGGGAAACTGACCTCGAGCTGACCGGTTTTCGGGTCCGGCTTCACTTCACCGGCGAGCTTGATCCGGATCCCGCTCTGGGGATCGTCGATGACGATGTAGAGGCCGAGCAGAGAGCCAAACGGGTTCTGCTTCGGCTGGGCGAGGTAGACCTCGCCCGGCATCGGGTTGGTCAGCAGGGCGGTGTCGACCCGAACCGTGCCCAGCTTCGAGCTGTCGGGGCATTTGGCTTCCGCGGCGTCGAAACGGGCCAGCGGATCGCCGACCGCGGTGACCAGGCCGACCTCGCTCGGCGAGCAGGAGCCGAGCCCGCTGGCCGAGGACGGGTTGACCGTCATCCCCGCCGGCAGCGTCATCGTCACGTCCTTGAGGTGCGACTCGGCGAGCCCGTCGGGGTCTTCGTTCTGCGGGATCGTGATTTTGAAGTCGAGCCCCGAAGGCGAGTCGGCGACCGTGGTCGTCGGCTTCGCTTCCACGCTGGGGCTGAATTTCAGCTGATCGCAGCCCTCGAACTTGATGTCTTCGCCGCTCATGTCTTTGGTGATCGAGAAGACGTCGAAATCACCGATGCTCTGCCAGCCGTCGATGCGGGAGGTCGTCGTGATCGGCTCATCGGTGCATGAGGTCGGAGAGAGCGTCAGCGGCTGCCGCGGCGCCGGACTCGGGTGAAAGAGAGAGAGTCCGCCGTCCTGGTATTCGATCCGGAACAGGTCGTGAGCCGAATCGGCGGGCACGCCCCAGAATTTCACCATGATTTCGGTGAACATCAGGGCCTGACTGATCGCGCCGGAGTCCATCGTGATGCCGTAGCCCTGCGGACCCGGTCGGACCGTCGGCTTCAGCGCCACCACGGTGCCAAGCACGTTGCCGGCGAAGAGCGCCGGTGCACCTTTCGGAGGCGCCACGTTGTACAGAGGCAGCGGGATCGGCAGGATGCCCGTGATCTGCAGGCTGCCGATCTGCGACTCGATCGGACAGACCGGGTTGTTCCCGTTCGGACCTGCCTTCATCATCGCCATCGGGCAAGTCGGGAATTTCGCCGCGTTCGCCAGCAGGCCCGGCGGCAGATCGACTTCCAACCGGTGCATGAACTCGTCGATGATTCCCGGGCTGGTCTGCTTCTGCTCGAGGATCGTCGTGACGTCCGGGTGTGCTCCGGCCTGCCGCAGCGGCGAGGCCGATTCCGGCTGCGTGTAGGACATTTCGACCCTCTCGAACTCGGCCGCCGACGCACCCGTCGCCCCGATCCCGAGGCACAGGAAGGCTGCGGCGCTGAGCGCGGCCACCCGCCCGATCCGGGCCCGCAGCCCCTTCTTCATCCCTGATTTTCTACTCATCTTCCTGCCTTCCGCACGCTGGTGAGAGGACTCGGTATCGCTGACGAGGCGCCTCATCTCAGCGACCCCCCTTGCCCGTTGATGCCTTGAAGGCGAGGGCGCGGTTTGCGCTCGCCCCCCTTCCTTCGCTCGGCGCGAAGGCGACCTTGACCGTTCGCTTCAGGCTGCCGCTCTTCCGCAGGGCCGACTTGCTCTTTCCGGTCAGCCGGACCTTGAGCGTGACCTTGCCGGCTTTCCTCGCCTGCTTGGTCGCCTTCACCAGCCCGTTGCCGCTGGCGGTGACCTTTCCGCGAGCCGAAACCCGCACGGTGAGCGTGGCGACGTTGCCGCGCACGGCGGCCTTGCTCACCTTCACCGAGCCGTTGACGATCTTCGGGTTGACGAGGCCCTCGAAGGTCGAGGTGCTCGCCCCCGCCCCCGGGGTCACGCCCGGGGTCGGGCCGTGGCAGGTTTCCAACGCCATGCAGGGCGGCGTCGTCACGTCCGGTTTGTATTCGAACCCCGCCCCTTCGCGAGTGACGTAGAGGTCGACCGCTTTGTCGTTGTCCTGCGGGACGATCGGATCCGCGGTCGTGAAGTAGATCGTCTTGCCATCGTCGGACGCGTCGATGAACCGCGCCGACTGACCGCTGGCCGCGGTGGAGACCAGGCGGTACTCGCCCTGATGAAATTCGTAGACGTCGGGCAGACCATTACCATCAGCCGGGTCATACGAGTTAACGGTGGCGAAGAACGCCCGCCCGTCGTTGGACACGTACTGGTTCGGGTGGTTGTTGAACCGCACGTAGCCGTTGTTGGACGTGAGCGGATCGCCGCTGTGGCCCAAGCTGGTGCCGACAACACAGGTCAGGCAATCGAGCTGGCCACCGGGAGCGTCGGCGTCGTAGAGGTAGACCTGGTCGCAGGGCAGCGGCGTGCTCGGTTCGGCCTGGGTCGCGCAGGCGAGGCTGGTCGGCGCCACGCCGAACTGCGCCGCCAGCGCTTTCGAGTTGTCGGTGAAGTACAGGTAGCGACCGTTTCGGCTCAACACGTGGAGCGTTTGGGTGCTCAAGCGATTGCCGATATTCGACCCGGCTTCAGCCGATTGGACGAGACGCAGAGAGCCGTTTCGCCACACGTACAGATTCTTGGCGCCGCTGGCTGGCGTTGGATCACCCGGACGCAATGACTGGGACGTGGCGAAGGCGATCGTCTGACCGTCTTCCGTTGCCTGGATCACTTCGAGCGAGGGAGTGCCGGCACCGCCATAGCCGATGTAGTCCAGGGCACCGTTGGTGCGGTCGTAGCGGTAGATGACCAGCTGCGTGCCAACGACCGGCGTGTCGTCGGTAAGCGCCCCGACGGAGCGGATGAAGGCGAAGTGCCCATCGGCTGACACCGAGACCACGTCCGCTTTCTTGACCGCACCGAGATCGCCTTCGCGCTGGGAGACGGAGATCGGAACGGATTTCCCGTCCTCCACCAGGTAGGCGGGTCGGCTCAGGGCTGCGGACATGTAGAGGTGGTCCAGTGCACCATCGACCGGCAGCGGTTCGTGAGTACCGACGTCGTAGTTGCCGGGGAGGTAGATCTCATCAGTGGGATTGCCAGCTTCATCGAAGGCCGCGCTCTCGAGACCGCCGTCCTCGGTCCACTTCACGACTCCCGGAGGCACGCCGTCGACTTCGTCTTCGAGCATGAAGAGCGCCGCGTCACCGTCAGGAGCGACCCAGGAGTAGCCAAGCTGACCCAAGTGGGTGATCGAGTTCCGCAACCAGAGGTTGTTCGGGTGAGCGGCGACGAGCTTGAGATCCCCCGTGGCGTTCTCCTGCATGTAGAGATTGGAGCCGCCCTGAATCGCCCCGGGGAGAAGCGCCCGGGCCGACATGGTCAGTGAGTATTTGACGTTGACCGAGGCCCGCAGCGTCTGCATGACCGCAAGGGCGATGCCGGTTCCTCCCGGTGGGACGTCATAGGGAAGCTCCAGCGAGCGGTTCTCCCACCGAGTCTCGCCGCGCTGCGCGAGGTAGCGGTTGTAGGCCGGGATCGCGACAGACGGGTATTCGTCGAACGACCCGATCGCGCTGTAGAGCATGGTGTTGCCGTCGCGGGACACGGTGAACGTATCGATCGCGGAGACCGCCCCCGAGCCCTTGTCCACCGGACTCACCTGCTCGAAGCCCCACGGCTCGGCGGCGAGGGCGCTGCTCGCCCCCATCACGCCCGCGAGCACCGCCGTCGTCCCTGCCAGCGCGAGGGCGCGGCGAACTGCTCCACGCCGCTTGCCTCGATTCGCTCCCCCGGTTCCCCTCATCTCCTGCCTCTCTCTCGTGCTCATAGTGATTCGAAGTCCTTGATTTCTGAGGAGGCGATCGCGGAGGGCTCGAACCGGTGCCCGGGACAGGTCAACCGGTACTGCGAGCCCTCCGCGCCGCTTCCAGGCCGGCGAAGCTGGCCAGGAACAGCAAGCTGAACGCCGACGTGTGCTGCTGAGGTGCATCGGCCAGGAAGTCCGAGTACACCGGGCCCCGTCCGCGCAGAGGTTGCGAACGGGTGCCGGTTCACCGCGGTGCCGCTAAGCGGTCCGCGCTGGAAGTTCGGGTTGCTCGACGGCGCCTTGGCGCCGAGATAGACGGTTCGAGCCGAGGTGGATCGCCAAAGCCCAAACCGTCTACCACGAGCGCCGTGCGACGCCGTCTTCACATCGGCATGGAGCGAATCAACGCTCTGAGCCACTGCTTTCACCCGTCCCTCCTTGCACTTGCGGCCGCTTCACCAGAGCTCCCTGCTCCGGTTCTCCCTGTTGCTCGCGGTCGCGATCAGTTGTCCCTTTTGCCTCCCTTGCGAAAGGCTGCGGCAGTATAAACACAAGCGTACGGCTAGGTCAAGGCAAGCCAACGGTTCCTGTGGCGTGCGGACACCAGCCGCCGCAGGCAAACCGCCTGCAAAGCCGCGGGTTAGGAGTCGCCGTTGAGGCTAATGCGACGCGCCTCGGCGGCGCCGAGGTACGGCGTCAGCGCGAACTGCGTGAGGTCCGGGAGCAGCGCCGGTAGACGGGCGGCTTCGCCGGCCGTCGCCTTGCGGCCGACCTGGGAGGCGATCGAGCCGATCAGCCCGCGCTCGGTGGTCGGTGGGAAGGACTCGGCTCGCGGCGAGAGCTCGCGGCCTTCGCCGAGATATGGGGCGAGCAGGGTTATCTGCTCCTGGTAGCGGCGCGAGACCGCGGCGCCGGCGACGAACGGGTCGGTCAGCAGCACGCGCGCCAGCTCCGGCGACTCGGCGAAGAACTCGAGCACGACGGCGAGCGCGGCGCGAACCCGCTGCGGCCACTCGTCCTCCGCCTCGTAGGCGTGGGCGAGCCGGGCCCCGAGCAGCTCGGCGCTGGCGTCGAAGGCGGCCAGGAAGCAGGCCTCGACCGACTCGAAGTACTTGTAGAAGGTGCGCGTGGTGACTCCGGCGCCCTCGGCGATGCCGGTGATCGTCGCCGCGTTGTAGCCGGAGGAGCCGACGATCCGGATCAGCGCAGCGAGCAGGCGCTGACGCTGGTTGTGTTCGACGAACTCCGGCGGCAGACCGTGGCGGCCGTGCGGCAGCCGCGCCAGCTCGTCGGGTTGGTCGGGCCTCTCTCCGGGCAGGTCGCTCGGCACGTTTAAACGATAGTTGTCTCGGCCCTGCTTTGGCGCGCTACGACGCGGCGGGCGCGGCGCCGAGCGAGAGCAGGGCGAACTCGACCAGGGTCGGGCGCAGGCGCTCGATCTGTTTGGGCTTGCCGCTGAGCAGGGCCTCGTAGAGCAGCAGGTAGATGCCGGCGAGGACGTTCTGCTCGGACTCGGGCGGCAGCTCGGGGCCCTCCTCCCGCTCGCGGAAGCCGGCGAGGAGCGGTGCGAAGGCGGCGAAGGCGCGGGCGTTCAGGTCGCCGGCCTCGGAGCCCAGCGAGGGCGCCTCGACGATCGCGGCGCGGGCCAGGGCGGGCCGTTCGGCGGCCAGGCCGAGCAGCGCGGCGATGCCTGCGTCGACGCTCTCGGGCAGCGAGTCGCCGGCGCCGGCGCAGGCCGCTGCGACCCGCTCCCCCGCTTCGGCGATGCCATCGTCGAGCGCCGCGATGAAGGCCTCCTGCTTGGAGGAGTAGAGCTCGTAGAACTTCAGTTTGGCGACACCCGCGCGCTTGATGATCGCGGTCACCGTGGTCGCCCGGTAGCCGGTCTCGGCGACCAGCTCGAGGACCGCGGTGAGGATCCGCTGGCGCTGGTGGTGGATGACGACCTCGCGGCGCAGCTCGTGGCCGCCCGGCTGGATCTGCGCTGCGCGTGAAAGCGACTTCTCCATCCGGGATCAGGATATCCACCCCGCAGGAACCACTCACTTTCCTTCACCAATCCATGTACTATTCCGAGGCCATCTACAGGGAATACGGTCAGGGACGCTACGAAGATGAATAGGGCTGAGATGGAGCCGGCGGTACGCCAGCGACTACTCGAACAGGCGCTGCTCGAGTTGGAGCAGCGGGGCCGCGACGGCATCGTGCTGGAGCACCTGCTGGAGAGCACGGAGGTCGACGAGGGTGACTTCGCCGCCACCTTCGGGGACCTCGACGGCTGCCTCGACGATGCCTACGAAGACCTGACCGCGCGGCTCGAGCGGACCGTGCGCGAGCGCTGCGAGGCGGGTGCCGAGCGGCCCGCGCCGGCGCAGAGCGACTGGCCGAGCCGCGTTCGCGGCGGCCTCGAAGCGCTGCTCGCGGTGCTTGCCGCGAAGCCGCGACTGGCGAGCGCGCTGACACGGGCTTATCCGTCACTGGGGTCTCCGCAGCAGGCGCGCTACCACCGTTTCGTCGCCCGCTTCGAGCCGATGCTGACGCCGGGCCGGGCGTTCGCGGGCGCAGACGTCGAGCTTCCCCGGAACGTCGAGGCGCTGGCCGTGGGGGCGGCGGAGGCGATCGTCTTCGACCAGATCCAGGCCGGTGAGACGCGGCAGCTCGAGCAGCAGGCGCCCTCGATCCTGTTCTCGGTGCTGGTCCCGTTCCTCGGGCCCGAGGCGGCCGGCGCCGAGATGGAGAAGGCACGGCAGCACCGTTTAGACACGGGTCTTTAAAGCCAAGCGCGTGGTTCTACATCGATCCGCGCAAGGGTTGTTTTGACCTAAACGCGGTGGTACGAATGCCGCCGGGAATGGGACCTCGGGGAGCAGAAGGATCGGAGCACCGACCGCTGGCCGGCGGCGTCTTGACGCCGCCCAGCGAGCGCGAACGGCTGATCGCGGCGATGGCGGCGAGCTGCGCCGAACGCGGCTACGCGGAGACGCGGGTCGACGAGGTGATCGCCGCCGCCAAAGTCAGCCGCGCGAGCTTCGACCAGAACTTCGCCAGCAAATCGGACTGCGCGCTCGCCGCCGTCGGGCAGATCCTCGCCGAGATCACCCGCGAGGTCGCCAGCGCGACGACGCCGGAGCGCAACGACCTGGAGAAGCTGATCGGCGCGGTGCGGGCGCTGCTCGAGCTGCTCGCCGCGCGGCCGTCGGCGGCGCGGCTGGCCTGCGGCGAAGCTCGCTACGAGAACCCGCCCGGCGCCTACGTGCTCTACGAGTCCGGGGTGCGGGTACTGGTCGCGATGCTCGACCGGACCCGGGCCTACGCGACCGCGAGCCCGCCGCCGATCGCCACGCGCGGCGCCGTCGGCGGCGCCGAGGCGCTGATCCGGCGCGAGCTCCTCGCCGGCCGCGCCGAGCGCCTTCCCGAGCTTCTGCCGGACATCGTCTATGGACTGCTGGTCCCTTACCTAGACCAGCAAGAGGCGCTTCGCTACGCGGAGAAAACCAGGGAGACAATGAAAAAGGGCGGGGTATAGAGGTGGATCGAAATGGGGTGGATCGAAATGGGTGCTTCGGCACAGCTCGAGCGCCAGCGTCTTCTCGACGCGATGCTCGAGGAGCTGGTGGAGAAGGGTTACCCGGATACAGAGGTAGAGGCTGCCGCTCGCCGGGCTGAACTGAACGGCGAGCAGTGGTCGCGCCACTTTCCCGACAAGGACGCCTGCCTGTTCGCGGCCTTCGACCAGCTGACCGATCAGCTGCGAACGGCGATCGCCGAAGGCTGCGCGAGCGCCGACGACTGGACCGGCCGCGTAGCCGCCGGCCTCCGCCACCTGCTCGAGCGCCTAGCTGCCCGGGCCGAGCTGGCCGAGGCGCTCGCCCGCACCTTCCCGGCGATCGGCCCGGCGGCCCAGGAGCGCTACCAGGCCTTCGTCGAAAGCCTGGCGCCCCTCCTCGCCGAAGGCCGCGAGCACACCACGGCCGGCCCCCAGTTGCCCGCCGAAGTCGAGCTCCTCGCCATCGGCGCCGCCGAGGCGATCGTCTTCGACCAGATCCAAGCCGGCCAGTCCGGCCAGCTCCAACAGCTCTGCCCGGAGATCCTCTTCTCCCTCCTCGTCCCCTTCATCGGCGCCGAAGCGGCCGAGCAGGCCATGCTCCGCGAGCGCGAGGGAGCCGAGCGCGGCGACTGGGAGCCGGTATGACCTCCCGGCCGGCGGCGAGACAAGGACCCGAACCACCCCTGTACCCTGCATGGCAAGAGGGGCTATAGCTCAGCTGGCAGAGCGCCTGGATCGCACCCAGGAGGTCGGCGGTTCGAATCCGCCTAGCTCCATTCTCGGAGAGTCGACCTGGGCGGTGCCCCCCGCCGACGTGGAACGGTCGCTACCCCGGCTGGTCGAGCCGAGGTGGAATCCAGCCTTCTCCCGCGGCGGTGCGCTCGAAACCGATCCAGAACGAGTTCATCGCGGTCGCGACCACCCGCTCCCGCGAGACCTCTGCGTGCTCGACCCACCACAGAGCCAAGCCCTGCAGAACGCCGCGCAGCACCACCCACGCCATTTCGAGGCCCTCATCCGCCAGCGATCCGGTCAGCTCGCCGGCCCGGGCTCGGCGATGAACAGCTGCATCACCTCCGCCCTGCTGGCCGCCGAGACCTGGGCATGCACCGCCTCTGCCTCCGAGTCCCCGCCGGGCTCGCGAACAACATTCGCGCCGCAGCGGAATTTTCTTCCACGTAGGAGAACCAGCTGTCCACCGAACGGGCGGCCCGCTCGGTGAGGGGGCCACCGCCCGGAAGATCGCGGGTCCAAATCGCCCGCAGCCGGGCAAAATGAGTCTCGAGCAGGGTTCGATAGAGGTCCAGCTTCGAGGGGAAAGTGGTCTACCCCGATGAACCACGTGGCTAGGAACTACACCTAGGCGGGTGTCGGCACGCTGCGCTCACCCTGCTGATCGTGATGCCGGTCACCTCTGCAGGGATGCGCTCGAACGGCCGGCGGCGGGCTTCTCGCGCAGACGGCCGGGATTTCATCGGCGTACCTCGCGGTGGCGACCCTGTGAGAGTCGCTCACCCACGGCTTGCTCTCGATTCGGTCGGGAGGCTCGCCAGTCCGGCGCGCAATGTCCGCAATTCGGCAAGTCGTTCGTGGGGCGACGCGTAGGATCGGCTTTCCGCCAAAAGGTCCCGGAAACGGGCCCTTTTTCCCAGTAGGCAGGAACGTTTTGCCCCAGTCAAGCGCACCCGTCCTGATCGAAGCTCGCCGAGCGCATCACGATCCGAGTCTCGGTGGCTGCCACGCCACCGTCGCGACGGATGGTCCTCACGGTCTGATCGAGGTCATCGGCGTCCCGGCACGCCACCCGCATCTGGTAGTCGAAGCGTCCGGTGAGGAAGACCAGCTCTGTAACCGCCGACTGCCCGGCGACGAGGCGCTCGAACTCGTCGGGGTCGGTGGCGGGGAGGAGACGGACGTCAACCAGGGCGTCGACCGAGCGACCGATCCGGCCGGAGTCGACCTCGGCGGTGTACCCGGTGATCACGCCATCGCGCTCGAGCCGGCGCACGCGGTCGGCGGTGCCGTGGGGGCTGAGGCCGACCTGCTCGCCGATGCTGGCGAACGAGGCCCTTCCGTTTGCACGGAGGATGCTGATGATCTGTGTGTCGATTGCGTCCATTTGTGTGGAAAGGCATACATTTGTGTGGAAAGCGAGAGAATAGACGCTCGTACGTTGCAGTTCGCTCAGAGTCATCCCATCCTCCTCCAAAATCCCACGGGCACAGGAGGAGTGAGATGCGCATCGGAATCCCCACCGAGATCAAGTCAGACGAGTACCGGGTCGCGCTGACCCCTGCGGGCGCGCGCGAGCTGACGGCAGCCGGTCACGAGGTCGTGGTCCAGGCCGGCGCGGGCGAGGGCTCGGCGATCGCCGACGGCGACTACGTCGCCCAGGGTGCGAAGATCGCCGCCGATGCCGAGAGCGTGTTCGCGGCGGCGGAGACGATCGTCAAGGTCAAGGAGCCCCAGCCCTCCGAGGTGGCGCTGCTCAAGCCCCGCCACACCCTCTTCACCTACCTGCACCTCGCCCCCGACCCGGACCTGACCCAGGGCCTGATCGACTGCGGCGCCACCTGCATCGCCTACGAGACGATCACCGATCCGGCCGGCCGGTTACCGCTGCTGGCGCCGATGAGCGAGGTGGCGGGCAAGCTCGCCGCCCAGGCCGGCGCCTTCATGCTCGGCAAGCCACTGGGCGGCCGTGGCGTCCTGCTCGGCGGAGTCCCCGGCGTCGCCCCCGGCCGGGTGATGGTGATCGGTGGCGGCGTCGTCGGCTACAACGCGGCTCGGGTCGCGGCCGGGCTCGGCGCCGAGGTCTATGTCTACGACCGCTCGCTCGATCGCCTCCGCGAGCTCGACCTGATCTTCGGCGATCAGGTACGCACCTGCTACGCCTCGGCCCTGGAGATCGAGCAGCGCCTGCCCGAGGTCGACATGGTCATCGGCGCCGTGCTTGTTCAGGGTGCCAAGGCGCCGCACGTTCTGCGCCGCGAGCAGCTGGCGCTGATGAAGCCCGGCGCGGTGCTGGTCGACGTCGCGATCGACCAGGGCGGCTGCTTCGAGACCTCGCGCCCGACCACCCACCGCGACCCGACCTTCGAGGTCGACGGGATCACTCACTACTGCGTCGCCAACATGCCCGGCGCGGTGCCGATCACCTCGACCCACGCGCTCACCAACGCGACCCTGCCGTACCTGACGCGGCTGGCCGAGGAGGGCGTCGCCAGGGCTCTCGGCTCTGACCCCGGCTTCGCCGCGGGCCTCAACGTCGCCGGCGGCCGGCTGACGAACGAGGCGGTGGCCATCGACCAGGGCCGGACCCTAGACCCTATGGCCGGCCCACCTGAGCGCCGGCTCGATCCGAACCCAGTGTAGAGGTCGGCGAGGACCGCAATCATGGGGCGCCGATATGGCGCAGGTTAGGCCTACTGGGGCGCCGACGCCGATCCGACCGAGGCACGTCGACGTATGGAGGCCCTCCACCCAAGAGGGTCTATCGGCGAGACGTAGGAGGTCGCGCGCGTCGTCGCTTTCGTCGCCTCTGACGCAGCTTCGTTTATGTCCAGATGAAGCTCGGCTTGGGGTTGCACGGCAGCTACAAAGCCGCCATACTCTAAATGTGCTGATGTCGACATTCGTGTGAAGAAGTCGACATATACGGAGCCCACGAGTTCAGGGACGGTCAGACCGAAGCATCAAGTCGGGCCTAGGCGCTGAGGACCGAACACGACCAAAGGAGAATGATGGACGCGGACGCGACGCTGTATCAGGGCCCAGTCGAAGGCTATACGGGGCGCCAGAGCTACGAAGCCGGTGACACCCTGACCGTTCACGCGCGTTCGACGGCAAAGCACTTCCGGGTGGAGATATTCCGCGTCGGACGTCAGCGGGACTTGGTTTGGACTTCTCAAGAGCTGGTCGGCGAAGACCACCCCACGCCCGAGGACGCCGCCGCGAAGGGTTGCCGCTGGCCGGCCGCGTTGGAGCTGGAGGTACCTGCCGATTGGCGGGCCGGCTACTACGAGATCGATTTCGTCCCCTTGGACGGCGAAGAGCCGCAGATGAGCCTGCCCGCGTTCTTCGTGATTCGCGCGGCGAAGGGCTCTGACCGTCCGCGGACCCTCTTGGTGCTCTCGACCAATACCTACAACGCCTACAACGAGTGGGGTGGGCCTAGCCTGTACGACGGCGCCGTCGCCGTCTCGTTTGAACGCCCCTTGCCTCCGGGCTTCATCACTCGTCCACCCGGCGCAACCACGCTGCGAGCGGCGACCGCGCGTGGCCTCTTCGATCCCGACTATACCGCCCAGGCTGGGCTGATCCAGGATCACCGACTCTCGCATTACTGCATAGCCGCAGGGCCCTTCAACTGGGAGAAGCCGTTCATCGCCTGGGCCGAGGAGCAGGGATACGAGCTCGACTACGCGGTGAATTCCGACCTGGAGACTCGCCCGGACGTAGTCGATGGTCGCCGTCTGGTGCTAAGCATTGGCCATGACGAGTACTGGTCCTGGGGCATGCGGGACACGCTCGAGGCGTACATCGCGGATGGCGGGAATGCCGCTTTCTTCTCCGGCAACTCGGTCGCCTGGCAGGTGCGCCTGGAGGAAGACGCCCGCTCGATGGTCTCTTACAAGTGGTTCGGC
Organism: uncultured Conexibacteraceae bacterium; assembly: GCA_964464285.1. GTDB lineage: Bacteria > Actinomycetota > Thermoleophilia > Solirubrobacterales > 70-9 > VAYN01. Next base: position 54,322 of record CAYXFL010000012.1, read on the forward strand.
GCGACCCAGGATCCCGTCGTGGGAACCGACGACGAGCGGCGCATGACGAGCTGCTGGTCGGATCGGCTGATCGACCGACCGTCAAACCATCTCACCGGCGTCAGCTTTGCCTACGGGGGCTACATGCGCTTCGGCTACGGCGCGCCTCGCGGCTCGGGCGGCTACACCGTTTGGCGCCCTAAGCACTGGCTGTTCGAGGGCACCGATCTGCGCTACGGAGATCTGCTCGGAGCCGAGAACGTCGTCGCCGGTTTCGAGGCGGATGGCTGCGAGCTGACCATGGACGAGACGGGGCTGCCGATCGCGACGCATCGAGACGGAACGCCGGAGACTTTCGAGGTGCTCGCGACCTCGCCGGCGCACCTCTGGTCGGTGGGGCCGGAGGGAAGCGATTGGCCGGCGATGGCGGATCCGCGGCCCGGCGAGCCCGGCGATCTCGAGTTCGCCGTCGACCGGCTCTTCGAGGACCCGTCGCCCACCGATTTCGACCGAATCGCGCATGGCAATGCCGTGATGGGCGTCTACACCGCCGGCGGGACGGTCTTCACCAGCGGGTGCACCGACTGGACCTACGGGCTCTTGGGTGCCGACGAGACGATCAGCCGGATCACCCGCAATGTCCTCGACAAGCTGAGCGTTTGAACGCGTTGCGTTCGCTGGCTCCGATTCGAGACGCATTTCCCGATCCTCCTGAGAATCGGCTCAAGGGCCTTGACCAGATGGGGTTCGTCATCTTCACGAACCTTCGATCGTGCAAGGGTCGGGAGGCGGGCGAAAACCCTTCGGGCGCGCTGGTCTTTCCCTGACACCCGCTCCGCCGGCAGGTGACTGCAAGGGGCGGTTTGTCGCCTGGAGCGCCGCCGATTCACATCCCGACGATCAACCGGTGGCTCGTCCTCCTCACTGGGGAGGACTGCGGCCGACGATCGCGATCGCCAACACCTGGCCGGGGGTGATGCCGTGCAACTTCCACCTGCGCGGGCTCGCTCGCGGTCGTTCGCCAGTTGACCTCCGACGTGATCGTCATGCGCGAGGGCAGCGCCGATGGATAGTCCCTTGCCAGCGAATCGCGCCGGCAAGGGACATCCACCTACTCGTCGATCTCGCAGAGCTCGAAGCGGTTTCCCTCGGGATCATGGAAGTGAGCGATCCTGCCCCACGCCTCCTGAGTGACGCCGTCCGGGAAATCAGCCCCGAAGGATTCGAGGTGGGCCTTGCACTCCTCGAGCCCCTCGACGATGTGGCCGACTATGAGGCCATTGGCTCGGGGCATCGGCGGCTTGCTGTTCTGGAGAAGCTTGGGGTGCTGCTGGGCAAAGACGGCCGCATCGAAGAGCTCGAGCACGAAGAGCGGATCGTTCAGATCATCCCCCATGAAGAACATGCACCAATTCGTATCGATGATGTAGGGGTCATCACCCGGGGGCAGCCAGCCGGGGGTCGACACGCCGGCGTGGTCGAGGCCCAGCGGACCCATACCGTCGCGGTAGAAGCTGAACATCTTCTGGAAATCCTCGACGAACAGCATCGCGGCGTGGCGTCCGGTCAGTCGCATCTGGGTTCACCTTTCGAGTGTGTATCGGACCATGCATAAGCATATCAGCTGCGAAACGGGGGGATGTACGCAAATCAGCACCCACGCCCGAGGAACCTCTCTATTACATTCGTCTATGCCTTTGTATACCGCCGAAACCAGGAGGCATCTGTCTACTTACAAGCGCTTATCGTCTTGCCATCTCGCAACACAATGGGGCGCAGGGCGATCGAGGCTTACCGGTCTCCCCAGTAGGGCTCGCGGAGGATGTTCTTCTGAACCTTGCCCGTGGCCGTCCGCGGCAGCGAGTCGCGGCGCTCGACCGAGGTCGGGCACTTGAAGCCGGCGAGCTGCACCTTGCAGTGGGCGATCAGCCCCGCCTCGTCCAGCTCGACCCCCTCGCGTAGCACCACCAGCGCCTTCACCGTCTCCCCCCAGCGCTCGTGGGGAACGCCGATGATCGCCGCGTCGGTCACGTCGGGGTGCTTGCACAGGACCGCCTCGACCTGTAGCGAGGAGACGTTCTCGCCGCCGGTCACGATCACGTCCTTCTTGCGGTCGGTGATTCGCAGCACACCGTCCTCGAGCTCACCGCCGTCCCCGGTCGCGAACCACTCGCCGCGGAACGCCTCCGCGGTCAGCTCCGGCTTCTTCCAGTAGCCGTCCATCGCCTTGGCCGTCCGCGCGAGGACCTCGCCTTCGCCGTCAACATCGAGCCGCACCCCGACCAGCGGCGAGCCCGCGGCGGTCAGCCGATCGGCCCGCTCGGCGGGCGAGAGGCCCTCCGAGGGGAGGACTCGGTTGACGGTCAGGACCGGGCCGGTCTCCGTCAGCCCGTAGGCGTGGATCAGCTCCCAGCCGGTGGTCCGCTCGAACTGTTCGATCGTTGCCGCCGGGGTGGGGGCGCCGCCGGAGACCATCCGCGTCGCCCTCTCACCAGGAACCGGATCGCCCGCCTCACGCAGCTCGCCCGCCGCCGCTTCGATCGTCGTCACCACCGGGGCGGCGCCGCAGAGCAGCGTCACCCGCTCGGCGCCAACCCGGCGCAGGATCTCCGGCCCGCGCACCTCGCGCTGGATCACCTGGGTGACGCCGAGTGCGGCGCAGCCGAGCGGCAGCCCCCAGCCGTTGACGTGGAAGATCGGCAGCGTGTGCAAGTAGACGTCGGCCTCGCCGAGCCCGAAGCCCCAGCCGACCGCCACCGCGTTCAGCCAGTGGCTACGGTGGCTGAGGATCGCCCCTTTCGGCGCCGAAGTGGTGCCTGAGGTGTAGTTCAGGGTGGCGACAGCGTCCTCGCCGACGGTGGGCCACTCGCGCCCCTCGGCTGCGGTGAAGAGCTCGGCGTCCTGCTCGCCGTCCATCACGATCCGCAGCGGCGCCTTGACCGAGGCGAAGCGCTCCTCCAGCTCGGCGTCGACCAGTAGCAACGAGGCGCCCGAATCGTCAACGATGTACTGCGCCTCGGCGGCGCCGAGGCGGAAGTTGATCGGGACCAAGACCCGGCCCGAGCCGGTCGTCGCATAGAGCGCGATCAGCATCTTGGTCGTGTTCGGGGAGATGATCGCGACGCGCTCCCCGGCGCCGACCCCGAGCCGATCGAGGGCGTCGAGCATGCCGTCGCAACGGGCGGCGATCTCGCCGTAGGTGAGCCGGCCGAGGCCGCCCACCACGTCGGGCTCGTCAACCGCGCCCAGCTTCCCGCCGTGGACGGTGCGGGCGCGGTGAATGAAATCGGCGGTGGTGAGGGGGACGTTCAACGAATGCTCCTTCTCAGTCGAGGCCGAGGCGCTCACGGAGGGTGATCAGGTCGTAACGACGAGCGGCTTCAACGTCATCCCCGCCGCCCAGCAGGCCGCCGTTCAGACCACCGCATCAAGACCGACGGAGATCGCC
>CAYXFL010000013.1:0-52605 GCA_964464285.1 uncultured Conexibacteraceae bacterium
CGATGCTCTTCGACGACGCCAAGAAGGCGGCGGCGGAGATCGCGGCGGAGATACAAAACCTCTGAGGTGGGGCGGCGATCCCGGCAGGGGTTCGCTTAACTTTTTCGTGTAGCGCCGGGGGCCGTCCGAGTTGGGCGGAGGCGAAAAAGTGCCGCCTGGATGGGGGTGACTTGGGGGCGGGGGAGAGACGAGGGAACTTCTGCCCTTGACGGCCCATGGCGTCGGAGCGGGGGCAGGGGGCGGTGGAGTGGGTTGGGACGCTCTGCGTGGTGGCGCTGCTGTTCGTGGCGCTGGTCGCGGTGGGGGTGCGGGTGCCGGGTGGGGGGCTGGCGCGGGCGGTCGCTTCGCGGCTGATCTGTGCGGTCGCCGAAGCGGACGGGTGCGGGGACGAGCCGGCGATGATCGCCGCCTACGGAACCGAGGTTGGGAAGCTGATCCGCGAGCACGTGCCGACGCTGGCCTTCGAGGCGGGCTCGCAGGCGTTGCCGGTCGACTTCCGCCGCTGCCGTGAGAGCGCCTGCTCGGACGGGGACGCGGAGGGGCTGGTCCATCGCTCCGCCGGCGAGCTGCCGGTGACCGCGTTCGTCCACGTGATCGACTGCCGGCCGGGAGGGAGGGAGGCTGCCGAAGCGGATGGAGCCGACTGCTCCGGGACTCGCGCCGGCAACCTCTACCTGCAGCTCTGGTTCTACTACCCCGACTCGGCCACCTTGCGGGATGTTCCGGTGGTGGGCGAGCAGGGCTACCACGCCGACGACTGGGAGTCGGCGCAGATCCGCATCGGCCCGGACGGCCGGGTCGACCAGCGCGCCTCCTCCCACCACGGGTACAACTACGCGCGCGGCGTCGCGAACTGGGGTTCGGACGCCGGGATCGGACCGCTCAGCGATCTGGCCGAGGGGCTCGGTGCGCGCCATCGCAACGGCTGGGGCCCGCGGACCGGCCTGCTGCTGGTCTCCGGCGGCAGCCACGCCGGCAACGTGGCCGGCGGTGAGCGCGGCGGCCGTTACACGCCCGGGCGCCGCATCCACCTGGTCGCGCTGGAGCCGATCGCCGAAACCGACCGGAGCCGCTTCGCCGTCACCCCGCCCTGGCACAAGCAAGCGTGGTGGGACCCCGAGGCCGAGACCACTGACTGATCTGCGGGTTGAGGGCGCACCGGGGGCGCTCGGTATAACTGCGTCTACGGCCAGTCGTCAATGCTTTCTGTATAGGGGGATGTCGTGAAGCGGTTCTCGTACCTGGTGGCCCTGCTGCTCGCGGGGGCCGCGCTGATGGCGCCCTCGGCGGCCGCCGCGGACTACACGGCATACGTCGGCTGCTCCAGCACCAGTGACGCCGCACCGGCGACGTCGTGCGTTCTCGGCGACAGCCCCGGTGCCTTCTTCCGCTCCGAAAGCGCGGCCGTGAAGTACGGCGTCTGCGTCGATTTCCCGAGCGGGGACCGTCTCTGCTCTGAAGAACAGGAAGCCAGCCAGGGAACCCTCTACGCCAACAAGATCACCACCGGTCTGCTCGGCACCCACGACGTCACCTGGTCCGTGAGCGGGACGGTCGTCGCGGCCTGGCGGTTCGAGCTGCTGCCCGCGTCGCCGCCCGCTTCGCCGCCTGTCACCCCCGTGGCGCCACCGGTGGTGAGTGCTCCGGTTGCGGCCACCTCCCAGCCGGCGCCCCCCTCGCCCGAGTGCAGCCGCGAAAAGCAGCGGGTGAAGCGGCTGCTGGCGAAGCTCTCGCAGGCGCAGGGAAAAGAGGCGAAGGCGAAGGTGCGGCCGAAGCTGAAGGCGGCCCGGGCGGCCGCCAAGCGCCTCTGTTCAGCTACTTAGGCGTCATCCGCAGCCCGCCGTCGAGCCGGATCGTCTCCCCGTTCAGCATCGGGTTGGTGACGATCTGGCCGACCAGCTGCGCGAACTCGGACGGGATGCCGAGCCGGTTCGGGAACGGCACTTCGGCGCCGAGCGAGAGGCGGGCCGCTTCCGGCAGTCCTTCGAGCAGGCGGGTGTCGAAGACGCCGGGGGCGATCGTCATCACCCGCACGCCTTTCGAAGCGAGGTCGCGCGCGGCGGGCAGGGTCAGCCCGACGATGCCGCTCTTCGAAGCCGCGTAGGCGGCCTGGCCGATCTGACCGTCGAAGGCCGCGATCGAGGCGGTGTTGACGCAGACGCCGCGCTCGCCGCCCTCGTCGGGCTCGTTCTCGATCATCGCCGCGGCGGCGGTGCGCAGCACGTTGAAGGTGCCGACGAGGTTGACGCCGATCACCTTGGCGAAGTTGTCGAGGTCGTGGGCGGCGCGGGGGCGGGCGATCCGCTCGGCCCAGCCGATCCCGGCGCAGCAGACCGAGATCCGCAGGCCGCCGCTGGCGCTCGCGGCGCGGTCGACCGCGGCGGCGACCGCGTCGGGCTCGGTCACGTCGACGGGCAGGAAGTCGGCGCCGATCTCCGCCGTCAGCTCCTTGCCGAGCTCGGCGTCGCGATCGGCGACCAGCACGTTCGCGCCCGCCGTCGCCAGCGCCCGGGCGGTCGCGGCGCCGAGCCCGGAGGCTCCGCCGACGACCAGCGCTCCGCATCCGTCGATCCTCATCGCGCGCACCCTAGCGGTCCCACGTGTTCACATGGCGGCGATCCGACCCGGGTAGGGTCTTCGTATCGCCACCGAGGTGACGGCAAACACCAAGGCCACGGCAACCGGCAAGAACGCGATCGCGGAGCGGCTCGCGGAGGCGCGGCGGCGCACGCTCGCCCTGGTCGGGCCGCTTGACGACGAGCATCTCAACCGGGTCTACTCGCCGCTGCTCAGCCCGCTGGCCTGGGACCTCGGCCACATCGCCAACTTCGAGGAGCTCTGGCTGGTGCAGCGGATCGGCGGGCGCGAGCCGCTGCGGGGTGAGCTCGGCCGGCTCTACGACGCGATCGAGAACCCGCGCAGGAGCCGCGGTGAGCTGCCGATCCTGCGCGACGCCGAGCTGCGCGCCTACATGGACGAGGTGCGCGAGCGCGCGCTCGAGGTGCTGGCCGAGGTCGAGATCGGCCCCGACGCCGAGCAGCCTCTGCTGCGCGACGGGTTCGTCTACGAGATGCTGACCGCGCACGAGCTCCAGCACACCGAGACGATGCTGCAGCTGCTGCAGCTGGTCGAGGGCTACGAGCTGCCGTTGCCGCTGGGCACGACCGCGGTCGACCGCGACGGTCCGGAGACGGTCGCCGTCGCCGCCGGGCGCTACGAGGTCGGGGCGCCGCCGCGCGGCTTCGCCTACGACAACGAGCGCCCCCGCCACGCGGTCGAGCTCGCCGCCTTCGAGATCGACCGCAACCCGGTCACCAACGCCGCCTTCGCCGAGTTCGTCACCGCGAGCGGCGCCGCGCCACCCGACTACTGGGAGCGCGAGGGCGACGGCTGGGTCAGCAGCGCGCGCGGCCGCCGCGAGCCGGTCGAGCCCGGTCATCCCGTCCTCCACGTCTCCTGGCAGCAGGCCGACGCCTTCGCTCGCTGGGCGGGCAAGCGACTGCCAACCGAGTTCGAGTGGGAGGCGGCGCGCGAGCTCCTCGACGGCGTCGGCCAGGCCTGGGAGTGGACCTCATCCGAGTTCCGCGCCTACCCCGGCTTCGAGGCCTTTCCCTACCCGGAGTACTCCGAGGCCTTCTTCGGCGACACCTACAGGGTGCTGCGCGGCGCCGCCTGGGCGACCCACCCCTGGGTCGCGCGGCCGAGCTTCCGCAACTGGGACCTGCCGCAGCGCAGCCAGATCTTCGCCGGCATCCGCTGCGCGAGGGACGAGTCGTGATCGCGATCGACGTCCACCTCGACGCCGACGCCCACGCGGCGATGGTCGCGGACGTGCGCGCCGGCCTCTCCGCCTCGCCGAAGGAGCTCTCGCCGAAGTACTTCTACGACGAGCGCGGCTCGCAGCTGTTCGAGCGGATCACCGAGCTCGACGAGTACTACCCGACCCGCCGCGAGCGCGAGATCCTCGCCGGCCGCTCCGCCGAGATCCTCGCCGCGGCCGGCTCCCCCGGCACGCTGGTCGAGCTCGGCTCCGGCTCGGCCGCGAAGACGCGCCACCTGCTCAGCGCGATGCGCGCCGCCGGCTGCCTGCGCACCTACGTCCCGGTCGACATCTCCGAGGAGATCACCCAGGCGACCGCCCGCGACCTGGTCGAGGAGTACCCGGGCCTCGAAGTGCGCGGCCTCGTCTGCGACTTCGAGATCGACCTCGAGCGCATCCCCAGCGAAGGCGAGCCGCGCCTGCTCGCCTTCCTCGGTGGCACGATCGGCAACCTCTACCCGGGCGAGCGGCGTGAGTTCCTGACCCGGATCGCGGCCCTCTTCGGCCCCGACGACCACCTCCTGCTCGGCACCGACCTGATCAAGGCGACCGATCGTCTGGAGGCGGCCTACGACGACGCCGCCGGGGTCACCGCCGAGTTCAACAAGAACGTGCTGGCGGTGCTGAACCGCGAGCTCGGCGCCGACTTCGACCTCGACGCCTTCGAGCACGTCGCCCGCTTCGACGCGCGCGAGGAGCGCATGGACATCCGCCTGCGCTCACTGGCCGAACAGAGCGTCCACATCGCCGACCTCGACCTCACGATCGAGTTCGCCGCCGGAGAGGAGATGCGGACCGAGATCTCGACCAAGTTCACCCGCGAGCGGCTCGAGTGCGTCTACGCCGAAACCGGCCTCGAGCTGCGCGGCTGGTTCACCGACGCCGGCGGCGACTACGCGCTCAGCCTGGCCCGCCCGCGGCGCGACCGGGGCGCCTAGGGCGCCAGCGCCGCGATCGTCTCGCCGAGCTTGTCGGGAGTGACGATCGGGGTGATGATCGGCAGCGTGATGCCGCCGTCGACGAAGGCGGCGAGGCGCTCCTTCATCTGCTCGGGCGTGCCGAGGACGAACATGTCCTCGATCAGCTCCCAGGGCGCCGCGGCGGCGGCCGCCTGACGGTCGCCGGCCTGCCAGGCGGCGACCATCGGCTCGATCTGCTCGCCGTACCCGAGCCACTGGTAGAAGGCGGTGTAGACCGGGACGGTGATGTAGGACGAGAACATGAAGCGGGCCAGCGGCTCGGCCTGCTCGCGCTCGCCCGGGATGCAGAAGAAGCGGCAGAGCAGCTCGAAGCCCTGCGGCGCGTCCTCGAGCTGGGCGACCACCTTGGGCAGGCCGGAGAGCGGCAGGAAGTTGGTGAAGGCGCCGGCCGCGCGCGCGACCGCCAGCTCGAGCATCTTGCCGCGCAGCGCCGCCAGCACGACCGGGATCCGGTGCGCGGGCGCCGTTTCGAGCCTGAACCCGGTCGTGGTGCGCTCACCGGCGAGCGCGGCGTCGAGGAAGTCGAGCGTCTCCCGCATCTTCGAGAGCGGGCGCTCGAAGGGGATCCCGTTCCAGCCTTCGACGATCCGGTCCGAGGAGGAGCCGAGCCCGAGTACGAAGCGGCCGCCGGAGCCGTCGGCGAGGGCCGCCGCCTCCTGGGCGAGCAGCGCCGGGCCGCGCTGGAAGACGCCGGCGATGCCGGTCCCGAGGCGCACGCGCTCGGTCCAGGCGGCGCTCAGGGCGAGCGGGGTGAAGCCGTCCGGCCCGGCCGTCTCGCCGGTCCAGAAGTCGGTGTAGCCGGTCGCCTCGGCGCTCTGCAACAGCTCCCGGTGGTCGGCCAGCGACACGCCCGGCAGCGGCAAAGTGAGTCCCCAGCGCGCTTGCACAGCGCCAACCGTATAGCCTGCGGCGCCGATGGCCGAGGCCAATCAAGCAAAGCCCGACCGCAACCTCGCGCTGGAGCTGGTGCGGGTGACCGAGGCGGCGGCGCTCGCCTCCGCCCGCTGGGTCGGGCGCGGCGACAAGCTCGCCGCCGACGGCGCCGCGGTCGACGCGATGCGCTTCGTGCTCGACTCGGTCTCGATGGACGGCCTGGTCGTGATCGGCGAGGGCGAGAAGGACGAAGCGCCGATGCTCTACAACGGCGAGCAGATCGGCGACGGCACCCCGCCGAGGGCCGACATCGCGGTCGATCCGCTGGAGGGGACCCGCCTCTGCGCGCTCGGGATGCCGAGCGCGATCGCGGTGATCGCCCTGGCCGAGCGCGGCTCGATGTTCGATCCCGGCCCCTGCGTCTACATGGAAAAGATGGCGGGCGGGGAGGAGATCGCCGACCTGCTCGACCTCGACCGGCCGCTGCCGGAGACCCTGAAGCTGATCGCCGACCGCAAGGGCGGCTCGATCGGCGACGTGATCGTGGTGATGCTCGACCGGCCGCGCCACGAGGACGCGATCCGCGAAGTCCGCGAGGCCGGCGCCCGCATCCGCCTGATCACCGACGGTGACGTCTCCGCCGCCCTGCTCGCGGTCTCCGAACGCTCCCCGGTCGACCTGCTCTGGGGGATCGGCGGCACGCCCGAGGGCGTGATCTCCGCCGCCGCGCTGAAGTCGATGGGCGGCGAGCTGCTCGGCCGTCTCTGGCCGCGCAACGACGAGGAGCGCAGCGCCGCCCTCGAGGCCGGCTACGACCTCGACCGCGTGCTGACAGCGAACGACCTCTGCTCCGGCGAGGACGTCTTCTTCTCCGCCACCGGCGTCACCGACGGCGACGTCCTCCAGGGCGTCCGCTACTCCGGCTCCGGCGTGACCACCGAATCGCTGGTGATGCGCTCGCGCTCGGGCACCGTGCGCCGCGTCCACGCCCGCCACGATCGCGCCAAGCTGCGCGCGATTCTGGGCGCCGACAACAAATACGGCTGAGCCCAGGCTTGAAGTTCGCGCTCGCCGGTTAGCTGTACCCGGTGATCGCGGTTGCTGGTGCCACGGGGTACATAGGCGGGCTCCTCTGCCGGACGCTGCGCGAGGAAGGGGAGGAGGTGCGGGCGCTGGCGCGGCGCCCGGAGAACGCAGCCGGGCTGACCCAGGCCGGCTGCCAGGTGGTGCAGGCGGACGTGCTCGACCCGCCGAGCCTGCGGGCGGGGCTGGAGGGAGTCGACGTCGCCTACTACCTCGTGCACTCGATGGGGCGGGGGGCGGAGGACGGGGACTTCGCCGCGCGCGACCGGCAGGGCGCCGAGAACTTCGCCGCCGCGGCGGAGACGGAGGGGGTGCGCAGGATCGTCTACCTCGGCGGGCTGGGGGAGGGCTCCGAGCACCTGGCCAGCCGCCACGCAACCGCGGCGGCCCTGCGTGCCGGCCCGGTCCCGGTCGCCTACTTCCGCGCCGCTGCGGTGATCGGCGCGGGCAGCGAGTCGTTTCGCACGCTCTTCTACCTGGTCCGCCGCCTGCCGGCGATGGTCACCCCACGCTGGGTGACCACGCGGACGCAGCCGATCGCGGTCGCCGACGCGGTCGGATTCCTCGCCAGCGCCCGCGACCTCGGGCTGCCGCTCGACCGCGAGCTGCAGGTTGGCGGCCCCGAAGTCACCACCTATGGCGGCATGATCGACGAGCTCGCGCGCGCCCTCGGCCGCCGGCCGCCCCTGCGGCTGACCGTGCCGGTGCTAACCCCGGCCCTCTCCTCGCTCTGGATCGGCCTGGTCACGCCGGTCGACGCGGGGGTCGCCCGGCCGCTGATCGAGGGCCTGTCGACCGAGACGGTGGTCGCTGACCCGAGCGGGATGGAGCTGCTCCCGGACCGGGACCGGGTGCCGCTTCCGGCGGCGCTCGAACAGGCTGCGAACGCAATCGTTCGTTTATAAAACTCGCCCGTTTTAATTAGGAACTCTTGGTACGCTGGCTTTCGCAGCGAAGGGGGAAGCAGGGTGTCCAAAGCAGCCGATGTCGAGGTGCCAGCCAGTGGCCAGCCCGCCGAGCGGGCTGGCGAGCGGGTCGTGCGACTGCTCGCGATCCCGCTCAACGTCAGCGTGCTGCGGGCGCTCTCAGAGCGGCCGATGCGGCTGGGGGAGCTGCGGCAGGCGGCCGGGTTGCCGGCGCAGACGACGCTGCGCGCGCATCTCGCCGGTCTTGCCGAGATCGGCGCGCTCGGCCGGCGCAAGCCGGACGAGACGCCGAGCGGAGTGGAGACCGAGCTGACGCCGACCGGCGCCGACCTGCTCGCGGTCGCCGACCGGATCGAGGCCTGGCTGGCGCTTGCCCCGGAGGGCCCGATCGCGCTTGACGGCGCCGCCGCCCGCGGCATCCTGAAAGCGTTCGTCGACGGCTGGGGCTCGACGATGACCAGCGCCCTGGCGGTGCGCCCGCGCTCGCTGACCGCGCTCGACCGCAGCATCGAGGAGCTCAGCTACCCGGCGCTCGAGCGGCGCCTCTCCAGCATGCGGATCGCCGGACTGATCGAGGCCGATCCCACCCCCGCCGCCGGCACGCCGTACACGCTGACCGAGTGGGGCCGGCGCGGGATCCTGCCGCTCGCCGCCGCAGCGGGCTTCGAAGCGCGCCACTTCGCCGCCACCGCGCCGCCGGTCAGGTCGACCGACGTCGAGGCCGCCTTCCTCCTGACCCTGCCGCTGGTCCGGCTCGAGCCGAAGCTGGCGGGCACCTGCCAGCTGGAAGTGGAGCTCGGGACGGCGGCGGCCGGGGTCCGGGTCACGGTCGAGCGCGGCCGCGTGGCGTCCTGCGAGCGGGAGCTGCGGGCCGGACCGGGCGGCTACGCCGCTGGCTCGGCCGAGAGCTGGTTCGCCGCGATCGTCGACGGCGCCGTCAGCCAGTTGCGCTTCGGCGGCGTCCCGCGGCTCAGCGAAGCGATCGTCAGCGGCCTTCACTCGGCGCTGGTCGCTCGCTAGCGGCGCGCTCGCGCTCGGCGCGGGCGATCGCTTCGCCGCTGAACGGGACCAGGAGCTCGTAGGTGAGGTCGGGCAGCAGGGCCGGCAGCTCGGTGGCACGGCCGAGCACGATCTCCTCGTGGACCTGGGCGAGGACCGCGCCGACCGCGAGCACGCTGGCGTGGCTGAGGTCGGGGTCGGCGCCGTCGAAGCCCTCGTCGACGAGGCCGACGAAGCGGCTGAATTCGGCCTGGAAGCGGGACCGCGCGTCGATCCCCATGCGCGACAGCTCGACCAGGATGAACCGGCCCGCCGCCGGGTCGGCGGCGAACCAGTCGAGCACCGCCGCCAGCCCTCGCCGGGCCCGTTCAGGCCACTCGCCCGGACCGGCGTAGGCGTCGCGCACTTTTGCTTCGAGGTCGTCGGTGAGCAGCTTGTGCGCGGTCAGGGCGCAGGTGCGCTTGTCGGCGAACAGTTCGTAGAAGGTCTCGCGCCCGACCCCGGCTTCGTCGAGGACGTCGGCGATCGTGGTTTCGTCGAAGCCGCGCTCGGCGCTGACCCGGACCACCGCGGCCAGCAGGCGCTCGCGCTGCGAGCGGATCACCAGCTCCCGCGGCAGCCCGTGGCGGCCGCGCGGCAGCCGCCACTTGCGCAGGTCCTGGGGCCCCTCGGTCATCGCGCGCCCTCCACCTGCCGAGCCTGCCGCAGCGCCTCGTCGTGCCCGGCGAAGGGGGCGACGGCGAGGTAGACGAGCTCGGGCAGCAGCTCGGGGAGTGTCGACTGTTCGCCGGCGGCGACGCGGCTGTAGACGAGTAGCTGGATGCGGCCGAAGGCGAGCTTCGGGTCGAGGTGCGGCCCGCGCTCGGCGGCGTCCCCCCAGAGCGCGGCGACCGCCGGGATCACCAGCCGCCGGTAGCGCCCGACCACCGCGGGCTCGACCGTAGGTGCATCGCCGGTAAGCAGCTGTGCAAGCTGCGGCTTGTCCGCCATCCAGCGCAGGATCGCCGCGCCGGCCTTCGGCAGGGCCGCCGCCGGCGGGTCCTCGGGGAGACGTGCGGCGCGCGCGACCGCCCGCACCTCCTCGATCGCGGAGTCGACGGCGGCGTCGAAGCAGGCCCGTTTGTCGGCGAAATGCTTGTAGAACGTGGTGCGGGAGATGCTTGCCCGCGCGACGATGTCGGCGATCGTCGTGCCCTGGAAGGTCTTCGCCGCGCAGCTGGCGACGATCGCGTCGAGAATCCGCTGACGCTGGGCCCGTGCCGCGAGGTCGAAAGGTGTCTTCGGATCGAGAACGCCTGACACCTTTGTAAATATATGGCAGTTTTTATTGACTACCCGGGACGGGTCACGCGATCGGCCTCCAGTTGCGGCGGATCGTCGCACCCGCAGGGGTTCTCGCGCACGCGGTAGGGGAGTTCCCCGGTGTCATGGAGCTCGTGGCGCAGGGAGTTGATCACCGCGCCGACCATCAGCGCCAGGCTGAGCACGTAGAACCAGAGCAGCGCGATCAGCACGAAGCCGACGGTTGAGCCGAAGCGCGAGAGGCTCGAGACGCTGTTCAGGTAGAGCGGGAAGAGCCAGTTGGCGAGCCCGGCGGCGATCGTGACGAAGGCGGCGCCGGGCCAGACCGCGCGCCAGGGCATATGGCCCTTCGGCACCGCCCAGAAGATCACCGAGCAGATCAGGAAGGTGACGAACAGCGCCGCGGCCAGGAGCAGGACCGTGTCGATCGCCTTGATGTCGGAAAGCCCGAGCGGCAGCCGGTCGGTGCTGGAGAGCAGGGTGCTCTCGACCGTCGGGACGAAGATGCTGGCGGCGATGAAGAGGACGACGACGAAGAGCATCGCGAAGGAGAACCGCTTCTGCTCGAGCCAGCCACGGCACTCGACGTGGTAGATCCGGCAGAAGGCGGTGTCCATCGCCCCCCAGAAGGAGGCGCCGATCCAGAGCGAGCCGACGAAGGCGGCGATCCCGATCGTGGTCGAGTTGTTCTCGATCCGGTTGAGGACGTCGGCCAGGGTGTCCTGCTCGACCGAGGGGAAGAGGCGCTGCAGGTCGTTGATGACGCCGGTCTCGACGCCCTCGATCTTCAGCACCTGGCCGAAGACGAAGAGCACCAGCAGGGCGAAGGGGAAGACCGCCAGCATCAGGTTGTAGGCGACCATCGCCGAGAGCCCGGTGACGTTTTCTTCGTAGGCGCGCTGCCAGAAGGCCTTCAGCCACGGGGTTGATTTGCGCAGGGATCTGGACATTGACTTTACAAACTGAAGCGACTACTATGCGAACAGGCGTTTGACAAGTTTGACGCCCGCCCGCTTGGGCAAACTGAACTTGATGGCAATCGTTTACTTCGCGGACCGATCCTCTGGTCCGCTTTTTCATCGGCCGGCGCGACTTTCGGCTCGCGGCGGCTTTTATCCGGCAGGACTAAACACCACGCGCTAGGGAAATGAGTAGACACGGATGTTGGTAGCAGAGCTTCAGGAGTTGGAGGAGGTCAAGAACCTCATCAATCGCGGGCAGCAGCTCGGCGTGCTGACCTTTGGCGACATCGCCTCGGCGGTTTCCGAGGTCGACCTCGACGAGTCTGACGTAGAGGACCTCTACGGGCACCTCGAGAAGTCGGGGATCGAGCTCGTCGAGGACATGGATCCCGCCCAGAAAGCGGCGGCCGACGCGATGCCCGCCGATACCGGCAAAAAAGGCCGCCGGCGCCAGAAAGCGGCGCTCGACCTGAAACCGGACATGACCACGGACAGCTTGCAGCTGTTCCTCAAGGACATCGGCAAAGTCCGCCTGCTGACCGCGGCGGAGGAGGTCGAACTCGCCAAGCGGATCGAGCGCGGCGACCTCGACGCAAAGCAGAAAATGGTCGAGTCGAACCTGCGCCTGGTCGTCTCGATCGCGAAAAATTATCGGAACCAGGGGCTTCCCTTCCTCGATCTGATCCAGGAGGGCACGCTCGGCCTGGTCCGCGCGGCCGAGAAGTTCGACTACCGCAAGGGGTTCAAGTTCTCCACCTACGCGACCTGGTGGATCCGCCAGGCGATCGCCCGTGCGCTCGCCGACAAGGCGCGGACGATCCGGATCCCGGTCCACGTGGTCGAGAAGCTGAACAAGATCGGCCGCGCGGAGCGCAAGCTGGTCACCGAGCTCGGTCGTGAGCCGACCCCGGAGGAGATCGCCGAGGTCACCGGCATCGACCCGGAGGAGGTCGACTCGATCAAGCGCTCGGCCCAGGCCCCGGTCTCGCTGGAGAAGCCGGTGGGCGACGAGGAGGAGTCGGAGTTCGGCCAGTTCATCGCCGACGAGAAGGCCGAGTCGCCGTTCGACCGCGCCGCCGACCTGCTCACCAAAGAGGCGCTGAAAGAGGCGCTGGAGAACCTCTCCTACCGCGAGCGCCGCGTGCTCGAACTGCGTTACGGGCTGGGCGGCGAGCACCCGCGCACCCTCGACGAGGTCGGGCGCACGTTCAACGTCACCCGCGAGCGGATCCGCCAGATCGAGAACCAGAGCCTCAAAAAGCTCCAGTCGCTCGGCGAGGCGCAGAAACTCCGCGAGGTCGCCTGAGGACGCCGCTGCCGGCGTCCTCGGTCGGCTGGTTCGGGTCACGCACTTCAGTGCGTGACCCGAACCAGCCTTCCTGCGTCCTTGGCAGCGACGCCCTCAGATGTAGTTGTCAAATAGCCGTTTAGCCAGTTAAAGATTTCGGACTCCCGGCCGATAGGGGCCGGGATGTTCGACATCGAAACCTGCATGCGAGCGCTGGTCGAGCGCGGCGGGTCCGACCTCCACATCAAGGTCGGATCGCCGGCGATGGGCCGCGTCGAGGGCCACCTCGGGCCGCTGTTCGAAGAACCGCCGCTGGAGGCGGCCGACACCGAACGCGGCCTGGCGGCGATCTCCGACGAGAAGAGCCGGGCCGAATTCGACGCCGAAGGCGAGGCCGACTTCGCCTACGCGATCGCCGGCGTCGGCCGTTTCCGCGTCAACGCCTTCCGCCAGCGCGGCTCGGTCTCGATCGCCTGCCGCGCGATCCCCTTCGAGATCCGCAGCGCCGCCGACCTCGGCCTGCCGCAGACGGTGCTGAGCCTGGCCGACACCCAGCGCGGCATCGTCCTGCTCACCGGCACCACCGGCTCGGGCAAGAGCACCACCCTGGCGGCGATGATCGACCACATCAACTCGACCCGGGCGAAGCACATCGTCACGCTCGAGGACCCGGTCGAGTACCTGCACGAAGACAAACGCTCGATCGTCAACCAGCGCGAAGTCGGCGCCGACACCGAGAGCTTCCCGCGGGCGATGCGGCGGATCCTGCGCCAGGACCCCGACGTGATCCTGATCGGCGAGATGCGTGACGAGGAGACGGTGCGCACGGCCCTGTCCGCGGCCGAGACCGGCCACCTCGTGCTCTCCACCCTGCACACCCTCGACGCCGCCGAGACGATCAACCGCATCCTCGACTTCTTCCCGCCCCACCTCCAAACCCAGGCCCGCGTCATGCTCGCGACCACCCTCGCCGGCGTGATCTCCCAGCGCCTCGTCCCCGGCCTCGACGGCGGCCGCGTCCCGGTCGCCGAGGTGCTCGTCGCCACCGGCCGGATCAAAGACCTGATCCTCTCCCCGGAAGAGACCGGCAAGATCACCGAAGCGATCGCCGAGGGCTCCTACTACGGCATGCAGACCTTCGACCAGGACCTGCTCGGCCACGTCACCGCCGGCCGGATCTCCGAACAGGTCGCCTACGAGACGGCGACCAGCCCCCACGACTTCAAACTGATGCTCGCCGCCGGAGGGCAGCGGGCAAGCGGCATCGAGCAGCTCGCACCCGAGCCGGAAGGAGCATTGCAATGAGGGTCCGTCTGAACGCGCTTCTGCGCTCCGAGCAGGGCATCGCTCTGCCGATGGCGATGATCATCACCGTGATCGCGATGGGCATGGCGGCCGTGCCGATCGTCGCCTCGGTCTCCTCGCAGAGCGGCGGCACCAACAACCAGCGCGGCAACGAGGCGCTGGCCGCAGCCGAAGCGGGAGCGGAACTGGCGGTGCTCGGTCAGAGCCAGCTCTTGGCTGGCGACCCGGATGCCGCCTGCGTCGAAGGCGGCGCGCTGGAAGGGGCCGGCTGGTGTCCGGCGGTCGGACCGAACCCGATCGGCGCGGCCGAGTACCGCTACCAGCTGCGGCCCTGCTACCAGGGTGGCACCGGCGGCGCGGAATGCGCCGACGCGATCGAGAGCGCCCAGTGCAGCGCCACCGCGGGCGGCGGGGCCGTGCAGGTCGTCTCGACCGGGCTCTCGAACGGGGTCACCAAGCGGGTCGAGGTGACCGCCTGCGCCGACGCCGGTGCCGGCCTCAACGAGCTGCAGATCGAGTACAACCAGCGCGTCATCGAGAAAGAACTGATCGAAACGACGATGCGCGAAGAAGAAGAAAACGGCACCGACGTCGAAGAGGTCCCCGGCGAGCTGATCCCGGTAGAGGGCGAAGACGTCACGGTGCCGCCGCCGAACGTCTACGCGCAGGGCCAGATCGTCGGCATCGACTGGCTCGACATGCACAACGACGCACAGATCTACAACGGTGGCGCCGGCTCCAACGGCTGGGTGAAAATGGTCGGCAGCGCCAACGTCTGCGGTTCGGTCGGCTACGGCACCACCTTCAGCACCGACAACTCCTCCAGCAACAAAGCGCCCTCCAGCTGCTCAGTGGGCCGCACCGTCGGCCAGGGCACCACCGACTACCCGTCGGTCGACCTGCCGGCGGATATCGCCACCAACAACTCGAACTCGCGCCTCGCCGCGGCGGACCCGGTCGGCCCGAACGTCTGGCAGCGGGGCAACATCTCCTGGAACGCCTCCAACCGGCACCTGACGGTCAACTACGACCAGATCACGCTGGAAGGGATGGCTCCCTACTTCCTTTGCAGGCTGACCCTGGCAGGCGGCTCGAAGCTGCTCTCGGGGAACGGCAAGATGATCAAAATCTACTTCGACGCGCCGAGCAACTGCAACGGCCTCAACGGAGCCGCGCAGCTGCAGATCGCCAACGGCACCTACGTTGCCGCCGACGCCGGCAAAGGCCCCGGCTTCTACTTCGCCGGCTCCAGCAATCCCGCGCAGAGCAAGATCGAACTCGGCGGTGGGGCCAACGTCTCGCAGTTCGTCGTCTACGCGCCCAGCTCGCAGATCGTCGCCAACAACGGCGTCAACCTGCGTGGGGTGATCATCGGCCGCACCCTCGAGCTCGGCGGCGGCGCTCGGATCAACCAGTCCGGTCCGTTCACGCCACCGTCCCCCGGCGACTTCATCGACCCGGAATTCATTCCGGGTGAGCCTGGATGGAAAGAGGGCGAACCGAAAACCGTGAAAAGCAAAACGTACGTGAAAAATGAAGAAGAACTGAAAAAAACGGTCGAACGGATCGAGGAGATCGAAAACGATCCGAACTTCAACGTGACCGCGCCGACGATGACCGTGGCGAAGTCGCTCTTCGTCGAATGCTCGGCGGCGCCGCCGGCCGCGACCGAGTCGCCGGACAGCGGCTGCTGAGCGCGCGGATTCGGCATACCGACCTGCATTCCTCAAGGTCGGCAGTCGCGATGACGACCTAATTCAGAGGTCTGAATCGCGATGAGAGAGAAGCTGAACGAAAACCCGGTGGCGCAGATCGCGGTGATCGGCGTGCTCGCGCTGATCGTCGGGGTCTTCCTGCTTAAAGGGATGGGTGGCGGCGAATCGGAAGAAGAAGCGCCGGCGCCGGTCGAGCTCGGCACCGCGACGCCCGAAGAAGGGGCGACCGGGAGCAGCCTCGAAGAATCCTCGCCGGCCGCCTCCGCCTCCTCGGTCAGTGCGCCCTCGGAGCGGCCGCTGCCCGACGCGGTCGAGGCCGCCTACGCACGCGGCGACACGGTCGTCCTGCTGATCTTCCGGCCCGGCGGGATCGACGACCGCCGCGTCGCCAGTGCCGTCGGGGTGGTCAGGCGGATGCCCGGCGTCGCGCTGTTCACCGCGCCGGCCGGCGAGATCGCCCGCTACGCGCCGATCACCGGCCCGCTCGGGGTCAACCAGGCGCCGGCGCTGATCGTGGTCAGCCCACGCGCGGTCAGCGAAGGCGAGGCGGCTCCGGCGACGGTCACCTACGGGTTCCAGAGCGCCGCGGAGGTACGCCAGGCGGTGGTCGACGCCGGCTACCGTGGACCCCAGCTCTCCTACGCGCCGAACTGAGAAGCGAGCGGTCGATGAGCGATACCCAGCATCCGCACCTGCGCCCGGTCCCGGTTTCCGGGGAAGCCCCGGCGGTCGAGGGCGCCCTCGCGCGGCAGGCCGACCCGGCCCACGCGGCGGGCGCGACGCCGGGGATCACCCACCCGCGCGGCTACGGCCGCAACGCCCGCTTCGTCACCGACGTGCTGGTCGCGCTCGGGTTCGTCGCGCCCGAGCGGGTCGAGGCGGCGGTGGCCGAGAGCCGCGTCGCCGGCCGGCCGGCGGAGCGGATCCTGCTCGAGCAGAACGCGATCGACAACGGGCAGCTGGCGCTGGCGATCGCCGAGCGCTACGGACTGGACCACGTCGACCTCAGCGAGTACGCGGTCGACATGGCGGCGGCGAACCTGCTGCCGATCGCCTCGGCGCGGCGCTACCAGGCGGTCCCGATCGGCTACGTCGACACGCAGACGCTGCTGGTCGCGATGGCCGACCCGGCCAACGTGCTCGCCGCCGACGACATCAAGATGGCAACCGGCCTGCAGACGCAGCTGGTCGTCGCCGACGCCGCCGACATCGAATCGCTGCTGGTCCGGGTCAACTCGCTGCAGAGCGCCGTCCACGAGGCGGTCGAGGATGACGCCGCCGCCGCGGAGGACGAGGACTACGACCCCGTTAGCGGTCTGCACGCAACCGCCGACGACGCGCCCGTCGTCAAGCTCGTCTACAGCATCCTCGGGCAGGCGGTCAACGAGGGCGTCTCCGACATCCATTTCGAGCCCGGGCAGTCCGACATGCGGGTGCGCTTCCGTGTCGACGGCGTGCTCCACGAGGCCGCGCACGTGCCGCGGCGGATGATCTCCGCGGTGATCTCTCGGATCAAGATCATGAGCGACCTCGACATCGCCGAGAAGCGGATCCCGCAGGACGGTCGGGTCGGGGTCACCGTCGACGAGAGTCGCGTCGACCTGCGCGTGACGACCTTGCCGACCCAGCGTGGGGAGGGGATCACGATCCGCATCCTCGACACCCGTAACGCGATGCGCTCGCTCGACGAGCTCGGGATGGGCGAAGAGGCGCGCGGGCCGTTCGAACTGGCGGTGCGCAAGCCCTACGGCGCCGTGCTCGTCACCGGCCCGACCGGCTCCGGCAAGAGCACGACCCTCTACGCGGCGCTGGCCGAGATCATGACGGTGGAGAAGAACATGATCACGATTGAGGACCCGGTCGAGTACCAGATCGAAGGGGTCAACCAGATCAACGTCAACCCGAAGGCGGGGCTGACCTTCGCCTCCGGGCTGCGCTCGATCCTGCGCGCCGACCCCGACGTGATCATGGTCGGCGAGATCCGCGACTCGGACACCGCGCGGATCGCGATCGAGGCGGCGCTGACCGGCCACATGGTGCTCTCCACTCTGCACACCAACGACGCGCCGGGCACGATCACCCGGCTCGGCAAGATGGGGATCGAGTCCTTCCTCACCGCCTCGGCGATCGACTGCGTGGTCGCCCAGCGCCTCGCCCGCACCCTCTGCCAGACCTGCAAGCGCCGCACCGTGGTCTCCCCGCACGCGCTCGCCGAAGCCGGCTTCGGCGCCTCCGCGGACATCGAGGCCTACGAGGCGGTCGGCTGCTCGCGCTGCTCGAACACGGGCTTCCGCGGGCGGCTCGGGCTCTACTCGGTGATGCGGATGACCGAGCGGGTCAAGGACATGACCGTGAACATGGCGCCACAGGCGGAGATCACCGCGGTCGCTCGCCAGGAGGGCATGCTGACCCTGCGCGAGGACGGGCTCTCCAAGGTGCGCGCCGGCCAGACCAGCCTCGACGAGGTAGTGAGGGTGACCGCCTGATGGAGATGCAGACCCCGCAGCAGGAGCAGGCCCAGCCGGCAGCCGCCGGGCCCCTCGATTTCGCCGCCGTGCTCACCGAGGTCGCGCAGCGCCAGGCATC
This sequence comes from uncultured Conexibacteraceae bacterium, assembly GCA_964464285.1. Classification (GTDB taxonomy): domain Bacteria; phylum Actinomycetota; class Thermoleophilia; order Solirubrobacterales; family 70-9; genus VAYN01. Next base: position 17,840 of record CAYXFL010000013.1, read on the forward strand.
GGACCTGCACCTGACCGCAAACGCGCCGCCGGCGATCCGCGACAAGGGCAAGGTGACGCCGCTGGAGGGCTTCCCGGTGCTGACCCCGCAGATGACCCGCGACGTCGTCTTCGGGATCCTCAGCGAGGACCAGCGCAAACGCTTCGAGACCGGCCAGCAGCTCGACTTCGCCTACGCGATCCCCGGCGTCGCCCGCTTCCGCGTCAACGCCTACATGCAGCGCGGCGCGGTCAGCGCCGCCTTCCGCCTCGTCCCGCACGGGATCCCGGCACTGGAGGACCTCGGCGTGCCGCCGATCCTGCGCGAGTTCACCAGCAAGCCGCGCGGCTTCGTCCTCGTCACCGGCCCAACCGGCTCGGGCAAGAGCACGACCCTGGCGGCGATGATCGACGTGATCAACCGCGAGCGCCAGGACCACATCCTCACGATCGAGGATCCGATCGAGTTCCTGCACCAGCACAAACGCTCGCTGGTCAACCAGCGCGAGGTCGGCTCCGACGCGCCCGACTTCGCCCTCGGCCTGCGCGCCGCCCTGCGCCAGGACCCCGACGTGATCCTGGTCGGCGAGATGCGCGACCTGGAGACGATCTCCACCGCGCTGACCGCGGCCGAGACCGGCCACCTCGTCTTCGCCACCCTGCACACCCAGTCGACCGCCCAGACCGTCGACCGGATCATCGACGTCTTCCCGCCCGAGCAGCAGCAGCAGGTGCGGACCCAGCTCTCGATCGCCCTGCAGGGCATCGTCACCCAGCAGCTGCTGCCGACCGCCGACGGCAAGGGCCGCGCCGTGGCCTGCGAGGTGCTGGTCCCGAACCCGGCCGTCCGCAACCTGATCCGCGAGGCGAAGACCCACCAGATCTACTCGGCGATCCAGACCGCCGGCTCGATCGGCATGCAGACGATGGACGCCGACCTGGTGCGCCTGGTGCGGGCCGGCAAGATCACGATGGAGCTGGCCGAACAGCGGGCGTCGGTGCCCGAGGAGCTGCGCCGCCTGGTCGGCGGCGCGACCCCCGCTGCCGCGCCGACCCTGCAGGGGTACTCGTAGGCCGATGGCCGCCGCGAGCGCCACCTTCGCCTTCGAGGCCGTCGACCTGACGGGAGCCCCGACCAAGGGCGAGATCGAGGCCGAGTCGAAAGCCCAGGTCGCCGAGCAGCTGCGCCAGCGCGGCCTCGTCGTGCTCGAGGTCAACGAGAAGTCGGCGCCGGTCAAGATTGAGAACGTCCTGCGCAAATACAAAGCGGTGCCCGTTCGAGATCTCTCGGTTGCCACGCGCCAGTTCGCCACCCTTGTTGCCTCCGGCATGCCGATGCTCCGTGCCCTCGGAACCCTCGAGCAGCAGACCGAGGACGAGGAGATCACTGAGGCCTTCGACAGCGTCCGCCGCGACGTCGAGGCCGGCGCCGGGCTCGCGCAGGCGATGGAGCGCAGCCCCCGCGTCTTCGACCGCCTCTACCGCTCGATGGTCCGCTCCGGCGAGCAGTCCGGCCGTCTCGAGGAGGCCCTCGACCGGGTCGCGATCCACCTGGAGAAAATCGACAACCTCCGCCGTCAGGTCAAATCGGCGCTGATGTATCCGGCCCTGGTCTTCGGCGCGGCGATCGCGGCGATGATCGGCATCGTCGCCTTCATCGTCCCGGTTTTCATCGGGATCTTCGAACAGCTCGCCGAACAGAACCCCGAGGAAGCCGCTGAGCTCCCCTTCATGACCAAGATCACCGTCGGCATCTCCGACGCGATCACCGGCTACTGGTTCATCGTCTTTCCGCTGGTCGGTTTCGGCGTCTACATGTTCTTCCGCTGGCGCGGTACCGAGAAGGGTCGCGCCGCCGTCGACCGGATGAAGCTGAGAATCCCGTTCAAAATCGGCGATGTAGTCCAAAAGCTTGCCCTCGCCCGCTGGTCTCGAACCTTTTCCGGCTCTGTTAGCTCGGGCGTGCCGATTCTCCAGGCGATCCAGATCACGGGCGAAACCTCTGGCAACATCGTCGTCGAAGAGGCGATGGAAGATGTCTACGAGTCGGTAAAGCGAGGCGGCTCGATAGCAGGCGAGCTCGCTCGCCACGAGATCTTCCCGCCCATGGTCGCCAACATGGTCGCCGTCGGCGAGGAAACCGGCCAGCTCGAGAACATGCTCGAGAAGATCGCCGACTTCTACGAGGCCGAGGTTGACGCCAAGGTCAAAGCGCTCACCTCGCTGATCGAGCCGATCCTGATCGTCTTCATCGGCGCCGTCGTCGGCTTCATCGTGATCTCGATGTACCTGCCGATCTTCAGCATCTACGACAAGATCCGCTGAGTCGCCCGAGGTCGTCGACTCGGCCTCCACGATGGATCTGAGGTCGCCTCCGCTGCCGTCCGCGACTGGGGCTTGTCGATCCGATGCGCTGCTTGCTGGACGTGTGTTCGGACAGTTCTTGCAAGGTTTCGCTTCGCTGCTGAATTTTGGGTGTCGGCCACCCAACTTTTCGCTGCTCCGAAGAACAAAAAATCCGATCCAGAGAATTTCTTGACGCAGGGCTAAAGGCCGGACGCAGGAGGCCGATGAGGGTCGGGTAAATGAAGCCAGTGCCTCGGCGCCACACGGCGACTCCCCCGGGCTCTGGCGCACCGATAGGTCCAATAGGAGGTACCTATGTTGCTCCAGAATCTCCGGGCAAAGATTGGCGCCCGGCTCAGTGGTAAGAGCGAGGAGGGGTTCACCCTCATCGAGCTCCTCGTCGTCATGTTGATCCTCGGCATTCTCGCCGCGATCGCGTTGCCGGCGTTCTTCAATCAGCGTGATAAGGCTGGCGATGCGGAGGCGAAGTCGTTCGCGCACAGCGCCCAGGTTGCGATGGAGACGTACGCCACCGATAACGGCGGCAGCTACGCCGGTGCTGATGCGGAAGAAGGCGCTCCGCTGATCGCAATCGAGCCCACGCTTGCGAACGCCACCATGGCCATCGATATTCCGGAAAACACGACTAACCAGTACGAAGTCACGATTACCTCTGATACCACCAACACCTTCTCGGTTGCGAATAACGCTGGTTCCCTTTCGTTCCCGTGCACGAACGCTGGTAATGGCGGGTGCCCCAACAACGCTACGGTTGAAAATGGCCCTGGCGACTGGGGCGGCTGATCTCCGGATCGCACTCCTGTTCGACAAAGGGCGGGCCATGTGGCCCGCCCTTTGTCGTTCCGTGACCTTCAGAAAATCGCCGTGAGGCCGATACACCTCGCGAGATTCATGCGCCTCTCCCCAAAAAACGACGACTCCGGCTTCACGATGATCGAGTTGATCGTCGCCGCGACGATGATGATCGTGGTTATCGGTGCGGTTGTCTCCCTTCTCCTCTCCTCGATGCGCACGCAGCCCGAAGTCACGGATCGCGCGCATCAGATTGGCGAAGCGCGCAACGCGCTCGAAAAGCTGACTGCCGATCTGCGACAGGGGAGCGTTGCCGACTACGAAGCGCCGTCTGCGTTGCGGCTCGCGACGCTTTGCGATTCGGATTCCGGCGCCGTGCCCTGTGAAATCGCCTACAGCTGCGCGGCTGAGGAAGGTGGGACGTTCGGCTGTACCCGCACGGTCAACTCTGGCGCCGCCGCGACCGTGGTCACTGGGCTTGCTTCGCCTGACGTCTTCTGTGTCTCTCCAAGCCTCGGCGATCCCGACGCTTCAGAACCCAAAAGCTCGGATTGCGGGGCGAGCAACGGCGAGCCGCCGGCTTACGTCGGGGTGGCGATCGAATTCCCTGCCGGCGAGCAGGACGGTAAGACCGTGCTCGAAGGCGGCGCGGCACTCCACAATCTCGCGGTCGAGGATGGGGCTTGAAGTGAGGCGCCTCGAACGCCTAAAGGGGGAGGAGGGTGGCTTCACGATCATCGAGATGCTGATCGCGTCGATCGTCCTCATCCTCGCCTCGCTCGCCGTCTTCATGACCTTCGCATCCGCGATCAAGAACGTGCAGCGCAGTCGCGAATCGCAGGTCAGCATCAGCGTCGCGCAGCGGGAGATGGAACGGGTGCGGGTGATTCCTTACGACGAGATCCGGCTCTCGTCGGAGCCTTCGGCCGCCAGCTTGGAGCTGGGGGTGCGCGATCCGCGTGGGCGGGTGCTCACGTTCGCCGGCGCGCCCAGCTTTGACCTCGAGCGCGAGACCGCGCTCAAAGCACAGACGCTGGTCCTGTCGGTCGACGACGGCCCGGCGGGAGAAGTCGATCCTGAAACGTCGGGACTGCGCTCTGAAGACGGCACCGAAGTGACCGTTTTCCGCTTTGTCACCTGCGAAGAAGAGGACGAAGCTGGCAACTGCCTGGCCAAACGGGTGACCATCGACGTGCTGCCCGCGCCGAAGGCGAACCTGGCGAAAAACCAGCGCAATTACTACGAGCTTCAATCCACGATCGTGCATCCGGAACTTGGTGCGCCGCAGTCCGAGGTCGAACCGTGACCGGCGCCGCCGTTCTTTTGCTCGCCGTCTTCGGCGCGATGATCGGCAGCTTCCTCACCGTGGTCGCGCACCGGGTGCCGCAGGGCGAATCGGTCGTCGGCGGGCGCTCGCACTGTCCCGGCTGCGGGGCGCAGATCGCGGGCTACGACAACGTCCCGGTGTTCTCCTGGCTGGTGCTGCGCGGGCGCAGCCGCTGCTGCGACGAGTCGATCTCGGCGCGCTATCCGCTGACCGAGCTGACCCTGGCGGCGCTTTTCGCCGTGGTCGCGCTGCGCTTCCAGGACGACGCCGGGATGCTGGTGCTGGGGCTGGTCTTCGTCTCGACGCTGGTCGCGATCACGCTCACCGACCTCGAGCGGCGGATCATTCCCAACAAGGTGCTGATCGTCGCCTCGGTGCTCGGGGTCGCGATCGTCGCCGTCGCCGACCCGGCGTCGCTGCCCGAGCGGGCCGCGGCGGCGCTGGGCGCGGGCGGGGTCCTCTTCCTCGCCGCGCTCGCCTATCCGGGCGGGATGGGGATGGGGGACGTGAAGCTGGCGGCGGTGATGGGCCTCTACCTCGGGATCGAGGTGATCCCGGCCCTGCTCATCGCCCTGCTTGCCGGCTCGCTGGTCGGGATCGCGATGATCGCCCGCCAGGGCGCCGCGGCCCGCAAGATGGCGATCCCCTTCGGTCCCTTCCTGGCGCTGGGCGGCGTCACCGCGCTGCTCGCCGGCCAGGAGCTGATCGACCTCTACACGCGCACTTTCACCTGATGCGGGGCGTTCGCCCGGCGGTAAAGGCCGCTGAACGCGATGCCGATCTAGAGACGAGGCCGAATCCGGCCCGAGACCGATGATCCTTTCCGCCAAGAAGAAGACCACGACCACTGTCGGCGTCGACCTCGACGCCGACAGCGTCGCTGCGGCCGAGCCCGGCACCGGCGGCGGCAGCCCGCGCACCGGGATCGAGCCGTTGCCCACAGGGGCGATCGCGGGTGGGGAGATCCTCGACGTCGACGCGGTCGCCGCCGCGCTGCGTGAGCTGTTCGGCCGCCAGAAGCTCGGCAAGCAGGTGCGACTCGCGGTCGCCAGCCAGGGCGTCGCCTTCCGCACGCTGCGCCTGCCACTGATCGAGGACCCCGAGCAACTGCGGGCCGCCGTCCGCTTCCAGGCCCAGGAGCAGATCCCGATGCCGCTGGAGAGCGCCGTGCTCGACCACCAGGTGATCGGCGCCCAGGTCGGCGACGACGGCAGCCGCCACGTCGAGGTCGCGGTCGTCGCGGCCCGGCGCCAGAGCATCGACCAGCTGCTCGCCGCGGCCCGCGGGGCGGGGCTCGACCCGGTCGGGATCGACCTCGCCGCCTTCGGGATGATCCGCGCGCTCGCCGAGGGCGCCGCCCACCCCGGCGCCGAGGTCGCAGCCGCATCTGGACCGGACGCCGAGGAGTACGTGCCGGCGACCCTCTACTGCAGCCTCGGTGGCATCACCAACCTGGCGATCGCCCGTGACTTCTCCTGCCTCTTCTCCCGCGCCGCCGAGTTCAGCGTGCGCGGCATCGCCGAGGGGCTCGCCGAGTCCACCGGCATGCAGCTCGAGCACGCCGAGCAGTGGCTGGTCCACACCGGGCTCGAGCTCCCGCTCGACCAGGTGCAGGGCGACCCGGAGTCCGCCGGCGCCGCCCGCGCCGCGCTCGAGGGCAGCGTCGGCCGCCTCGCCGACGAGCTGCGCCTCTCGCTCGACTACTACGGCGCCCAGGAGGGAGCAACCCCGGTCGACGACGTCGTCCTCTGCGGCTGGGGCAGCACGATCCCCGGCCTGCCGGCGCAGCTCGGCGCAGTGCTCGGCCGCGAGGTCTCCCTGCGCCGCCCACCGGCGCTGTCCGGTGTCGGCGACGCCGAAGCGGCGCGCCTCACCCTGGCCTACGGACTTGCCCTGGAGCGCTGAGCGGTGCGGCCGATCAACCTGATCCCGCCCGAGGAGCGCCGCGCCCGCGGCGGCGACTCGCGCACCGGCCCGATCGCCTACATCCTCGTCGGCGCCCTTGGCCTTTTGCTGATCGGCGTCGTGATGCTGGTCCTCGCCAACAACGAGATCGGCGACCGCGAAGCGGAAGTGCAGACGCTCGAAGCGCAGCGCGCGCAGGCGGTCGCCGAAGCCGAAGAGCTCGCTCCGTATGCCAGCTTCCAGCAGGTCGCCGAAACGCGCAACCAGACGATCACCAGCCTTGCCGACAGCCGCTTCGACTGGGCGCGGACGATCCGTCAGCTCTCGCTGATCCTGCCGCCGGGCGTCTACCTCAGCTCGCTCACCGGATCGGCCGGCGGCTCCGAATCCGGCGTCACCGGCCCCTCGCTCGCCCTCAGCGGCTGCGCTCCCGGCCAGGAGGGCGTTGCCGTCTTCGTCGCCGCGCTGAAGGAGATCGACGGGGTCACCCGGGTTGGTCTCAACAACTCCAGCCTGGCTGGAGCCGGGGGTGGCGATACCGCCGCCGGCGGCTTTTGTCAGATCGGCGAAAAAGCGCTGTTCGACATCGTCGTTGCTTTCGATGCGGCGCCACCGTCTCTAAACGGCGACTCCTCGGCCCTCGAAGCGCCGAGCGAAGAAACCGCGACCGAAGGCGAAGACGGCGAGGAAGGCGAAGACGGCGATGAAACCGAATCCGAGGGCGCGACCGGTGAGCCGGCCGCCTCGGTTACGAGCGAACCGGTGGGCTGAGCGATGAAGGCGCTGAAGACCGACTCCGCCAGGATCGCCGTCGCGGCGCTCGTCGTGGTCGCCTGCGCGATCGCGTTCTGGCTGCTGCTGCTCTCGCCGAAGCGAGAAAAGGTGGACGAGCTGACCGCGCAGACCGACCAGCTCACCGCCGAAGTCGCGACCGAACAACAGCGCGCCGCGCTCGCCGCGGAAGCGAAAGAGAACTTCCCTGCCAATTACCAGCAGCTCGTCCTGCTCGGCAAGGCCGTACCGGCCGAAGCGGCGACCCCGTCGCTGCTGGTCCAGCTCGACGGCGTCGGGATCCGCTCGAACACCCGGTTCATGAGCATCTCCGGGGGCGGTGGGGGAGGGGGCTCCAGTGGCGGCAGCACCGCGGAAGCGACCGAGAGCGCCGCGGCCCTGCTGCCGCTCGGAGCCTCGGTCGGGCCCGCCGGCCTCTCGGTGATGCCCTACTCGCTCGACTTCGACGGCGGCTTCTTCGCGATCGCCGACTTCATCGAAGGACTCGACGCGCTGGTGCGGACCAGGAACGGCGAGGTCGATGCGCGCGGGCGGCTGGTCACGATCGACGGCTTCAACCTCTCGCCGGGCGGTGCCGAAGGGGGCGCCTCGGCGGCGCCGTCCAGCGTGCTCAGCGCCAACTTCAGCGTCACCACCTACGTCACTCCGCCCGGCCAGGGGCTGACCGCGGGCGCGACGCCCTCCGGGCCCGGGACCGAACTCGAAACCGAAGCGACTGAACTGCCGTGACCAGATGAAGCTGCCAGACCTCAAGAAACCGAGCCTCAAGAAGCCCGAGCTGAGCTCCGGCCTGAAGCCGCCGCAGTTCGCGGTCGACCTCTACGCGGACCTGCGCGACCGCCACCTGCTGCCGCTGGTGATCCTCCTTGTGGTCGGGATCTTCGCTGCGCCGATCCTGCTCGGCGGCGGCGGGGACGAAGAAGAAGAAAGCTTTGGCGGCGGAACGGTGACCACCGAGGAGGAGCAGGCGGCCGCCAGCTTCGCCGTCGTCCCGTCCGAGCCCGGCCTGCGGGACTACCGGCGCCGGCTCGGCCATCGCCAGCCGCGCAACCCGTTCGCCCAGCCGGCGCCGCGCCGCGGCGGTGAAGGTGGCGACGCGGTCGTCGTCGCCGGCGGCGGGGACGCCACCGGAACCGGTGGCTCATCCGGATCACCGGCCGGCGGTGCACCCTCCGCCGGGCCCGAAACCAACTCGACCACGACCAAGACGACGACGGTCACCCAGGTGGTTGCGGAGTCGACCGTCACCGGCCACGTGATCGAAGTCAACGCCGGCTTCCTCGGCGACCTCAAGCACAAGCGCGGGGTCGAACCGATGACCACACTGCCGAGCGCCAAGAACCCCGTCCTCACCTTCGTCGGCATCTCGCAGGACGGCAAGGGCGCGATCTTCCTGATGGACAGCAACGTCACCGCCTACTACGGCAAAGCCAAATGCGTGCTCGACGAGCTCGCCTGCACGACCGTGGAGATCAAACCCGGCAACTCGGCCACCTTCGCCTACGGCTACGGCAAGACCCGCTTCAAGCTCACCCTCAAGCGCATCTACCCGATCGTCGAGCGCAGCCAGGACGCCGCCTCGGTGACCGAGACGGAAACCGACAAAGACGACGACGAAAGCAGCCGCTGACGCGTCGCCGCGTCTGCGACGGGCCGGCGCAGGGCCCCGCCGCTTCAGTAAGTAAAGCCACGTCGCTACACTTCTTGAAGTAGCAATTCGCATGGCCAAGCCGAAGCGAGGCCATCGAGGATCACTGATGAGTGCCGTTTCCAACTCTTCCTGCCCCGTCTGTCGCACCGCCGAGATCGTCTGCGGGAAGTGGACGCTGCTGGTGATTCGCGACCTGGCCGAGGGCAACGCCCGCTTCTGCGAGCTCGAGCGCTCGCTGGAGGGGATCAGCCCGCGCACCCTCTCACTGCGTCTGCGGGCGCTCGAGGACGAGCGGATCGTCGAGCGTCACACCTATCCCGAGGTGCCGCCCCGGGTTGAGTACGCGCTGACCGAGAAGGGCCGGGCGCTGGTCCCCCTGGTGGAGGACATGCGCAGCTATGGCAAGCGCTGGCTCTGCGAGGAGAGCCCGGCTCAGCAGAGCCCGGCTCCCGCTCCCGCTCCCGCCGCGGTCGCCTGAGCCAGGCTCAGCAGAAGACCGCGAGGTGGAAGTTCTTGTCGACGCCGTCGGCGGCGTCTTCGGCGGTCGGTCCGTAGGTCTGGACGAACACCGCTTTGGCGTTTTCGAAGCGGGCGACGACGGTGGCGAAACCGGGGTCTTCGCTGTTCTGGGTGTCCCAGCGGCCGATCGCGGCCTGGTACGCGCAGTTGGTGACGTTGCGGCTGAACTCGACCACGTAGGTCCCCTCGGCGATCCGCTCGGCGGTCGTATTGCCGCTGCCGTGCCGTTTCACCTCGCCGTTATCGCTGACCACGGCCCAGTGGACCTCGGCGCCCGGACCCGGGACGCCCTGGGCGCCCGCGGCTCCGGCGGCGCCCGCCGGCCCGGCGGCGCCGGCCGCGCCAGCCGCGCCCGGGGTGCCGGCCGCGCCGGCCGGTCCCTGGGCGCCCTGCGCGGCGGCCATGTTCGCGATTTTTTTCAGCACCGCCGGAGAGATCTGTTTCGGGTTCGTGATCAGGTAGCGCTTGGCGGCGACGGCGGAGCCGCTGAGGGCGAGCACGAGGGCGATGACCGAGATGATCAGCGCGGGGCTGGGGCGGCGCGAAGTCTTCATGGCAGTGCTTTCGGCAACTGGACGCATCCGCTGCACCGGCGGCGGACAAATGGACGACATCCTGCAAGCCTGCGTGCAGGCGCAGGAGCCGTGCCTGAGGGGCGGAAGCCTCAGGCGTGCGTGACTTCCTCCTCAACGAAGCCCTGAAGCGCCTCGCCACCGAGGCCTCGACCCGCCTCGCGACCATGGTCGCCAGCGGCGACGAGATCCCCTTCGACGTCGGCGCCGCGTCCGGCGACGACGTCGCCTTCTACAGCTACGTGCCGATGACCGGCCGCTACGTCGAGGAGCGCGCCGACGAGCTGCGGGCGCTGCCGGGCTTCGCGCCGGCGCGCGACGCGGCGGTCGAGGCCGGCGTCGCCGCTCCTTATCTGGAGGTGCGCGGCGAGCTGGTTGCCGCCGACCCCGGCGAGCGGGCCGAGCGCATGCTGGTCGTCTTCTTCGCCGAGCTCTGGGAGGGCTCGAACGGATTTGCGCTGGACAGCGGCCGGCTCGAGGACGCGCTGACCGCGCTCGACGCCGAGAACCGCGACGCCGACGAGGCCGAGGTGCTGATCGTGCCGATCGTCGGCCTGCGGATGTCGGTGCCGCGCCTACAGCTTCCGCACGGCGTGCGGATCGTCGGGGCCGACTCGGTCGATGCCCCGATCGAGGCGATGCGCAGCGAGGGAATGGGAAGGGCGGCCTGGGAGCCGCAGTTCCTCGCTGTCGCCGAGCAGGACCACGACGGCGGCACCGAAGGGGCGCTGCTGCAGCTGCGCGAGCTGATCTCCGTGATGCGCCTGTTCAAGGCCGGCGGCGTCGGCCTCGGGCCCTACGCTTTCGCCCCGACCGGGGCCGACTCATGGCGCCGCGTCGCCACCGGCGCCCCCGCGACCCGCCCCGGCGGCTACCGCCTCGACGAGCACGAGGCCGCCGAGCTGGCCGAGTTCGCGACCACCTTGGAGTCCCGCCCCGACCCCGACGGCGCCCTCACCTGGGCGGTCGGCCGGTTCGAGATGGGCTGCGAGCGCGAGAGCGCCCTGGAGGGGCTGAGCGACCACCTGCTGGCGCTGCGCGCGGTGCTCGAGGGCCACGGCCCGGTCGGCGCCTCGCTGCCGATGCGCGCCGCGGCGCTGATCGCCGACGAGTCGCTGGACCGGATCGAGGCGCGTGAGAAGGTCGAGCAGGTGCTGGAGCTGGAGCGGGCGATGATGAACGGCCGCACCCTGCCGGAGGCGATCGAGCTGGCCGGCTGGGTCGAGCTCGGTGCCCGCCGCCTGCTGCGCCAGGCCGCGCTCGGTGAGCTCGGCAACGACCTGATCGGCACCGCCGACGAGACCCTGATCGCCAACGGCCTCGCCGAGGGCGACGCCGAGATCACGATCTCGGTCGCCGAAGACTTCCCCGAGCCGGCGCCGCTCGATCTGCGTGAGCCCGGGCCCGTCGCCGGGATCTCCGAGCAGTCCGACGAGATCCGCATCGAACACGTCCCCCCGGCGATCGAACACATCCCGCCGGTGGTCGAGTCAACCGAGGAGGAGGACGAAGACATGGAGCAGCAGACGCGCATCATGGAGCCGATCCCGGCCGAGGGCGAGATCAAGGTGACCGCGATGCCCTGGCTCGACGAGGTTTCCGAGGCCCGCCCCGGCGACTCGCTCGAATGGCCCGCGCCGAGCACCGAGGTCGACCGCGACCTCCAGCACCGCGAACGGATCGACACCCCCCGCGTGCGCCACCTGTTCCCCGTGCCCGACTCGGACTGGGAGGTCTCCCACCTCGAGTTCGAGTACAGCCGGCGGCGTTAGCTCCCAGATTCGGCTCCGCGCCCCAGGACTTCGCCCAGCTCGACGACGATCCGGTCTGGGTAGTCGTCGAGCTGGGCTCCGGTGTAGCGGCGCACGGTGTAGCCCATGCGCCTGAGGTCCATCTCGCGCTGGTGGTCTTCGCTGAAGGCCACCGAGCCTCGGTGGTAGTCGAAGAAGTCGGTTTCGACCACGAGCTTCTCCTTGCGCCAGAGGAAGTCGACCGTGTACTTGCCGACCTTGGGGTTTACCTCGGGACGGGGGAACCGGTGCCGGGTGAGGAAGCGCAGGAAGTCGCTCTCCAGGTCAGAGCGGGTGCGGTCGGTGGGGAGGTTCAGCTTGTGGCCGAGGAACTCCGCTTGACGCTTGGCGCGCCGCCAGAGGTAAGCCTCGATCGTTCCCTCGAGGTCTTCGATCGTCCTGCGGGGTGAGGTGACGGGTATCCGGTAGCGCTGGGTCACCATCCCCTTCTCTTTGAGGGAGGGAGATCTATGCAGCACGATCCCTTTCTGCTTCTTCTTCCCGCTCAGGCTGGGCGAGGTGACGTGGATCGCTCCTTCCTGCGGCTTGAGGAACTTCCAGAGCACCGCCGCGCTTACGTGGCTCAGCGCCGCTCCGTTCCCGCAGGCGAGCACCGCCGCCATGAAGCTCCTCGCTTCGCTCGGGGCGGCGTGGCCCACCGCGTAGACGCCGCGGTGGAGGCGATGCAGGCGGCCCTTGCGCACCCGAGAGGTGATCGCGTCGTTGCTCAGTCCGCACTCCACGAGCTGGGCGCGGCTCAGCACGCCGTGCTGACGTGCCGCGATCCCAGCCACCGCCAGATCGCGCCTGTCGACTTTTGCGCGCATAGGTCTGCATAAGTCGATAGGGCCTTGGATTCTCCCCCCGCTGGGGCGCCAATCGCTGCGCTAGACGAGGCCGGCGGCCATGGCTACTCGCTCCTCGCCGGTGGCGAAGAGGTAGCGGTTGATCTCGGCGAGGCCGGCGAGGTCGTGGACGTCCTCGTCGAGGTAGGGGACGCGGATCACGCCGCGGGTGCGGAGCTCGTTGGCGAGGTGCTCGATGTTGCGGGCGTCGCGCTCGGCGAGGGCCTGGTAGTCGGAGAAGTTGGCGGCGACGCGGTTGGCGAGGTCCTCGTCGCCGAGCTTCTCGGCGAGGGCGGCGGGCAGGTCGTCGACCTCCTCGCGCAGCTGCTCGGCCGGGTAGTGGACCTTGTTGACGATGACGCCGCCGAAGGGGAGTTCGGCCTCGACCAGTTTGCGGTGGAAGTAGACGGCCTCGTCGACCGGCTCGCCCTGCGGGCCGCAGACGACGAGGAAGCAGGTCGAGGGGTCGGCGAGCAGCTTGTTGACCCGCTTGGCGCGGGCCTGGAAGCCGTCGACCATGCCGCTGAAGGCATTGAAGAACTCGGCCAGGTCGGCGAGCAGGTCGAAGCCGACGATCCGCTTGAAGACGTTGAGTACGACGGAGACGCCGCGGCCGGTCACCTTCGCCGCCAGCCCGGTCGGCTTCATGAACACGCGCAGCGATTTGCCCTCGATGAACTGGGTCAGCCGTTTCGGCGCGTCGAGGAAGTCGAGCGCGTTGCGGGTGGGAGGGGTGTCGAGGACGAGCAGGTCGAAGTCCCCTTCGGTGTGCAGCTCGAACAGCTTCTCCATCGCCATGTACTCCTGCGAGCCGGCCAGGGCGCCGGAGATCTGCTGGTAGATCCGGTTTTCGAGGACCCGGTCGCGCGACTCCTCGTCGGGCGCCTGGCGGGCGATCAGCTCGTCGAAGGTCTGCTTGGGGTCGAGCATCATCGCCCACAGCTCGCCCTCCATCTCGATCCCCTGCCGCTCGAACAGCTCCGGGTCGACCTGCCTGGCCTCGTTGCCGAGCTCCTTCAGGCCGAGCGAGTCGGCGAGCCGCTTCGCCGGGTCGATCGTCAGCACGCAGACCTTCAGCCCGCGCGCCGCCATCCCGGTCGCGATCGCCGCCGAGGTGGTCGTCTTGCCGACCCCGCCGGAGCCGGCGCAGATGCAGACCTGTTTGTCCTCGAGCACCTCGCCCAGCGTCGGCATCAGCCCAGCCTCCGCGAGAGCCGCCGCGCCGCCTCGACCCCGAGCTCCGGCTCGAACAGGAAGGGGAGCGTTTTCACCGGCGTCTCGACTCGCCGCCGCAGCCGCGAGAGCTGGGCCCGCTGCGAGCGGGCGCGCCCGTGCTCGGAGAGCGCCGCCCGCGCGGCCGCCCGCGTCGCCCCGTTCTCCCCGTCGGCCAGCTTCGCCAGCTTCTCCGCCTCGCCCTTGGAGAAGCGCTCCGGGTAGAGGCCGTTGAGGTAGATGCGGTCGACCGCGACCCCGACCTCGTCGCGCAGGTCCTTCTCCAGAGCCGCCGACTCGTTGACCGGCATCTCCTCGGGCAGGGCGACGATCGCGGCGCCGGTGTGGTCGTGGTCGGTGATGAAGCGGTCGAGCGTCTGCGCCTGCGAGTGGATCGGGCCGACCCGGGCGATCGAGGCGAAGGTGCGCGGCGTCTGCAGGAAGCCGACCCCGTGCCCGGTGGCGGGCGCGTCGACGATCACCAGGTCGTACTTGCGACCCTTCTTCACCTTGCGGTCGAGCTGCGCCAGCTCCCAGATCTTCCCGATCGTGACCAGCTCCTTCAGCCCCGGCGTCGCCGCGGCGAGGTAGTTGAAGATGCGGCTGCGGAAGAGCAGGTCGCGCATCGCCCGCACCTTCAGCTGCAGCAGCACGTACTCGCGCATCGACTCGTCGGGGTCGATCGAGATCGACCAGAGGTTCTCCTCCATCTCGACCTCGTGGAAGCCGACTTCGGTGTGGTCGAAGATCCGCGAGGCGTTCTCCTGGGAGGAGACCTCGCAGACGATCGTCCGCTTGCCTTCGGCCGCGGCGCGCAGTCCCAGGGCGACCGCGACGGTCGTCTTGCCGACGCCGCCCTTGCCGGTGACGATCACCAACCGCTTGTCGAGGAGCTCGGGTATCGGGCAATTCCTAGCAATTTCGGAAGGCGGCAGGAAAAGCGCAGCCTCATCCGAATATCCGCGCAATGGGATTTCTAAGCCGAAAGAAGCGTCAGCCCGTCGTCGAGGAGCCGAACCCGATCGAGGCCGAGCTCCAGCAGATGGAAGAAGCGGTGCCCGTTTACGACGAGGGCGCCGCGCCCGCGGGTCCTGTCACCGATGAGGGCGTCTCGTCCTCACGAGACGACGCTGCGGGCGAGACGCCCTCATCGGCGCCACCCGCGGAAGAGGCGTACGCGGAGGACGGGCATGACTTCGTCGCTGCTGAGGATGAGGGGTACTTCGAGGAGGAGCCGGTGCCCGCGGTTGAGCCGGTGGCCGAGGTGGCTCCCGAGCCCGCGCCCGAGCCGGTCGCTGAGGTCGAGGAGGAGGAAAACGAAGAGCCGGGTGATGGTCGCCTCAGGGCGTCCGACCTGCTCGCGCCGATGCGCCAGGACTTCGTCGACGAGCGCCGGGCCGCCGAGCAGGCGCCGGTGAAGACGGCCCAGGTGTTCGTCTTCGCCAACCAGAAGGGCGGCGTCGCGAAGACGACGACCACCCTCAACCTCGCCGTCGCCTTCGCCGAGTCCGGCTACCGGGTCCTCTGCGTCGACCTCGACCCGCAGGGCAACCTGACGATGAGCCAGGGCATCGACCCCGACAAGGTCGAGAAGAGCCTCTACGACGTGCTCGTCAACGACATGCCGATCTCCGAGATCATCGTCAAGCGCGAGATCGACATCGCCGTCGCCTCGATCGACCTGGCCGGCGCCGAGATCGCGATGAGCACCAAGATCGGCCGCGAGCGCTCGCTGGAGAAGGCGCTGAAGGAGGTGAGCGCCGATTACGACTACGTCTGCATCGACACGCCGCCGAGCCTCGGCCTGCTGACGATCAACGCGCTGACTGCGGCGAACAAGGTGATCGTCCCCGTCCAGTGCGAGTATCTCTCGATGCGCGGACTGGTACAGCTCCAGAACACGCTGAAGATGATCCAGGAGAACCTCAACCCGGACGTGCGCATCGAGGGCATCCTGCCGACGATGCTGGACTCGCGGACCGTCCACGCCAAGGAGGCGGTGGAGATCCTCGAGGAGAACTTCGGTGACCTCGTTTTCCAGTCCCGGATCAAGAAGGCGATCAAATTCGCCGAGGCGCCGGTGAAGGGCGCCAGCGTGCTCAAGTACGATTCCGGCAGCAACGCCGCGAACTACTACCGGGAGCTGGCGAAGGAGGTCCTGGCCAATGGCTCGGCGTAACAAGCGGGCAAGCATGCGGGAGGGCCCGCTCTCAGATCTTTTCCGTTCGACCGCGGAGGACGCTCCGGCGGATCCGCCCGAGGCGCCGCGCTACGGGCGTCAGGACCCGGCCGAGGCGCGCAAGGCCGAAGCCGAGGCGAGCCGGCCCGAGGAGACCCCGCCACCGCCCGCGCCCGAGCCCGAGGAGGCCGCGACGCAGCCCGAACTCGAGCCGGAGCCGGTCGCCGAGGCGCCCTTCTTCGATCAGGACGCCGAGCCCGTCAGCGGTGAGTCCTCTTCCGCGGAGTCCGCGCCGGAACGGCTGAAGCGGGTCTTCAGCGAGGAGCCCCGTCCGCGTGAGCGCGAGGTGCCGCGCGACCGCGAGGACTTCCTGCCCGGCCCGCCGCGCTACGGGCGCGAGGAGCCGGCCTACGAGCCGCCGGGCAGCGGCGAGCCGCACCAGCCGGTGATCAAAGTCGTCGGCGTCGGCGGGGCCGGCGTCAACGCGGTCAACCGGATGGTCGACGCCCGCATCCCCGGGGTCGAGTTCATGGCCGTCAACACGGATCTCCAGTCCCTGCAGCTCTGCGTCGCCGACATCACCGTGCACATCGGCGAAGAGCAGACGCGCGGTCTCGGCGCCGGCGCCGACCCGGAGGTCGGCCACCGCTCCGCCTTCGAGGAGCAGGACAAGATCAAGCGCCTGCTGAAGGGCTCCGACATGGTCTTCGTCGCCGCCGGTGCCGGCGGCGGCACCGGCTCGGGCGCCGCCCCGGTCGTCGCCCGCCTCGCCCGCGAGGTCGGCGCGCTCACCGTCGGCATCGTCACCAAGCCGTTCAGCTTCGAGGGCAGCCGCCGCGGCACCCAGGCGTCGAAGGGGATCGACGAACTGGCCGCCGAGGTCGACACCCTGATCGTCGTTCCCAACGACCGGCTGCTGCAGGTGCTCGACCAGCAGACCTCGATGGTCGAGGCGTTCCGGGTCGCCGACGACGTCCTGCGCCAGGGCGTCCAGGGGATCTCCGACCTGGTCACGCTGCCGGCCGTGATCAACCTCGACTTCGCCGACGTGCGCACGATCATGTCCGACGCCGGCCGCGCCCTGCTCGGGATCGGGATGGCCTACGGCGACGAGCGCGCCGTGCTCGCCGCCGAAAAAGCGATCTCCTCGCCGCTGCTCGAGACCTCGATGGAGGGCGCCCGCTCGATCCTGCTCTCGATCACCGGCGGCGCCGACCTCTCGCTGGTCGAGGTCTCCGAGGCGGCCAAGGTGGTCGGCGAGGCCGCCCACCCGGACGCCAACATCATCTTCGGCGCCAACGTCGACGAGGAGCTGACAGACCAGATCTGGGTCACGGTCGTCGCGACCCGCTTCGATGGCCGCCCGCCGGCGCCGCGTCGCGAGGCCGAGCCGACGATCCGCCGCACCAAAGACGATCGCCGCCCCGGCCGTGCCGGGGGCGATCGAGGTCGCGACCGCGATCGCGACCTCGGCATCGACGTCCCCGAGTTCCTGCCGAGCTGACGGGCGGCCCCATGGGAGGGGTCGTCGCAGCCGGTCATCCGCGCAGCGCCGAGGCCGGCGCCGAGATCCTCCGCGCCGGCGGCAACGCGGTCGACGCGGCGATCGGCGCGGTGCTCGCCTCGTTCGCGGTCGAGAGCCCGCTGACCGGGTTCGGCGCGGGTGGCTACATGCTCGTCCACCGCGAGGCGGGCGGCGCGACCGAGCAGACGCTGATCGACTTCTTCGTCGCGGCGCCCGGGATCGACGGGCTCGAGCGGCGTGCCGAGCTGGTCCCGGTCCCGGTCCACTTCGACGCCGAGACCGCGCAGACGTTCTTCGTCGGGCCTGCCTCCTGCGGCGTGCCCGGTACCGCCGCCGGGCTGGCGCGGGCGCTGGAGCGGTTCGGGACGATGCCGCTGGCGGCCCTGGCCGCGCCGGCTGTGCGGCTGGCCCGGGAGGGAGCGCCGCTGAACGCGCAGCAGGCCTACCTGCTGGAGATCCTCGAGCCGATCCACGCTCGCCTGCCGGGGACCCGCGAGCTCTACGCGCCGCAGGGCCGGCGGCTGCGCGAGGGGGAGACCTTCCGCTTCGCCGCGCTGGCCGAGGCGCTCGAACGGTTCGCGGCCGAAGGCGCCGAGCCGTTCTACCGCGGTGAGGTCGCCGCGGCGCTGGCCGAGTTCGTCGGTGCGCAGGGCGGCACGCTCGGCCCCGGCGACCTGGCCGCTTATGAGGCGATCGAGCGGCGGCCGATCAGCGCCGACTTCCGCGGCACCGAGGTCTTCACCAACCCGCCGCCCTCCTCGGGCGGGATCCTGCTCGCCTACAGCCTCGGACTGCTCGAGCGGCTCGGCCCGGTCAGCGGCCCCGAGCAGCTGGTCGCCTCGCTGGCCGCCGCCAACGACCGGCGCAGCCTCGAGTTCGCCGAGTCGCTCTACGAGGAGGGGGTGGCGGCGAGCTTCCTCGACCGCGAGGGGCTCGACCGCGCCGCCGCCGACCTGCTCGGCTCGACCACCCACGTCTCGGTGCTCGACGAGGCTGGCACCTGCGCCACCGTCACCTGCTCGAACGGCTCCGGCTCGGGCGTGCTGGTGCCGGGCACCGGGGTGATCCTCAACAACATGATGGGAGAGGAGGACCTGCACCCGCTCGGCTTCCACCGGCTGCTGCCGGGGCGCCGGGTCTCCTCGATGATGGCGCCGACCGTGGTTCTGCGCGACGGCGAGATCGTGCTCGGGCTCGGCAGCGCCGGCTCCAACCGGATCCGCTCGGCGATCCTGCAGACCGTGGTCCGGGCGGTCGAGCAGGGGATGAGCGCCGCCGAGGCGGTGGGGGCCCCGCGCCTGCACTTCGAGCAGGGCGCGGTGCAGGCCGAGCCGGGGCTGGACGAGGCGGCGCTGGCGCGGATCGAGGCCGCCGGCACGCCGGTCGGGCGCTGGCCGGCGCTCAACCTATTCTTCGGCGGCGTGCAGGCGGTGGCGCGGGATCCGGGCAGCGGTGAGCTCAGCGGCGGCGGCGATCCGCGCCGCGGCGGGGCGGTGGCGCGGGCGTGATCGACTTCGAGGCGGAGGGCCTGCTCGAGGGGGTCGAGGACGGGGGCCGCGAGGAGCGCCTGCGGCTGCTCGAGCACCTGGCCGCCGATGGCGCCTCGCTGGAGGAGCTGCGCGCCGCGGTGGACGCCGGGCGGCTGGCGCTGCTGCCGGTCGAGCGGGCGCTGGCCGGCAAAGGGCCGCGCTACACGGCGCGCGAGATCGCCGAGATCGCCGGCCTCGACCTCGAACTGCTGCGCCGCTTCAGCGCCGCCCTCGGCGTCCCCTACACCGACCCCGACGAGTCGCGCGCGACCGAGGCCGACCTCGAGGCGGCGCGGCGGATCAAGGCCTTCCGCGAGGCCGGGTTGCCGGAGGAGGGGATGCTGCAGGTGGCGCGCACGATCGGGATGGGGACCGCGCGGATCGCCGAGGCCAACCGCGAACTGGCGATCCGCACCCTGGCCCAGCCCGGCGACAGCGAGCGCGACATCGCCCTGCGCTTCGCCGCGGCGGCGGAGTTCATGATGCCGCTGGTCGGTCCGACCCTGGTCCACGCGGTGCAGGCGAACATGCTCGAGCAGATCCGTCGCGACGTGATCGCCACCGCCGACGTCGCCAGCGGCGAACTCGGCGGCACCCTCGAGCTGACCGTCTGCTTCGCCGACCTGGTCGAGTTCACCCAGCTCGGCGAGACGATCCCGCCCGAGGAGCTCGGCCTGGTCGCCGGCCGGCTCGAGGAGATGGCGACCGCGGTCGCCGAGCCGCCGGTGCGGCTGGTCAAGACGATCGGCGACGCGGCGATGTTCGTCTCCTCCGACCCCGGGCCGCTGCTCCGCGCCAGCCTCGCCCTGATCGCCGCCTCGGAGGCCGAAGGCGACGAGTTCCCGCTGCTCCGCGCCGGCCTCGCCACCGGCCGCGCCCTGCCCCAGTCGGGCGACTACTACGGCCGCGCCGTCAACCTCGCCAGCCGCGTCACCGGGGTCGCCCGCCCCGGCAGCGTCGTCGTCGACGAGGCGACCAAGGACGCCGTCGACCAGGACGCCTTCCGCTTCACCTTCATCGGCGAACGCCGCCTCAAGGGCTTCGACGCGAAGTTCAAGCTCTTCCGCGCCCGGCTCGCCGAGCGCTAGGCCGCTCGGCTAGGCCGGCTTGCGCCCGGAGACCAGCAGGTTGTAGAACAGCTCGGCCGGCAGGTAGGGCTCGAGCACGCGCGTGTCGACCTTCTGCAGGGCGATGTAGCTGCGGAAGGCGAAGCGGCGCCAGCGGAAGGGGACGGACTCGGGCTCGGCGCTCGACTCGACCGTGCGCAGGCCCCAGCCCCAGGCGTTGGAGAGCAGCTCCTCACCGCCGACGCGGCGCTTCTCGAAGCCGCTGCGGTTGAGCAGGCTGCGCAGGTCGGCGGGGGCGAAGGCGTGGACGTCGACCTCGCTCTCCAGGGCGTGGTCGTGGGACTCTTCGGCTTCGGCGACGGCGCGGTGCTCGGCACCGATCAGGCGCCGCCAGGCCGGCGCGACCAGCATCCCGGTGCGCTTCGGCAGCGCCGCCAGGCGGTCGCCGTAGCGGGAGGGCTCGCCGGCGAAGGCGATCATCCCGCCGGGCCGCAGGACGCGGCGGAATTCGGCGAAGGCCTTGTCGAGGTCGGGGATGTGGTGGAGGACGGCGTGGCCGAAGACGAGGTCGAAGCTCTCGTCCTCGAAGGGCAGCTCCTCGGCCTCGGTGGTCACGGTGCTGACGCCCGCGAGGCCGAGCGCGTCGGCGGTCGCCGCCAGGCGCTTCAGCATCCCCGGCGAGATGTCGGTCGCGGTCAGTCGCTCGATCACGCCGAGCTGAACCAGGTTGAGCGAGAAGTAGCCGGTGCCCGAGCCGATCTCCAGGGCGTCACCGAAGGACCGGCCGTCGAGACCGCCGAGCGCCTTGACCAGCTTCAGCCGCACCTGGCGCTGGCCGATGTCGCCGAAGTCGATGCCCCACTTGGCGTCGTACTCCTCGGCCGCCGCGTCGTGGTAGCGGGTGTTCACGTCCTTGATGTGCTCCGGGGTGGCGGAGGGAGAGGCAGGCATCGGGCGGGAACTCTAATACGGTCTGGCCCGATGGAGGGGGCCTACCTGCAGGAGAACCAGCCGCCGGGCGTTCCGCCGCTGCCGCTGACCGGCGAGCGGACGCTGCCCGACGTGCCCGAGGAGAACTACTGGTACCGGCGTCATCTGGTCGTCTACGAGTGGATCGCGGAGCGCACCGCCGGCCAGCGCGTGGTCGACATGGCCTGCGGCGAGGGCTACGGCTCCGACGTGCTTGCCCGGCGCGCCGCCGGGGTGGTCGGCGTCGACGCCAACCCGGAGGCCCACGAGCACGCGCGGCTGCGCTACGTGCGCCCCAACCTGCGCTTCGAGCGCGACCTGGTCGAAAGCTTCAGCGAGCCCAGCGACGCGGTCGTCTTCCTGCAGACGATCGAGCATGTGCAGGACGCCGGCGCGATCCTCGAGCACTTCAAGTCGATGCTGGAGCCGGGCGGGGTCGCCTACGTCTCGACCCCGAACCTGCTGACCCTGGCGCCCCCCGGGGCGGAGAAGTCCGACAACCCCTGGCACGTCCACGAGTACCGCGCCGAGGAGTTCCGCGCGCTCTGCGAGGCGCACTTCCCGCGGGTCGAGCTGCTCGGCCTCTTCCACGCCCGCAAGCTGCGCGCCCACGAGATCGCGCTGAAGCTCGGCTGGGACAGCGTCCACAAGCGGCTCGGGCTGACCAAGCCGTTCTACGACCGCTTCACCCCGGCGATCGCCGCCGCCGACTTCGCGCTGCGTCCCGCCGACCTCGACCGCGCCCTCGACTTCCTCGCGATCTGCCGGACATGAGCCGGGGTGAGAGCGCCGGCGACCTCGCCCTCGTCCTCCACTCGCACATGCCCTACGTCGAGGGCTTCGGGACCTACCCGTTCGGCGAGGAGTGGCTGTTCGACGCGGTGATCCGCTCCTACCTGCCGGTGCTGGAGGTGGCGCGGGACCTGACGATGACGGTGACCCCGGTGCTCGCCGACCAGCTCGAGGACGCGGGGGCCCGCGAGCGCCTGCGCGAGTTCCTGGTCGAGTGGCGGATCGGCGCCGCCGAAGCCGACCTGCGCGAAGTGCCGGCCGAGTGCCGCTCCGCCTGCGAAGGCGAGCTGGCCCGCTACCGGCGGGCGCTGGAGCTGCTCGACGCCGACGGGGGGGACCCGCTGCGCCCGTTCCAGCGCGCCCGCGAGGAGGGCCGGGTGGCGCTGGCCGGCTCGGCCGCGACCCACGCGGTGCTGCCGCTGCTGGCGACGCGACGCGGGCTCGCCCTGCAGCTCGACGCCGGCGTCCGCTCGCACCGGCGCCGCTTCGGCTGGGACGGCGGCCTCTGGCTGCCCGAGTGCGCCTACGCGCCGGGGCTCGAGTGGCGGCTCGCCGAGCACGGCGTCGAGTGGTTCTGCGTCGACCAGAGTGCCCACGAGCAGCCGCTCGAGGCGCTCGCCCCGGTCCCCACCGCCGCCGGCCCGGTCGCGCTGCCGATCGACTGGGAGGCGGTGAGCTGGCTCTGGGCGCTCGACGGCTATCCCTCCGACCCCGCCCACGCCGAGTTCGAAGGCAAGTCGCTGCGCGGGATCCGGATCTGGAAGATCGGCGGCGGCGCCTACGACCCCGAGGCGGCCGCGGCGGTGGCGCGCCGCCAGGCCGGCGAGTTCCTCGGTGCGGTCGCCGCCCGCCTGCGCGAGTACGCGGACCGCCGCGGGCGCCGCGGCCTGCTCGTCTTCGCGATCGACACCGAGCTGCTCGGCCACTGGTGGTCGGAGGGCCCGATCTGGCTGCGCGAGGTGCTGGCCGGGGCGGAGGCCGCGGGGGTGAGGCTGATCGACGTCCCGACCGCGCTGGCCGAGCACGAGCCGGTCGAGCGTCCGCTGCGCGCCTCGACCTGGGGCGAGGACAAGGACCTGCACACGTGGGACTCGCCGCCGGTCGCCGACCTCGCCTGGGCGGCGCGGCGGATGGAGCTGCGGCTGCTGCGCGCCCTCGACGGCGGCCTGCGTGGCGGGGCGGCGCTGCGCGCCGCCCGCGAGCTGCTCTCGCTGCAGGCCAGCGACTGGGCCTTCCTCGACCAGCGCGGCCAGGCGGGCGACTACGCCTTCCAGCGGGCGACCGATCACGCGCAGGCGATGCTGGAGGCCATAGACTCCCCATTCGACACCGATTCGCGTATGCGTTCGATCGCCCCGGATATGAGTCTCGCGCCCCTCCTGGAGCCCTGACTCGCACGAATGACACGGATCCTGATCCTCTCCTGGGAGTACCCACCCCTGATCGAGGGCGGCCTCGCGCGCCACGTGCGCAAGCTCTCCGAGGCGCTGGTCGAGCAGGGCACCGACGTCCACGTGCTGACCCGCGGCGGGGAGGAGTCGCCGGCCGAGCAGCGCACCAACGGCGTCGTCATCCACCGCATCCGCGAGCCGAAACGCCCGACCGACCTCGGTGAGTTCGTCGCCTGGGTCGAGCGGATGAACTCGGACATGCTGGCCGCCGGGGTCGAGCTCGGCGACCGCTACAGCTACGACGTCGTGCACGGGCACGACTGGCTGGTCGCCAACGCCTGCGACCACCTCGCCAAGCGCTTCGACGCGCCGCTGGTGACGACGATCCACGCGACCGAGTACGGCCGCCACCAGGGCTGGGTCGACAAGCACCCGCAGACCTACATCCACGGGGTCGAGCGCTGGATCGTCAACCGCTCGCGGCGCACGATCGCCTGCTCCCACTACATGCGCGAGCAGATCGTCGACATCTTCGGCGTCGAGGAGGAGCGGGTCAGCGTGATCCCGAACGGGATCGACCCCGAGGACCTGCCCGCCCAGCACCCGGACGAGCTGGCGCGGCTGCGCGCGGAGTTCGCCGCCCCCGACGAGAAGCTGGTCCTGCTGATCGGCCGGCTGGTCTACGAGAAGGGCTTCCAGCTTGCCCTGGAGGCGATGCCGCGGGTGATCGAGGAAGCCCCGGGAACGCGCTTCCTGGTCGCCGGCTCGGGCACCCACGAGGCCGAACTGCACCGCCAGGCCGAGGATCTGGGGCTGATGGAGCACGGCACCTTCCTCGGCTGGATCGGCGACGACGTCCTGCACTCGCTCTACCGGATCGCCGACCTCACCGTGGTGCCCTCGATCTACGAGCCGTTCGGCCTGGTCGCGCTGGAGGCGATGGCCTCCGGCTGCCCCTGCATCGTCGCCGACACCGGCGGCCTGCGCGAGGTCGTCCCGGACGAGGAAGCGGGCCTGCGCTTCGCCGCCCACGACTCCGACGCGCTCGGCGAGGTCGCCGTCCGCGTGCTGCGCGACGACGAGCTCAGCCAGCGCCTGATCGCCGAGGCGCACGAGCACGTGCTGCGCTTCGACTGGGCCGACGTCGCCGCCCGCACCGCCGAGGTCTACGCCGACCTGGTCGGCGCCCAGCTGGGCCCGGCCTAGTTCAGGCTCGGGTCGGGCTCGTCTGGTCCGACCTCCCGCACCGAGAACGCGCCGATGCTCGGCATCGGCGGCGCCGTCCAGTCGAGTCCTTCGAGCAGATCGCCCGGTTCGACCTCGACTGCCGCCGCCAGCTTTACCAGCGTGTCGATCCGCGGTAGCCGCGTCCCACGCTCCAGCATCCCGATCTCGGTCCGGTGCAGCGAGGCTCGGAAGCCCACGTCTTCCTGTGAGAGGCCGGCCCGTTTGCGAGCACGGAGCAGGTTCTTCCCGAAGCGGACGGCGATCTCCACCGGCCGCATTCTTTGGGTGTTGCCTGGCGCGCGCCACGCCGGAACGGCTGTCGCGATGTTCGCGGTGGAAGTGATCGCGGTGGACTTCACCAGCTCCAGTCGTCTTGTCTTCCGGGCGGCCACGGGATAGGCACAGGATTGCAGACAAAACATTCCATCTGTGTTAGCCTGAAAATAACGGTGGGAAGCGCGGCGCATGTGCCACGCTCTCGGCATGGGAATCGATTGGGGAGACGCTGAAGTGGAGAAGCTGGCGAAGGAGATCGCGGCAGCGACGGGGGAGACCGAGACCGAGACGGTGCGCGAGTCGCTGCGCCAGCGGCACGAGCGCGTGGTGTCGAAGCCGCGACGGAAGAACACCTATCCGACGATGCGCGAGTGGCTGGAAAAGGAGATCTGGCCGCATATCCCGCCCGAGGAGTTGGGCAAGCCGCCGATGACCAAAGCGGAAGTCGAGGAGATCCTCGGGATCGGGCCGGAGGGGTATTGATTCTCGACAGTTCACCTGTGATCGCCGTGCTTGGCGGCGAGATCGGCGTGGCGCGCCTGGAAAGCTCGATGGAAAGGGCCGAGAAGCTTTCGATCGGAGCTCCGACCGTGTTCGAGACGACGATGGTCGCGATCGGCCGATTCGGGGAGCGCGGAAATGAGCTGGTCGATGCGTTCCTCACCGAGTGGGGCGTCGACGTTCTCCCCTTCGAGGCCCGTCACTGGCGCGTCGCCTCCGCGGCCTTCGCCCGCTACGGCAAGGGACGACGCCATCCCGCCCGGCTCAACTACGGCGACTGCATGACCTACGCGATCGCCCGGCTCGCCGCCCGGCCGCTGCTCTTCACCGGCGCCGATTTCGCCCACACCGACCTCGCGGTCGCCTAGCGAGGGTTCCGGTGTGCGTTAGCCGCGGATAGCGGGGATAAGTCACACGGGAACGGGTAGGGGCCAAGGCGTGTCGGCCGGCGCGAACTTCCGGAATGGGGTCCGATCGCTTGCTTTCACGCTCGCGCTGGGTGCCGTCGCACTGCTCGCGCCGGCCTCCGCCGCCGCCACCAAGGTCGGGCTCGGCGCTTCGGCGGAGGAGCCGAGCGAGTGCTTCGAACCGCAGCAGGCCCGCTACGCGAGCACCCACTGCCAGGTCTTCGCCGGCGCCTCGCTGCGCGTCTACGGGGTCGCCAGCCGCGACGACGGCGGGGCGCGGCTGATGCCGCAGCCATTCACCCTGCTCGCCGGCGCGCCGGGGAGGGCGACGAACCCGGTCCTCTCGTTCGCCTACTTCGACGGCAACGACGCCGACGACGAGCCCGCCGTGACCCCGCGGCGCGACACCGACTATGTGCTGCGCTTCGACGGCAACCAGGAACTGGCGCCGGCGGAGTCGGCGCCGCTGGTCGTCTTCGTCGGGGCGCGGGTGACGATCCCGACCGGCAGCGAGCGGGCGCGCTCGACCCGGCTCAGCGTGCCGGTGCGGGTGACGCTGCCCTGGCGCTCGCTGCGCGGGCGCCTCGAGCTGCGCCGCTGCCACCGCGTCAAGGCGACCAGCGCTGCCAGTTGCGCCCGCCGCTCCTCCTACACCGTGCTCTCCTCGCGCCGGCTGACCGGCACCAGCACGGTCCGCTTCGGCCTCGGCGCGCCGCCGCGCAGCAACCGCCGCTACGAGGTCGCCTTCCGCCCCCGCGCCAAAGGCTTCACCGCCACCCGCCAGGCGTTCGGCGTCCTCAACGGCTTCGACGGCACGACCAGCTATCGCTACTGGGTCCGCGCCGCCCCGTTCGGCAACCGCTGAGGAAGGCTCAGTCCCGCGGCTGCAGGGTCGTCCAGGCGTCCGGGTCCGGTTCGACCGGGTCGCTCCAGCGCAGCTCCGTGGGTGCCTCGCGCATCCGGATGATTCGCGCCGGGATGCCGGCGACGACCGCGTTCGCGGGCACATCCTTGGTCACCACCGAGTTGGTCCCGATCACCGCGTTGTCGCCGACGCTGACCCCGCGCAGCACGCAGGCGCCGTAGCCGATCCAGACGTTGGAGCCGACGACGACGTCGCGCTTGTAGATGCCCTGCAGCCGGATCGGCCGCTCGACTTCGACCACCCCGTGGTCGAAGTCGATGAACATCGCGCGGTCGGCGATCACGCACTGCTCGCCGATCCGCACCCGCTGGTAGGCGGAGATCGTGCATTCCTGGCCGATCACCGTTTTCGCCCCGATCTCGACCTCACCCTCGTGGCAGCGGATCTTCGAGCCGTCGCCGATCCAGACGAAGCGGCCGAACCGGATCGTGCCCTCGCGGCCGACCTCCAGTTCGAGCCGGCGACCGAAAAAGACCGGGCCGTCGGTGCGCCAGCGCCGCCCGGCCTGGGTCAGCAGACGGCGCCACGAGTAGCGCCACAGCAGCCGCCCGTACTGGCGGTTCAGCATTCCGTTGCGGGCGAAGAAGCGGAGCACAGCGGAGCAACTCTATGCTGGTCGCCCTTGACCGACGCAGCCAAGACCGCGCCCCTCGCCGAGCGGCTCGTCGCCGGCGACAAGCGCGCGCTGGCGCGGGCGATCACCCTGATCGAGTCCGACGACCCGGCCGGCTGGGATCTGGTCCGCGAGGTCTACCCGCGCACCGGAAGCGCCCGCATCGTCGGCTTCACCGGACCGCCCGGGGTCGGCAAGAGCACTCTGATCGGCGCCCTCACCGGGGAGCTGCGCAAGACCGAGCGCGCGGTCGCGGTGCTCTCGATCGACCCCTCGAGCCCGTTCACCCGCGGCGCCCTGCTCGGCGACCGGATCCGGCTCACCGACCACTTCCTCGACCCCGGCGTCTTCATCCGCTCGATGGCCTCGCGCGGCGCCCTCGGCGGCCTCTCCGAGGCGGCCCTGCAGGTGGCACTGGTGATGGACGCGGCCGGCAAAGACGACGTCCTGATCGAGACCGTCGGCGTCGGCCAGGCGGAGATCGACATCGTCGACCACGCCGACACGATCGTGCTGGCGCTGATGCCCGGCTCCGGCGACTCGATCCAGGCGCTGAAGGCGGGGGTGATGGAGATTCCCGACGTGATCGTCGTCAACAAGGCCGACCACCCGATGACCGACACGATGGTGCGCGAGGTGCGCGGCGTGCTGGCGCTCTCCCACGACCCCGACGGCTGGCAGGTGCCGGTCCTGCGCACCGAGGCGGAGCGCGGCGAAGGCGTCGAGGAGCTGGCGGCGAAGATCGCCGAGCACCGCGAGTTCATCGAGGGCGCCGGCACCCTGGCCGAGCGGCGGGCGCGCAACCTGCGCAGCGAGGTGATCGGGATCGCGACCTCGCGGATGCGACGCCGGCTCGAAGGGGCGATCGGCGACGACCCGAGCACGACGGAGCTGCTCGACCGCGTCGAGCGCCGCGAGCTCGACCCGGCCTCGGCGGCCGGCGAGCTGCTGGAGCGCCACCTCGATGACTGAGCCCGGGGCGCTGCCGACGCTGCCCGAGGCAATGGGCTGGCTCGGCGCCGACGTCTCGGCGCTCGACGGCTCCCCGGTCGGTCAGGTCCAGGGCTTCTACGTCGACAGCGGCAGCGGCAACCCCGCCTGGCTGATCGCCCGGCTCGGCCGCCGCCGCAACACAAGAGTCGTCGCGGTGCCGATCGGTAGCTGCGCCGGCGCCCCGTTCGGCGTCTGGGTGGCCCAGCGCGGCGAGGCGCTGCGCGGCGCGCCGGTCGTCGACCCGACCCGGCCGCTGCGCCGCGAGCACGAGCTGGCGATCTGCTCGCACTTCGAGATCGGCGAGCGGGTCGGCCGCGCCGCCGACGTCGCCGTCCGCCCGGCGGGCGAGATCACGGCGACCCCGCCGCTCGCCTAGAGCTGCAGGCTCTTCACCTGCAGCAGCTCATCGAGGCCGTAGCGGCCGTTCTCGCGCCCGTGGCCGGACTGGCCGTAGCCGCCGAACGGGGCGAGCGGGTTGAAGCGGCCGCCGTTGATCTCGATCTGGCCGGTGCGGATGCGCCGGGCGACCGCGATCGCCCGCTCCTGGTCGGCTGACCAGACGCCGCCGGCGAGCCCGTAATCGGTCGCGTTGGCGATCCGCACCGCGTCCTCGTCGTCCTCGTAGGGCTGGATCGCCAGCACCGGGCCGAAGATCTCCTCGCGCGCGATCGTCATCTCCGGGGTCACCGCGGAGAAGACCGTCGGCCGCACGAAGTAGCCACGATCGAGGCCCTCCGGCGCCGCGGCGCCGCCGGTCAGCAGCTTCGCGCCCTCGGCCTCGCCCCGCTCGATGTAGCCGCGCACGCGCTGGCGCTGGACGTCGGAGACCAGTGGGCCGAGCCGGGCGTTCTCGTCGAACGGGTCGCCGGGGGTGAACGACTCGGCGGCGGCGCTCGCCAGCTGCTCGGCCTCGGCCAGCCGCGCCCGCGGGACCAGCATTCGGGTCAGGGCGCTGCAGGTCTGGCCCGAGTTGAGGAAGCACTTGGCGACACCGTCGGGGATCGCGCGCTCGAAGTCGGCGTCGTCGAGCAGCACGTTGGGGGACTTGCCGCCGAGCTCCATCGCCACCGGCTTCACCGTCGCCGCGGCCAGCTCGCTGACCCGGCGCCCGGCCCGGGTCGAGCCGGTGAAGGAGACCATGTCGATGCCCGGATGCCCGGCCAGCGCCTCGCCGGCCACCGGCCCGGTGCCGCTGACCAGGTTGAAGACGCCCGCCGGCAGCCCCGCGGCCTCGATCACCTCGGCGAGCAGGAAGGCGTTCAGCGGCGTCACCTCGCTCGGCTTCAGCACCACCGTGCAGCCGGCGGCGAGCGCCGGGGCGACCTTCACCGCGATCTGGTTCAGCGGGTAGTTCCAGGGCGTGATCGCGCCGAGCACGCCGACCGGCTCGCGCAGCACCCGCGAGTTGCCGATCTCCTCCTCCCATGCGACCTCCTCCATCACCTGCGGCATCGTCTTGAAGTGGGTGGTGGCGAGGCCGACCTGGATGATCCGGCTCAGCTTCAGCGGCATCCCGAGTTCCCGGGCGATCGTCGTCGCGATCTCGTCGGCCCGCTCCTCGAGCCCGGCAGCGATCGCGCTCAGGTAGCCGGCCCGCTGCTCGCGCGAGGTCTGCGACCACGACTCGAAGGCCGCCCGCGCCGCCCGCACCGCCGCGTCGACGTCGGCCGCCGAGCAGGCCGGCGCGCTGCCGACCGGCTCCTCGGTGCTGGAGTTGAGCACCTCGATCGGCTCGCGCCCGTCCGGCTCGACCCACTCGCCGCCGATCAAGACCCTGTCCCGCACCTGAACCTCCGCCGCCGTCGCCATGCCCGCTCCTCCTTGGTGTCTCCCGGAATTCCTCTGCCGCCAACCTATCGCCGTAGCGCTAATAGCAGATATGTAATAAGCGCAGATCAGCTATATTCTCTTCATGACCCCAGGGGAGATCCTTCGCGAAGCACGCCGCCGCAACGGCGTCAGCCAGCAGCGTCTGGCTATCCGCGCGGGCACGACCCAGTCGGCGATCTCGAGAATCGAGCGCGATCACGTCTCGCCCTCGGTCGAGACGCTCCGCGAGCTGCTGCACATGCTCGGCGAGGATCTCGTGATCGCCACCGAGCCGCGCGACGCGGGCATCGACCGAACCCTCAATCAAGGCAGCCGCAGGTTCGAGCCCGACGCTCGGGTGAGCCGCGGCCTGGAATTTGCGGACTTCGTTCGCGAGAACAGGGGAGGGGTTGGCGCGGCAAGAGCTTGAAACCTCCGTGGGCCAGGACCTCGGACCTCCACTTCAGCTGGCGCCGCTTCTGCAGGCGTTGGATCGCCACGGCGTTGACTTCGTCGTCGTCGGCGGGGTGGCGGGCCTCGCCCACGGGTCGTCCTATCCGACCTACGATCTCGACGTCGCCTACGCCCGCGACCCAGCGAACCTGGAGCGGCTTGTGGCTGCTCTGCGGGAACTAGGTGTGACGCTTCGGAACGCGCCCGCGGACCTGCCTTTCCAGCTCGACGCGGCGACCCTCGCCAACGGCTCCAACTTCACTTTCGAGAGTGAGTACGGCAACTTCGACATCCTCGGGCACATCGCCGGGATTCGCAGCTACGAAGAGCTGCGCGCGGGTGCGAGGATCGAGCAGATCAAGTCGGTACCGGTCCGCATCGCCTCGATCGACCACCTGATCTCGATGAAGCGAGCGGCGAACCGGGTCAAGGACAAGCTGATGCTCGAGGACTACCTCGTGATCGCCGACGAGGAACGGCGCGAGCAGGAAGAGGGCTAACTCGACGCCTCGAGCTCGGCCAGGGCCGACTCCATGCCCGGGCCGGGGACCGCGCGGGCGTCGCGGGCGTTCAGCACCTCGCCGCAGCTCGCGCAGATGCCGCGGTCGGAGACGGTGCCGCCGCACTGCTTGTGGACGATCGTCATCGGCGGGCCGCCGGGGCGGCTGGAGTGGCGGTCGCCCCAGCCCTGCAGGGCGATCAGCGCCGGCCAGAGGTCGAGGCCCTTCGCGGTCAGGAAGTACTCGTGGCGGGGCGGGCTTTCCTGGTAGGCGCGGCGTTCGAGGATGCCCTCGTCGACGAGCCGCTGGAGGCGGGCGGAGAGGACGTTGCGAGCGACGCCGAGCGAGCGCTGCATGGTGCCGAAGCGGCGGTTGCCGTTCATCACGTCGCGCACGATCAGCAGCGACCAGCGCTCGCCGATCACCTCGAGGGCGCCGGCGACGGAGCAGATCTGGCCCGGGTAGTCGCGACGCAGCATGGACGTGATCTTCGCACACTCGGTTGCATCAAGCAACCATCTGAGCTAGGCTGCGCGCAGCACAGTTTCTTCACGAAACCTACGCGCGCCGATTGGAGGCGACAGATGAGACTCGTCCACCACAAGAGCAGGCACAGCCAGCGCCAGAAGACGCCGCGGATCGCGATCAGCGAGGCGGAGATCAGCGCCGACCTGCACTACCCGGCGAGCCGCGAGCCCGCCCGCCAGGCCACCGCGAGCAGGCGGCCCGTCGCCCGATGAGCGGCGACGGACTCGTCTTCGCCGCCGACGGGACCGCGGCTGACGTCGCCGCCGCGTTCGCCGAGTCGAGCCCGGAGACGACGCGGCGCCGCGAGCTGGTCTGGCAGGACCCGGTGCCGACCGCGGCCGCCGGCGCGACGATGACCGGCATCGCCTACATGCGGGCGGTCGTCGAGGGACAGGTGCCGCCGCCGCCGATCGCGGTGACGATGCGCCTGCGCCCGATCGAGCTGGAGCAGGGCCGGGTCGTCTTCGAGGGCGAACCGGGGGAGGAGCACTACAACCCGATCGGCGTCGTCCACGGCGGCTACGCGGCGACCCTGCTCGACTCGGCGCTCGGCTGCGCCGTGCACACGACCCTGCCGGCCGGCGTCGGCTACACCTCGCTCGGCATCGAGGCCAAGTACGTGCGCCCGATCACCCGCGACACCGGCCGCGTCCTCTGCGAGGCCAACGTCCTCTACCGCGGCCGCAGGCAGGCGACCGCCGAGGCGACCCTGACCGCCGCCGAGAGCGGCAAGCTGCTCGCCACCGGCACCTCCACCTGCATGGTGCTCGGCGAAAGCTGAGATCGAGACGTCAATTAGGGGGCCTATAGACCCCTAATTGACGTCTCGATCTCAGTCGGCCAGCTCGCGGGCGAGCTCGACCAGCAGGCGGACGCCGAAGCCGCTGGCTTCCTTGCCGGTGTACTCGCGGCCGACGTCCCAGGCGGTGCCGGCGATGTCGACGTGGGCCCAGGGGGTCGCGTCGACGAACTCCTCGAGGAAGGAGGCGGCGGTGATCGTGCCCGCCTTGCGCTGCGAGGCGAGGTTGGAGAGGTCGGCGACCTTGCCCTTCATTAAGTCCTTGAACTCGGGGTGCAGGGGCAGGCGCCAGGTCAGCTCGCCGCTGCGCGCGCTCGCCGCCGCGAGCGCGGCCGCCAGCTCGTCGTCGTTGGAGATCACCGCCGCGTAGGTGGAGCCGAGGGCGATCGTCACCGCGCCGGTCAGGGTGGCGAGGTCGACGAGGCGCTCGGCGCCGAGCTCGACCGCGTAGGCGAGCGCGTCGGCGAGGATCAGCCGGCCCTCGGCGTCGGTGTTGTTGACCTCGACCGTGACGCCGTTGTACTGGGTGATCACGTCGCCGGGCTTGACCGCGGTGCCGGAGGGCATGTTCTCGGTCGAGGGCACGACCGCGACCAGGTCGATCGCCAGCCCGAGCTCGGCGATCGCCGCCACCGACTCGAGCACGGCGGCGGCTCCCGACATGTCGTACTTCATTTCGTGCATGCCGGCACCGGGCTTCAGCGAGATGCCGCCGGTGTCGAAGGTGACGCCCTTGCCGACCAGGCCGAGGGCCGGCCCGCTGCCGCCGCCCGCGTAGCGCAGCACGATCAGGCGCGGCTCGACCGGGCCGCCCTGGCTGACCGCGAGCAGACCGCCCATGCCCTTCTCGCGCAGCTCCTCCGGGCCGAGGATGTCGGCGCTGACCGCGTCCGAGCCGGCGGCGATCTGCTCGGCGCGGGCCGCGAGGTCTTCCGGCTTGGCGAAGTTCGCCGGCGTGCTCTGCAGGTCGCGGGCGCGGTTGGCGGCCTCGGCGTAGACGCGCGCGGCCTGCGCCGCCGCGGCCAGCTCCTCTCCCGCCAGCAGGGTCAGCGACTCGAGGCGCACCGGCTGCTCCCGCGGCGGCTTCTTGTAGCCGTCGAAGCGATATGCGCCGAGGATCGTCCCGGTGACGATCGCCTCGGCTGCGGCCGCCGGGTCGTCGGACTCCGGCAGCGTCCAGGCGAGCGAGCCCGCCTGCAGCCGCCCGGCCTCCTTCGCGACCAGGGCCGCGACCACGCGCAGCCGCTCGGGGTCGGCGTCCGCGCGCTTGCCGAGCCCCGCGACCAGCACGCGCCGGTCGCCGAGGAAGGCGGGGGAGAGGCTCTTGTAGTCGCCCTTCGCCGCCTCCGCTCCGCTCGCGCCGGCAAACCCGTCCGCCAGCGACTCACTCTCGTAGAGCCCGACCGCCAGCAGTTCGGCGTTCGTCTCGCTGTGCCCGATGTCACGCACGTCCACCTTCATCGGGCGTGAGTCTATGCTGTCGCCACTCGATTACACCGGAGTAAGAAAGGCAGCGGAATGCCCAGCTCAGTCATCCTCGGTACCGCCCGCACCCCGATCGGGAAGATGGGCGGGGGACTCGCCAGCGTCGACCCCGCCGAGCTCGGCGGCACCGCGATCTCGGCAGCGCTCGAGCGCGCCGGCGTCGCCCCCGAGCAGGTCCAGCAGGTCGTCTTCGGCCAGGTCCTGCAGGCCGGCCAGGGCCAGATCCCCTCGCGTCAGGCCCAGATCAAGGGTGGGATCCCCAAGGAGGTCCCCTCGGAGACGATCAACAAGGTCTGCGCCTCCGGCATGCGCACGATCGGGCTCGCCGACCAGGCGATCCGCGTCGGTGACACCGAGGTCGCGGTGACCGGCGGCATGGAGTCGATGAGCAAGGCGCCGTACCTGCTGCCGAACGGTCGCTTCGGCTTCCGGATGGGCGACGTCAAGGCGCTCGACGCGATGACCCACGACGGGCTGACCAACGCGTTCACGGGCAAGCAGATGATCAACGAGGCGAGCGAGGTCTCCAACGAGATGGAGATCACCCGCGCCGACATGGACCGCTTCGCCGAGCGCTCCCAGCAGCTCGCCTCGGAGGCGATCGAGGCCGGCCGGATCGCCGACGAGATCGTCGCCGTCACGGTCAAGGGCCGCAAGGGCGAGACGGTCGTCGAGACCGACGAGGGCCCCCGCCCGGGGACCACCCTGGAGGCGCTCTCGAAGCTGAAGGCGGTCGGCGGCGAGGGTGCCACCCACACCGCCGGCAACGCCCCCGGCGTCAACGACGGCGCCGGCGCGATCGTCGTCGCCTCCGAGGAGTGGGCGCAGGCCGAAGGCAAGACGCCGCTGGCCAAGGTGCTCTCCTACGGCACCGTCGCCGACGACTTCGCCTACCTCGCCCGCACCCCCGGCAACGCGGCGCTGGTGGCGCTGGAGAAGATCGGCAAGAAGCCGGAGGAAGTCGACCTCTGGGAGATCAACGAGGCCTTCGCCTCGGTTGCGATCGGCTCGATGCGGATCCTCGGCATCGGCGAGGAGAACGTCAACG
>CAYXFL010000013.1:52615-57228 GCA_964464285.1 uncultured Conexibacteraceae bacterium
CGCGATCGCTTTCGGCCACCCGATCGGCGCCTCCGGCTCGCGCATCGTCGGCTCGCTGGTGCATGAGCTGCGCCGCCGCGGCGGTGGCCTCGGCGTAGCCGCGATCTGCTCGGGCGGCGGCCAGGGCGACGCCATAGTTGTGGAGGTTTGACCCAGCCCGCGAAAACCGAGCCTGGCGCGGACGCAGGGAGGCCGGCGCAGGGAGCGCACTTCTGTGCGTGACCAAGCCGGCCGACCGAGGACAAAGCCAGGCGACGGTTTGCAGCGGGCTGCAGCCTTCTTCGATCTCGACAAGACCCTTATGGCGGGGTCGTCGGGGATGCAGTTCGCGCGGGTCGCGACCCAGCAGGGGATCGTCAGCCGCCGCCAGCTCGCCCGCTGGGGCGCCGAGCACCTGCGCTACCGCCTGCGCGGGACCACCGACGAGCGCACCACCGACGTGCTGAAGGCCGCCCGCGAGCTGATCAAGGGCGTGCCGGCGAAACAGATCTCGCGGATGGAGCCGGAGGTGATGGCGGAGATCCTGCCCCGCGTCTATCCCCAGATGCTGGCCGAGGTGCACGCCCACCAGGACGCCGGCCGGCCGACCTTCATCGTCAGCGCCGCCGGCAACGACATCGTCGAGTCGCTGGCCCGGGTGCTCGGCATGGACGGCGGCATCGGCACCCGCTACGAGGTCGACGATGCCGGCAACTTCACGGGCCGCCTCGACGGCCCCTTCGTCTACGGCCCCGGCAAGGTCGAGGCGATGGAGGCCTTCGCCGCCGATCACGAGATCGACCTCGCCGAGTCCTACGCCTACTCCGACTCGCTTTCGGATCTGCCGATGCTGCGCGCGGTCGGCAACCCGGTCGCCGTCAACCCCGACCCGCCGCTGGCCGAGCTGGCCCGCGAGGAGGACTGGCAGGTGCTCCGCTTCGAGCGCCTCGGGCGGCGACTGCTGGCGCTCTCGGTCACCGTGCTGGCCAGCGCCGCCGCCTTTGGCGGCTCGCGCCTGCTCGCCCGTCGCCGACCTCCGCAGCGGCGCTTTCCCGCCCGCCGGGCCCGTTCCTGACGCGGGTTTGGTTTCCAGCGGATAAAGTTCGGCGCGATGGAGGCCGCAACCGCCAGGAAGATCCGCGTAGTCGTCGCCAAGCCGGGACTGGATGGCCACGACCGCGGCGCCAAGATCATCGCCCGTGCACTTCGCGATGCGGGGATGGAGGTCATCTACACCGGCCTGCACCAGACTCCGGAGCAGATCGCCGAGACGGTGATCCAGGAGGACGCCGACGCGGTCGGCCTCTCGATCCTCTCCGGCGCCCACATGACGCTCGTCCCCAGGGTGGTCGAGCTGCTCGCCGCGCAGGGCGTCGACGACGTGCTGGTCACGGTCGGCGGCACGATCCCCGCCGACGACATCCCGCAGCTCAAGGAGCTCGGCGTCGCCGAGGTCTTCACGCCCGGGTCCGGCACCGACGAGATCGTCGATTTCATCCGCGGCGGCGCCAGCGAGCGCCACGCCCGCGGCGAGTAAACCTTTCCTTACACCGATCGGTGCATAGTTCCGCCGTTCGGGGTAATATCCTGATTGACTCATCAGTCAACGGCCGTTCGGCAATCGATAACATGCCCGGCCGCTACGGGCCCGCGAAGCGCTGAACCGCAGCCCTCAGACCTGAGAATCGTTTTCCCGAGAACCGTTTTCCAAGGAGGCTTCACTTGAAGATCTGCGTCCTCGTCAAGGAGGTTCCAGACGCCGCCGTGCAGAAGCGCATCGATGCCGGCACCATGCGCCTGGACCGCAGCGGCGAGAAAAACCTCAACCCGTTCGACACGCACGCGATCGAGGCCGCGATGCAGATCCGTGAGGGGGGGGCGATCCCGGTCGAGGAGATCGTCGCCGTCACCATGGGCCCGGACTCCGCTTCCCGCGCGCTCGAGAAGGCCGTCTCGCTCGGCGCCGACCGGATGCTGCACCTCTCCGACGAGGCGCTCTCCGGCTCCGACGTCTGCGCCACCGGCTACGCCCTGGCGAAGCTGCTCGAGTCCGAGTCGCCGGACCTGGTCCTGCTCGGCCAGCAGTCCGATGACGGCGAGTGCTACACGATCGGCGCCGTCGTCGCCGACCACCTGCAGATGCCCTCGCTGACCCAGGTGATCAAGATCGACGTCAACGACAACAAGCTCCGCTGCGAGCGTCAGGCCGAGTACGGCTACGACACCGTCGAGGTCGAGCTGCCCGCCGTGATCAGCGTCGGCGACGCGATCAACGAGCCGCGCTACCCGAGCCTCAAAGCGATCATGGGCGCGAAGAAAAAGCCGAAAGACAAGAAGGCCGTCGGCGACGTCGGCATCGAGGCCGGCAGCGTCGGCTCCGAGGGCTCGAAGACCGCCGTGCTCGCGCTCAACCCCCCGCCCGCGAAGGAAGCCGGGGAGATCATCGAGGACGAGGACACCAACGAGACGGTCGAAAAGATCGTCGCCTGGCTGGACGAGAGGAAGCTGATCTAGATGGCAGGCATTCTGGTTTACGCCCTCCACGACGACGAGGGCAACTTCAACAAGAACTCGCTCGGGGCGATCTCCGAGGCGGCCAAGCTGGCCGCCGAGATCGGCGGAGAGGCCTCCGCCCTGGTGGTCGGCGAGATCGCCGACGACGCCTGCGCCTCGCTCGGCAACTGGGGCGCCGCCAAGGTCTACCGCGCCAAGAGCGTGCCGGAGGGCCTGGCCCAGCCGATCGTCGACGCGATGGCGAAGGTGATCCAGGACAACGGCATCTCCTACGCGCTGTTCGGCGGCGGCCTGCTCGGCTTCGAGATCGGGGCCGGTCTCACCGCCCGCCTCGGCGCCGGCGTGACCATGGAGGTCACCGCGGTCAAAGTCCAGGACGGCAAGCTGGTCGCCGAGCGGCCGATCCTCCAAGACTCGCAGATCGCCGACGTCGGCTACGTGGGCGAGCCGGGGATCATCATCGGCCGCCTCAACGCCTTCGACGCGAAGGAGAGCGGTGGCACGGCCGAGGTCGTCGACGTCGACGTCGAGCTCTCGTCCTGGTCCACGAAGGCGACGATGGTCCAGCGCGGTGAGCAGCGCGGTGCCGACGTCAACATCGAGGACGCCGAGATCCTGGTCGGCGGTGGACGCGGCCTGGGCGCCAAGGAGGGCTTCGACCTCTGCGAGGAGCTCGCCGACTCGATGGGCGGCGCCGTCGCCGCGACCCGCGCGGTCGTCGACGCCGGCTGGTACCCCTACGCGGCCCAGATCGGCCAGACCGGCAAGACGGTCGCGCCGAAGCTGTACCTCGCGGCCGGCGTCTCCGGCGCGATCCAGCACAAGGTCGGGATGCAGAACTCGGAGAACATCCTCGCGATCAACAAGGATCCGAACGCTCCGATCTTCGAGTTCTCGGACCTCGGCGTGGTCGGCGATCTGCACAAGATCGTCCCCAAGCTGACCGAGGCGATCAAGGCCAAGAAGGGCGGCTGAGCAGATGCCCGCCGTCGCCCCCAGCGAGTTCCCGCCGCCGTTCGACTCGGCCGACGTGGTCGGTCCGCCGACCGACGCGCCGGACGAGCGAATCGAGGTCGGAGTCGCGATCGTCGGCGGCGGGCCCGCAGGCCTCGCCTGCGCCAACAAAGTCCTGCAGCTGCTCGAGGACGAGCCGGAGCTGACCGAGAAGCTCGGTGAAGTTCCGGTCGCCGTGATCGAGAAGGGCAAAGTCGCCGGAGCGCACCTGCTCTCCGGGGCGAACATGAAGCCCTCGGCGATGGAAGAGCTGTTCCCGGACCTGCCGAAGGAGGAGTGGCCGGTCTACCAGGAGGTCACCAAGGACGCGGTCTACCTGCTGACCTCGAAGGCGGCCCTCCCGCTGAAGCCGATGCCGCCGAACTTCAAGAACCACGGCAACTACGTCACCTCGGTCTCGAAACTGGGCCGCTTCCTCGGCGAGAAAGCCGAAGAGGCCGGCGCCTACATCCTCAGCGAGACCGCCGCGACCAAGCTGCTGGTCGAGGACCGCGTGGTCAAGGGCGTCCGCTCGGGCGACCGCGGCCGCGGCAAGGACGGCGAAGAGCTCGGCAACTTCGAGCCCGGCTCCGACGTGATCGCCAAGGCGACCGTGCTCGCCGAGGGCACCGTCGGCCACCTCACCTACGCCGCCTACGACTGCTTCGACATGCACGGCGCCGACCCGATGCGCTGGGAGCTCGGGGTCAAAGAGGTCTGGGAGATCAAGGAGCCGCTCGATCGCGTGATCCACACGATGGGCTGGCCGCTGCGCAAATCGCCGCGCTTCAACGAGTTCGGCGGCAGCTTCATCTACCCGATGGGCGAGGACAAGCTCTGCATCGGCCTGGTCGCCGGCCTCGACTACACGGACGCGACCTTCTCGGTCCACGACGCGCTGCAGCAGCTGAAGACGCACCCCTTCATCAAGAAGCTGCTCGACGGCGGCAAGCGGGTCGCCTGGGGCGCCAAGACGATCCCCTCCGGCGGCTACTTCGCGATGCCCAAGCGCCTCGCCGTGCCGGGCATGGTCGTCGCCGGCGACGCCGCCAGCATGGTCAACGTGCCGACCCTGAAGGGCGTCCACTACGCGATGCACGCCGGCATGTACGCCGCCGAGGCGATCG
>CAYXFL010000014.1:0-56846 GCA_964464285.1 uncultured Conexibacteraceae bacterium
CGATCTTCGGGCGCAGCTTGATTTCGCGGATGTTGACCTGCTGCTGGTGCTTGCGCGCCTGCTTCTGCTTCTGCTCCTGCTCGTACTTGTACTTCGAGTAGTCGAGCAGGCGGGTGACCGGCGGCTTCGAGTTCGGCGCCACCTCGACCAGGTCGAGGTCGGCCTCCTGGGCGCGCTTCAGCGCCTCCGGGGTGTCGACGATCCCGAGCTGCTCGCCGTCGGCGCCGATCAGGCGCACCTGGGGAACGCGGATGCGCTCGTTGATCCTCGTCGTGTCGCGCTCTGGTGGGCGCCGATCGAACCTACGCGGGACCGGCACTATCGAGAGAGGCGGTGGAGCTTCAAGGGGACGAAAGGTCGCGAAACTGGCACGGGGCGCTCAGCGGCGGCGGTTGATTTGCGTGCCAAGAGTCAAGTTGTGCGGAGTATAGAGGCCGTGGCAGCCATCGCAAGGCGAGGCGATCACGGGGCCGCGGTCTCGGCCTCGACCCGGGCCGCGAACTCAGCGACCGACATCTCCCCCAGTTCGCCCTCGGCGTGCGAGCGGACCGAGACCGCACCGGCCTCCAGCTCGCGATCGCCGACCACCAGCATGTAGGGGTAGCGGCCCAGCGAGGCATCGCGGATCTTCTTGCCGATCGACTCCGAGCGCTCGTCGATCGCGACCCGCACGCCGGCGTCGCGCAGGCGGGTGAAGGCGTCTTTCGCGTACTCCGTGTGGCGGTCGGAGATCGGCAGCACGATCGCCTGCACCGGCGCCAGCCAGACCGGGAAGCGGCCGGCGTAGTGCTCGATCAGGATCCCGGCGAAGCGCTCCATCGAGCCGAGCAGGGCGCGGTGGATCATCACCGGCCGCTGCTGCTTGTCCTCGCTGTCGGTGTAGCTGAGGTCGAAGCGCTCGGGCATGAAGAAGTCGACCTGGCAGGTGCCGCACTGCCAGGAGCGGCCGAGCGCGTCGGTCACGTGGAAGTCGATCTTCGGGCCGTAGAAGGCGCCGTCGCCGGGGTTCAGCTGGTACTCGCGGCCCTGGCTCTCGAGCGCTTCGCGCAGCGCCGTCTCGGCCAGCTCCCACTGCTCGTCGGAGCCGATCGACTTCTCCGGCCGGGTCGAGAGCTCGACCTTGACGTCGTCGAAGCCGAAGCGGTCGTAGAGCTCGTCGATCGCGGCGATCACCTCGGTCACCTCGCCGACCACCTGCTCCGGCGTGCAGTAGACGTGGGCGTCGTCCTGGGTGAAGGCGCGCACCCGCAGCAGCCCGTGCAGGACTCCCTCGCGCTCGGCCCGCGAGACCTGCCCGAACTCGGCCAGGCGCAGCGGCAGCTCTTTGTAGGAGTGGCGGTCGGAGCCGTAGACGAGGCAGGCGCCGGGGCAGTTCATCGGCCGGATCGCGTACTCCCGTTCGGCCCATTCGGAGAAGTACATGTTCTCGCGGTAGTTGTCGTAGTGACCGGAGCGGTGCCAGAGGTCGACGTCCATCACGTGCGGCGTCTTGATCTCCTCGTAGCCGCGCTTGGTCAGCTGCTTCTGCACCTCGGCCTCGATCGAGTGCAGCAGGGTGGTCCCGTTGGGCAGCCAGAACGGCATCCCCGGCGCCTCCTTGCGCAGCATGAACAGGCCGAGCTGGGGGCCGAGGCGGCGGTGGTCGCGTTCCTTGGCTTCCTCGATCCGCTTGATGTGGTCCTCGAGGTCGGCCTTGGAGAAGAAGGCGGTGCCGTAGATCCGGGTGAGGCTCTCGCGGGTCTCGTCGCCGCGCCAGTAGGCGCCGGCAACGGAGTCGAGCTTGATCGCCTTGATCCGGCCGGTCGAGGGGCCGTGCGGGCCGCGGCAGAGGTCCTCGAAGGGGCCGTTGCGGTACAGCGAGACCGTCTCGACGCCCTGGTTCTTGACCAGGTCCTCGATCAGCTCGACCTTGAAGCCCTGGTCCTGGGCGCGAAACAGCTCGATCGCCTCGGCGACCGGGACGTCGCGGCGGCCGAACTCCTCGTCCGCCTTGATGTGCTTGCGCATCGCCTGCTCGATCTTCGGCAGGTCGTCTTCGGTGATCTTTGTGCCGGGCGGGAACTCGAAGTCGTAGTAGAAGCCGGACTCGATCGGCGGGCCAATCGTCACCTTGGTGCCCGGATAGAGGTCGACCACCGCCTCCGCCATCACGTGGGCGGCGTCGTGGCGGATCAGCTCCAGCGCCTCCGGGTCGCGTTCGGTGAGGATCGCCACCTCGGCGCCCGCCTCGGGCAGCGGCGCGGCGAGGTCGCGCAGCTCGCCGTCGACCTTGATCGCCAGCGCCGCCTTCGCCAGCCCGGGCCCGATCGCCGCCGCCGCGTCGGCGCCGGTGGCGCCTGCCGGCAGCTCCAGCGGCGTGCCGTCAGGCAGCTTGACGAGGACTTTGTCGGTCGCGGCCTCCACAGCGGCCCATGGTACGCGGCCTCAGCGAGCGGGGCCTTGGCGGGCCTGGCGCACGGCGATCAGCGGACAGGGGCTCTCGCCGCCACGCGGCGCGGTGACCTTCCAGAGCACGTAGGGCGGCGCGGCGCGCTCGACCCGCAGGCCCGGGAACGGCGGCTCGTCGGGGGTGCCCTCGGCGACCACGAAGCGGACGCCGGCCGGCGGCGTCCCGTCGGCTTCGGCGGCGGTCTGGATGCAGACCCGCCCGCCGCGCATTTCCCAGGCGAGGAACGGCGTCCCGTGCTCGTCCTCCAGCAGCCCGGGGTCCGCGAGCACCAGGGTCGGCCCTTCACCGACCTGCTTGCGAAAGTCGTTGAGCGCCGGCGAGTAAGTGGTCGGCCCAACCGGCGCGTTGGCCAGCGCGAGCAGCGAACACACCCCCGCTGCGCCAAGGAACAGCGTCGCCGCGAGCGCCGCAATCCGACCCCTGTCGAGTTTGTCACCCAGGGGTTGACGAACTCGACAGTCGGCTTCGCGCAGCAGCGGAAGCAGGATGACGAGGGCGCAGAGCGGGGCGGCGACCTCGATCGCCTTGGCGCTGGCGTAGGCGGTGCCGCCGAGCCGGCCGGCGGCGTAGGCGAGCGCGGCGGCCGCGAGGCCGGCGAGGATCGCGGTCTCGCGGCCGCGGGCGCAGCGCCAGATCCCATGCACCAGCAACACGAGGCCGAAGGCGGCGCCGAGGTAGTAGCCGAGCGCCGGCACCGCGCCATCGCCGGGGGCGAGCCGGAAGTCCCCGGAGGGCCAGATCCCGAGCGCCTCGAAGGGCGAGATCTGGCCGAACAGGTTGCCGAGGCCGGGCCCGTTCGGGTCGAAGGTCTCGAACTCTTTGAAGTCGATCATCCGCCCGACCTCGGGGGCGACGAGGACGGCGAAGACCAGCGCCGCGAGACCGAGCGGGCGGAGCGCGGCACCCGCCGCGCCGGCGTTCTCCTCGCGCCCCCGCGCGATCGCCGCCTCGGCGATCGCCCAGAAGACGAAGGCGCCGCCGAGCCAGATCAGGCCGGCGAAGCTGTAGGCGTAGACGGCGCCGGCCGCGATCAGGGCGGCGGGGACGAAGCGCAGCGGCAACCCGGCCCAGCCGCGCCCCGCCTCGCGCAGCGCCAGCACGAAGCCGAGCAGGAGGAGCGCCTCGATCGTCTCCTTGAAGGCGCCCTGGGCGAAGTAGGAGGCGACCACGTAGGCGAGCCCGACGACCAGCGCGGCGGCGGTGCGGATCAGCGCCGGCAGCCAGGCGCGTCCGCCCAACTCGGCGAAGGCGGCGAGCGCGGTCAGCGGCGCCAGTACGGCCACCGCGACCGTGAGCCCGCTGAAGCCCTGGACCAGGCCGATCCCGAGCCCCTGGTGGAGGGCGACGACGATCGCGTGTGGGCCGAGCGGATAGCCCTGCGCAAGCAGTTGCGAGCTCTGGCCGTCGGCGAGCCGGTCGGCCGCCAGCAGGTGCTGGGACATGTCCGGGTTGAAGCTGGTCCCGAGGATCCCGAAGTGGCCCGCGGCGAGGAACGGCAGCGAGGCGGCGGCGAGCGCCCCCAGGGCGACCGGCCAGCCGACGCGGAGCGCCTCTCCCCCGCCCTCGACCCGCCCCCATAGGAACGCGACCGCCGCCAGCGCCAGCAGCGGCGCCAGGATAGCGGCGACCAGCCCGTCGCCGGGCAGCCGCACGGTCGCCCAGCAGAGCGCCGCCAGCAACGCCAGCCCGACCGCCGGCGCCAGCCACGACCAGCGCCGCACCCCGCAGAGCGCCAGCGCCCCCTGCCCGAGGGCCAGCGAGGCGCCGCAGACCGCCAACACCGCTGCATGGGTCGCGACCATTCGGGCGCGAGCCTAGACTTTGGAGGCGATGGCCTACGTACCGCCGGCCAGACACCTGCTCCGCGCGCGTGACCTCGCCGACGCGCGCTACCGGGAGCCGATCGACGTCGCCGACATGGCGGCGGCGGCCGGCGTCTCCCGCGCCCACTTCAGCCGCGAGTTCAAGCGCGCCTTCGGCGAGCCTCCCCACGTCTACCTGATGACCCGCCGGCTGGAGCGGGCGGCGGCGCTGCTGCGCAACACCGACTACTCGGTCGCCGAGATCTGCTTCGAGGTCGGCCTGGCCAGCGTCGGCTCCTTCACGACCAGCTTCAAGCGCCACTACGGCCAGACGCCGACCGAGTACCGGGCCGCCAGCCCGCCGGCATCCGCCCAGGCGATGGTGCCCGGCTGCTATGTCCGCACCTACGGGCGCCGCCAACACCGCACGTTTAGAGAAGACAGCCCCGTGGGCCGGACCTAGAGTCGCCGCAAGCTCGAAATTCGAACCAAGGAGAGACGAGATGCGAGTCGCAAACGCACAGCTTTGGGTCCACGATCAGAACGAGGCGCTGGCCTTCTGGACCGGCAAGGTCGGGATGGAGGTCCGCCAGGACGTCACCCTCGAGGAGATGGGCGACTTCCGCTGGCTGACGGTCGGTTTCCCGGGGCAGGAGAACTTCGCGATCACGCTGATGGCGATCCCCGGGCCGCCGGTGATGGACGACGCGACGGCCGCCCAGGTCGAGGCCCTGATGGCGAAGGGCTTCGCCGGAACCGTCTTCATCACCACCGACGACGTCCGCGCCGACTACGAGACGCTGAAGGCGCGCGGCGTCGAGTTCACCGAAGCGCCGGAGGAGCGCCCCTACGGGATCGACTCCGGCTTCCGCGACCCCTCCGGCAACTCGATCCGGCTGACCGAGGTGAAGCTGCCGGCCACCGCCTGAGCTGCAAGAAACCGCCCGCCGCCGGGGGTGGCGGCGGGCGGCCGAGGTGCCCGATCTGCTTGCCTGTTGGGACGAAGTA
Source organism: uncultured Conexibacteraceae bacterium (assembly GCA_964464285.1). Classification (GTDB taxonomy): domain Bacteria; phylum Actinomycetota; class Thermoleophilia; order Solirubrobacterales; family 70-9; genus VAYN01. The sequence goes on from CAYXFL010000014.1 coordinate 5,260, forward strand.
ACCCGGAATCGACTGGCCTGCAGCGCGGTGAATCAGCCGTCTCTGCTCCCGGTAAGTAGCTAGCGACCCAGTCGTCGCGGGTGGCTTCGCGGCCCCGAGCGGGCCTGCCCCGTAAGCAAGGAAAGGATCGGCATCAGCCGCGCCACGTACCCCATAGTCGGGGCCCTGGCCACGTTCGCGATCTTCGCGAGCTCCGCCTCGGCCCTCACCGCGAATACGAGCATCGACCAGTGTCGAGGCTCGGGCATAACCAGTACAGAGCAGTTCCGCAAGTTCAGCGCCAAGGTCTGGAGCCCCCGGGCCTGGGAGCGCGGCAAGCCCCCCGCCTCCGCGCTCCGCACCCAGCGCTTGGCCGTCGCCTGCGGCGCCAAGCAGATCGCTCAAATTTGGCGCGCGGACCGCGCCCGCTACTTCGAGCACCGCCAGCGGATGCTCTTCCGCAAGCGGGTCACCCCCCACTTCGGCTGCACCACCTTCGGCGGCTGCAAGTGGTGGGCGCTGCCCGCCCACATCGTCGACTGCGAGAGCGGCGGCGACTACACCCCCGCCCGCGGGCTCACCTACGGCGGCGCCTACGGCCTCCTGCCCTCGACCTGGCAGCAGTTCGGCGGCTCCCGCTGGGCGGCCCAGGCGAACCACGCCCCCGCCCGCGCCCAGGACATAGTCGCCTCCCGCGTCTGGACCAGAGTCGGCTCCGGCGCCTGGTCCTGCGCCTGACCCCCACCAACGAGAAAACCCCGCCTCCGGCGGGGTTTTTTCATGGGCGTTACTGGGCTCGAACCAGTGACCTCCAGCTTGTCGAGCTGGCGCTCTCCCAACTGAGCTAAACGCCCTCGGGGGGCGGAATCTAGCAGCGCGCCCGCCGCGGCCGATTGCCGGTCCTGGTTGCCGAAAGCTCGCCTGCGGGTAGCGCAGATGACTTAGGTGCAACTTTTCTGTCCCCTTCGTGTTTATAGAGGCGTTGCAACGGTCAGGCCGGCTAGAACTTCAAAGCTCGAGGACCGACGAGCCAGCGACTTAAAACTCTCTGGTGGCACGTCCTTCGGAACAAAGGGGCCCCTTAATCGGGGCCCTTTTCCGTTCTCGGGGCCGCCGTCCGGTTCGCTCAGACGTGGTCCGAGGGCAGGTGCCAGCGGCGCGGGGCGATCAGGGCCTCGGACTCGGCGGGACCCCATGAGCCCGGCTCGTAGGTGAGGGTCTGCGGCGGATCCGCCAGCACCGGTGAAGAGATGTCCCAGAGGCGCTCGATCGCCTCCGAGCTGGTGAACAGGGTGCGGTCGCCCATCATCACGTCGTGGATCAGGCGCTCGTAGGGGTCGAGAGAGGCGGCGACGCCGTCGAAGCTCTCGTAGCTGAAGTGCATGTGGGCTTCGCCGAGCTGCATCCGCGGCCCCGGCACCTTGGCCAGGAAGGAGGCGGAGATGCTGCCGGGGTCGCCGAGCTCGAAGGTGAGGTGGTCGTGGCCGAAGGACTCGGCGATCTGGTCGCAGTCGAGCGGGAACATGCGCAGCGGCGGCTGCTTGAAGGCGACGGTCAGCAGGTGGCGGTTCTGGGTCATCCGCTTGCCGGTGCGCAGGTAGAACGGCACGCCCTCCCAGCGCCAGTTGTCGACCGTCGCCTTGACCGCGACGAAGGTCTCCGTCTCCGAGCCGGCGGCGACACCCTCCTCCTCGCGATAGCCGGCGTACTGGCCGCGGACGACGTCGGCCGGCTGCAGCGGCGCCATCGAGTCGAAGACCTTCTCGCGCTCGAGGCCGAGCGGCTTCGGGTCGAGTGAGACCGGTGGCTCCATCGCGACGAAGCCGAGCACCTGGAACATGTGGGTGACGACCATGTCGCGGAAGGCGCCCGTCTGCTCGTAGAAGCTGCCGCGCATCTCGATCGAGAGCGTCTCCGGCACGTCGATCTGGACGTGGTCGATGTGGTTGCGGTTCCAGACCGGCTCGAACATCCCGTTGGCGAAGCGCAGGGCCAGCAGGTTCTGGACCGCCTCGCGGCCGAGGTAGTGGTCGATCCGGTAGATGCAGTCCTCGGCGAAGACCGAGTGCAGCAGCGCGTTCAGCGCCCGGGCCGACTCGAGGTCGGTGCCGAACGGCTTCTCGGTGATCACCCGGGCGCCGGCGCCGAGCCCGTGCGCACCGATCTGCTCGACGGTGCTGGCGGCGGCCCCCGGCGGCAGCGAGAGATAGAAGAGCAGGCGGGCGTCGGGGCTGAGCTCGGAGCGGGCCGCGCCGACCGCCTCGCCGAGATCCTCGAAGCCCTCGCCGACCCCGGCGAAGCGCAGCGAGTCGGAGAAGCGCTCCCAGTCGCCGTTGTCGAGCGACCGCCGGCTCGAGGCCTCGACGGCCTCGCGGGCGAGCTCGCGGAACTCGTCGACGCCGATCTCGCCGCGGGCGGTGCCGATGATGCGAAAGCGCTCCGGCATCAGGCCGGCCCGCGAGAGGTGGAACATCCCGGGCAGCAGCTTGCGCCGGGCCAGGTCGCCGGTCGCCCCGAAGAGGACGATCACCTGGTCCTGGGGGACTTCCGTGGCCGGGCCGGTGGCCGCGGCGGTTGCCGTGGCGACGCTCACACCTCCAGGCTGACAGATCCGTACCCTGGTGTCGCGATGACGGCTCACGCCACCGCCGGGGGAACCGCCTACGACTCAACCGAGCTCGACCGGGTCGAGCGCCGTTTTTGGCGCGAGATGTGGGAATCGACGCCGGCGTCGGACGCGGCCGAGCACGGGGTCGAGTGGCGCGACTTCGGGCAGGTCCAGGCGACGCTCGTCGCCGACCTGCCAGCGGCGGGGATGATGAACCTGGCACTCGGGGCAACCGCGCCAGGCGCGGTTGCCGACGGACAACTCGCCGCGGCGGTCGACTGGATGAGCTCGCACGGCGTCGTCCCTCAGGTGCCGGTGACGCCGGATACGGCGGAGACCGAGCCGGCCGAGCGCTGGCTGGCCGCCAACGGATTCGAGCCCGGCTACTCCTGGATGAAGTTCGTCCGCGACCCCCACCCCCCGCGCTTCCGGGCCCCGGAGGTCGAGGTGGTCGAGCTCGACTCACCCGAGCAGGAGCCGTTCGGGATGATCGTCGCCACCGGCTTCGGCGCCCCCGCCTGGGCCGCCTCGATGTTCGCCAACATCCCGGGCCGTCCCGACTGGCGTTGCTACGTCGCCCGCATCGACGGCGTCGCCCAGGCCTGCGCGGCGATCCTGATCGACGGCGACATCGCCGAGTTCGGCTTCGCCGCAACCCTGGAGCCGGCGCGCGGCCAGGGCTGCCAGCTGGCGCTCCTGCACCGCCGGATCGTCGACGCCGCCGAGGCTGGCTGCCGGCTGCTCTTCGTCGAGACCGGCGAGCGGGTGCCGGGCCGGCCCTCGGGCAGCTATCGCAACATCCTTCGCGCGGGGTTCCAAGAGGCGTACCTGCGGCCGAACTGGCGGCGGACGGGCAGCTAGGGACGGGGTGCTTCGAAGGGTCTCCGTCGGAGCGCTCGGAAGTTCCGTTGGCTGCGTGAGCCTGCGTTGGCTCTCGAGTCTGCTGTAGGGGGCGCATAGCGCCCCTAAGTGCAGACTCGCGATCGGGGCTCCGGGTTTTCAGCGAATCCGGCCCGTCGGGCCGGCCCCGGCACCCCGGCCAACCCGCCAGCGACCTGCCGACGGGGCCGCGCTTGCTGCCGCGGCCCCGTCGCAGTCGGTCCTCAGCCCTTCGGCGTGCAGGGACGCGCGAATTCGATCGAGGCTCGGGTGCCGTCGTCGAAGACGCCCGTCGCGTGCACCTGGACCTTGCCGTCCGGGCATTTGAGGTTGAGCACGCTCACCTTTTTGCCTTTGTAGGTGAATTTCTTGTCGATCTTGAGGTTGAAATCGGTGACCGAGCCGCTGCCGCCGGCGATTTTCGGAACCGAGGCGACCGAGAGCAGCCCGTACCGGCCTTTGTTGATCTTTTTGATCTTCACCGTGGTGACGATCGCGGCCGGCACCGGAACGGTGATGTAGGCGTGCACGTAGAGCGTCGTCACGCCGCCGCTGTAGCCGCCGTTGAACATCAGCAGCTCCGAGCGAACCTGGACCGGTTTCGAGTCCGGGAACTCGATCTGGACGCCGGTCGTGCCCTTGCCGATGATCGCGCTTTCGCAGATCTTCTTGGCCTCGTCGGTCGGCCGCGACTGCAATTTGCCCGACGTGCAGGTCGGCAGCCCTTTGACTTCGATGTTGCCGTTTTTGTCGGTTTCGACCAGCAGTTCTTTCAGCGCCGGCGGGTGCGCGCCGCTGACCGTCTTGACCGCGCCGGAGATGTTCAGCGAGATCGGCGCCATCTTGTCCTTCGGCAACGCCGACGGGCTGAAGATCCCGTTGCCGATCATTTCGAGGTCCCCGACGACGACTTTCACCGGCTTGGTTCCAGTCCCCGCCGCCGTCGCGATTCCCGCCACGACCAACGCCGCCAGCACACCGCTCGCCAGCACCAGCCGCAAGCGCCTCCCTGCTCCTCGCATCACACACTCCCCCTTTGTGGCCCGCCCTCCCAAGGCGAGCCACGTCGATTTGGTACTCAAGTGGAAACCGAAGGTACCACCTGCGTACCGAAATGCGGGGTTTTGTATTCAGTTGAGCGCGGCGATCGCGGCACGACGGACCCGTTCTTCCTCGTCCCGCCCCGAGATCCGCTCGAGCACCTCGCCAAACATGTCGTCCATGCCCTCGGCCAGCGGCAGCGTCGCCCTGCCCGCGTAGTTTCGCGCCCGCACCAAAGCGCGCCGGGCGCTTCCCCGCGAGCGGAACGACTCACCCGAGGTCATCACCGTCTCCTGGCCGGGCCCGCACAGCCGCCACCGCCACCGCTTGCCCTCGTCCTTGAACAGCTCGTAGCTCCACATGGTCTCGCCCTCCTGGCCGATCTCCGTTCTCAATACGAACACATGTTCGCATTGCGTTCGGACGCCAAGGCTGACAGGCCCCGATCCCAGATGCAGAGCCGTTTGCTAGTAGCCGTCGGTTCCCGGGAAGAGCTTCCGCAGGACGTCGGTGAGGGTGACGACGCCGCTCATCCGGCCCTCGTCGATCACGACGGCGAGCTGGTTGCCGGACTCGCGCATCCGCGCCAGCGCCGTGTAGACCGGGGTCGCGGCGTCGAGCCGAAAGGCCGCGCGGCTGAGCTCCTCGATCCCCGCCCCCGGCGGCTGCATCAGCGTGTCGCGCACGTGGATGACGCTCCAGGAACCCGCGCCCTCGACCAGGATCCGCAGGTGGCCGGTCTCGCGGCCCGCCGCCTGCACGTCGGCGACCGAGGCCGTCGGCGGCACCGAGACCGGCCGGTGGCCGGGCTTCAGCAGGTCCCGAACCGCCAGCTCCTGCAGGTCGAGAGCACCGGAGAGCTGCTCGGAGTAGCTCGCGTCCAGCGCCCCCACGTTCGCCGAGTGGTCGACCAGCTGGCGCAGCGTCTCCGGGTCGCGCCCGGCGACGAGCTGGTCCGTCGCGGTCACCCCGACCAGGCGCAGGCACCGGTTCGCGGCCGTGTTCAGCGCCGCCAGCGCCGGCCGCGTCGCCCACATGAAGCCGCGCATCGGCAGCGCCAGCAGGGTCGCCGACTGCTCCGGGTGGGAGATCGCCCAGGACTTCGGCGCCATCTCGCCGATCACCAGGTGCAGGAAGGTGACGATCGCCAGGGCCAGCACGAAGCCGCCCGCGTCGGCGAGCCAGGCGACGGCGCCGAGATCCGCCAGCAGCGGGCTCAGCCAGTGGTGGACGGCGGGCTTGGTGACGGCGCCGAGCGCCAGGGTGCAGATCGTGATCCCGAGCTGCGCCCCGGCCAGCAGCACGGTCAGCTCGGCCGAGCTGCGCAGCGCCGCCCGCGCCGAGCGGCTGCTGCCCGCGGCTTCCTCGAGCCGGTGCGGGCGGGCCGCGATCAGCGCGAACTCGGAGGCGACGAAGAAGGCGCTGAGCGCGATCAGGCCGGCGGTCGAGCCGAGGATCAGCAGCGCTTCTCCCATCAGTCCTCCTCCCCCGGTCGCTCCGGCTCGATCAGCCGCAGCCGCACCGAGGCCGGGACGTGGTTCTCGACCTCGATCACCAGCGCGTTGAGGACCCGGTCCGGTGGCTCGCCCTCGCGGGCGAGGTCGGCGGGGTCGACCGGCAGCGGGATCGCCACCGCGATCCCCCGTTTCGGCAGGGCGCCGTGGGCCGCGATCACGAGGCCGGCGACGGTCTCGTAGTCCCCCTGCGGGAGCGGGTGGTCGAGCATTCGCTCGACCTCGTCGAGGTGGAAATCGCCGGGGACGAGCCAGGTCCCGTCCTCGATCTCGACCATCTCGACCGGCCGCTCGTCGTCGTGCTCGTCGGTGATCTCGCCGACCAGCTCCTCGGCCAGATCCTCCAGCGTCAGCACCCCGGCGAAGCCACCGAACTCGTCGACCACGCAGGCCAGCTGGGCCCGCTCCGCGGTCATCTGCCCGAGCGCGTCGGGCAGCGCCATCAGCTCCGGCAGCACCGTCGCCGGGCGCAGCAGGGTCGAGGCGGGGGCGCTCGGGTCAGGCGCGTCCATCACGTCGGCCAGCGCGACCAGGCCGATCACCGCGCCCTCCTCGTCGACCACCGGGTAGCGCGAGTGCCCGTCGGCCATCAGGCTGCGCACCTCGCCGAGCGGCTGGTCGGCCTCGACCACCCCGACCCGCGCGCGCGGCACCATCGCGTGCTCGGCCTTGCGCTCGGGGAAGTCGAGGATGCGGTCGAGCAGCAGCGAGAGGTCGGGCGCCAGGTCGCCGGTCTCGCGCGAGGCGGCGACGATGTGCTCGAGGTCGCGGGCGGTCGCCGAGTGCTCGACGTCGTGCACCGGCTCGATCCCGAGCAGCCGCAGGAAGAGGTTGGAGAGGCGGTCGAAGATGCGGATGATCCAGCCGAAGGCGCGCAGGTAGATCAGGGTCGAACGCGACAGCCAGCGGGCGACCGGCTGCGGCAGCGCGATCGCCAGGTTCTTCGGCACCAGCTCGCCGAACAGCATCTGCACGAAGGTCGAGAAGACCAGCGCGGCGACCGTCCCGAGCGCCAGCCCGGCGGCGGTCGAGACGCCGACGCCGGAGACGATCTCGCCCAGCGATTCGCCGATCAGCGGCTCCGCCGCGTAGCCGACCAGCAGTCCGGTGACGGTGATCCCGAGCTGGGCGCCGGAGAGCATGAACGAGGTGCGGCGGGTGACCTCGAGCGCCCGCGCCGAGGCCCCGTCGCCCTCCGCCGCGCCCGCCTTCAGGCGCGAGCGGTCGACCGCCATGTAGGCGAACTCCTGCGCGACGAAGTATCCGGTCGCGACGGTGATCGATAAGACGACGCCTACCCCCAGCAGCAGGCTGAGCGCGGTGATCACCAGCGGCCGTGCTTATCTGTTGGCGGGTCGCCTTTCTCCACTGCTGGCGGGAAAGATGCCAGCAACGGCGGATCGAGGCGTGGAGGTCGCGGCGCGACCGCGCTAACGCCGCAGGCCGACGCCCGGCAGGAAGCGGCCGACCCGACCGGCGTAGGCGCCGTAGGCATCGCCGTGAACCTGGCGCAGATAGGGCTCCTCGACCACCCGGACCTGCAGCTCCACCGCCAGCACCAGGCCGGCGAAGCCCGCGATCGCGACCCAGCTGGGGACGAGCAGGGCGAGCCCGAGCGCGGTCGGGATCATCGCCGCGAAGATCGGGTTGCGGACCAGCCCGAAGGGGCCGGCGGTGACCAGCGCGGTGCGCTCCTCGTGATCGACGCCGATCCGCCAGCTCGCCCCCATCGCGACCTGCGCGTAGAAGGTGGCCCCGATCCCGGCCAGTGCGAGCAGCAGGCCGCAGACGTGCGCCGCGGTCGTGTCGAGCGCGGCGATCGGCTCAACCGCGCCGGTCAGCGCCAGGACCGGCGCCGCCGCCCCGAGCACCAGCGCCAGCCCGAAGCCGACCCCGGCGATCCACTCCGCCGAGCCCGGCCGTCCGCCGAGCCCGTGGAACCCGCTGGAGCCGGTGCGGCGCAGCTGGATCAGCGTCCGCAACCCGAACGCCAGGGCCAGGTAGACCACGTAGAGGACCAGCGAGACGGTCGCCATCGCCTACTCCCCCGCCCCGGCCGCGAGAACCGCGCCGGGCCCCCGTGCCCCGACCGCCGCGATCAGCCAGCGTCCGCGCGTCGTCAGCTCGTAGACCACCATCTTGCCGTCGCGCTCCGAGCGCGCCAGCCCGGCCGCCTTCAGCAGCCGCACATGGTGAGAGACCAGCCGCTGGTCCCGTCCGACGATCCAGGCCAGGTCGCAGACGCAGGCCGACTCGCGAGCGAGCGCCAGCGCGACCGCGAGCCGCGTCGGATCCCCCAGCGCCTTCGCCGCCGCCGCCCAGAGCTCGAGCGTGTCCGCGTCCGGCAACCCCTCCCGCACCCGCTCGGCCTTCGGCAGGTCGAGGCAGAGCAGGTCGCAGCTATCGGGATCGGGCGTCATGGCGAGCATCCTACAAACATTCGTATTGATGTGCGAATGACCGCCGAGTCCCTTCGTCTCTCAACTGGATGCGCTGCGGCAACCGGGCCACTTACAATGCCGCGACCGTGGGGCTGCTGGGTCGAATCGGCAGGGCGATCGAGCGCAAGCTCGACGGACCGCCGCAGCCGCCACCCCACGAGTGGCCCGCCGAGCAGGCCTGGGCCCGCATCCTCGAGGCCAAGCAGAACCCGGAGGCGTCGTTCAGAAGCGCCTCGCGCCAGGATCCGCCGCCGTCGATGCTCGACGACCTGATCAACAAGGGGACCGGCGTTGCCTATGGGTTCGAGCTGGAGGTCCACCGCCCCGACCGGCCCACCTACACGCTGGCCCGCCGCACCCGGGTGCCGACCAAGGTCGAGGGCACCCTCTTCCTCGAGAGCCACGAGATCCCAGTCGGAGCCGAGGTGCCGCTGCGGGTCACCGGGCCGGACGAGGAGGACGTCGAGCTCGACTGGGACGGCTACCTGGCGATCCCCGACCAGCGCGACCGCGCCTACCACCTGCGAATCAAGCAGGGCTACGCCACCCAGCGGATCGATCCGCCCTCCGGCTAGCCGACGGTCCGGGCAACCCGCAGAGACGACTAAGCCGCGACCCGCTCGCCAGCGGGGACGTAGTGCTCCAACTCGAAGTCGCGATCAAGCGCAAATGGGATGCCCGCAATCGCGAGCTGGCGAACCTCCGGGAAGGTGGCGCCGGCGGCCGACCAGCCCTCTACGTCGGGCGACTCGGCCCACCAACCATCGGTCTCGTGGTGGTAGATGACGCGTACGGTCTCCATGGTTCTCCTCGATCAGAGTAGCTTCCGCGCCTCGTCGTCAGCAAGCCCCACGTCCCTGACGAGGATCTTGCGGACGAGGCCGGCCGGGATCGTCGTCCTGTCGTGAAAGGCGAAGGTCAGCGGCGGATAAAACGGCGATCTCATTCGGCGGTGAGAACCCGCCTGCCTCACAACCCGATAGCTCAGCGGCGTGCGTTCGAGCACGGCAAGCAACTGCCCTGCCTTGAGAGAGGGAAAAGAGCCCACGATGACCCCAAGGGCCTAGCGGGCGAAGTTCTCCCCCAAGAATCGAAGGCGCCTACCAGAATCGAACTGGTGTAAACGGCTTTGCAGGCGTGTTTACAGGCGGCGCAAAGGGCTTGACCAAGCGGAATCGGCCGGCCGTGCCACCCGCCATGCCACCGAAAGGACCGCTTACGCGCGGGATGAAGCGCGGCTCTCGGCGCTGCCGATCTGCCAGCGAACTCCTGGCCCGAACTCCAGGACCACACCATCCGGGGTGATCAGCTCCCAGTTAGGCGGATCGTCTTCGGCCTCGCGAGCGGCGGGCTTCACGTCGAGCACGGAGCCATCGGAGAGCTTGCAACGCAACTCGCCGGTTTCCGCGTCGATATCGGCGTCGTTGACGGAGCGCCCGACCAGCGCGGCCGGATCAGTGGGTGACCATTCGGCATCCTGCGTCGCGAGGTGCCAGAGCGCTCCGGCGGCATCTTTGATCTCGACGTGGAGGACCTCGGGATAGGCAATCCGTGCATCGACAATCGCTCCGCGCATGGAGCGCAGAACGTTGAGCGGCGAAGCATCGAGTGCGATTGCGGTTGCCATCAGTCCTTCCATTGTCGCAGCCAAGCCAGCAGCTCTCCATAGCTGAGGTCGCGCTGCACGTTTCCGGACTCCTTCTCCGCGTGCAGCGCTTCGCTCGCCTCGAAGCGCTCGCGCACGGTTAGCCCAACCTCTTTGCAGGCCTGCCGGAACTGCTTGATGTCGCGCTTGTGACCCACGAATCGCTAGTGGGCCTGCTCGTCGTGACCACCATCGGCGCGCGCCTCACCCCGCTCGGCTCGAGCTTCGGCTCGGCGATCTGCGGTCAGCTCGTCGGCCAAGTTGCGACCCGGCGCGAGGTGGGCGATGCTCCCTTGCACGTGCTTGATCGCGACGGGGCGCCTCTCGACCTCAGTCTCGGTGCTTTTCCTCCCCCGCGCCACGAGTCCAGGCTAGAGGTTGCCCCGGCTCCGCTACTCGGGGCCGAGATGGGCATCGAGCAGCGCCGCCGCCTCCGCCTCGGCGCCCCGGCATCAGATTTGGTCGCGTTGGCGATCAGGACGTGGATATGGAGCTGGGGATCTCCGGCGCGGGAAGAGCGGTAGACGTAGGCGGCGGCGATGAAGCCGCTGCCATGGACGAACTCGGCGCCGCCTTTGCCCCGCCGAGTCCAGCGGGCCTCGCGCTGGAGGTAGTCGAGCGCGGCCTCGACGGAGGCGGCGTGGGCGGCGGCGATCTCGGCTCCAGCGTCGGCGCCGCCGAGTGCCCAGGCCAGCGACACCGACCTGGGCGCCGAGAAGGTGAGGTCGAAGCCGGGGACCGGACCCCGGCCGGCGACGTGCTGCATTCCCAGCAGCTCCCAGCTGACTGGGTTTCGCCCGGTCAGCAATCGCGATCAGCTGGTCGGGCTCGACGTGGCCTTCAAGGCCAAGCTCGGCGGCAGCGTCTCCGAGCCAGTAGCCGGCGGCCTCGCCCTCGCCGGAGTAGTAGTCCTCGGCGCCTTCGGCGACCTTGTCGAGGTAGTAGCGCTCCTGGCCGGAGCCGAGCTTGCCGATGGAGAGCATCAGCTTCTTGGTCCGTCTGGAGGGGCGGGTGCATCGGGTGCCATGCCCTCTTGGTGCGGAGGGCGGGCCGGATGCATCGGCTCGAATCGGGCTTGCCGGCGATCTCGATCCACGCCGGTTATGTCCGGCTGGGGCGGGGGAGCGCCCCGGGCAATTCAGGCGGTCAAGGCGGCGGGCGCGGGGCGCGGGTGCTCATGTCGAGCGCGCCGGTCGCGATCAAGAGATCACCGGGGTGATAGTGCGTGAGGGGTGGTGGTGTTGGGGTGTAGGGCTCGCGTGGAAGCCCTACTGCTGGGCCTGGATGCTCTGCTGAAGGGTCGTCGGTGACGAAACTGAGCAGGGTCCTCTAATGAGGCAAGCGTCAAAACTGAAGCCATGGTCGCGACGTGGACGGCGCCCGAGCTGATCGAGACAAGACCCCTTCCTCGCCCACTGCGAAGCGCCGATGAGTAGAAGCGACCTCACCTTCGGCGCGGCGGACCGTCTGTTTCAGGGAGGGACCGGCGACTGGCGGAATGTGACGTTCGCGGCGGGCACATCCGCGAACGTCGTTCCTTATGCGAGCGGCTTTCGGGAGGCCGGAGAAATACTCATCCATCACGGCATCGAGTCCGGGATGCAGGACTTCATCTCTTTCCCCGCGCTCTACTGCTACCGCCATGCCTTGGAGCTGTCGATGAAGGAGATCATCTACGAGTGGGATACGGCAAACCTGGGGGATTTCAAGCCGATTGGTACCCACGACCTCAAGCCCCTTTGGGGCCGTACCAGAGCTGCCCTGGAAGGTGCCTGGCCGGATGGTGACCTCGAACAACTGGGCCACATGGAAGCAATCGTTGATGAACTAGCGGCGATTGACGAGCGTGGCGAGCAGTTCCGATACGACAAGGACAAGCAAGGGTACGTCCGCGATCTACCCGCCGAGCTGACGCGCTTCGATCTGGTGACCGTCTCGACAGTCCTGAACACGCTCCTAGCCGTTCTTGGTGGCGCCCTCGACGGCATCGCCTCCATGCGGGAGATGGCTGATCAATAGGGAGCCGCGTACTCCCCAGCCCTGCCCAGGACCTACCCCGCCGGGGTGCAGCAGTCGTCCTCGCAGCTCTCCTCGGCGAAGCCGGCGCCGTCGAGCGGCGAACTGACGCAGCAGCCCTCCCCGCGCCAAGCCTCGACGCCCTCCTTGACCGCGACCGCGACGATCAGTAGGCCGACCAGCGGATCGAGCCACCAGGCGCCGACCAGGGCGTTGCCGAGCAGGCCCACCAGCAGGGCGCCTGCCAGGTAGGCGCACAGCATGTTCTGGCGGCCCTCGCCCTTGGTCGCCGCCGAGCCGAGTTGGTCGGCGAGCCGTTCCTTGGCGATCCCCAGCATCGGCATGAAGACCACAGAGCCAACCGCGAGACCGATCCCGACCCAGCTCACCTCGGGATGCTCGGCGAGCGCCAAGGCCTTCACCGACTCGTAGGCCACATAGGGAGCGATGAGGAAGAACTGGACGGCAACGAGCTTCTGCGCCCGCTGCTCAGCGACGTGGGAGAACATGCGCGAGCCGGTGAAGCGCCAGATGATGATCACACTGGCGATGCCCTCGATGCCGGAGTCAAGCCCGAAGCCGATCAGAGCAATCGAGGAGGCGACGATCCCGGCGGCGATGGCGACGACGCCCTCGACCGTCATCCAACCCAGCGAGAGCCAGGACAACAGCCGGACCTTGCCGGCCAGCTTCTCGTAGCGCTCGCGGGAGATAGTCGGCGTCGCCGGGACCGGAGCAGTGCCCACAGTCGGCAGCTCGACCGCGCTCACGTCACGGTCTCCTCGGCGGTGACCGCCGCGACCAGCGCCGTCCCTCGCGGGGTCAGCTCGTAGACCACCATCTTGCCGTCGCGTTCCGATCGCGCAAGGCCGGCGGTCTTCAAGAGCCGCACGTGATGAGAGACCAAGCGCTCGTCGCGACCGACGATCCAGGCCAGGTCGCAGACGCAGGCGGCCTCCGCCGCATCGAGCGCAAGCGCCACGGCGAGACGCGTCGGGTCGCCAAGCGCCTTCGCTCCGGCCGCCCAGCCCTCCATCTCGTCAACAACCGGTAGCTGGCCGCGCACCCGCTCGGCCTTCGGGATGTCGAGACACAGCAGGTCGCACGTGTCAGCGTCCTTGTCCACTCTCGCATCCTACAAACGTTCGCATAGATATGCGAATGAAATCGGGGACCGCTACTTCACCCCAACTAGACCGGGCAATCGGCTGCGCAGTGTGGATATAGAAGGCGCAAGGCGCGCTTCTCGCACTCCACCTGGTAGAGATCCAGAATCTCAACGGCCAGATCGATTTTCCCGATTAACCCTTGAAATTTGGTCGCCATAGCGTCCGCTCCTTCCTCGTACGTTGAGAACTCAAGGGCCACCGAGAGCTGGGAGCGATGGCTGCAATCAGACGATGGCCCTGCGCACTCCAAAGCTCGACGGGAAAGGGTTCCAGGGACGATGACTTCGCCGCTGATCGCATTCTCACCAAGCGAGCTTTTTGCGACGTGGAGATCCGCACGAAGCCCGCGAGTGAGGCCAAGGCGCTCCCTAGCCAGGTCCAGATCGGCACGGCGAAACTGGCTTCGCTTGAGGAAAGCCGTCCCCAGGAAGCCGACTCCAGCACCCGCGAGGGCTGCGAGCAATACATCTGGCATCCGGTGGTCCTAGGAACTACATCGGCGTACCTACACCGGTCGGACTGGCCATCTGCTTCAAGGGGCTGTGGGCCAGTCGTGGGCCAGTCTTGCACCGAAAGACCGGTTCAGCCGGAATCAACCGGACAGGAAACCATCGGGATATGTGGACGCAAACCAGCCCATAGAGCCAAAATCCCTGCTCAGCCGCGAAAGGCGCCTACCAGAATCGAACTGGTGTAAACGGCTTTGCAGGCCGCTGCGTAGCCACTCCGCCAAGGCGCCGAGAGCCGCTCAAGGTTAGCGGCGCGTAGGCGGGGATGGTGGGCGGGTCAGGGCTTAAGGGTGACCTTGATCTGGGTGCCGGGGGCGAGGATCGTGCCGGGCTTGGGGTTCTGCATGACGACCTTGCCGGTTTTGGCGGTGGCGCCTTTGCGCTTGGTGACTTTGCCGATCTTGCAGTCCTTGTTGCGCGCCTGTTTCTTGCTGGGCTTGAGCTTCTTGCCCTTGAGTTTGGGGACGGCGCAGCCTTCGTAGGCGAAGGGCTGGGGGCTGGCGGCGGTGCCGGCGATGGTGGTCACGGCGACCGGGACCGAGGCGAGGGTCGCGCTGGGGGGCGCAGTCGCGGTGATCTGGGTCTCGGAGACGACCGTGAAGGGGACCGGGACGGAGCCGAAGGCGACCGCGGAGACGCTGGCGAAGTTGGCGCCGGTGATCGTCACGGGGCCGCCCTTGATCGTGGCCGAGGCCGGGCCGATCGCGGTGATCGCGGGGGGCGGCAGGAGCGTGGCCGAGATGTTGAGGCGCCGTTCTGATTCGTCGTCTTCGGGCGCGAACGAAACCGTCGAGCCGAGCGGCGCGTTGCCGGCCTTGTAGATGAGGACGTCGCCCGGCAGGTCGGTCGTGAACGGGCAGTCGGAGCCTCCTTCGGCTGCGAGCACGGTGGCGCCGACGCGGTCGCCGGCCTGGACCGGGATCGAGACGGGGAAGGTGTTCAGGACGCCCGGAACGAGAGGCCGCGGCCCGTCGGCGGCGATCACCACGAAGCTCGGGCCGGCCGGCCGGAAGACCTTGAGGCCGAGATCGCTGCCGGTTTTCGACAGGGTGCTCCACGAGGTCAGCACGCCCGCCGTCGGAACGGTGTAGCTGGCGCCGGCGGCGACGGACTGCTGGATTTCGTCGTAGCCGGAGGAGCCGCATTCGGTTCCGATGACATCCAGAGACGGCGCGACCTGGCCGACGGTCACCTGGGCAGTCGCGGTCGAGGCGACGCCGAGCGTGAGGACGATTGCCGCCAGCGCGGCGAGACTCAGACGGACGGACGACGTTGCCATGTTGCTTTCTCCCCGTTTCGGTGACCGAACCGGGCACTCTATCCCGAACGGGCCTACCCCTCGTAATCCTCGACCGTGCCGCCGTCGCGCATGCTTGCCTCGTCGGGGTCCTCGCCGTACTGGCGCAGGGCGCGGCGCTGGCGCAGGTAGTCCCAGGCCTTGTCGAGCTGGACCTTGAGCTCCTCCATGCGGGCGTGGTCTTCGGAGCTGAGGCCGTCGCTCTCGTGCTGGTGCAGGAGGCGCTCCTCCTCCTTGACCAGCTCGTCGATGCGGTCGAGCACTCGCTGATCGTCCATGGGACTAGAGTAGCCGCGCGGCATGGGGGCGAAACGCAAGGAGGCGAGCGCGCACACGCGGGCGGCGAACAGCCGGCTGCTCGAGACGCTGCCGTTCGAGGACGAGCGGGACTTCGAGGACGCGCGCCGCGGCTTCATCGCGCCGCTCGCGAACCGGGGCGCGGTCGCGGACGCCGCGGGGCTGCCGGTCTGGGACCCGACCCGGTTCGAGTTCGTGCGCGAGAGCGCCGAGGCGCCGGCGACGGTCAACCCGAGCCTCTGGCGCCAGTCGCGCCTGGTCCTCGAGGGCGGCCTGTTCAAGGTCACCGACCGGCTTTACCAAGTGCGCAACCAGGACCTCTCGAATTTGACGATCGTCGAGGGCGAGAGCGGCGTGATCGTGATCGACCCGCTGATCTCGACCGAGACCGCCCGCGCCGCGCTCGAGCTCTACTTCGCCCACCGCCCGCGCCGCCCGGTCCTCGCCGTGATCCACTCGCACAGCCACGTCGACCACTACGGCGGGATCCGCGGCGTGGTCTCGGCCGAGGACGTCGCCGCGGGCCGGGTGCGGGTGATCGCCCCGGCCGGCTTCCTCGAGGCCGCCGTCGCCGAGAACGTGTTCGCCGGCAACGCGATGAGCCGCCGGGCGCTGTTCATGTACGGGAACCTGCTCGAGGCCGACCCGCGCGGCCAGGTCGGCGCCGGCCTCGGGATGACCGTCTCGCGCGGGGAGATCTCGCTGCTCGACCCGACCGAGGAGGTGACCGAGACCGGCCAGCGGCTGGAGATCGACGGGCTCACCTTCGAGTTCCTGCTCGCCCCCGACAGCGAGGCCCCGGCCGAGATGCACTGGTACATCGAGGAGCTGGGGGCGCTGACCGCGGCCGAGAACTGCTGCCACACGCTGCACAACACCTACACCCTGCGCGGCGCCCCGATCCGCGACCCGCGCGCCTGGTCGCGCTACCTGAACGAGACGATCGAGCGCTGGGGCGCCCGCGCCGAGGTGATGTACGGGATGCACCACTGGCCGGTCTGGGGCAGCGAGCGGGTGCTGGAGATGCTGCGCAAGGGCCGCGACGCCTACCGCTACATCAACGACGAGACCCTGCGCCTCGCCAACCACGGCCACACCGCGCCGGAGATCGCCGAGCTGGTCGAGCTGCCCGAGGCGCTCTCGCGCCACTGGGCCGTGCGCGACTACTACGGGACCGTCCACCACAACGTGAAGGCGACCTACGTCAAGTACCTCGGCCCCTACGACGGCAACCCCGCCAACCTCCACCCCCTCCCCCCGGTCGAGGCGGCGGCCCGCTACGTCGCGGCGATCGGCGGCGCCGCGCGGGTCCTGGAGCTGGCCAGCGAGAGCTGCGAGCGCGGCGAGTACCGCTGGGCGGCGGAGCTGCTCAACCACCTCGTCTTCGCCGAGCCGGAGAACGCCGAGGCGCGCGAGCTGCAGGCCGACGCGCTCGAGCAGCTCGGCTACCAGGCCGAGTCGGGCCCGTGGCGGAACGCCTACCTGACCGCCGCCAAGGAGCTCCGCTACGGCACCCTCGACATCCCGATCAGCGCCACCGCCAGCCCCGACGCGGTGCGGGCGATGAGCCTCGACCTGCTCTGCGACTACCTGGCGATGCGGCTCGACGGCCCGCGCGCCGCCGGACTGGAGCTGCGCTTCGAGCTGGAGCTGAGCGACAGCGGCGAGCGCGCCGCCCTGGAGCTCTCGAACGGAACCCTGCACCACTCGCTCGGCGCCGGCGCGGCCGAGCCGGCGACCCGCGTCCGCCTCTCCCGCGCGACCCTCGACCGCCTCGTCCTCGGCACCGCCACGCCGGCCGAGGCGAGCGCCGCCGGCGAGCTCAGCTGCGAGCCCGACCCGGCGCCGTTCGATCAGCTGCTAGCGCTGCTCGACCAGTTCGAGTTCTGGTTCAACGTGATCGAGCCCTGAGCGGCGGAACCGCATCGAGCCGTCGAGCAGCGAGCCGCGGCGCATCTGGCGCAGGTCGAACGGGTAGCTCTGGCGCAGCTTCCACGGTTCCTTGGAGCCCTGTTTCGGCAGCCCCGGCAGCGCCCGCAGGACGTAGCCGGAGTTGAAGTCCAGCAGCGGCTCCTCGGTGATCGCCGGGTCGCTCACCTCGGGCACGCAGACGTCGAAGCCGCCGGCGTCCATGTGGTTGAGCAGCCGGCAGACGTATTCGCAGACCAGGTCCGACTTCAGCGTCCAGGAGGCGTTGGTGTAGCCGAGCGCGAAGGCGAAGTTGGGGAACCCGTTGAGCATCATCCCCTTGTAGGTCATCGTCTTCGAGATGTCCGGCGTCTCGCCGTCGATCGAGACCGTCATCCCGCCCAGGAAGAGCACGTTCAGCCCGGTCGCGGTGACCACCACCTCGGCCTCCAGGCGCCGCCCGGACTCGAGCTCGACCGCGCCCTCGTCGAAGCCCGCGATGCGGTCGGTGACTACCTCGGCGCTGCCGTTTCCGAGCGCCTTGAAGAGGTCGGCGTCGGGGACCAGGCAGAGCCGCTGGTCCCAGGGGTCGTAGCTCGGGTTGAAGTGGGTGTCGACGTCGAAGCCCGCCGGCAGCGCCCGGATCACCCCGCGCCGCAGCAGCTTGCGCATCGCCCGCGGGAAGCGGCGGGAGAGGCGGTAGCTGATCCCCTGCAGGGTGACGTTCTTCCAGCGCACGATCGTGTAGACGAGCTTCTCGGGCAGGACCCGGCGCAGCCCGTTGGCGATCGCGTCTTCGCCGGGCATCGAGATCACGTAGGTCGGCGAGCGCTGCAGCATCGTCACCTTCGCCGCCTGCGCGGCCATCGCCGGCACCAGGGTCACCGCGGTCGCGCCGCTGCCGATTACGACCACCCGCTTGCCGGCGTAGTCGAGGTCCTCGGGCCAGTGCTGGGGGTGCACGACCCGGCCCCCGAAGCGCTCGATCCCCGGCAGCTCCGGCGTGTAGCCCTGGTCGTAGCGGTAGTAGCCGCTGCACATGAAGAGGAAGTCGCAGGTCAGGGTCAGCCTCTCCCCCGCCTCGCCGCGCTCGACCTCGACGCTCCAGCGCCCCGCGGCGCTCGACCAGGCGGCGTGCACGACCTTGTGCTGGAGGCGGATCCTGCCGTCGATCCCGGCCTCGCGCGCGGTGTCGCGGATGTAGCTGAGGATCGAGTCGCCGTCGGCGATCGCCTTCGGCGCCGTCCAGGGCCGGAAGTTGTAGCCGAGCGTGTGCATGTCCGAGTCCGAGCGGATGCCGGGGTAGCGGAAGAGGTCCCAGGTGCCGCCGGTGCGCTCGCGCGCCTCGAGGATCGCGAAGGACTTGCCGGGGCTGCGGCGCTGCAGGTGGTGAGCGGCGCCGATCCCCGAGAGCCCGGCGCCGACGATCAGCACGTCGAGGTGCTCGGGCGCGCTTGCGCCGTTCGGAGCGTGGTGCGTGGTCGCGCTTTCGCTCATCCGCGAACGAGCTTATCAACGTTGTGTCGATAGTTGTCAACTTATTGTCGAGAAGCTCGACGCGGTGTATCCTGAGGAATGGCCCTGGACGCCCCAGCCGCCGCGACCCCGCGCGGGCGCCGCAGCAACCGCGCCAGCGGCGACGAGCGCGAGCGCGCGATCCTCGTCACCGCGGAGCTCCTGCTCGAGCAGAGGCCGCTGGCCGAGATCTCGGTCGCCGACCTCGCCAAGGGCGCCGGCATCTCGCGACCGACCTTCTACTTCTACTTCCCGTCCCGCGACGCGGTCGTCCTCACCCTGGTCGAACGGATGGCCGCGGCGGCCGACGTCAGCCGGGTCGAGGCGCTGGAGCTACTGCGCGAGGACCCCCGGACCGGGTTGCGCCAGGGCCTCGAGGCGGCCTTCGCCGCCTTCGCCTCGCGCCGCGCGGTGATCCTCGCCGCCGCCGAGCTGCGCGCCACCAACGCCGACGCGCGCCAGCTCTGGTCGCGCGTGATGGAGGGTTGGGTGGCGCATGTCAGCGACATCATCGAGGCCGAGCGCGAGCGCGGCGCCGCCCCTCCCGGCCCGCCGGCGCGGGAGCTGGCGACCGCCCTCGTGCAGATGAACGAGCGCGCCCAGCACGCGACCCTGGCCGGCGAGGCGCCGGCCCTGCCCGGCGACTCGATGATGGACGTGCTGGTCGAGATCTGGCTGCGCGCGATCTACGGCGCCCCGGCGCAGGACTGAGCTTCGCGGGCGCCTCAGACGGCGGCGGAGCTGAGCAGGCGGAACTCGATCCCGGCCCGCTGCAGGCGGGCGAGCAGCGCGTCGCCCATCGCGGTCGCCGTCGTCACCTGACCCGCGGTCTCCGGCAGGCCCTCGTCGAAGGCGAGGCAGAGGCCGGACTCGGCGAGCATCTTCGCGGTCTCGGTGTAGCCGGGGTCGCCGCCGGAGACCTCGGTCACGACCCGCTGCCCGCCGCCCTCGCCGACGAAGGTGACCTTGAACCAGCTGCGCTCCCGTTTGCCCTCGCTCGGCCCCTCGCCGGGCGATTTCAGCTTCAGCAGCAGCTTGCGGGTCGGCGGCAGCGGCGCCAGCAGGGCGACCGTGCCGATCCCGGCGCCGAGCGCCGCGACCGTCGCCAGCCGCTTCGCGACCATGTGGTGGCCGTAGGTGAAGTCGGGGCCGTAGCGCGGCAGCGCCGCGGCCGAGCGGCGCACGATCGGCCCGTCGATCGTCGGCAGCGGCACGATCCAGCCGCCGAGCTCCTCGTCGCGGCGGATGCCGAGCCCGCCCGAGTGGATCGCGCGGCCGGCCGCGCGCGGCTCGCTGCGGCGGCGCTCTTTGGCGGCGCCGAGCGTCTGGCGGAAGCGGGCGAACCCGTTGATCGCCGAGTGGTAGGTGCCGCCGGAGAACTCGGCGTTCGAGCGCACGTGGCCGTTGACGGTCAGCGGCACGCCCTCGGGCAATTGCTGGACGGTGAAGTAGGCGCCGAGGTCGTGCGGGATCGAGTCGAAGCCGCAGCAGTGGACGAGCCGGGCGCCGCTGCGCTCGGCGGCGGCGTGGTTCTCCAGCCACATCCGGTCGACGAACTCGGGCTCGCCGGTGAGGTCGACGTAGTCGGTGCCGGCGGCGGCGCAGGCGGCGACCAGGGGGCCGCCGTAGAGCGCGTAGGGCCCAACCGTGGTGATGACGACCCGGGTCGACTCGGCGAGGCTCGCGAGCGCCACCGGGTCGGCCGCGTCGGCGACGACCAGCTCCGGGGCCGGAGCCGACGGCCCGGACGCGGCGAGCCGCTGCGCGACCGCCTCGAGCCTGGCGCGGTCGCGCCCGACCAGCGCCCAGCGCAGCGTCGGCGGCGCGTTGGCGGCGAGGTAGTCGGCGGTCAGCCCGCCGGTGAACCCGGTCGCCCCGAACAGCGCCAAGTCGAATTGCCGCGCCCCCTCCACGCGGGCATTGTTTCAGGCCCGCGCCGGAACGCCCGCGGCCGGCGTCGCCGCACGGCCGAGCCGGACCGCGACGCGCGAAGGTCAGTCGGCTCGACCAATGCCACTCGCGGTCTCTCCCCGCGTTGGCGGTGTGCCCTCGCGCCCGGCAGCGTTTGCGGGCCACGCATCCGGCTGCCTGATGCTGTTGCGTCGCGGCTAGCTGGCGAAGAAGGCGCTACAGGACCGATAGTAGGACGCCACTCCGACTAACCACTGAGGAAATCTAAACCTTTATCGCGTACCCCGCTGTCGCGCCAACGCAGGAACGACTGCGCGGAGCTAGAATCCGCCCTCGTGCGGCTGTAGCTCAGCTGGCTAGAGCGTCTGCTTGCCATGCAGAAGGTCGTCGGTTCGAATCCGATCAGCCGCTTCGCCCGAAAGCCCGTTCGCCTGAGCGGGCTTTCGTCTTTCGTCAGCCCTCCGTGAGCTCGTCAGTGGACAACAGCCAACCGCAGCCAGGCGCGGGCATGGGCATCGCTTCGGTCCCGAACCTCCGCGACCTCGGCGGCTGGGCGGCGGCCGACGGACGGCGGGTCCGGCGCGGAGTTCTCTACCGGGCCTCCGACCTCTCCCCGGTTCAGGGCGATGACCTCGCCTCGCTCGAGGCACTGAACCTCCGCACCGTCTTCGACCTGCGGACCGAGGCCGAGCGCCAGGCACGTCCCGATGCCCGCGCCGCCGGGGCGAGCTACGTGGATCTCGACATCCTCGCCGACGCACCGGGAGCCAAGCCCGCCCAGCTGCTCGACGTGGTCGCCGATCCGGCCGCCGCCGCCGAGGAGCTCGGTCACGAACGGGCGAAGGCGATCTTCGAGGACGCCTACCGGGCGATCGTCACGCTGCCGAGCGCGCTGCGCGGCTACCGGAGCCTCTTCGCGCAGCTCGCGGAGGAGCCGCGCAGGCCGGCGCTGTTCCACTGCACCACGGGCAAGGACCGCACCGGCTGGGCGGCGGCGGCAACGCTGATGCTGCTCGGGGTCGATGCCGTCGACGTCCAGCGCGACTACATGCTGACCAACGACCTGCTGCTGCCCGCGCTGCAACCGATCCTCGACCGATTCGCCGCCGCCGGCGGCGATCCGCAGCTGCTCGTCCCGGTCCTCGGGGTCAAGGCCGGGTACCTCGACGTGGCGATCGCGACGATGAAGGAGGGCTACGGTGACATCGAGGGCTACTTCGCAGACGGCCTCGGGATCGACGCCGCGGGCCAGCGAACGCTCCGCGACGCCCTGACCGAGGCTTGAGCCTCGCGATCGCGGTCCGATGTCGGAACGAGAGCTGACAGGGGGCACCGCGGAAGGCGACGGCGCGCCCGGGACGACGGTGGTGGTCGTGGGCGCCGGGCTGTCGGGGCTGATCGCGGCGCGCGAGCTGAATCGCCGTGGCCTCGACGTGATCGTTCTCGAGGCCGCCGACCGGGTGGGCGGGCGGGCGCTGGCCGAGACGTCCGCCCTCGGATCCCGGCTGGACCTCGGCGGGCAGTGGATCGGCCACGACCACCATCGCGTGATGGCCCTGGCCGACGAGCTGGGCCTGACGCGGTTTCCGATGCACACGGGGGCGCTCCCCGGCGTGATCGACGGGCCGCGCCGGCTCTCGCCCGCGTCACCGTCGGTGCTGCTCGCCGCCCTCGTCCTCGCCGGAGTCGGCGCCCTTTCCTGGATCGGAACCCCAGAACGGTGGAACACCCTGACGCTCGACACCTGGCTGCGCAAGCTGCCGCGGCGCCGGCCGCGCAGGCTGCTCGAAGTGGTGGCGTTGATCTCCTGGACGGCCGACCTCGATCGGTCCTCGGTTCACGCGATGGCCAAGATGATTCGCAACCAGGGCGGCCTGCGGACCATTCTGGCGACGAGCGGCGGGGCTCAGGAGGCCTTGCTCTCGGAGGGAGTGGGAACGATTGCCGACCGCCTGGCCGCCGAGCTCGGCCCGCGGGTGCGCACCGGCCAACGGGTCACCTCGATAGTCCGCGAGAGCCACGGCGTCACGGTCCGCACCGCGTCGGGCGACCTGCGGGCCACGAAGGCCATCGTCACCGTCCCGCCGCCGATGGCGCGACGGATCGCGCACCAGCCCCCGCTGCCGCCCGAGCGAGTCGAGCTCGAACGGAACACGTACATGGGCTCGGTCTACAAGGCGATCGCCGTCTACGAGCGACCGTTCTGGAGGCATCGGAAGGGCGGCGAATTCGTCGTCCTCGACGATCCCGGCAGCGCCGTCTTCGACTCCAGCGCGCCCGGCGGCCCGGGCCACCTGTGCGTGCTCGTGGCAGGCGCGGAGGCACGGGGCCTCGATCAGCTCGATGCCGCCGGCCGCCGCGAGGCGGTGCTCGGCCCGCTCACCGCGCACATCGGGCCGGAGGTCCTCGAGCCGCTGAGCTGGCACGAGAAGTCCTGGCATCTCGACGAGCACGCCGGCGGCGGTTACCTGGCCCTGCCGAATCCCGGCACCACCGACGGCTTCCTGCCGATGCCCTCCTCACCGGCCGGCGGCCTCCACTGGGCGGGCACCGAGACGGCCAGCGAGCACGCGGGATACCTGGAGGGCGCCATCGAGTCGGGCGAGCGGGCTGCTCGTGAGGTGATCGCGGCGCTGTCGCGCCCCCTCCCGTAGGCGCTGGCCCCGACCCGGCGGGCCTTTTGTCAGACCTGCAGCGTCGCGCACTCCGCGGCGGCCCCGGCCTTCGTCACCGGCGGTGCCGAGAGCGAGGGATTGCCGTTGCTGAGGAACCACTTGCCGCTGCGCCGCGAGAGGCCGACCCGGGTGTGGATGTTGTTGCTCGGACCGGTAGCGAGGCCGCCCAGGTAGCGCGGGCCCGTGTTGGCTTCGGTCAGCGTCCAGCGCTTGCCGCTGAAGGTCAGCGTTTCCGAGAGGGTCGCCTTGATCAGCCACTTCCCGTTCGCGCAGAAGAGGGCGTCGATCTCGGTCCCGCCGAAGGTGGTGCCGGTGAAGCGGGAGTCCTTGATCTGGTTGAAGACCTTGCGCGTGTCGGCGTTCCGCTTCTTGCAAGAGGCCTTCGCGGCGCCTTTCAGCTGCCCGCACTTGGCCAGCTGCGGTCCGAAGGCGGCCGCTCCGGCAGCGGGCGAGATCGCGGCAGCGGCGAACAGGGCCAGGGCCGAGGCCAGCAGGTACGAGCACTTCTTCATCGATCCTCCGATCGCGCGGTTGCTTGCGTCGGGAAGCCTAGGAAACCGCGGCGTTTCGCGGCTCAACCCCAGAGCTCGCGGCGGAGCAGGGCGTTGCCGCGCTCGAGCTGCTCGATCGTGGCCTTGGCGACCGCTCGCACGCGGGTCTCGCGGTTGACGCGGGCCTGGATCTCGCGGTGCGACTTGCCGCTGCGGCGGGCGACGTCGCCGACCAGGCTGCGGCGCTCGGCGCGCAGGCGCTCGCGGGCTTCGTAGGCCGACTCCGGCTTCGGCTCGAGATCCTCGGGCGCAGGAGCGGGCCTGGGGGCGATCGTCTTCTTCGGCGCCGGCTTGGGATCGTCGGTCGCGAACAGCTGCAGCGTGGTCTCGCTCATGATCGCCTCGTCGAGCTCGGCGCCGCCGGAGCTGAGAACGGCGAAGCCGCCGCCCTCCCCGTCGGGCTCCACGGGGGGCTCGTCGAACTCCCCGAGCTCCTCCTCCTCGGCCTCCGGCGAGAGGTCGAGCGCGTGGCGGCGCTCCTCCTCGATCTCGTGGGCGAGCGCCTTCAGCCGCGGGTCGGCCGGCATCAGCAGGTAGCTCATCTGGCGCCGCGGGCCCCCCGGCGTGGTGCGGATGAAGCGACCGACCACCTGGCGGAAGAAGAGCTCGGTCCGCGCCGCGGTCGCGTAGACGCCGACCCGCAGGCGGGGGATGTCGACCCCCTCGGAGACCATCAGCACCGAGACCAGCCAGCGCCGCTCGGAGGAGGCGAACTCGGCGATCCGCCGGCTGGCCCCGGGCTCGTCGCTCATCACCAGCTCGGGCTGCTCGCCCGCGATCATCCCCAGCCGGGCCGCGATCGCCCGCGCGTCCTCCTGGTTGGAGGCGATCACCAGGCCGCCCGCGTCGGGGTGCCCTTCGGCGCGCACCTCGCTCAGCCGGGCGTCGCCGTCGCGCAGCACCTCGCCCATCCACTCGCCTTCCGGGTTGAGCGCCGTGCGCAGGCGCCGCGCCGCCTCCGCCGCCGGCAGCACGAGGTCGAAGTCGGCGCTGCGGAGCCGCCCGTCCGAAAGCCACTCCATCTCGCCGTCGTAGGGCAGGAAGGTGATCGGGCGGCAGACCCGGTCGCGCAGCGCCTGCGGGTAGCCGTAGACGTAGTCGGCCTGGCTGAGACCGTCGTCGTCATAGCTGACCCAGGGGATCGCCGAGTTGTCGGAGCGGAAGGGCGTGCCCGAGAGCAGCAGCCGGAAGCGGGCGCCGTCGAAGGCCCGGCGGGTCTGCACGCCCCAGGCCGCCTGGTCGCCCATGTGGTGCGGCTCGTCGGCGATCAGCAGGGTCGCCCGGCGGCCGCTGGCCAGCCGGTGCGTGTCCGGCCCGGCGGCGATCGTCTGGTAGGTGACGGCGACGCCGTGGAAGTCGCCCGACTCCGGCCCGTCCGAGTTCGGCCGGTTCGGCTCCAGGTCGATCCCGTAGCGAGCCGCGTCGGCGGCCCACTGGCGGCAGATGTGGGTGGTCGGCCCGGCGACCACGACCCGCGAGACGAACCCGGCGCTGAGCATCCGGTGGGCGATGTGGAGGCCGAAGGTGGTCTTGCCGGCCGCCGGCGTCGCCGAGGCCAGGAAGCTGGCTTCCGAGTGCGCCCGCACGGCTTCGGTCGCCTCCTGCTGCCAGGAGCGGAGGGGCCGGGCATCGGGCCAGTCCGGGAGCGATCCGGCACGCGCCCCGCGGCCGATCTGATGCTGAGAGGCGTCGTACAAGGGCGCGGAACAATATGGTCGCCCGCGGCGGATGGCGGCCAGCCCGCACGGGGCCGAGAAAGGCCGCCGCGACCGGTTTGGTCAGGCGCCCTCGCGCACGGCGGCGGCGCGCAGGCGCTCGATCCGGCCCTGCGCCCAGATCGCGGCGAGGCTGAGGGCGAGGACGACGGCGCCGTAGACGATCGCGGTCGGGCGCAGGCCGAATGCGTTGGTGGCGAAACCGGCGGCGAGCGCCGGAAGGCTGAAGGCGAGATAGGAGACGACGTAGAAGGCGGCGAACACTTCGCCGCGCTCTTCGGGCCGGGCCAGCGCCGCCACGGTGCCGAAGGTGCCGCGGGCCGAGGCGCCGAAGCCGACGCCGGCGACGACGGTGCCGAGGGCGGCGATCGCGACCTGCTCGAGCGCCAGGCCGACCAGGCTGATCGCCATCCCGACCGCGAGCCAGCCGGCGGCGAGCGCGACCGCGCGCGGCGGCTCGGTCCCGCGCAGCAGGTGGATCGTCAGCGCGCCGGTCCCGCAGAGCAGGGCGACGACGAGGCCGCCGATGACGTGGCTGGAGAGCCCGAAGACCTCGGCGGCGACCGAGGGGCCGAGCGACATGTAGAGGCCGCCGAGCGACCAGCCGGCGATCAGGATCGGGACCAGCGCCAGGCCCTCGGCGCGCAGGTGCGCGGGCACGCCGATCCGCGGGCGCAGCGAGGCGAGGGCGCCGGGGCGCCCGCCGGCCGTCTCCGGCATCCGCGTCGCCGCCAGGGCGCTGACCACGAGGCCGACGAGGATCAGGGCGTAGACGAAGTGGGTCGGGTCCGGCCCGTACTCGACCAGGATCCCGGTCGCCAGCGCCCCGATCGCGAGCCCGCTGATCGGCGCCAGGCCGCTGACCACGCCGGCCAGGGCCGGCCGCTCGGGCGGCGCGAGGTCGACCAGCGCCGCCCCCATCGCGGTCATCGCGATCCCGGTCGCCACCCCCTGGACCACCCGCGCGGCGACCAGCACGCCGACGTCGCCGGCGAGCAGGAAGAGCACCATCGCGACCGCCTCCAGGGCCAGCGAGGCCGCGACCAGCGGCCGCCGGCCGACGTGGTCGGATAGCCCGCCCAGCACCAGCAGCGAGGCGAGCAGGCCGAACACATAGACGGCGAAGACGAGGGTCAGCGTGGTCGAGGAGAAGCCCCACTCGTCCTGGTAGACGACGTAGAGCGGCGAGGGCGCGGCGGAGGCCGCGAGATAGAGGCAGAGCGTCGCCGCGACCGCCCAGAAGCTGCGCGAGCGAGCAAGAGCGTCCAAGGCCGGGAAGATACGCGCTAGCCTGGCCGGGCACCGCGGGGTGCCTCCCTCCCATGCTCTTCCGACAGATCATCCACGAGGACCTCGGATGCGCCTCTTACCTGGTCGCCGACCGCGAATCCGGCGTCGCCGTGGTCGTCGACCCGCAGTGGGACGTCGAGCCCTACCGCCGGCTCGCCCGCCTGCACGGGGTGCGGATCGGCCACGTGCTGGAGACCCACAACCACGCCGACCACGTCTCCGGGCACGGCCGCCTCGCCCGCGCCACCGGGGCGACGATCCACATCCACGAGCTGGCCGGAGCCGAGTACCCGCACGAGCCGCTCGCCGACGGCTGGACGCTGGAGCTCGGCACCCTGCGGGTGGAGGCCGTGCACACGCCCGGGCACCGGCCCGAGCACACCGCCTTTCTGCTCTCCGACGCGAGCCGTGGCGGCACGCCCTGGGCGCTGCTCAGCGGCGACTCGCTGTTCATCGGCGACGTCGCCCGGCCCGACCTCGCGATCGAGCCGCGCGAAGGCGCCGCGCAGATGTTCCAGACGCTGCACGAGCGGCTGCTGGTGCTCGACGACGAGGTCGAGGTCTGGCCCGGGCACCTCGGCGGCTCACTCTGCGGCGGCTCCGGCCTCGACCTGAAGAGCTCCTCGACGATCGGCTTCGAGCGCCGCCACAACCGCGCCCTGGCGATCACCGACGAGGCCGAGTTCGTCGCCGACGCGGTCGGCTCGCTGAGCGACAAACCGCCGAACGTGGCGGAGATCGTCGCGCTCAACCGCGGCCCGCTGGTCGACGACTTCGGCACCCCGCAGGCGATGACCCCGCACGAGGTCGAGGAGTGCGTCGCCGCCGGCGCGGTGGTGATCGACGGCCGCACCAACGAGCAGTTCGACGAGGCCCACATCGCCGGCGCGCTCAGCTCCTCCTCCTACGACACCGGGTTCGCGACCAAGGTCTCGCAGGTTGCGCCGCCGGGCGCCGACGTGATCGTGGTCGCCGCCTCCAGCGGCGACGAGCGCGCCGCCGCCGAGCTGCTCGCCGCGGTCGGAATGCGGGTGCGCGGCTTCCTCGAGGGCGGGATGACCGCCTGGCGGGTCGAGGAACGACCGGTCGAGCGGATCGAGCTGATCGACCCGGCGGAGCTGGCGCGGCGGGTGGACGGTCCGCAGCCGCCGCTGGTCCTCGACGTGCGCAGCGCCGGCGAGTACGCCGGCGAGCACATCCCCGGCTCGCTCCACATCCCCTACGCCAAGCTCGCCGAGCGCTCCGGCGAGCTGCCCCGCGAGCGCCAGATGGCGACGATCTGCCGCGGCGGCAAGCGCAGCGGCCTCGCCGCCTCGATCCTGCAGCGCGAGGGCTTCGACGTGGTCCACGTCGGCCAGGGCGTCGGCGCCTGGCGCGCCGCCGGCCACCCGGTCGAGAGCGCCGTTTAGCTAGATCGAGGCGAGCGCGGCGTCGATCGCGACGTCGCCGCCGACCACTTCGAAGCTGCGGTCGATCGTGTGGCGCTGCTCCAGGCAGGCGGCGAGCACGGCGGCGACGTCGGCGCGGCTGATCTCGATCCGGTCGAGGTCCACGCCGACGCTGACCAGTCCCCTGGCCGGCTCGTCGCTGAGCGGCCCCGGGCGCACGATCGTGTACTCGAGCCCACTAGCTTCCAGCGCCCGGTCGGCCTCGGACTTCGCCCGCAGGTACTCGCCGAACACGTCGCCGCCCGCGGCGGGCGGGTTGCCGGCCCCGATCGAGCTGACCATCACGTAGCGGCGGACCCCCTCCGCCCTGGCGGCGTCGATCAGCTTGACCGCGCCGCCGAGGTCCATCGTCCGCTTGCGCTCGGACCCGCTGCCGGGACCGGCGCCGGCGGCGAAGACGACGGCCTCGGCACCGCGCACCGCCGCGGCGACGTCGCCGCCGGCCTCGAGGTCACAGAGAACCGGCTCGATCCCGAGCGCCTGCAGGTCGGCCTCGTGGTCGGGATTGCGGACCAGGCCCCAGACGATGTCGCCGCGCTCGGCGAGGATCTTGCCGAGCAGCATCGCGATCTTGCCGTGGCCACCGGCGATTGCCACCTCCATGCGCCGATTATGGCCGATCGCGGACTTTTCGTCGCGGCTGTTTCGGCTACCTGATATTGGGTAAGATCGATTCCAGCGGGTCCGCCGAGCGGCGGGCCTGATGGTTTCCATCTCCCCCACAGATCCATCCCCATCCGCCGTCGCGTCACTCCCTGGGCGCGGCGGCGGATCCCTTTTACGAGAGCTCGGCGAGCAGACTCTCGAGGTCGAGCGGGTGCACGAACATCTCGACCTTCTGCCCCGGCTGCGGCTGCGGCCACTGCTCCCGCGGCCGGTCCCAGTACAGCTCGACCCCGTTGCCGTCGGGGTCGTCGAGGTAGAGCGCCTCGCTGACCCCGTGGTCGGAGGCGCCGGTCAGCCGCACGCCCGCCTCGACGAGGCGCTGCAGGGCGTCGGCGAGGGCACGGCGGGTCGGGTAGCGGATCGCCGTGTGGTACAGCCCGGTGGTGCCGGGCGGCGGCGGCGAGCCGCCTTTCGACTCCCAGGAGTTGAGCCCGATGTGGTGGTGGTAGCCGCCGGCGGCGATGAACGCCGCGTCGGCGCCGTAGCGCTGCATCAGCTCGAACCCGAGCACGCCGCAGTAGAACCCGATCGCGCGGTCGACGTCGGCGACCTTGAGGTGGACGTGGCCGATGTCGACGCCGGGGTCGATCGGTCGCTGGGGCTCGCTGGACACGGCCCCTAGCCTAGGCCACTCAGCCCGCGTCGAGGGCGGCGTTGACGAGCCGGTCGGCGTCGGCGTTGGCCTCGCGGCGCACGTGGCGGATCGACCAGCTCGCGAATCCCGAGAGCTCCCGCTTCGCCTCCGCGTGCAGCTCACGCAGTGTCGCGTCCTTGACTTTGTAGCGGCCTTCGATCTGGCGCACGACCAGCTCCGAGTCGCCGACCAGCTCCAGCTCGGTGGCGCCGTGGGCGGCGGCGAGCTCGATCCCGCGCAGCAGCGCCCGGTACTCGGCGACGTTGTTGGTGGCGCGGCCGATCGTCTCGCCGACCTCCTCGAGGACGGCGCCGTCGGGGTCGCGCAGGACGACGCCGATCGCGGCCGGTCCCGGGTTGCCCCGGGCGCCGCCGTCGACGTTGGCGGTGAAGGCGGCCATCAGCGCCGGCGCCCACCCGGGCGGCGCCGCGGCGCGACCAGGACGATCCGCCCGCCGTCGACCAGCGAGGCGTTCCACTGGCGCGCGGCGGCGTCGAGCTCGCCGATCCAGCGACCGCTGGCGAGCTCGGCGACCGCGGCCGACTCGTCGCTCAGCTTCACTCCCCACTGGTACCAGGTGAGCTCCCAGGCGACCGTGATCCGGATCTCCTCGGCGGCCCCGGCGGCGGCGCCGACCGAGACGGTCGCCTCGCCCAGGGTCCGCGAGAGGCCCTCGACCTTGCGGCGGGCGTCGCTGGTGTTGAAGCGCAGGACAGCGCGCTCGAACGGCTTCAGGCCGCGGGTGTCGACCCGCTGTTGCCGGTGCAGGCGCAGGCGCACGGCTCAGCCCTGCTGGAGGTGGGACTTGAGCCGCATCACGGCCTTGGTGTGGAGCTGGGAGACGCGCGACTCGGTCACCCCGAGGACCTCGCCGATCTCGCGCAGGGTGAGGTTCTCGTAGTAGTAGAGCGCGACCACCAGCTGCTCGCGCTCGGGCAGCGAGCCGATCGCCTCGGTCAGCCGGTCCTTGACCTCGTTGGAGGCGAGCGCCTCCTGCGGGTCGGCGGCGCCGTCGTCGGCGATCGTGTCGAGCAGCGAGACCTGGTCGCCGGAGGAGTCGGAGACGGTCCAGAGCTCGTCCAGCGCGTAGACGGAGGAGTTGGCGATCTCCAGCAGCGCTGTCTGCAGTTCCTCCTCGGTCATGTTCAGTTTCGCCGCCAGCTCGGCCTCGCTCGGTGCCCGCTGCAGCTCGTGCTCGAGCTTGGCCTGGGCGGCTTCGATCTCGCGGGCGCGCGAGCGCACCGAGCGCGGCACCCAGTCGAGCGAGCGCAGTTCGTCGATGATCGAGCCGCGGATGCGGGTCATCGCGAAGGTCTCGAACTTGATTCCGCGGTCGGGATCGAAGCGCTCGATCGCGCCGATCAGGCCGACCAGGCCGTAGGAGATCAGGTCGGCGTCCTCGACGTGCGAGGGCAGCCCGGCGCCGAGCCGTCCGGCGACGAACTTGACCATCGGCGAGTAGGCGACCACGAGCCGCTCGCGCGCGGTGTCGTCGCCCTCGCCTTTGTAGCGGCGCCACAGATCGCGCAGCTCCACCTCTTTAACGCCGGTCTCCATCAGAGGCCGCGGATTCTACGTTCGCTTGAAGAAATCAGCTCATGCACGGGGGTGGCTTGCAGCGTAGGTGTCACGCAGCCGAGCGGCGTCCACCCGGGTATAGACCTGGGTGGTCGAGATCGATGCGTGGCCAAGCAGCTCCTGGATGGTACGCAGGTCGGCGCCACCCTCCAAGAGGTGAGTTGCGAAGGAATGTCGAAGCGAGTGCGGCGAGACCCCCGCCGCCAGCGCCGCCTCGCGGGTCCAGAGCCCGAGCCGCCGGGTGACGTCGGAGTTGGAGAGGCGCCGGCCGCTCTTGGAGAGGAACAGCGCCGGCTCGCGCGGCTCGACCGCGAGCGCCCGCCGGCCCTTCTGCAGGTAGCGCTCCAGGGCCCGCTGAGCCGGCTCGCCGACCGGCAGCAGGCGCTCCTTCGAGCCCTTGCCGAGGACCCGCAGCTGCTCGCTCTCGAAGTCGATCGAGCCGAGGTCGAGGTTGACGATCTCCTCGCAGCGCAGCCCGCAGGAGTAGGCGAGCTCGAGCATCGCCCGGTCGCGCAGCTCGAGCGGCGTGCTCGCCGGGATCTGCTCGAGCAGCGTGCGCATCTGCTCGGCGGTCAGCACCCGCGGCAGCTTCTCGGAGCGCTTCGGGCTGGAGACCAGCTCGGCCGGGTTGGAGCCGGCGCGCTCGGTGCGGACGAGGAAGCCGTAGAGGCCGCGGATCGCCGCCAGCTTGCGGGCCACGGTCGCCGGCGCGGCGCCGGCGCTGGAGAGCCCGGCGGCGTAGCGGCGCACGTCGCGGTGACGGACGTCGGTCGGGCCGAGGCCCTGCGGGCCGACCCACTCGACGAAGCCGCCGAGGTCGACCCCGTAGGCCCGCCGGGTGCGCTCCGCGGACCCGCGCGCGCGCAGATCGCGGTCGTAGTCGGCGAGCGCCGCGTTCCAGTTCACGACAGAGAGTTCGTCCGAACCCTCCTTGTTCCTCTTGGAGCTACCCGATGTAAATCGGAGTTCCGACTTCGACGAGGTCGTAGAGCTCTTCGACGTCGGGGACGTCCATCCGGATGCAGCCGTGCGAGGCGGCCGAGCCGAGCGAGCCGGTGTCGGAGGTGCCGTGGATGCCCGCGCCTTCGTAGATCCCCATCCAGCGCGCCTTCAGCGGGTTGGACGGGCCCGGCGGGATCACCTGCCCGGCGAGGTCGCCGGCCCAGTCGGAGTCCGGCACGTGCCAGGTCGGGTCTACTTCCTTCGACTGCAGCGAGTAGAGGCCCTCGGGGGTTTCCATCCCTTCCTGGCCGACCGCGACGGTGTAGGTGCGCGTGTTCTCGAGGTTCTCCCAGAGGCGCAGGGTGAAGGTCGAGCGGTCGAGCGTGAGGTAGGTCGGGTACTCGGAGGCGACGTCCTTCTTGGTCACTTCCGGCTGCGTCTTGCGCACCTTGGCGACGACCGTGCGGGGGGCCGAGGCGTTCAGCACCGCCGCTTCGAGGTCCTCGGTCAGCTTGTTGTCGCGCAGCTTGCGGCCGGCCTTGCCGGAGACCACGCCGAGCGAGTCCGAGCTCGCTTCGACGCTGGCGTTGACCGGTTCGCGGTTCACTTCTTCGGCGACGTGGCGGACGAAGCGGTTGATCGCCGAGCGCGAGTAGTCGAGTTCGGCGGTCAGCGGCTCGTCGATTTCGCCGCCGCTGACGTAGCGGACGAGGCGGCTCGGCAGGCCGCCGCCCTGGCTCTCGTCGACCGCCTTCTGCACGGCCTCGTCGACGTTGGCGCGGATCTTCAGCTTCTCGCCCGGCAGGGTCCAGCTCTGGTCGTCGTGCTTGACCTCGAGTGTGTCCTGGAGCGGCGCCAAGAGCTCGCGGCGCAGCGCGGCCTTCGCTTCCCCGGCCTCCATGCCACCGACGTCGACGCCGGCGATCGTCACGCCCTCGGCGATCTTGTCCTTCTGGGTGCTGTCGTAGACGAAGGCGCCCGCGGCCAGCACCACGATCAGCCCGGTCAGCACTCCAAGCGCGATTTTCGTCTTCCGTCCCATGCTTGTCTCAGTTCCGGGTCGGACCCGTTTCAGGTCCGCTTGCGAAGAGTCTAGGCACCCGGATCACTCGGACCGAAGATTTCTCATCCCTGCAATTTCGCATCTGCTCCAGTCTTATCGGCAGGCGGGCCGGATATCTTTCGCCCCATGCGCTCCAAGGACGAAGTTCGCAAAGAGGTATGGAAGGCGATGGACCGGGAGAAGGTCTCCCGCTTCCCCGGCGCCGAGGGCCGCATTCCGAACTTCGCCGGCGCCAAGCTGGCGGCCGAGAAGCTCGCCGGGCACCGGCTCTGGAAGCGGGCCCAGGTGATCAAGGCCAATCCCGACTCGCCGCAGACCCACGCGCGCCGGATCGCCCTCGACGAAGGCAAGACAGTGATCATGGCGGTGCCGCGGCTGCGCGACCCGCACCCGTTCCGGGTGCTCAATCCGCAGAAGATGTCGAAGGCCGCGGTGAAAGAGGCGGCGACGATCAAGGGCGCGCTCAAGCACGGCCGCGTGATCGCGCTCGACGACCTGCCCGAAATCGACTTCGTGCTCTGCGGCTCGGTAGCGGTCAACCTCAGCGGCGCCCGGGTCGGCAAAGGCGGCGGCTACCACGACCTCGAGTACGGGATCCTCACCCACGCCGGCAAGATCGACTCGCACACCACGGTCGCGACCACCGTGCACCCGATCCAGATCCTGCGCCAGCACCTGATGGTCACCGACCACGACCTGCCCGTCGACCTGATCGCGACCCCGCGCGCGGTGATCGACGTCGAGCGCCAGTACGGGCGCCCGCGCGGGATCCTCTGGGACCACCTGCAGCCGCCGCAGATCCGCGAGATCCCGGTGCTCGAACGGATGGGCTACGCCTGATCCGCCGCGGCCGGGCGTCGCTCGGCTAGCCTTTTCACCGTGAGCAGCAAGATCGATCGCGAGCTGGCCGAGATCGAAGCGCGCCGGGAGGCGTCGCAGGCGGAAGCGCCCACCCCGAAGTCCGGCGTCGGCGCGACCCTGAAGCGGTTCGCCAAAGACGTGCTGGTCCGCCGCCACAGCACCAAGCGGTAGCGCGAAAGTGCCCGGAACGGGTACGTATACGGCTCCGATGCGTCTGCGGTGCTCAATGTGCCTTTGCCTGCTGGTCGCGCTGGTCGCCCCGGCCGGCGCCGGCGCCGCCGTGCAGGCGCGGCAGGCGGATGCCTTCGTCGGCTCGGTCGGGGTCGGGGTCCACCTGGGCTGGAACGACACCCCGTACGTCTCCGAGTTCACCGTGGTGCGGCAGCGACTGGAAGAGCTCGGCGTGCGGCACCTGCGCGACGACCTCTCGCTCGACCGGGCCGATCAGTACGCGCGGCTCGAGGCGCTGGCGGGGGCTGGAATCGGGTCGACGCTGATCATGGGACGACCCGGTGGCGGAACGGAGGGGCTCGACGGGCTGCTCGGGGTGGCCGCCGGCCTCGACGGCGTCGAGGCCCTGGAGGGCCCCAACGAGTACAGCACCATGGGCGGCGATCCGGACTGGGTGGCGAACCTGCGCGCCTACCAGCAGCGGCTCTATGAGGGCGCCACGGCGAATCCGGCGCTGGCCGGCCTACCGGTGGTCGGTCCCTCGATCGTGCACGGCGACCAGGACGAGCTCGGCGACGTCTCCCCCTTCCTCGACCTCGGCAACATCCACTCCTACCCGCAGGGCGGGCCGCCCGACAAACCCGGCGGCGCGATCGACCGGGCACGGCTGAACTCGGGCGCGAAGCCGGTCTGGGCGACCGAGACCGGCTACAACAACGCGCTCGCCTGGAGCGGCGCCAACCGGCCGGTCCCCGAGGACGTCGCCGCCACCTACATGCCGCGGCTGCTGTTCGAGTACTGGCGCTGGGGGATCGCCCGCACCTTCGTCTACGAGCTGCTCGACCCGTTCCCCAACGAGGATCTCGACGACGCCGAGGCGCACTTCGGCCTGCTCCGCCATGACCTCTCGCGCAAGCCCGCCTTCGTGGCCCTGCGCGACACGATCGCGATCCTCGCCGACCCCGGGGCGGCGTTCGCCCCCGGCCAGCTCGACCTGACGATCAGCGAGAGCGGCGTCGTGCTCGAGGAACCCGGCAGCACCGGCCTCCACAAGGTGCTCCTGCAGAAGCGGGACGGCGCCTTCTACCTGGCCCTGTGGCGGACCAGCAGCATCTGGGACCAGGACAGCGGAGAGCCGCTGACGGCGCCGGCCGGCCCGGTCGAGGTGACGGTCGAGCCGGGGATCGAGACGGTCTCCGAGTACCGCCCGGGCTCGGGAGTCGAGCCGATCCGGTCGGCCAGCGGAGTCGGCGATTCGGTCAGCGTCGAGGTCGGACCGGCGGTGACGATCCTGCGACTGACCCCGCAGGGCCCGCCGAGCCCGGAGCCGCCCGGGCCCGAACCCCCGGCATCGACGCCGGATCCGAGCTCCGCGTCGACCCGCGAGACCGAGGCCTTCCCACCGCCACCGCCACCGACGCCGGAGTGCCGGGTGCCGAAGCTGCGCGGTAGGACGGTCGCCGGCGCCCGCGCGGCGCTGCGCAGCGGGCACTGCGCGCTGGGCGCGGTGCGGGGCGCGCACCGGCGCGAGCGCCGGATCGTGCGGCAGTGGCCGCGGCCGGGGCGGATCCTCCCGGCGGGCGCCCCCGTAGCCGTCAAGATCAGGGGCGATGGCTGAGGTGAGGCTCGACCCGCGGACCGCCGCCGGGGCCGACTACGGCAACCCGGACCCGACGCCCGCCTGGATGGAGGTCGACTGGCGCCGGCACCAGCGCAGCGTCGAGCTGCCCGGCGCGCAGGTGCACTACGTCGAGATCGGCGAGGGCGACCCGATCCTCTTCATCCACGGGATCTCCGGCGGCTGGCAGAACTGGCTCGAGAACCTGCCCCACTTCGGCGCCGGCCACCGGGCGATCGCGCTCGACCTGCCCGGCTTCGGCGCCAGCCCGATGCCCGAGTGGGAGGTCGGGATGACGAACTACGCGCGGATGATCCACGACTTCTGCGAGCGCCTCGGGCTGGAGCGCACGGTCCTGGTCGGCAACTCGATGGGCGGCTTCGTCGCACTCGAGGCGGCGACCGACGAGCCGCGCCGCTACAGCCACCTGGTCCTGGTCGCGGCGGCGGGGATCATCAACACCTGGAACCCGGAGGCGCGGGCGACCGCCACCGCCTACGCCTGGAGCAAGCTCGGCGGCACCGTCGCCGACAACGGCCGCTGGATCGTCTCCCACCCGCGCAGCCGCCAGCTCGCCCTGGCGCCCTTCCTTCGCTACCCCGGCCGGCTGCGGCGCGAGCTGCTGCTCGAGCAGATGGCCGGCGGTCGCTGCCCCGGCTTCGGCGATGCCCTCCAGGACCTGATCGCCCACGACATCCGCGACCGCCTGGCGACGATCGAGATGCCGACCCTGATCGTCTGGGGCCTATCCGACCGGGTGATCCCCGTCGCCGCCGCGATCTCCTACCACCGCCGCATCCCCCACTCCCGCCTGGAGATCTTCGAGCGCACCGGCCACGTGCCCCAGCTCGAGCGACCCGCGAGGTTCAACGCGCTGCTCGACGAGTTCCTGGCGGAAGGGCAGTCCTAGCGCCGGGACGCTTCCGGTGGGAGTTCTGGGCTCTATGCGCCCCAAAGTTCCACCGGAACTTCGGGGCGCTTACGTGGGAACGCTCTCCGACCAGGGCCGTCAGCTGGTGACAGCGCCGGTCGAGGCCGTGGAGACCGTGTCGGCGTACTTCTGGAAGACGCCGCGCTCGAAGAGCGGCGGGGGCGGCTCGTATGCGGCGGCGCGCTCGGCGATCTGCTCGTCGGAGAGGGCGACGTCCATGCGGCGCTCGTCGATGTCGAGGGTGATCTCGTCGCCCTCGCGGATCGCGGCGATCGGGCCGCCCTTGACCGCCTCGGGGGTGACGTGGCCGAACATCAGGCCGCGGGTGGCGCCGGAGAAGCGACCGTCGGTGAGCAGGGCGACGCTCTCGCCGAGCCCCTCGCCGACGATCGCCGCGGTCACCTGGAGCATCTCGCGCATGCCGGGGCCGCCGACCGGGCCCTCGTTGCGGATCACGATGATGTCGCCGGGCTTGATCTGCTGCTCCTTGACGGCGCGGAAGCATTCCTCTTCGCTCTCGAAGACGCGGGCCGGGCCGGTCTGCTTGCGGCGCTCGGTGCCGGCGACCTTGATCACGGCGCCCTCCGGGGCCAGGTTGCCGTACATGATCGCCATCCCGCCTTCGGGCTTGACCGGGTCCTCGAGTGGCCGCACCACTTCCTGGCCGGGCTTCTCCGCCGCGGCCGCCGCCACCTCGCCGATCGTCTGACCGGTGACCGTGATCGCGTCTTCATGCAGCACGCCTTTTTCGGCCAGGCGCTTGATGATCACCGGCACGCCGCCGGCCGCGTAGAGGTCGGTGGCGATGAAGCGCCCGCCCGGCTTCAGGTCCGCGTAGAGCGGCGTCCCCCGCGAGATCCGCTCGAAGTCGTCGATCGTCAGATCGATGCCGACCTCGTGCGCCAGCGCCAGCATGTGCAGCACGCCGTTGGTCGAGCCACCGGACGCGCAGATGCAGGCGATCGCGTTTTCGAGCGCCTCGCGGGTGAGGATCTTGCTCGGTCGCAGGTCCTCCACCAGCACCTTCATCACCAGCTCGCCGATCTTCTCGGCGACGGTCTGCTTGTCGTCGTCTTCGGCCGGGACCATCGCCGAGCCGCCGGCGCTGATTCCCAGCGCCTCGAACGCGCAGGCCATCGTGTTGGCGGTGAACTGGCCGCCGCAGGCGCCGGCCCCGGGGCTGGCCACGCCCTCCAGCTCGTTCAGTTCCTCGTCGGTCATCTCGCCCGCGTTATGGGCGCCGATCGCCTCGAAGATGTCGAGGATGGTGACGTCGCGTCCGTGCCAGTGGCCGGGCGCGATCGAGCCGCCGTAGAGCAGCACCGAGGGCACGTCGAGCCGGGCCAGGCCCATCGCGCAGCCGGGGATCGTCTTGTCGCAGGCACAGAGCGCGACGATCGCGTCGAACTGGTAGCCGCGCGCCATCAGCTCGATCGAGTCGGCGATCACCTCGCGGCTGATCAGCGAGGCCTTCATCCCCTGGGTGCCCATCGTCACCCCGTCGGAGACGGCGACGGTGTTGAACTCCATCGGCGTCCCGCCGGCCGCCAGCACGCCCTTCTTGACGTGCCCGGCGAGGGCGCGGAGGCCGAAGTTGCACGGCATCGCCTCGGTCCAGGTGTTGGCGATCCCGATCGTCGGGCGACTGAGCGCCTCGTCGTCGAACCCGATCCCCTTCATGTAGGCGCGCGAGTGGGCGCGGTCGGGGCCGTCGAAGACGACGGAGGAGCGGGGCCTGGGCAGGGCGGAGGTGGTGTTGCCGTTCGAGCTCATAGGACAAATGTATTCACCGGGACAGGTCCGCTTCCTGGTCAGTTTGGGTACTCAGCTCGAAAACATCGACCGGACCGGGACCCTCGCCGATCTCCCGCAGCCCGGCGCCGACCGCGGCGGCGGCGACTTCGCGGGCGGCGGCGGCCGCCTGCAGCGGATCGGCGCCGCGCGCGAGGAAGGCAGCGAGCGCCGAGGAGTGGGTGCAGCCGGAGCCATGGGCCGCGCCGCCGGGATGGCGATCACCCGGGATCCGCACCACCTGCTCGCCGTCGAAGAAGAGGTCGATGAGGTTCTCGCTGTGTCCGCCGGTGACCACGACCGCCTTCGGTCCGAAGGCGTGAATCTGGCGCGCCAAGGACTCCTGGTCGGCGCCCTCCCCCAGCCCGGTCAGCTCGCGGGCCTCCGGGATGTTCGGGGTGACGACCGTCGCCATCGGCAGCAGGCGCATCACCATCGCTTCGCGGGCGTCGGGCGGCAGCAGCACCGCGCCGCTCTCGGCGACCATCACCGGATCGACCACCACCGGGGGATCGCCGTCGACCAGCAGCGCGAGCGCGGCGACCACTCCCTCGATCATCTCCGCGCTGCCCAGCATTCCAACCTTGATCGCGTCGATGCCGATGTCGTCGTTCACCGCGGCGATCTGGGCGGCGACCATCTCACCCGGAACCGCCTCGATCGCCTCGACCCCGACCGTGTTCTGGGCGGTGATCGCGGTGATCGCGGTCATCCCGTGCACCCCACAGCGCGCAAACGCCTTCAGGTCAGCCTGGATCCCGGCGCCGCCGCCGGAGTCGGAGCCGGCGATCGAGAGCACGGCTGGGATTCGCCTCGTGGCCATAACGGGAGCCTAGATACCTGCCTCGGCCGGTGACGCCAGCAGGGTCCTTGCGTAGACGCCCATAGTCGAGCAGGTGAGGTAGCCGAGCGCCTCGAGGCGGGCGAGGGCGGCAGCGGCTTCGGGACCGGGGAGGTCGAGGGCGGTGGCGACGCCGTCGCAGCTGGTTTCGCCCGCCTCTACCGCGGCGAGCACGGTGGCGAGCGCCGCGTCGAGGGCCGGGCCGGTGCGGGCGATGCGGCTGGCGCCGGGCCCAAGCATCGCGTCGAGCACGTCCTGGGCGTCGCGGACCAGGCAGGCGCCGCCGGCGAGCAGGTTGTTGGGGCCGGCGGAGGCGCGCGAGGTGACCGGGCCGGGCACGGCGCCGAGGTCGCGGCCGAGGTCCGCCGCGAGGTCGGCGGTGATCAGCGAGCCCGAGCGGGCCGCGCCCTCGACGATCACCGTCATCCCGGCCAGCGCCGCCATGATCCGGTTGCGGGCCGGGAAGGTCCAGCGCCACGGCGCCGCCCCGGGAGGCTGCTCGGCGAGCACCAGGCCCTGCTCGGTGATCCGCCGCCAGAGCGAGCGGTGCGCGGCCGGGTAGGCATTGTCGGGCCCGCAGCCCAGCACCGCGATCGTGCGGCCGGCCGCGTCGAGGGCGCCGCGGTGCGCGCAGGCGTCGATCCCGAAGGCGAGCCCGCTGACCACGGTCATCCCGGCCCCGGCGAGGTCGTGCCCGAGGCTGCGGGCGATCTCACGCCCGTAGGAGGTCGCACGCCGGGCGCCGACCACGGTGACCGCGGCGAACGGCTCCAGCCCCGCGAGCAGGCCCGGGTCGCCGCGGCCGATCAGCGCCCAGGGCGCGTCGGCGGCATCGCGCAGCTGCGCCGGGTAGAGGTCACCGTGGCGGCAGCAGGCCCAGCACTGAGCCACCCGCAGCTCCTCCTCCATCTGCCGCTCGCCGGTCGCCGCCACCCGGCCGAGCAGCTGCGCGCCGACCTTCGGCGCCGCGACCTCGACCAGGTCCTCGCTGGAGAGCCGCAGCAGTTCCGGCGAACGCGAGCCGGGCTCGCCGCTCGCCAGGCGCTCGATGTAGGGGCCGAGCAGGGCGAGCAGCCTGGAGCGCCGCAGGCACTCGGGGCAGGCGCGGGGATTGAGATCGCTAGCCACGGTCGCGCCTCCGCAGCTGCAGCGCCTGTGCCATCTGCTCCTGGCCGATCGCCGTGACGCCGGTCAGGTCGGCGATCGTCTGCGCCAGCCGCAGCGCCCGGTCGTGGGCGCGGCCGCTGAGCCGCTGGCGCGCGTAGAGCTCCGCCAGCAGCGCTCCCGCCTCGGGATCGAGCACGCACTCGCGCGCCTCGCGCGGGGTCATCTCGGCGTTGCAGCGGCCGGGGCCGAGCCGCCACGCCTGTCGTTCCCGGGCGGCGGCCACCCGCTCCCGCACGTCGGCCGAGGGCTCGCCGGCGGCGCCGCCGATCTCGGCCGCGCTCGGCTGGCGGACGGCAGCGAGGATGTCGATGCGATCGGCGAGCGCGCCGCTCAGCCGCCCCTGGTAGCGCTGCACGGAGACCGGCGCGCAGGTGCAGTCCGGAT
Source organism: uncultured Conexibacteraceae bacterium (assembly GCA_964464285.1). Taxonomy (GTDB): domain Bacteria; phylum Actinomycetota; class Thermoleophilia; order Solirubrobacterales; family 70-9; genus VAYN01. Next base: position 46,315 of record CAYXFL010000014.1, read on the forward strand.
CTGCCTCGCCGCGACCGCAGGGGCAGGGGTTTGCCGCGGCGACGAGCATGAACCGGCAGGGCAGCCGGATCGCGCCGCTGACCCGGGCGATCGAGACCTCGCCCGACTCGAGCGGCCCGCGCAGGGCCTCGAGCGCGTCGCGGCGGAACTCGCAGAGCTCGTCGAGGAAGAGCACCCCGCGGTGCGCCAGGGTGGCCTCGCCGGGCCGCGGTGGCGAGCCGCCGCCGATCAGCCCGGCGCCGCTGATCGTGTGGTGCGGAGCCCGGAAGGGGCGCCCGCCGGGCCACCCCTGGTCGAGCCGCCCGGTGGCGCTGGAGATCCGCGCGACCTCGAGCCGCTCGGCGCTCTCCAGCGGCGGCAGGATCGACGGCAGCCGGCTCGCCGCCAGCGACTTGCCGGCGCCGGGCGGACCGATCATCAGCAGGCTGTGACCGCCCGCCGCTGCCACCTCCATCGCGTGCCGCAGGTGCGGCTGTCCGCGCAGGTCGGCCAGGTCCGGCCCGCTCCACGAGCCCTCCCCCGCCAGCTCCAGCGGCGCCGGCCGCAGCGGCTCCCACTCCCCCGCGACCAGCGCCGGCAGCCGCCCGACCCCATCCAGGGGCACCACGTCGATCCCGTTCGCCAGCGCCGCCTCGGGCCCGTTGCCCTCCGGGACCAGGACCGCCTCCGCCCCGTCCTCGCGCGCCGCCTCGGCGATCGCCAGGGCGCCGGGCACGGGCCGCACCGAGCCGTCGAGGGCGAGCTCCCCGGCCAGCGCCACCCGGGCCAGGCCCTCCCACTCGAGCTGGCCAGAGGCGGAGAGCAGGGCCGCGGCGATCGCCAGGTCCATGCCGGGGCCGGCCTTGCGCAGGCTGGCCGGCGCCAGGTTGACGACGATCCGCTGCAGGGGGAACTCGAAGCCGCAGTTGACCAGCGCCGCCCGCACCCGCTCGCGAGCCTCGCGCACAGCCGCGTCGGGCAGGCCGACGATCGCGAAGCCGGGCAGGCCGCGGTGGACGTCGACCTCGACCCGCACCGGGCGGGCGGCGATGCCGTCGAGCGTGAAGGTTCTGGCCGTGGCGAGCACGGAGACGACGCTAAGGAGCGAGATCCCACGCGTGGTGCGCAGTTCGCAAAATCTCTGCACCACGGATGGGGAGAGTTTCGTACGCCCAGGGCCTTGTCCCCGGGATGCCCCACCCCCGCCAGCGAATCGGCGCCCGCGCCGAGCAGATAGTCGCCCACCGGCTCGCCGGGCGCGGCTGGCGCGTCCTCGAGCGCAACGCCCGCAGCCGCTACGGCGAGCTCGACATCGTCGCCCTCGACGGCCCGGCGCTCGTCTTCGTCGAGGTCAAGGCGACCCGCGCCGGCAACCGCTTCGGCCCCGAGCGCCCCGTCCTCGCGGTCGACCGGCGCAAGCAGCTGCGCATCCGCCGGCTCGCCACCGCCTGGATCGCCGAGCGCCGCGGCCGCCTCCCCCGCTACGGGGAGATCCGCTTCGACGCCGTCGGCCTCACCCTCGACCGCGCCGGCGGCGTCGCCGAGTACGAGCACCTCGAAAACGCCTTCTGACTCGAGCTCACCCGACCAAGCAGGTCAAGGACGAGCGAGGGAGCGTGCTCTGCACATGACCGAGCGAGGACGCCGAGATGCGCCGGTCAGGTGAGCTCGAGCTGGCTGTAGGCGACCGACTGGAAGGAGCGGCGGTGCAGCGGCGAGATCCCCAGCTCCTCGATCGCCGCCCGGTGCTCAGGGGTCGAGTAGCCGACGTGCTCGTCGAAGCCCCAACCGGGGTGCTCGCGGGCGGCTTCGCGCATGTAGCGGTCGCGGGTCACCTTGGCGATCACCGAGGAGGCGGCGATCGCGGCGCTGGTCGCGTCGCCCTTGATCACCCGCCGGTGCGGGACCCGGCAGCGCGGCAGGCTGAAGCCGTCGACGAGGCTGATCGCATCCTCCCCGGGAGCCAGCCGTTCGAGCGCGACCGAGAGCGCTTCGATGTTGGTCACGTGCAGCCCGCGGCGGTCGATCCCGGCCGCCGAGCGGACGACGACGCTGACCCGCTCGGCGGCGCGCAGCACCGAGGGCAGCATCTCCAGGCGCTGGGCCTCGGTCATCTGCTTGGAGTCGTGCAGGCCGCCGAGCAGGCGGCGGTCGGAGATCGTCAGCCGCTCGTAGTCGATCAGCACCGCGGCGGCGACCAGCGGACCGGCCAGGCAGCCGCGCCCGGCCTCGTCGGCGCCGGCGACGAGGCGGCTCTGCAGGCCACGGTCGAACGCGAACAGGCGGCGGCTGCGAGCCAGCCTGCGGCGGTGGTGCTTCGGCTTAGAAGAGGCCGATCCGGTCGGGCGGCCAGTAGGTGGCAAAGGTCTTGCCGATGAGCCAGTCGCGCGGGACGGGTCCCCAGAAACGGCTGTCGTCGCTGGCTCCACGGTTGTCGCCCATCATGAAGTAGTGGTCGGGTGGAATCTTGATCGTTTTCGGCATGTTGCAGGCCGGCGCGTTCCCACACGGCAGGGTGTAGGGCTCGTCCCGCTTCCACTCGCCGTTGACGACCGGGTGGCCTTCTTTGACCGAGAGCGTGTCGCCCGGGCCGGCGACGATCCGCTTGATGAAGTTCTGGCTCGACTCCTGCGGAGTCGGCGACGGGCACGGTTCGCCCTCTTTCGGGACCACCTCGCATTCGGTGCCGTTGTCGGCGCCGGCGGGCGGGTGGAAGACGACGATGTCGCCGACCGAGGGGTCGGCGAAGTGGTAGATGAAGCGGTTGACGAGGACCCGCTGGCCGACGTCGAGGGTCGGCTCCATCGATTCGGAGGGGATCTGGTACGGCTTGACGATCCAGGCCTGGATCCCCAGCGCCAGCGCCAGCGCCAGCGCGACGATGACGACCAACTCGATTAGCCCGCCGCCAGTGCTCTTCGGCTTCGGGATCAGCCGTTTCAGGCTTTTGCGTCCTCGTCGGAGTCGCCGGCCTCTGCCGGTTCCTCGTCCTCGGCATCGGACGCTGCGTTCTCCTCAGTCTCCCCCGCATCGGGCGCTGCCGCTTCCGCGTCTGCCGCCTCCGTCTCCCCAGGATCCTCCGTCGCCGCGGCCTCCGGCGCCTCGGTCTCCGCGGCCTCAGCAGCCTCGGTCTCGACCGCGGCCTCGGCCTCCGGCGTCTCCACCGGCACGACCTCCTCCTGCCCGACGCCCTCGGCATCGGTCGCCTCGACCGGAGCCGAGACCATGTCCTCGTCGATGCCCCAGCGCCGCTCGGCGACACGGGCGGCCTTGCCGACGCGGCCGCGCAGGTAGTAGAGCTTCGCCCGGCGCACGTCGCCGCGCGCCGCGACCTCGAGTTTCTCGATCTTCGGCGAGTGCAGGGGGAACGTCCGCTCCACCCCGACCCCGAAGGACTGCTTGCGCACGGTGAAGGTCTCACGCGCGCCGGAGCCCTGGCGCCGCAGCACGACGCCCTCGAAGACCTGGGTCCGCTTGCGCGTGCCCTCGATCACCTGGAAGTGGACGCGGACGCGATCGCCCGGGGCGAACGACGGCAGCCCCTTCCGAAGTTGGGCACGCTCGATGCTGTCGATTACGGAGCTCATGTTCTGGCGAAAAAAGACCGCCGGGACCCGGAGCGGGAACCGCGCGGTCGCGGAATGGTAGCTATTCGCCGGACTTTTCGAATTCGCGTGCCCTGATCCGGCTCTGTTCCAGGCGCCAGTCGCGGATCTTGCCGTGGTCGCCGGAGAGCAGGACCTCGGGCACGTCCCACCCTCGGTAGGACGGCGGGCGGGTGAAATGCGGGTACTCGGGCATGCCCTCGAGGGCGTGGCTGAAGGACTCCTCGAGCGCCGAGTCCTCATGGCCGAGCGCGCCTGGGAGCTTGCGCATCAGCACGTCGGCGACGACCATCGCCGGCAGCTCGCCGCCGGCCAGCACGTAGCGGCCGATCGAGAGCTCGTCGTCGGCGAGGTGCCGGTGGACGCGGTCGTCGAAGCCCTCGTAGCGCCCGCAGAGCAGCGCCACGTGCGGCTCGGCGACCAGCTCGTCGGCGAGCCGGTCGCTGAGCACCGGGCCGGTCGGGCTGAGCAGGACGGTGCGCGGCCGCTCGGCCCCGTAGGTCGCCTCCAGCGCCGCGTCGACGACGTCGACCCGCAGCACCATCCCGGCCCCACCGCCGTAGGGCGAGTCGTCGACTTTGCCGGCGTTGATCGGCGTCGTGTCGCGGTAGTTGACCAGCCGCAGCTCGTTGCCTTCGGCGATCGCGTTGGTCACCGAGCGCTGCGTGCGGAACCAGTCGAACGCCTCGGGGAACAGCGTGAAGATGTCGAGCTTCACCGGCTCGCCGCCGAGCTCAGTCGAGGATGTCGACGATGACCCGGCGGTCGATGCGGACCGCCGCGGCCTTCGCCACGGTGCGGATCGCGTTGGCGACCCGCCCGCCCTTGCCGATCACGCGGCCGAGGTCGCCCTCGGCGACGGTGATCTCGTAGACCAGGTCGCCGTCCTCTTCGAGCTCCTCGACCACGACGGCCTCCGGCTCCTCCACAAGCGCCTTGACGAGGAACTCGAGCAGCTCCGTCATCGCGGGACCCGGCTAGCTGCCGGAAGCTTTGATGCCCTTGGTGCGCAACAGGCCGGCGACGGTCTCGGACGGCTGGGCGCCGTGGTCGAGCCAGTGCTGGGCGCGCTCCTCGTCGACGACGATCGTCGAGGGCTCGGTCTGCGGGTTGTACTGGCCGATCGTCTCGATCGTGCGACCATCACGCGGGGAGCGTTTGTCGGCGACGACGATGCGCCAGATCGGGTTCTTCTTGGAACCCACCCTTCTGAGTCTGATTCGGACTGCCATTGGACGCGGCAGGTTAGCGGACCCGTCGCCGCTTAGCGGCGCCGGACCTTCGGACGCTTCGTCCCGCCCATCGCCATCTGGGCGATCTGGTGCTCGCTCGGCATCTTCCCGTTCGCCATCGAGCGCATCAGCACGCGCATCTGGTCGAACTGCTTGAGCAGCTGTTTGACGTGCTGGACCCGGGTCCCGGAGCCGTTCGCGATCCGTTTGCGGCGCGAGCCGTTGATCAGGCTCGGGTCGGCGCGCTCGGCCGGGGTCATCGAGAGCACGATCGCTTCCGTGCGGTCGAGCTCGCGCTCGTCGATGTTCGCCTGCTTGAGCTGTTTCATCGCCCCCATGCCCGGCAGCATCCCCAGCAGGCCGCTGAGCGGGCCCATTTTGCGCACCTGTTTCATCTGCGTGAGGAAATCCTCGAGCGTGAATTCGTCCTTCTTCAGCTTCTCCTGCAGGTCGAGCGCCGCCTGCTCGTCGACCTCCTGCTCGGCTTTCTCGATCAGGCTGAGCACGTCGCCCATGCCGAGGATCCGCTGCGCCATCCGGTCCGGGTGGAACTTGTCGAAGTCCTCGAGCTTCTCGCCGGTCGAGGCGAACAGGATCGGCTTGCCGGTCACCGCTTTGACCGAGAGCGCGGCGCCGCCGCGGGCGTCGCCGTCGAGCTTGGTCATCACCACGCCGTCGAACTCGGCCACCTCGGCGAACGATTCGGCGACCCCGACCGCGTCCTGGCCGGTCATCGCGTCGACCACCAGCAGCACGTCGTGCGGACGGGTCCGCTTGCGGATGTTGGCCAGCTCGCCCATCAGCTCCTGGTCGATGTGCAGGCGGCCGGCGGTGTCGACGATCAGCACGTCGCGGCGCTCCTCGGTCGCCCGCTCCAGCGCCCAGGCGGCGATCTCGACCGGGTCCGCTTCGGTGCCCTGCTGGTAGACCGTGGCGCCGGCGCGCTCGCCGACGGTGACCAGCTGGTCGACCGCGGCCGGGCGGTAGACGTCGCAGGCGGCCAGCGCGACGTCCTTCTTCTCCTTTTTGAAGTGCAGCGCGAGCTTCGCGCAGGCGGTCGTCTTGCCGGAGCCCTGCAGGCCGGCCATCAGGATCACGGTCGGGCCGGTCGAGGACATGGCCAGCTCGCTGCCGGTGCCGCCCATCAGCGAGGCCAGCTCCTCGTCGACGATCTTCACGACCTGCTGGCCGGGATCGAGGCTGTTCAGCACGTCGGCGCCCAGGCAGCGCTCTTTCAGCGTCTTGGTGAAGCTTTTGACGACCTTGAAGTTGACGTCTGCCTCGAGCAGCGCGAGGCGGATCTCGCGCATCGCCGAGTCGACGTCCGACTCGGTCAGCTTGCCGCGTGAGCGGACCTCCGAGAGCGTTCCCTGCAGTCGTTCGGAGAGCTGGTCGAACATCGGTTCAGGCTACTCGGCCAGCAGCGCCTGGGCGTAATCGGTCGGATCGAAGGGGCGCAGGTCCTCGAGCGTCTCCCCCACCCCGATCAGCTTCACCGGGATCTCCAGGTCGGCGGCGATCGCCAGCGCGATCCCGCCCTTGGCGGTGCCGTCGAGCTTGGTCAGGACGACGCCGTCGACCGGGACCGCCTCGGAGAAGACCTTGGCCTGGCGCAGCCCGTTCTGGCCGGTGGTCGCGTCGATCGAGATCAGCGTCTCGTGCGGGGCAGCGGGGATCTGCTTTTCGATCACCCGGCGGACCTTCGCCAGCTCGTCCATCAGGTTGTCCTGGGTGTGCAGGCGGCCGGCGGTGTCGACGATCACGACGTCGGCGTTGCGGGCGCGGGCGGCGTTGATCGCGTCGTAGGCGACCGCGCCCGGGTCGGCGCCCGATTCGCCGCGGACCAGCTCGGCACCGGCCCGGTGGGCCCACTCGGCGAGCTGCTCGGCGGCGGCGGCGCGGTAGGTGTCGCCGGCGGCGAGCACGACCGAGAGGCCCATCTCCTTGCTCAGGTGCCAGGCGACCTTGCCGATCGTGGTCGTCTTCCCGGTCCCGTTGACGCCGACCATCATCAGCACCGCGGGCTCGGCCGAGAGGTCGATCGGGGCGCGCCCGGTCGAGGCGACCTCGGCGAGGATCTCGATCAGCCGGTCGCGCACGGCGCTGCCGTCGGCGGGCACGGTCCCGGCCTCGACCTCGTGCTCGAGCCGTTCGACCACCGCGGCGGTGGTCGGGGCGCCGACGTCGGCGAGGATCAGCGCCTCCTCGAGCAGCTCCCAGGTCTCCTCGTTGATCCGCTCGAAGAGGCTGGAGCCGATCTCCTCCTGCAGGGCCTGGCGGCTTTTCGAGAGGCTCTCACGGAGGCGGCGGAAGACGCCGCGGCGACGCTCGGGCTCCGGCTCAGGCGCGGCCGAGCCGTTCGCGCTCACGCGCGAACCGAGGTCGACTATCTCCTGCCAGCTGGTCGCCATCGGCCGCGGAGGCTACCGGGGCGGCGGCGCTGAGCTCGGCCAGCGACTCGGCCAGGTACCCGGGCAGCGACTCGGCGTCGGGCATCGAGTCCGGATCGGAGAGGACGCCGAAGCCGACCTTGCCGTTGTAGCTGAGGATCGCGATCGCCAGCCCGTGCCGGCCGGCCAGGAAGCCGACCGGGTAGATCCCGGTGAGCTCGCGGCCGAGCACGTAGAACGGCATCTGCGGCCCGGGGAAGTTGGTGACCAGCAGGTTGAACAGGCGGGTCGAGAAGTTGATCGCCGCGGTCGGGCGCAGCAGCACGGTGGCGAACTCGCCGAACCAGTCGTTGAGCCCCCAGATCGCTTCCGCGCCGAGCGGCTGCTTGGAGTCCTTCAGCAGGTCCATCGCGACGCTGACCTCTTGCAGGCGCGCGACCGGGTCGGCGATCCCAACCGGCAGCGGCCCGCGCATCGCGGTCAGCCGGTTGCCGAGCTCGCCGTGCTCGTCTTCGGTGCGGATCGAGACCGGCACCAGCGCCTTCAGCTCGACCCCGTCGACCGGCTCGCCGCGCGCCTCGAGCCAGCGCCGCAGGGCGCCGGCGACGACCGCCAGCGAGACGTCGTTGACGGTTCCGCCGCAGGCGTTCTTGATCCGCTTCAGGTCGGCCAGCTCGAAGTCGGCCCAGCAGAAGCCGCGGCCGGGGCCGACCGGCTGGTTCAGCGGCACCTTCGGGGCCGGGCGGGCCAGGTTCCAGGTCACCTCCCAGAGCCCGGCGAGGCCGTCGCTGGCGCGCTTGCGCGCCCGGCCGGGGTCACGGCCGGCGCGCCCGAGCCAGCGCCCCACCCGGCGCAGCGAGCCGAGCACGCCGGCGGCGGCGCGACCGAGCAGGCCGAGCGCGCCCGGCGCCGAGCGCGGCGACCAGGGGGCCTCGGGAACCGGCGGCGCGGCCTGCGGCTCCATGTCGAAGAGCAGGGTGCCGATGTCGACGGCGCTGATCCCGTCGGCCATCGCGTGGTGGGTCTTGTAGACGATCGCGAAGCGGTCCTCGGCGAAGCCGTCGACCACGACCAGTTCCCAGAGCGGTTTCGCGCGGTCCAGCGGCGGCGCCAGCTGCTCGCCGACCAGGGCGCGGAACTCGGCCTCGCCGCCGGGTGCGGGCAGCGTCGCCCGGCTGACGTGCCGGTGCACGTCGAAGCCCTCGTGGTCGACCCAGTACGGGGTGCCGAGGCCGAAGGGCGGAAAGAGCAGCCGCTGGCGCAGGCGCGGCAGCTGGTGCAGGCGGCCGCGGATCTGGGCGAGAAAGTCCTCCTGGCTCGGCGGCGCGCCCTCGCAGACCAGCACGGCGCCGATCGCCATGTGCGCGTTGCCCTTCTCGTTTGCAAGGAACGACGCGTCGAATGACGTCAGCCGCTCCAGGTGACCCTGGGCCATGACTCCCTCCTCGCAGTCGAGGGTACCCGCGGCCCGGAGAAGACGGGCGAACCGTTCGTTAGGGACGGGTTACGACGACGCCCGAGCCGGGTCAGGCGACCGCGGAGAGGGCGCCGCCCTCCTCGCCGTCTTCCTCGCCGTCCTCGACTTCGCGCGGCAGGCGCCGTGAGACGACCTTGGTCACCCCGTCGCCGCCCATGCTGACCCCGTAGAGCACGTCGGCGGCGTCCATGGTCCGTTTCTGGTGGGTGACGATGACGAACTGGGCGCGGTCGGAGAAGCGCCGGATCAGCTGCAGGAAGCGGTCGATGTTGGCGTCGTCGAGGGCGGCCTCGACCTCGTCCAGGATGTAGAACGGGCAGGGCCGGGCGAGGAAGACCGCGAAGACGAAGGAGAGCGCGACCAGCGACTTCTCGCCGCCGGAGAGCAGCGACAGCTTGCGCGTCGACTTGCCGGCCGGGGTGACCTCGATCTCGACCCCGAGCTCGTCGCGCTGCTCTTCCTCCTCCTCGGACTCGGGCTCGGCGTCCTCGCCCGGGGCCTCCTGCTCGTTGCCCGGGGCGTCGGCCTCGCGGACCGGGCGCAGGCTGACCCGGCGCAGCCGCCCGCTGCCGCCCGGGAACAGGTGCTCGACCATCTCCTCGAAGTTCTTCGCCGTCGCCTCGAAGGTCTCCTCGAAGGCGCGCTCGATCTCCGCGTCGATCTCGCGGATCAGCGACTCGAGCTCGCGCAGCGCCCGCTCGGTGTCCTCGCGCTGGGCCTGCAGGGTCTCGACGTGCTCGCGCGCCTCCTCGTATTCGCGCTCGGCCAGCGGGTTGACCGGGCCGATCTGGCTGCGGCGGCGCTCCAGCCGCTGCAGGCCGCGGTCGATCTCCGCCCGCTCCTCCTCGCTCAGCGCGGTCTCGGCGGGCGGGATCTCCTCCTCGAGCTTCTCGGCGATCACGCCGAGCTCGCGCTCGGCCTCGGCCCGCCGGTCGCCGAGGTGGGCGGCCTCGACCTCGGCCTTGGTCAGCTCGTCGGCCGCCGCCCGCATCTGCGCCTGCAGCTCGAACTCCTGCTGCGAGCAGGCGCGCAGCTCGTCGGCGATCTCGTCGCCGTCGTCCTTGCCGCCGACCACGCGGCCCTCGGTGCGTTCGACCCGGGCGCGGATCGCGGCACCGGCGGCCTCGACCGCGGCCAGCGCTTCGCGCACGTCGGCGAGCAGCCCCTCCCCGGCGCCGACCCGGGCCCGCATCGCCTCGCGGTGGCGCTCGCCGAGCAGCCCCTCGGCGCGCAGCGCGTGCCGGGCGGCCCGTTCGGCGCCGCCGCGCAGCTCGCCCAGCGCGCTCTCGCGGGCCGTCTCGGACTCGCCGTCGTCGCGCACCACCTCGAGCTTCTCCCCGGCCTTGCGCAGGCCGGCGTCGACCTCGCCCAGCTCCTCTTCGAGCTGGCGGGCGCGGGCCGCCGGGGTGCCGCTCTCGCCGACGTCGAGGGTGAGCGGGCCGAGCTCGCCGCGCAGCCGCTCCAGGCCCGCCTCGATCTCAGCCGCGCGGCTGGAGAGGCCGGCGACGCGGACCGCGACCCGCTCCTGGTCACCGCGCAGCTTGGTCAGCAGGCCCCAGGCCTGGGTCCGTTCGCGATCGCGGGCGGCGAAGCGCTCCTCGGCCTCGCGCCGGCGTTTGCTCACCTCGTCGAGCTCGCCCTCCAGCTTCGCCCGTGTCGCCCGCGCCTTCTCGGCCGTCTTTTTCGCCGCCGCGGCGCGGTCGGCGCCGAAGCGCAGCTCCTCGGAGACCAGGCGCGCCCGCAGCCCCAGCTCCTCGCGCTCGATCCGCGCCCCCAGCTCGGCCGCCTGCGCCTGGCGCTTCAGCGGCCGCAGCCGCCCGCGCGCCTCGCGCTCGACGTCGAGCGCCCG
>CAYXFL010000015.1:0-1606 GCA_964464285.1 uncultured Conexibacteraceae bacterium
CAGGGGCTGGCCGAGCGCGAGGTAGCCGAGCCCGACGTCGGCGAGCCGCGTGAGGATCTTGTGCGCGGCCGGCAGGCCGGCGTCGCCGTCGGCGAAGAACCGCTCCGCCCCGGCCACCGACATCGCCAGCACCTCGCTGATGTCCTTGCCGCCGAACTCGTACTCGAGCACCTCGGCCTGGAAGCGCCTGCCCTCGCACTCCTCGCAGGGGGTCGCGACCCCGGCCATCATCGCCAGGTCGGTGTAGATGACGCCGGCGCCGTTGCAGTTCGGGCAGGCGCCCTCGGAGTTGGCGCTGAACAGGCCCGGTTTGACGTCGTTGGCCTTGGCGAACGCTTTGCGGATCGGGTCGAGCAGCTTCGTGTAGGTCGCCGGGTTGCTGCGACGGGAGCCGCGGATCGCGCTCTGGTCGATCGTCACCACGCCGTCTCGCCCCGAGACCGAGCCGCCGATCAGCGAGCTCTTGCCGGAGCCGGCGACGCCGGTGACGACGACGAGCACGCCGAGCGGGATGTCGACGTTCACCTTCTGCAGGTTGTTGGTCTCGGCGCCGCGCACCTCCAGCGCCTCGCGCGAGGCGCGCACCTCGTCCTTCAGCGAAGCGCGGTCGTCGAGGTGGCGCCCGGTCAGCGTGTCGCTGCCGCGCAGCGCCTCGACCGTGCCCTCGAAGACCACCTCTCCCCCCTCGCTGCCGGCCCGCGGACCGAGGTCGACGACGTGGTCGGCGATCCCGATCGCCTCCGGCTTGTGCTCGACCACCAGCACCGTGTTGCCCTTGTCGCGCAGCTGCACGAGCAGGTCGTTCATCCGCTGGATGTCGTGCGGGTGGAGGCCGATCGTCGGCTCGTCGAAGACGTAGGTGACGTCGGTCAGCGAGGAGCCGAGCTGGCGGATCATCTTCACCCGCTGCGCCTCGCCGCCGGAGAGCGTGCCCGAGGGCCGCTCCAGCGAGAGATAGCCGAGCCCGATCTCGACGAACGAGTCGAGCGTCTCCCCCAGCACCCCGAGCAGCGGCGCCACCGAGGGCTCCTTCAGCTCGCGCACCCAGGCGGCCAGCTCGCTGATCTCCATCGCGCAGAGGTCGGCGATGTTCTTGCGCTTGATCTTCGCCGAGCGGGCCGCCTCGCTGAGCCGGGTGCCGTCGCACTCGCGGCAGGCGGTGAAGGTGATCGCGCGGTCGACGAAGGCGCGGATGTGCGGCTGCATCCCCTCGCGGTCCTTGGACAGCATCGACTTCTGGATCGTCGGGATCAGGCCCGCGTAGGTGAGGTTGATCCCCTCGACTTTGATTTTCGTCGGCTCCTTGTGGAGCAGGTCGTGCAGTTCCACCTTGGTGAATTTCTTGATCGGCTTGTCCGGGTCGAAGAAACCGCAGCCCCGCAGGATCCGCCCCTGCCAGCCCTTCATGCTGTAGCCGGGGATCGTCAGCGCCTCTTCGTTCAGCGACTTGTCCGCGTCATAGAGCGCGGTCAGGTCGAAGTCGGAGACCGTGCCGCGCCCTTCGCAGTGCGGGCACATGCCGCCGGTGCGGGAGAAGCTGACCCGCTCGGATTTGCCCTCGCCGACCTTCATCATCCCGCTCGCCTCGACCGAGGCGACGTTGAAC
>CAYXFL010000015.1:1616-54401 GCA_964464285.1 uncultured Conexibacteraceae bacterium
GATCTGCGGCTTGCCGAGCCGGCTGAAGAGGATGCGCAGCATCGCGTTGGCGTCGGTGACGGTGCCGACCGTGGAGCGCGCGTCGGCGCCCATCCGCTCCTGGTCGACCGTGATCGCGGTGGTCAGCCCGTCGAGCACGTCGACGTCGGGCCGCGCCAGGGTCGGCATGAAGCCCTGCACGAAGGCGCTGTAGGTCTCGTTGATCAGCCGCTGGGACTCGGCCGCGATCGTGCCGAAGACGAGCGAGCTCTTGCCCGAGCCGGAGACCCCGGTGAACGCGGTCAGCCGCCGCTTCGGGATCTCGACGCTGATGTCCTTGAGGTTGTTGACCCGCGCGCCGTGCACGCGGATCACGTCATGGCTGTCGGCGGCGTGCTCAGCCGCCGCCGACGATCCCTGCGCTTTTTTGGCGTTCTTGGCTTTGCTCACGAGCTGGGCGGCTGATCGACCCGCACCAGGTTGCCAGACGGGTCGCGGACGGCAAAGTCACGCGTGCCCCAGGGCTGCTCGGTCGGCTCTTCGACGATCTCCGCGCCGGCGCCGCGGACCTGCTCGAAGGCGGCGTCGAGGTCGTCGGTGTGGAAGTGGACGCCGTTGAGGGCGCCCTTGGCGACCAGCTCGGCGACCGCGTCGGCGTCGGCGGGGCTGCCGTTCAGGTAGTTGGTCAGCACGATCGAGACGTCGGGCTGGGAGGCGGCGCCGACCGTGATCCACTGGAACTCGCCTTTGCCGACGTCGCTGCGCTGTTCGAGCCCGAGCGCGTCGCGGTAGAAGGCCACGGCTGCCTCGGGGTCATGGACGATTACGAAGCACTGGGAGAGTGAGATGTTCATGGGCCGCAGGCTAGGGGGCGCTCACCCGCTGCGCTTCTCCGATCCTGCTCGCTTCCAGGGTCGGCCGGGTGACGTCTTTGGCGAGGCAGCCGGGCACGCCGTCGAGGGCGCTGTGGTCGCGGGCCCGGTAGGCCGTCGGCGTCTCCCCGACCAGCTCGGTGAAGCGGGAGCTGAACGAGCCCAGCGAGGTGCAGCCGACCTCCAGGCAGACCTCGGTGACCGAGAGCTCGCCGCGGCGCAGCAGCGCCTTCGCCTTCTCGATCCGGCGGGTCATCAGATACGCGTAGGGCGTCTCGCCGTAGGCGGCGCTGAAGCGGCGCGAGAAGTGCGCGGTCGACATCAGCGCCTCACGGGCGATCGCGTCGACGTCGAGCGGCCGCGCGTACTCGCGGTCGATCAGGTCGCGGGCGCGGCGCAGGTGTGCGAAGTCGGCGAGTTGCTCCGGCGTCAGCGTCACCGGCCGAGAGTAACCGCCGCTCGACCTGCGGGTGCGAAGACCCGCTTTGATGGAACGCATGAGCGGGCCCACGACCAGGTCTCAGAGCAGCGCGCTCTACTCCGCCGCCCGCTTTCTGCGCACCGAAGCCGGCGGTGGCTTCGCGCTCCTCGTCGGCGCCTTCGCGGCGCTGGTCTGGGTCAACCTGATCGACGCCGCCAGCTACGAATCGGTCTGGTCGACGGAGATCCGGATCGGGATCGGCGAGGCCTCGATCACCGAGACGCTCGGGCACTGGGTCAACGACGGCCTGATGACCCTGTTCTTCTTCCTGATCACGCTGGAGATCAAGCGCGAGCTGGTCACCGGCGACCTGCGCGAGCCGAAGGCCGCGGCCCTGCCGATCATCGCCGCCGCCGGCGGCGTCCTGGTCCCGATCGCGATCTTCCTGGCGCTGACCGCGGGCAGTGCCGACTCCAGCGGCTGGGGCATCCCGATGGCCACCGACGCCGCCTTCGCGATCGGGATGCTGGCGATCCTCGGCGACCGGGTCGGGATCGGCGTGCGGCTCTTCCTGGTCACCCTGGCGGTGGTCGACGACGTCGCCGCGATCGCCGTGATCGCGGTCGCCTACACCGGCGAGATCTCGCTCGGCTGGCTGGCACTGGCGCTCGGAGGCCTCGGCCTGGTCGCGCTGATGCGGGCGCTCGGCGCCTCGCGGACGCTGCTCTTCGTACCGGTCGCGCTGCTCGTCTGGGTGGCGATGCTGGAGTCGGGAGTGCACGCGACCCTGGCCGGCGTCGCCCTCGGCCTGCTCACCCCGGCCCGGCCGGTGCAGGGACGCGAGGTCCTCGAGCAGCTCGAGGAGCGGCTGCACCCCTTCGTCAGCTTCCTGATCCTGCCGCTCTTCGCGCTCGCCAACGCCGGGGTCGAGCTCGGCGGCTCGGCGCTCTCCGACGACGACGCGAAGACGGTGGCGTTGGCGGTCGCCGCCGCGCTGGTCGTCGGCAAGTTCATCGGCATCTCCGGCGCGACCTGGCTCGCCCTTAAGCTGCGCCTGGGAGCGCTGCCGACCGGCGTCGACGCCCGCGGGCTGGTCGGCGCCGCCGCGCTCGCCGGCATCGGCTTCACCGTCTCGCTCTTCATCACCCCACTGGCCTACCCCGGCCCGCCGCTGCTGGAAGGCGCGAAGATCGGCATCCTCGGCGGCTCGGTCCTCGCCGCCGCGATCGGGATCGCGATCCTCGCGCCGGGAGGCCGGCACCCGAGCCGCGAGCCCGGCTAGCCGGATCCGAGCAGGCGCTCGAGGCCGTCGAGAATCAGCTCTAGGCCGAACAGGAACTCGGCGTCGTAGTCGTAGCCGGACTCGGCGACGTAGCCGCCGACGACCTCGACCAGGTGCGGGTAGTCGGCCAGCGCCTCCGCGTACTCGCGCATCTGCCGCTGGGCCTCGGCCGCGAAGTCCGCGGGGGTCTCGGGCGACATGTCGGTCTCCTGCAGCACGAAGCCGTAGATGTAGGCGTCCTGGACCGAGTAGGCATGGACGGTCGTCTCGACCGGGAAGCCGGCGGCCCGCAGGCAGCCGAGCACGGCGTCGTGCAGGCGCAGGTTGGCCGGGCCGTGCTGGGTCCGCCCCTCCATCTCGCCGATCGCCCAGCGGTGGCGGTTGAGCGCCGCGCGGGTCGAGACCGCTCGCTTGCGCAGCTCCGCCTTCCAGTCACCGCCGGCGGCCGGCGGCTCGATCTCGGCGAAGACGATGTCGACCATCCCGTCGAGCAGGTCGTCCTTGTTGGCGACGTGGTTGTAGAGCGACATCGCCTCGACCCCGAGCTCCCGGGCGAGCTTGCGCATCGTCAGCTCCTCCGCCCCGCGCTCGTCGGCGAGCGCGATCGCAGCCTCCAGCACGCGCTCGCGACTGAGCGGCGTCCGCTTCGCTCGGTTCGGGGTCCTGTTCACGGCCATCTCGTCCTCTCGTCGCGGCGGGCTTGACTTCCTTACATCGTAAGTGTAAGACTTACGGCGTCAACTTACGCTGTAAGGAAAGAGGAGGGAATCATGGAACAGGACAGGAAGACGGCGCGCCTCGCGGGCCTGCTCTTCATCGCCACCTTCGTCACCGCGATCGCCGCGGTGGTGCTCTACCAGCCGGTCCTCGACGACCCCGGCTACGTGCTCGGCGGCGGCGCCGACACCCGGATCGCGCTCGGCGCGGTGCTGGAGCTGCTGCTGATCGTCGCCAACATCGGCACCGCGGTCGTCCTCTTCCCGGTGCTCAAGCGCCAGAGCGAGAGCGCCGCGCTCGGCTACGTGGCCGCGCGGATCGTCGAGTGCACCTTCATCGCCGTCGGCATCCTCAGCGTGCTCGCCGTGCTCACCCTGCGCCAGGACGCCGCCGGCGCCGCGAGCAGCCTCACTGTGGTCGGCGAATCCCTGATCGCGGTCCACGACTGGACCTTCCTGCTCGGCCCCGGCTTCGTGGTCGGCGTCGGCAACGGCCTGCTGCTCGGCTACCTGATGTACCGCTCCGGCCTGGTGCCGCGCCGCATGGCGATCCTCGGCCTGGTCGGCGGACCGCTCGTCTGCGCCTCCGGCATCGCCGTCGCGCTCGGCGCGATCGAGGCCGGCTCGACCGTCCAGGCCTTGGCGACGATCCCCGAGATCGCCTGGGAGGCCTCGCTCGGCATCTACCTGACCGTCAAGGGCTTCCGCCCCTCCCCGGTCCTCGCCGCCAAGGCCCCCGAGCCCATCCCGCGGCCGGCCGGTCCGAGCGCGGTCGTTCCCGCATAGCGGGAACGACTCGTTGTCCGTAGCGGAGGGGCAGTCCTAGCGCCGGGAGAAAAGGGTGCTTCAAGAGCCCCGACCACGAGTCTGCACTTACCCGTCTTGAGGACGGGCCACAGCAGACTCGTGAGCCAGACGGAACTTCGCAGCGCTTCCGTTGGGATAGAAGGACACCACCGACCCCTCCGGCGGCAACCCTCGAAGCACCCCGTCCCGCGACCACCCGCCATCCACCCCTAGGAGGCCGCCGCGACGGCCCGCACCAGCTCGACGATCGGCTCGGGGGCGGTGCGGGTCGAGCCGGCGTCGAACGGGGGCTGCGGGTCGTACTCGATGCCGAGCTGGATCGCCTGGGCGACCTCGTCGCCGGCGATCCGGGCGGTCAGGGTCAGCGCCATGTCGATCCCCGAGGAGACGCCGGCGGCGGTGATCACCTTGCCCTGCTCGACCACGCGGCGCTCGACCGGCCGGGCGCCGAGCTCGGCGAGCTGGTCCAGCTCCATCCAGTGGGCGGTCGCCTCGAGGCCGTCGAGGACGCCGGCGGCGGCGAGCAGCAGCGAGCCGGTGCAGACCGAGGTGGTCCAGGTCGAGTGCTCGTGGGCGTGGCGGATCCAGCCGAGCAACTGCTCGTCGGCGAGCAGGTCCCTGACGCCGGGACCGCCGGGCACCAGCACCACGTCGGGCTCGGCCGCATCGGCGAGGGACACATCGGCCGCGACCGTGAGCATCCCGGTGTCGGCGGTCTTCGGCCCCGCCTCGGCGGCGAGGAACCGCACCGTGGTGCCGGGGATGCGCGAGAGCACCTCGTAGGGACCGATCGCGTCGAGGGCGGTGAAGCGGTCGAACAGCGGGATCGCGACTTCCATCGTTTCCTCCTTGGTCAGCCGGCCGCGAGCGCGGGCCGGAATCGTTCGCGGTACTGGCTCGGGCTGGCGCCGACATGGCGCTGGAACGCGCGCCGGAAGGTCTCCGCGGTGCCGAAGCCGCACTCGGTCGCGACGGCGCCGAGTGGCGCGTCGCTCGCCTCCAGCCGGGTCCGGGCAAGCTCGACGCGCAGGCGCTCGACGTAGGCGCCCGGGGTCGTCCCCAGCTCGCGGCGGAAGGCGCGGGCGAAGTTGCGCGGGCTCATCGCGGCGCGCCCGGCGAGCACGGCGACCGAGAGGTCCTCGTCGAGGTGGCCCGGGATCCACTCCTGCAGGGCGCGCAGCGACGGGCGGCTCGCCAGCGGACCGCCCAGCGCGCCGCTGAACTGGGCCTGACCGCCCGGCCGCTTCAGGAAGAGGACCAGCAGGCGCGCCACCTCGCGGGCCAGCTCGGGGCCGAGGTCCTCCTCGACCAGGGCCAGCGCGAGGTCGATGCCGGCGGTGACCCCGGCCGAGGTGGCGACCTTGCCGTCGCGGACGAAGATCGGCTCCGGCTCCACCGCGACCTCGCCGTAGCGCTCGGCGAAGTAGTCGCAGGCGGCCCAGTGGGTGGTCGCCCGCCGCCCGTCGAGCAGGCCGGCCTCGGCGAGCAGGAACGCCCCGGTGCAGACCGAGCAGGCGCGCCGCGAGCGGGCGGCGGCGCGGCCGACCCAGCCGACCAGCGCCCGGTCCTCGAGCGCCGCGCTGATCCCGTCGCCGCCGGCGACGACCAGGGTGTCGAGCGAATCCAGGCGAACGGCGCGCGCGGCCCGGTCGGGCAGCACTTTGACGCCGCTCGAGGTCTCGATCGCCCCCGCCCGCGGGGCGACCAGCTCGACGGCGTACTCGCCGCCGCCCGCCAACCGGTCGGCGGCGCTGAACACCTCGACCGGCCCGAAGACGTCGAGGGCCTGGAACCGGGGGAAGGCGAGGATCGCGACTCGTCGTGCCATCGCGACCGATTGTGAGCGGCTCCGGGTCTGGCAGCAAGGACAACTTACGGACGATTACTGCCAATCGCGGCTCAGCCGATGAGCTCGCGCGCTCCCGTCCGTTCGACTCCGGCGTCGTCCTGCTCACCTATAGCCCGGCGTCAGTCCGTCCCTGAGCGCCGCGGCAGTCGCGGCGGCGCCTGCCGGTAGGTCGGCGGCGTCACGCTCAGCCCGATCGGGTTCCTGGTCAGGCGCGCGGCGCTGCCGTCCTCGCGCGGGATCGAGACGACCGGATCGAGCCCGAGCCGGGCGGCAAACTCGAAGGCCTCGCCGATGTCGTTGACGACCCCGGCCGGGACCCGGCGCTCGGTCAGCGCCTCGACCCAGGCCGGCGCGGAGCGGGCGGCGAGCGCCCGCTCGAGCTCGGCGGCCAGCTCGTCGCGGTGCTCGACCCGGGCGGCATTGGTCGCGAAGCGCTCCTCCCCGGCCAGCTCGGGCATCCCGAGCACCTCGCAGAGCGCCGCGAACTGGCGGTCGTTGCCGACCGCGAGGACGAGGTTCCCGGCGCCGGTCGCGTACAGCTCGTAGGGGGCGATGCTCGGATGGCGGTTGCCCAGCCGCCCCGGCACCGCCCCGGCGAGCGTGTAGGCGGAGCCCTGGTTGACCAGGGCGGCGAGCAGCGAGGAGAGCAGGTCGACCTCGACCAGCTGCCCCTCCCCGCTCTCGCGCCGGCTCTCCAGGGCGGCGAGGATCCCGACCGTGGCGAACAGGCCGGCGAGCACGTCGACCAGGGCGACGCCGACCTTGAGCGGGTCGCGCTCGGCCTCGCCGGTGATGCTCATCAGCCCGCCGAGCGCCTGCACGAGCAGGTCGTAGCCCGGCAGCTCCGCGCCGGCCCCGGCGCCGAACCCGGTGATCGAGCAGTAGACGAGGCGCGGGTTGGCCGCGGCGAGGGTCGCGTGGTCGAGACCGAGGCCCGCCATCACGCCGGGGCGGAAGTTCTCGACCAGGACGTCGGCCTGGCCGGCGAGCCCGCGCGCCTCGGCGAGGTCGCCGGGGTCGCGAAGGTCGAGCACGAGGCTCGACTTGTTGCGATTGACCGACTGGAAGTAGGTCGCCTCGCCGGCCTCGTCGTAAGGCGGGCCCCATTCGCGGGTGTCGTCGCCGCCGCCCGGGCGCTCGACCTTGGTCACGGTCGCCCCCAGGTCTCCCAGCAGCATCGTCGCGAACGGCCCGGCGAGCACGCGCGAGAAGTCGAGGACGCGGAGCGGCCCGAGGGCTGAGCGGGAGCTGATGTATTGTGAATCCTCGATTTTCGAAAATTTACCATCCTCCATCTAACACCCCCAAAAGGAACCCCCTAGATGACCGCAGCCGCACCCGCCGAGATCCGCCCCCAGGACTTCCTCTCGATCGACTCCCTGCTCGACGACCAGGAGCGCGACATCCGCGACGCCGTGCGCGCCTTCGTGCAGGACAAGGTCGTGCCGAACGTCGGCGAGTGGTTCGAGCAGGCGACGATCCCGCGCGAGCTGGCGCTGGAACTGGGTCGGCTGAACGTGCTCGGCATGCACCTCGAGGGCTACGGCTGCGCGGGCGCCTCGGGGACCGCCTACGGACTCGCCTGCATGGAGCTGGAGGCGGGCGACTCGGGTGTGCGCAGCCTCGTCTCCGTGCAGGGCTCGCTGGCGATGTTCGCGATCTGGCGCTGGGGCTCGGAGGAGCAGAAACAGCGCTGGCTGCCGAGCATGGCCGCCGGCGAGTCGATCGGCTGCTTCGGCCTGACCGAGCCCGACGCCGGCTCGGACCCCGGCTCGATGCGCACCCGGGCGCGCCGCGACGGCGACGACTGGATCCTGCACGGGCAGAAGATGTGGATCACCAACGGCTCGGTCTCCGAGGTGGCGATCGTCTGGGCCCACACCGACGAAGGGGTGCGCGGCTTCCTCGTCCCGCAGGGGACCAAGGGCTTCAGCACCCAGGACATCCACGGCAAGATGAGCCTGCGCGCCTCGGTCACCTCGGAGCTGCTGCTCGACGACGTGCGCCTGCCCGCCGACGCGGTGCTGCCCGGAGTCAGCTCGCTGAAAGGGCCGCTCTCCTGCCTCAACGAGGCCCGCTTCGGGATCGTCTTCGGCGCCACCGGCGCCGCCCGCGCCTGCTACGAAGCGGCGCTCTCCTACGCGCTGGAGCGCGAACAGTTCGGCAAGCCGATCGCCTCCTTCCAGATCCAGCAGGCGAAGCTGGCCCAGATGGCCCTGGAGGTCAACCGGGCGACCCTGCTCTGCCTGCACCTGGGGCGGATGAAGGACGACGGCACGCTGCGCAACGAGCACGTCTCGATGGGCAAGCTGGCCAACGTCAACGCGGCGCTCGAGGTGGCGCGCAGCGCCCGCCAGGTGCTCGGCGCCAACGGGATCACGCTCGAGTATCCGGTGATCCGCCACATGAACAACCTCGAGTCCGTGGTCACCTACGAGGGCACCGCCGACGTGCACGCGCTCTCGATCGGCGCCGCGATCACCGGGATCCAGGCGTTCAGGTGAGCGCCGCGGGCGGTACGGTGACGGGCGTGGCCGAGACCCTCGCGCGACCCGGAACCACCGCCCAGCACGCACTCGAGGGGCTGCGGCGCGCGCTCGTCTCCGGCGAGCTCGCGCCCGGCAACCGGGTCCGCCAGGAGGAGATCGCCGCATCGCTCGGGGTCAGCCTGGCGCCGGTCCGCGAAGCGCTGACGATCCTCGAGCAGGAGGGCCAGGTCACCTACCTGCCGCGGCGCGGCTACTTCGTCACCGAGCTCGACATCGGCGACGTGCGCGAGATCTACGAACTGCGCGCCGTGCTCGAGGAGCGCGCCGCCCGCCGCGCCCTGCCGCTGCTCGACGACGACGCCCTCGACCGCATCGAGCTGGCCGCCCGCGACTGCGTCGAGGCGGCCGGCGCCGGCGACGTCGCGACCGACCTGGAGGCCAACCGCCGCTTCCACCTCAACATCCTCAGCTCCCCCGACCAGGTCCACACGCTGCGCCTGATCCGCCTGCTCTGGGACTCGACCGAAACGTACCGCGCCCTCTACTACAACTCGCAGCTGGCCCGCGAAGAGTCGCTCGCCGCCCACGACCGCATCCTCGCGGCGATCCGCGCCCGCGACGCCGACCTCCTGGTGGCCGAGCTCGAAGCCCACCGCCAGCAGGCGCTGGAGCAGCTGACCGCGACCCTCGGCCAGGCCTAGCCGGGCGCCAGCGCGGCGTCGAGCGAGGGGCGGGCGAGGGCGGCGAGCAGGTCGGCCTGGGCGACCAGGCCGAGCAGCTTCCCGCTCCCGGGGTCGACGACCATCGCCGCGTGGCGGCGCCCGTCGGTGAGCGCCGCGGTCAGCAGCACCGCCGGCTCCGCCGGCGCGATCGTCAGCGGCTCGGTCATCACGTCGGCGACCCGCTGGCCCGGCCGGGCCAGCTCGCGCAGGCCGACACCGCCGACCGGGCGGCCCTCGTCGTCGAGCACCGGCAGCAGGCGGACGCCGCTCTCGAGCAGCAGCTCACGCGCCCGCGCCGGCTCGTCCTCGCGGCCGACGCTGATCACGTCGCGGGACATGATCTCGCCGCAGCTCGGTGCCGGCCGCTCGCGCGCCAGCACCCGCGTCTCGAACTGCGAGAGCAGCAGGCGCAGATCCTCGCGCCCGATGTCGAAGGCCTCGCCGATGCCGGCGAGGACCGCGTCGAGGTCCTCGTCGCGCACCCCCACCCGCGCGCTTGGCCGCGGATCCCGGGTGGCCTGGGCCAGGGCCTGGGAGTGCGGGTAGGGGTGGCCCGAGAAGCGGTGGAAGAGCCAGCCCGCCGCGACCAGCACGAACGCGTTGAGCGCCACCGGCGCCAGCGGGAACCACCACCCCGCGGACTCGACCACCGAGCCGCCGAGCACGCCGGCCAGGGCCAGCGCGCCGCCGGGCGGGTGCAGCGAGCGGGTCAGCGACATCACCGCGATCGCCAGCCCCACCGCCACGCCGCAGGCCAGCGCCCCCTGTCCCAGCCACTGACCGACCGCGAACCCGACCAACGCCGAAAGCGCACTGCCGCCGAGCACCGGCCACGGCTGCGCCATCGGGCTGGCGGGGATGACGAAGATCAGGATCGCCGAGGCGCCCATCGGCGCGACGATCCACGGCAGCGCCCCGCCCTGGTCGTGGAACAGCGACCCGATCAGCCCGGTCAGGCCGATCGCGACGACGACCCCGAAGCAGGCGAGCGCCCGGTCGCGAGCGGTCGCCCCGGGAAGGATCGGCGAGAACACCCGCGGTTTCATGCAGCCGGATTATGTCCGCTGGCGAGCGACGGGGAGAGCACGCAGCGAGCGCAC
Source organism: uncultured Conexibacteraceae bacterium (assembly GCA_964464285.1). Classification (GTDB taxonomy): domain Bacteria; phylum Actinomycetota; class Thermoleophilia; order Solirubrobacterales; family 70-9; genus VAYN01. The sequence goes on from CAYXFL010000015.1 coordinate 11,854, forward strand.
CCGCCTGTGGGTGCCCTACACCGTGAGGCCGCCGTCGACCGGCAGGGTGGCGCCGGTCACCGCGGCGCCGCCGGGGCCGAGCAGCCAGGCGACCGCCGCCGCCACCTCGTCCGGCTCCAGCAGGCGCTCGACCAGCGCCTGCTCGGCGAACGACTCGGCGCCCTCGAGCCCGTAGAGGCGGGCGCTCTCGGTGAGGATCGGGGTGCGGGTCGAGCCGGGCGCGACCGCGTTCGCGGTCACCCCGGTTCCGCGCAGGTCGGCGGCGAGGGCGCGGACGTAGCCGACGACCCCGGCCTTGGCCGCGCAGTAGGCGGCGAGACCCGGCAGGCCGCGGATCGCCGCCGCCGAGGCGATCGCGACGAAGCGCCCCTGGCGCGGGCTCGGCTGGCGCAGCAGGGCCGGGATGGTCGCGCGGGCGGCGACCAGCACGCCATCGAGGCAGACGTCGAGCACCGCTCGCTCGCGCTCGCGGTCGAGCTCCCAGGCGGGGCCGCCGCCGCCGATCACGCCGGCGTTGGCGACGACGCCACCGAGCTGGCCGAGCTCGGCGGCGGCGGCGACGGCGGCGTCGATCGCCGCCTCGTCGGTGACGTCGGCCCGGAAGGCACGGACCGTCTCGCCCTCCCCCGCCCTCTGGTTGGCGGCGGCGACGGCGGCCGCGAGGTCGGCCTCGGTTGCCAGCGCGTAGGGCAGCCGCGGGTCGTCTTCGCAGCGGTCGACGGCGAGCACCCGCCAGCCCTCGGCGGCGAGCGCGGCGACGGTCGCGGCGCCGATCCCGCGGCCCGCTCCGGTGACGATCGCGACCCGCTCGCTCACGCCGCCCACGCCTCGACCTCCGCGACCAGCTCGGCGACCGCGGCACCGAGCAGGGCGCGACCCTCTTCGACCGAGGCGCCCTCGGGATCGCCGAGCACCCCGTTGGGGGCGAGCGGGCGCACGCCGGCGCGGCGCAGGTCGGGGAGCAGCTCGGCCAGCGGCGCCAGGTTGCCGGCCGCAGCCCGCTCCAGCCGCACCCGTCCCGGCGCCAGGGCCAGCATCAGCGAGGTCTCGCAGCGGCCGGCGTGGGCGTCGCCGCCCCAGCGCGGGCTCCAGGCGAGCACCTCGCGCCCCTCCTCGCGCAGCCGCGCCGCCGCCGCGCCGACCGCCTCCGCGTTGCCGCCGTGCGCGCTGAGCAGGAGGATCCGCGCGAAGCTGGCCGAGGCCGAGCGGCCGAGCTCGACCAGGAGCAGCTCCAGCGCCGCGCGGCCGATCGAGATCGTGCCCGGGAAGCCCTCGTGCTCACCGCTCGCCCCGTAGGGGAGGAGCGGCGCGACCAGCGCCCCCGGCAACCGCTCGGCCGCCGCCCGGGCCAGCGCCAGGGCGATCTCCGAGTCGGTCGCGACCGGCAGGTGCGGGCCGTGCTGCTCGGTCGCCCCGAGCGGCACGATCAGCAGGTCGGCGTCGCGCTCGAGCTCGGGCCAGGCCGCATCCCCGAGCACGGCGCTCACGATCCCGGCCGGAACCCGGACGGGATGACCAGGTCGGCGGGCGAGAGCTCGTCGATCGAGCTGCGGCCGAGCCCGACCAGGGTCTCGTCGATCCCCGCCCGGAGGATCTCCAGCACGTTGGCGACCCCGGCCTCGCCGTTCGCCCCCAAGCCCCAGAGGTAGGGCCGCCCGACCATCACCGCGCGGGCGCCGAGCGCCAGCGCTTTGACCGCGTCGGAGCCGCGCCGCACGCCGCCGTCGAGCACGACCTCGATCTGATCGCCGACCGCCTCGACCACGCCGGGCAGCAGCCGGATCGCGGCCGGCGTGCCGTCGAGGTTGTTGCCGCCGTGGGTCGAGACCGAGATCGCGGTGGCGCCGATCTCAACCGCGCGGCGGGCGTCGTCGGGGTGGGAGACGCCCTTGATCATCAGCGGTCCCCCCCACGTCTCGCGCAGCCATGCGAGGTCCTCCCAGGAGGGCAGCGGGGTGCCGATCCACTCGCCGTAGGCGCCGAAGAAGGTGGGCGCCTCGCCGCCGGGCGGGGTCAGGTTCGGGGTCGAGAGGTCGGGCAGCTCGCGGCGGCGCAGGTAGGACCAGAGCCAACCGGGCCGGGACAGCGCCTGCGGCGCGAAGCCGAGCGCCGCCTTCGGGTCGAGCCGTTCCGGGATCGCCGGGCTGCCCCAGTCGCGGCGGTGGGAGAAGGTCCAGTCGATCGTCACGATCAGGCCGGCCGCCCCAGCCTCGCGCGCCCGCGAGGCGATCTGCTCGATCCGCTCGCGGCTGCCCAGCCAGTAGATCTGGAAGAAGGTCTTGCCGTTCGCCGCGACCACCTCCTCGACCGGCTTCGAGGCGAACGAGCTCAACCCCATCGCCGTGCCCGCCGCTGCCGCGGCGCGGGCGACCGCCAGCTCGCCGTCCGGGTGGACGGCCTGCACGCCGGTCGGTGAGATCAGCACCGGCAGCGCCACCTCCTGCCCCATCACCGTCCTCGCCAGCTCGCGCGGCGGCAGCGGGCCGGGGGCGATCCGCGGGATGAAGCCGAGCTCGCCGAAGGCGGCGACGTTGTCGGCCAGCGTCCGCCCTTCCTCGGCGCCGGCCCGCAGCGCCATGAAGACCGAGCGCGGCAGCCGCTTGCGCGCCCGCCGTTCGGCCTCGGCGACCGACTCGAACCACTCCCTGGTGCTCGCCATCAGCCGGCCCGGGACCAGAACTCGGCCAGCGGGTCCTCGTCGCAGAGGCGCGACGGCTTGACCCGCGAGTGGTCGACCGCCGGCGCGGGGATCGCGGTCTCCTCGCCGCGCGCGGCCAGCAGCAGCTCGCCGTTGCCGAGCACGCACTCGGGGTCGGGCCCGTCGAGCGGCAGGCCGGTGAAGAACTTCGCCGCCATGCAGCCGCCGCGGCAGGCGTCGTAGTGTCCGCAGGACTCGCAGGCGCCGCCGGACTGCGGGCTGCGCAGCTCCTGGAAGAGATCCGACTCGCGCCAGACGCCCTCGAAGCCGCGCGGCTCGCGCACGTTGCCGGCGAGGAACTCCTCGTGGATCGCGAACGGGCAGGCGTAGACGTCGCCGACCGGGTCGATCAGGCAGACGACGCGGCCGGCCCCGCAGAGGTTCAGCCCCGGCAGCGACTCGCCGTAGGCGGAGAGGTGGAAGAAGGAGTCGCCGGTGAGCACGTCGTCGCCGTGGGCGAGCAGCCACTCGTAGAGCTGGCGCTGCTGGGCGGCGGTCGGGTGCAGCTCGTCCCAGACGTCGGCGCCGCGCCCCGAGGGCCGCAGCCGGGTGATCCGCAGCTGGGCGCCGTAGCGGTCGGCGATCGCCTTGAACTCGTCGAGCTGGCCGGCGTTGTGGCGGGTGACCACGACCGAGATCTTCGGCCGCTCGAAGCCCGCCGCGGCGAGCCGCTCGAGCGCCGCCAGCGCCATGTCGTATGAGCCCGGGCCGCGGACCGCGTCGTTGACGGCGGCGGTGGCGCCGTCGATCGAGACCTGCACGTCGACGTAGTCGCTGGCCGCCAGACGCGCCGCCGCCGCCGCGTCGATGCGGCTGCCGTTGGTCGAGAACTTGACCCCGACGTGGTGCTCGGCGGCGTAGTCGAGCAGCTCCCAGAAATCCTTGCGCACGGTCGGCTCGCCGCCGCCGACGTTGACGTAGAAGACCTGCATCCGCTCGAGCTCGTCGATCACCCGCTTCGCCTCGGCGGTGCTCAGCTCGCGCGGGTCGCGCCGGCCGGAGCTGGAGAGGCAGTGGACGCAGGCCAGGTTGCAGGCGTAGGTGAGCTCCCAGGTGATGCAGATCGGCGCCTCGAGCCCGAGCTCGAACTGCTCGACCAGGGAGCCGACCGGCTGCGCCGTCGCCGGGTTCACGCGGTCTCCCGCACCGGCACGATCATCTCCGAGTCGGCCAGGGTCGCGAGCGCCCGCCGGTAGACCGGCAGCTGACGCTCGTCGACCCCGGCCGCCCGGCAGGCGGCGAGAGGATCGGGGGAATCCTCCAGCCGCTCGACCACCTCGAGCAGCGTGCGGCTCTTCAGAAAGGAGAGCCGGCGCGTCCCGAAGTGGTAGGCGAGCGCGCCGAAGGACTCGGGCCGCAGGGCGACCTGGGGGTTGAGCCGCCAGGGGCCGCGGAACTCCGTCTCGGCGCTCGCGCTCATCCGATCCGGGCCTAGTAGACGCCGCACATGCCGTCGATCGAGACGTCCTCGACCAGCAGGTCCGCCTCGACCAGGGCGTCCTCCGTGGACTCCTCAGCGGGGAGCGAGGGATCGGGGGAAAGCAGGGACATGGAAACCTCCTCTGGATTGAACCCTTGCGACCGTGTATTTATAGCACCCGGTGACACAAATGGCATCCGTCGGTAGACCCCCGCGCACGAATCGCGAGCAGATCGCCGCCGTCGCGCTCGACCTGTTCGCCCGCGACGGCTTCGAAGCGACCAGCGTCGCCGACATCGCCGCCGCGGTCGGGGTCGAGCGGCGCACGATCTTCCGCTACTTCCCCTCCAAGAACGACATGGTCTGGGGCGACTTCGACTGGGTGATCGAACGGCTGCGCGGCCACCTCGAGGAGAGCGGCGAGGAGGTGCCGCTGCTCGACGCCCTGCGCCGCGCCGCGGTCCTCTCCAACCACTACCCGGAGGAGGAGCTGCCGGCGCTGCGCGTGCGGCTGACGATGATCACCACCGTGCCCGCCCTGCAGGCGCACTCGATGCTGCGCTACGCGGCCTGGCGGCAGGCGGTTGCCGAGTGGGCGGCGCGGCGGCGCGGCGAAGCGCCCGACGACCTCGCCCCGGAACTGATCGGGTTCGCCGCCCTGGCCGCCTCGATGTCGGCCTTCAACCGCTGGGTCCAGAAGCCGGACGAGGACCTCGAGCACTGCCTCGACCAGGCCTACCGGCTGCTCGGCGACGCCTTTCCGGAGCGATCCGGAAGCGTGGGCGGCGGGTGAGCGGGCCGGCCGCGCAGACCTGCGTCCTCGACCGCGAGGTGCGCCGCTCGCGCGACCGGCGGCTCCTGGTCGGCGGCACGCCGCCGCGGGTCGTGCGGCTGAGCGCCGCCGGGGCCGACGCCCTCGACGCGCTGCTCGGCGGCCGCCCGCACCCGGGGGCGGCGGCGCTCGCCCGGCGGCTGGGCGCCGGCGGCCTCCTGCACCCGCTCCCCCGGGCCGGCACCGGGGCCGGGGTCTCGTTCGTGATCCCGCTGCGCGACGGCGGCCCGGAGATCGCGGCGCTGGTCGGCGAGCTGCGCGGCCACGGCGAGGTGATCGTCGTCGACGACGGCTCCGCCGACGGCTCACCGGAGCTGGCGCGGGCGGCGGGCGCCAGGCTGCTCACCACGGGCGGGCACGGCAGCCCGGCCCGCGCCCGCAACGTCGGGCTCGCCGCCACCGACACCCCCTTCGTCGCCTTCGTCGACGCCGACTGCCGCTGCCCCGCGGACTGGGCGGGTCCGCTGGCCGGCCTGCTGGCGGAGGACGAGCGGCTGGCGATCGCCGCCCCGCGCGTGCGCAGCGCCTTCGCGCCCGGCCGGATCGCCCGCTACGAGGCCGCCTGCTCGCCGCTCGACATGGGCCCCGACCCCGCCCTGGTCGGCAGCGGCCGGCGGGTCGCCTACGTGCCGGCGGCGGCGCTGGTCGCGCGCCGCACGGCGCTGGTCGAGCTCGGCGGCTTCGACGAGCGGCTGCGCTTCGGCGAGGACGTCGACCTGGTCTGGCGGGCCGAGGGCGCCGGCTGGCGCGTCCGCTACTGCCCGCAGGCCGAGGTCCTGCACCGCCCGCGCGCCTCGCTCGCCCAACTGGCCCGCCAGCGCTTCGGCTACGGCAGCTCCGCGGCGCCGCTCGACCGGCGTCACCCGGGTGCGGTGGCGCCGCTGCGGATCGACCGCGCCAGCGGCTCCGCCTGGGCCGCCACGGCGCTCGCCGGACCGCTCGCCGGCGCCCTCGCCAGCGCCGCCGCGCTCGCCCTGACCACGGCCCGCAGCGACGGCCGGGTCCCCCGTCCCGCCCTCGCCGCGCTCGCCCTGCGCGCCCAGATGCGCGCCGACGCCGAGCTCGCCCGCGCCCTCGCCCGCGAGTGGCTGCCGCTGACCGTCGCCGCGGCACTCGCCTCGCGCCGGGCGCGGCGCCTGGCGCTCGCCTGCCTCGCCGCCGACGCGGCGCGGGCCGCCGCCCGCGGGCCGCTTGCGCCCGGCCCCGCGTTCCTGCTCACCCGCGCGCTCGACAACCTCTCCTACTGCGCCGGCCTCTGGGCCGGCGCGGCGCGCCTGCGCTCGCCCGCCGCCCTGCTGCCCCGCGGTCCCCGCCGCAAGCCGTAAATCGCATCGCCACCGTCCCCCGGCCGGGTGTCTGAGCTAAGGGGTCGGATCGGACCCCTTAGCTCAGACACCCCTTGGGCCCGACGGCCGCGGCTAGCTGGGTGGGAGCCGGCGCAGGACGCCGCGACTGGTCACGCCGCCGCCGTGGAAGACGTAGCCCAGCGCGTTCGGGTCGGCGGTCGGGGTGAGGGTGACGGTGCCGCGCCCCTTGCAGGCCTCGCTGGTGCCGGCGCTGATCACCTCGGTGAACCGGTGGGCGCCGCGGCGCCCCAGCCCGGTCCAGCTGCCGCGGCAGTCGAGCCCCGAGTAGCGGACCCGGTTGCCGGCGCTGCCGGACGGCGAGGCGATCGTCGCCCAGACCCGGAACGGCTGCATGCCGCGCTGGCGCAGCAGGCCACTCCAGCTGCCGCGGATCGAGGCGCGCTGCGCGAGCAGCCGGAAGCGGCCGTCGCGGACCACCTGGACGGCGGCCGGGTAGCGCGCTTCGCGGCCGCGGCTGAAGCGCAGCGGCCCGAGCACGGTCTCGACGGTGCCGAGCCGGGAGAGGCCGGCCTGGATCCGGGACGGCGCGCTGCCGCCGCCGGCCCGGGCGGCCGCCGCGGCGATCTCGACGCTGGCGTAGCCCTGCGCGGCGAAGGCGCTCGGCGCCTCCCCGAACCGCTCGCGGAAGGCGCGCACGAAGGCGCGGCTGCCCGGGTGGACGATCCCGGCGTTCCACGAGGCGGCGACGATCAGGCCTTCGGCCGCCTCGCCGGCCGCTGAGATCACCTCGTCCGCGTTGAAGCCGTTGCCGCCGACCACCGGGATTCCCGCGTCCGCGGCGCGGATCTCCTTCAGCGCCGCGACCGCGGCGTCGCCGCGCGCCGCGACCAGCAGCGCCTGGGGCCCGCCGCTCGCCCGCAGCTCGGCGATCGCCCGCGCCAGCGAGCCCGGGTCGGAGTCGAAGAACGCGGTCCCGGTCAGCTCGATGCCGGCGCGCGGCGCGGCGCTCGCGAAGACCTCGCCGGCGCCGCGCGAGTAACCGTCGGCGCGATCGACCAGCAGCGCCGCGCGGCGCACGTCGCGCTGCTGGCGCACGGCCGCCAGCGCCCGCGGGATCATCGCCTCCTCGCTCAGGCTGACGCGCCAGACGGTCGGCAGGTCGGCGATGTCGAGCGTCGTGTTGGTCGCCGCGAGCACCGGCACGCCGGCTTTCGTGGCGACCGGGTCAGCCGCCGCCGCAACCGGCGAGAGAGTCGGCCCGACGATCGCCGACACCCCGCTCCGGGTGAGGCGACCGAAGGCCGCCCGCGCTGCCGCTTCCTCCGAGCGGTCGTCCGCGGTCACCAGCTTCAGCCGCGCCGCGGCGCTGGCCCGCCGGTTCAGCACCGAGATCGCGAGTCGCGTCCCGCGCGCCTGGTCGCGGCCGTAGGCGGCCGCGCCTCCGCTCAGCGAGGCCACCGAGCCGACGACTACCGGCCCTTTCCCCGTGCGGGTCTCGGCGGCGGCCGGCGCCTGGGCGACGACGAGGACCGCGGCGATCAGCGCCAGCGGGAAAAGCGAGCGAAACGAGCAAGACATCAGCAGAACCTCCGGTCGGGGGAAGGGCCGGGAGATCCTACGTTCAGGGGCCGCGGCCAGCCACGAATCCGCTCTCGCTGGCCAAGCGATATACCTAGGCTCTGCCTATGCAAGCCCGCCAGGGCGCTCGTTGCGCGCCTCGGACGGCTGCATCCCCCCGACAGATTGGAGTAATGATGTATCGGAGATTCAACCGGCGGCTATCCGCCACCCTGCTCGCGGTCGCGGCGCTCTGCCTGCTAGCCGTTTCAAGTGCCAGCGCGGACGTCTGCCTCGACGACCACACCGGCGAAGCGGAGTTCAGTATCCGCGGCCGGATCGCGATCGAGCGGACGCTGACCGCGCAGACCCTGCGTGACGCGGTCGCCGACAGCACCGTCAACGGCGTCACGAGCAGCGTCACTTACTTCTCCGGGTCAACGCCGAAAAACCGGACCTTCGTCGGCGTTCCGCTGTACGAGGTGATGTCGAAACTCGCCCAGCCCCTGTTCTCGCCGACGATCGGCAACCACGCCCTTCGCCACTTCGTCGCGATCAAGGCGGCCGACGCCTACGTGGCGACGATCGCCTGGGGCGATCTCGAGCCGAGCTTCGGCAACCGCCAGGACATCCTCGTCGCCTACGAAGAACGCGACGACGACGCGTCCGGCTCCTTCGTTTCTCTCGCCGACGTCGGTCCGCGCCTCGTGGTCCCCGGCGACAGCAAAGGTGGTCGCTACGTGAGCTGCATCCGCGAGCTGCGCCTGGCCAGCTCCGACGACTCGGCGAGCCTGCCTGGGCCGGCCGGACCAGCCGGCGCCGCCGGGGCCGCCGGGGCGCAGGGCGCCAACGGCACTCCGGGCGCGCAGGGCGCCAAGGGAACCGGAGCCCCCGGTGCGACCGGCCCGGCCGGCAAGCGCGGCCCCTACGGCCGGGTCAGCGTCAAGTGCCGCCTGGCGAAGCCGCAGCGCGGCGCCGAACGGGTCCGCTGCGTCGTGGTCGATCGCCGCGACAACAGGCGGCTCGTCACCTCGATCAAGCTCAAGCGCAACGGCAAGACCTACGCGCGGGGCTCGAGCAACGGCGCCCGTGCCGTCCGGGTGCTCGACCGAGGCGCTCGCTACGGCGTCAGCGTCGGCAACGGGCCTTCCCGCGTCTGGCGCACCATAGAGCTCGCCTAGACCCTTCTCTGCCCCCGGTCCTCGTGGCCGGGGGCACGCTGCCTGGCCTTCAGGCCGTCTCGTCCACCAGCTCCTGGACTACGTCGTATTTGCGCCGCATCCGCCGCACCTCGGCGGCGCGGCGGCGGTAGGCGCGGGCCGTGCGGCGCGACCTGCCGCCGGGGACAAGCGCATCGTGGGCCGCGTAGGCAGCCGCGATCGGCGGGCCGACCAGCCTTGGGAGGTACTGCCAGCGGGTGCGCGGGATCGCCAGCTGGTCGGCCACCGCCTCGCCGATCAGCTCACGCTGGAGGCCGTGGACCATCCGGCGCGGCGCCAGCCGCCTGGGCAGGAAGCGCCCCATCTCGGCCGCCTGGAACTCGGTCAGGGCGCGGACGAAGTCGCGGTCGCTCTCGCTCGGCCCGGGGCTGGTCAGCGCGTAGAGGTGCTCGATCCGCTCGTAGTCGGCGGCGCCGACCGGCAGCAGATCCGGCTCGACTCCGACAAGGTGGCCGACGCAACGCCAGAGGTGGTGGATGTCCTCGAGCTCGCAGTCGGTGTAGCGGGCGCCGAGCCTGGCCATCGCGCGCAGGGCGATCGAGCAGAACTCGGCCAGGGTGAAGGCCATGTACGGCTGCGCGATCGGCACGCCCCAGGCCTCGCCGTCCCACTCCGGGTGGCGGCGCAGGTGGCGGCGGACGTGGGCGTGGATCATCCGCACCCGCACCGTCCGCTCGAAGCCGGCGGCGTCGCGGTCGAGGCCGCCGCGGGTGGTGACCGCGGTCAGCCAGGAGGCGACCTCGAGGCTGCGGACCGCGGCGTCGCCGGCGTAGCGGCCGGTGAAGGTCAGCGGCTTGCTGGCGACCGCGTTCTGCGCGCCTGTCGGCAGCGACGCCGCGCCGAGGACAAAGCCGAACTCGCGCGTCTGGCGGGCCAGGTGGTCGGCCGCGCGGTCGCAGCGGTCGCGGTCGATCCAGGCCGGCGGCGCGTCGAGCTCGGCGAACAGCGCGACCAGCGGCGCCGGCGGATCGTCGAGCGCCTCGACCCCGTCGGCGAGCGCCCGCCGGACCAGGCCGGCACCATCGGCGGCGACCGCGTCGGCGAGCGGGTCCCCGCGCCACATCCCCTCCAGCCAGACCCGGCCGAAGTCGCCGTAGCGGGCGACCGCCTCGACGGCGCCGGGAAGCGCCGTGGGCGGCGCGAGTCGATCGGTGACGAGCATCGGCGCGACATGAAAACATGAACATTGTTCACCTTCCACTCACTTTTATATGCCGAAGAGATCCCGCTCCACACCGAAGCAGACACGCGCCCTGGAGATGCGCCAGCGCCTCCTCGACACCGCCGTTCACCTTCTCTCCCAGGAAGAGCCGCTGACGACCAGGGGGATCGCGGAGGCCGCCAACGTCAGCATCGGCACCGTCTACCGCTACTTCGGCGACCGCGAGGAGATCCTCGGCGTGCTCACCGAGACGATGACCCGCCAGGTCTACGACGACCTCACCACCGCGGTCGCCAGCGCCCTCGACCGCGAGCTCGACGAGGCGACCCTGCTCATCGTCGAGTCGCTCACCGCGAGCTTCGAACGCAACGCACCGATCCTGCGCGCGATCTCCGAGCGCGGCACCGACCCGGTCCTCGCCCAGCAGGTCGAGGCGACCCTGTTCGCCCTCGCCCGCCTGCTTCCCGCCCGCCACCGTCCCGACCTCTCCCCCGCCGAGATCGACGACCTCGTCTTCGTCGCGATGGGCTTCGTCGCCAACGGCTGCCTGCGCATCGCCCTCCTGCGCCCCGCCGGCGGCGACCGCGACGCGATGGTCGCGCTCACGGCCCGTATGCTCAGTTCCGCGCTCCGATGAACAACGCCAAGACCAAAGTCACCGCAGACATTTCGATCACCCTCGACGGCTACGGGTCCGGGAGGGGCCAGAGCGCCGAGCGCCCGTTCGGCGACCTGGACGCCGACCGCCTGCACGCCTGGCAGTTCGACCACAGCGGCGAAAACGCCGCGGAGAAAGAGGCGATCGTCGGCGCCGGCGCCTACATCATGGGCCGCAACATGTTCGGTCCCGACCGCGGCGAGTGGGACCTCGAGTGGAAGGGCTGGTGGGGACCGGACCCGGTCTACCACGCGCCGGTCTTCGTTCTCGGCCACCGCCCGCGCCCGAGCGTCGAGATGGAAGGCGGCACCACCTTCCACTTCGTCACCGACGGGATCGAGGCCGCGCTCGAGCAGGCCCGCGAGGCCGCCGGCGACAGGCGCGTCTCGATCGCCGGCGGCCCCGGCACGCTCAACCAGTACCTAGCCGCCGGGTTGGTCGACGAGCTGCGCCTGCACGTGGCGCCCTTCGTCGCCGGCGGCGGCGAGCGCCTCTTCGTCGACACCCCCGGCGTCGAGCTGAAGCCGGTCAGCAGCCGCACCACCCCCCACGTCACCCACGTCGTCTACCGCCGCTGACGGGCGCCCGGGATCGCGCCGTGTCGTTCACCCGCAGGAACCTCAAGCGGGACCTGGATGACCTCGGGTCCAACTTCGACGGCGCGCCCGGCCTCGAGTTCCGCCTGGCGACCAAGGCGCTCGGGCTCGAGCGGTCCGGCCTCGGCTACCAGCGCATCCCGCCCAACTACCGCTTCCCCTACGGCCACACGCACAAGACGCAGGAGGAGGTCTTCGTGGTCCTGCGCGGGAGCGGGCGGATGAAGCTCGACGACGAGATCTTCGAGCTGAAGGAATGGGACGCGGTGCGCGTCCCGCCCGGTACCTGGCGCGGCTACGAGGCCGGCCCCGACGGACTCGAGATCCTCGTCATCGGCGCCCCCAACCTCGGTGAGAACCCGCGCGAGGACGTCGAGGGCCAGCGCGACTGGTGGGCTGGCTAGCGTAGATCAGGTACTCCTCCGGCGGCGGCGCGGACCCGCCCATTGCTGCTTCCATGTCGAGAAGCGTCGGCCGGCTCCGCTCACAGGGCGAAGGGCCGCGACAGGCGGCCCACGAGACAAGGAGGCAACGATGCCCCAGTTCCTGCTCCTCAAGTACTACCGCGGCGGCCCGGAGCGGCACCACCCGTTTCCCCCGATGGACCAGTGGGACCCCGACGACGTGGAGGCGCACCTGGCCTTCCTCAGGCACGTCACCGAACAGCTCAAGGAGAACGGCGAGTACGTCGAGCACAAGGGACTGACGCAGGCGCGCACCTGGGTCCGCTACGGCGGCCCCGACGCCGCGCCGGTCACCACCGACGGCCCGCTGCCCGAGACCAGCGATCTGGTCGCGGGCTGGTGGATGATCGACGTCGAGTCGCACGAGCGCGCGGTCGAGCTCGCCGGCTACGTCTCCTCCGAGCCCGGCCCCGGCGGGGAGCCGCTGTACGAGTGGATCGACGTCCGCGAGCTGATGTCCGAGGCCCCCTCGGGCGACTGACCCCCGGCTTGACCGACCAGCCGGCACGGCAGCTTGACGAGGGCGCGCTGCGCGCCCTCGTCCCGCGGGTGCTCGCCGGCCTGGTCCGCCGGGGCGAGGACTTCGACGCCGCCGAGGACGCCCTGCAGGAGGCGCTGCTCGAGGCGCTCCGGGCGTGGCCCGAGCAGCCGCCGCGCGACCCCGGCGCGTGGCTGGCGACGGTCGCGACCCGGCGGCTCGTCGACGCCCGCCGCAGCGAGGCCGCCCGCACCCGACGCGAGGAGGTGACCTACGCCGAACCGCCGCCGGCCGCCACCGAAGCGGGCGACGACACCCTCTTCCTGCTCTTCTGCTGCTGCCACCCGGACCTCTCACCCGCCTCCCAGGTGGCGCTGACCCTGCGCGCCGTCGGCGGCCTCACCACCCGGGAGATAGCCGACGCCTTCTACGTGCCCGAGGCGACGATGGCGCAGCGGATCAGCCGGGCCAAGCGAACCCTCCGGGGCCGCCGCCTCGACCAGCCCGGCGACCTCGCCGTCGTCCTGCGCGTGCTCTACCTCGTCTACACGGCCGGCCATGCGGGCCGGGTGGACCTGGCCGGCGAGGCGATCCGGCTGACCCGCCAGCTCAACCTCGCCACCGAGGAGCCGGAGGCACGCGGCCTGCTCGCCCTGATGCTCCTCAACCACGCCCGCCTGCCCGCCCGGCTCGACTCCCAAGGCCGCATCGTCACGCTCGACCGCCAGGACCGCACCCTCTGGGACACCCGCGAGATCGCCGAGGGCGTCCAGATCCTGCAGTCGGCCCTGGCCGTACGGACGGACGAGCGGCCCCCCGGCCGCTACCAGCTAGAGGCGGCGATCGCCGCCCTCCACGACGACGCGCCGACCGCCGAGCAGACCGACTGGCCGCAAATTCTCGCCTGGTACGACGACCTACTCGCCCTCACCGGCGACCCGCTGCACCGCGACCCCGCCGCCGTGCTCGGCCGCGCGGTCGCGGTCGGCCACGTCCTCGGCGCCGCAGCCGGCCTGCGCGAAACCGAGCGACTACGCGAGGTGCTCGGCGACCGCCACCGCTGGCACGCCGTCCGCGGCCACCTGCACGAGCTGAACGCCGACCTCCCCGCGGCCGCCACCTCCTACGCCGAAGCCGCCCGCCTGTCGACGAACACCGCCGAGCGCGACCACCTGGTCCGCCAGGCCGCCCGCGTGCGGGCCGGCTAGCACCGGCGCGAGGCGAGGACGCCTGATCGGCGGCCGAACGGACGAGGGGGACCTTCGCTGCCTCGACCACCCGCGGCCGTTGAAGCCCTACCCCGTCACCACCGACCAGAGCGTCCGCTTGGTCTCGTTGCGGTTGGCCAGCACGCTGACCTTGACCGCGATCTTGGCCCTGCGGCCCTCGAGCCGCTCGACGGCTCCCTTCGGCAGCCGCACCCGCAGCGGAGTGCTCTTGCCGGCGGCGATCCACTGCGGAGCAAGCACCGGGGCGCCGAAGCGCTTGCCGGCGATCTTGACCCCGACCCTCTTCGGGGCGACGACCTTGCAGGGGGCGACGCTCGGGCAGGCAACGGCACCGAGGCGGACGATGCGGTTGGCGCCCAAGGCCTGCTGAGGCTTGGCGGTCTTGATGCGCGCCACCGGGCCCTTGACCTCGGGGGCGGGCAACGGACTCGGCAGCGCCGGCGTCGGGTGACCTTCGGGGTCGGGCTCGGGGTCGGGTTGGGGGGTGCCAAAGGCAAGCGCCATCGAGATCGGGTCGAAGGGCTCGCCCTCGGGGTAGGAACCGAAGACCTCGGCACCCTGGGCGGTCAGTTTGGTCTCGGCGCCGCTCCAGCCCAGGCCGACCTCGGCGTCGCGGCTGGGGCCGGTGCCGGCGAGGCCGACGCTGACCAGCGGCACGTCTTGACGGGTGACCGGGGTCGGGTTGTCCATCGTCGCCCCGGTGGCGTCGGCGTAGAGGGTGCCGGCATTGCCGGTGGCAACCAGTCTCAGGTCCGAGATGGTGGTGTCAAGTGCCGGTTTGCCGCCGGTGACGTGGCCCCAGAAGCGAACCGCTCCAAACAGCTTGACTTCCAGGCTGCCGGTAGCGGGGTCGTAGCTGCCGCCGCGGACCGGGAAGCGCAGGGCCTGGGAGCTCTCCCCCGCCCCCGGGCAGAGCCCGCCGTTCGCCTCGGTGCCGGGGATCCGGACGACGCCGCCGGAGAGCTCGATCCCGCCGTGGGCGACGGTGCCGGTGACGTAGCAACGCCAGCGGTTGGCAAAGCCCCAGTCGAAGCTGCCCGAGCCGAAGGTGACGGGCCCTCCGACCGCCCCGGCGACGCTCAGGGTGGCGGCGCGGGAGTAGACGGTGGCGACGGAGTTGGAGAGCTTGGCGCGGAAGCGGGCGCCGTCCATCTCGGCGTTGGCCTCCTTGACGGTGAGGAAGCCGCCGTCGACCTCGAAGTCGCCGGAGTCGGGGTCGACGGACTCCCAGAAGCCGCCGACCTGGCGCTGCCAGGTGATGGTGGGCTCGGGATTGCCGCTCGGCATCACCTTGAAGAGAGCCGGCTGGCCCGCGAGCGCGGTCACGTCGGACGGCTGCACGAGCACCGCGGAGGCCGTGTTGACGACGATCCGCGCGGGCTCGGTGGCGATCGAACCGGCCGTGTTCGCGAACACGGCGCGGTACTCGGAGCCATGGTCGTCGGCGTCGGCGGTCAGCGCGAGCGCAAGCGACTCGGCCGCGGGCACGTCCTGCCAGCTCGTCGCGCCCGGCGCACGGGTCTGCCAGTGGACCGCGGGCGCCGGCTCGCCCGCGCCCGCGGCGGCCGCGGCGGTCAGGGTCACCGGCTTCGACGTCTCTCCGGCGCCGAGCGTCACCAGGCGATCCTGCGGCTGCTCGGTCACAGTCGGCGAGGTCGCCGTCTGCTGGAACTTCAGCAGCCCGTCGTTGCCGGCCTCGGCCGACCAGGTGTAGACCGTTCCCGCGGCCGC
Source organism: uncultured Conexibacteraceae bacterium (assembly GCA_964464285.1). Taxonomy (GTDB): domain Bacteria; phylum Actinomycetota; class Thermoleophilia; order Solirubrobacterales; family 70-9; genus VAYN01. Next base: position 27,206 of record CAYXFL010000015.1, read on the forward strand.
GGTCGGCGCGCCGTAGTAGGCCAGTTCCGAACGGACCCGGTGGGTCACGCGGCCGTCGCGGATCCCGACGATGTCGGCCGACCCGCCGACGATGTACAGGAAGCCGGCGGCGAAATCGGAGAAGGTCACATACGCCGGGGTGCCCGTCGCCAGCGGCGCGCCGTGGGCGACGTAGACGCCGTCCTGCTTGCGAATCTCCTGCACCACGCCGAGGCGGGTGACGAGATAGGCGCGGCCGTCGACCGCGTGCACGTCGAGCCAGTCGGTGTCGTAGCTGGTCGGCACCGGAACCCCGCCGGAGATCGGGGTCAGGGTCGCGACGCCGGCGCCGAAGACGACCGTGCGCGGCATCGTCCGCACCGCCCCGGAGGAGGACTCGGTGACGATCACCGTGCCGTCGCCGTCGACCGCCATCGAGACGCGCAGGCCGGTGGTGAGGCCGCTCAGCGCGTAGTCGTTGCGCACCCACCCCGCCTCCGAGCGCGTCCAGGTGACGATCGTCGAGGGCGAGACGAGGTAGATCAGGCGGTCGTTGGCCGCGTCGTAGGCGAGCCGCGTCGCGTTGGCGCCGGTAGCGAGGGCGGTCCCGGGGAGCTGAACGCTGTCGTAGCTCTGGGTGGCGGGGTTCCAGTCGTAGGCGGACGGCCTGCCGGCGTGGACGACGAAGAAGGTCCCGGTCTCGGGATCGGTGACGCCGGCCGGGTTGGAGACCGCGGGGATCGTCGCCGTGGCGACGACCGCGAGCGTGTCCTCGTCGAGGGCCCGCAGAGCGGTCCCCACCTGCGCGTGGACGAGGCCGTTGTCGGGGTCGGGGAAGACCCGCGGCGCGCCGGTGAAGATCGCGTTCGACGCCACCTGCTCGAACAGCGGCGTGCCGGGCTGGGTCCACTGCTCGACGGTCGGCACCGGCTCGCCACCCGGCCCCTCGCAGGAGATCGCCAGCGTGTCGAGCTCCGTCCCGGGCACGTAGAAGTGCGCGAACGGATCCGCCGACTCCGGGGTCAGCCGCGCGACGATCCCGTCCCAGGTCGTGATCCCGCCAGCCGTCGCCGGCGAGCTCGCGGTGTGGTCGAGCGCGCCGACCGCGATCTCGCCGTAGTCGACGATCTGCCCGGTATCGAGTGAGCGGCTCGAGAAGTTCGCGTAGAGCGTCGACTCATCGCCGGTGATCACCACGCGCGGCGACGCGATGCGGATGTCGAGCGCGCAGGGATCGACCTCACAGTGGGCGAGGAAGCGGACCTCCCCGCCATAGCTCAGCTCGAGGCTGTTGTCGGCGGGGTCGAACCGGCCCGACTGCAACGGCCAGACGAATCCGGCAACCGGCAGCTGCGGCGTCGTTCCCTCCGACCGCCCCACCCCACCCGCGACCGTTATCCCGCCCTCGCCCACGTAGCGCCGGAACGATCCTTTGACCCCCCACTCGAGCGAGCCGGCAGTGATCTCCACCGGCGCCGGATCATCGGCGACGGCGGTGCTCGACGACGAACCGGCTGCGGCGACGACGACCGCGAGCACAGCCGCAAAGGACACGGACAAGACCCTCAACCGATGCATCGATTCTTCCCTTCGCGAGCTGTGTCAAAGGCTCGACCATCAGGAAGTTAGGGAACCCTAAGATCAAGCGAGCGGCACCGTAACAGAAGCCCGCTCAGCGTGGTCAGCTCCCAGCATCGCGAGGTCCCCCTCGCTTCGGGCTATGAGGTCGCTTTACGCGTGATCGTGACCTTGACCGTGCGGCTGGCCCGGGTGCCGTCGAAGGCAACTGAAAGGCGAATCGTCACGCTTGCCCGGCGACCGGCCAGCCGCTTCGCCGCCGCGTAAGGCAGTCGAACGCGGACCGTGGCCCGGCCGCCCGCGCTCACCTTCTGCGGCGCAAGGACGCTCAACGTAAAGCGCCGGCCCGCGATCGACACGTTCACGCGCTTCGGAGCCGCGATCGAGCAGTCCGCGCCTCCGCTCGGGCAACGCAACGTGGCAACGCTCGCCAGCCGCCGCGCGCTGACCGCTCGCGGTCCCTGCGGCACGCTGATCGCCGCTTCCACCGACGGCTCCGGCCTCGGTGCCATGGTGTCCGGTGGGGGAGCGGGCAGCGTCGGCTCGGGGATCGGGTTGGGGATCGGATCGGGCCCGGGTTCCGGGCTGTCCCGCACGCTGATCGAGCCGTTCATCCCAGAGTGGATCAAGCACAGGAACGTGTAGGTGCCTGCCGTCTCGAATTTCCGCTCGATCGGCGCCCCACCCGGATCCCTGACCTCGTTCATCGACCAGTTCGGGCTCGAAGAGGTGACGGTGTGGGAGGTCGTCGACAGGCCGAACTCCCAGCGGATCGTGTCGCCTGGATCGATGGTCGTGCTGGCCGGCTGAAAGGCAGGACTCGGGACGTTGACCGGGTTGATGACGACCGTGTCAGCCAGCGCAGCCGCTGCGCCGATGGCGCAGCCGAGAACCGTGGCGACAACGGCACACGCGGATCGCAGGAGACGCATGGCTTCCTCCCTTTGAGCCCCGTCTCCGGGACTATCTCAACGAGTCAAGCAAGGCGGAGCATAGAGGTGCCGGCGCCCGCCGCGGCTGAGGGCTCGCTGGTCATCAGCCGCGCCAGCTCGGTGCGGGAGCGGACGTCGAGCGTGCGGTAGATCTGACTGAGGTGGCGCTCGATCGTCTTCGGGCTGAGGAAGAGGGCGGCGGCGACCTCGCGGTTGGTCATGCCGTCGGCGACCATCAGCGCGACCTTGCGCTCGTGGGCGCTCAGCGCGTCGTCCGGGCGCGGCTCGCGGGCGCCGGCGGCGGCGACGCCACCCGCCGCCTCCAGCTCGTGCAGGGCGCGCGCCGCCCAGGGCGCGGCTCCGAGGCCATGGAAGGTCGCGTGGGCGCGAGCGAGCGGCTCGCGGGCGCGCATCCGCTGGCGGCGGCGGCGCAGCCGCTCGCCCCAGGCGAGCTCGGTGCGGGCGCGCTCGAACGGCATCCGGTCGCGCTCGTGCCACTCGCGGGCGGTGCGGGCGTGCTCGTCCTGGGCGTCGGGATCGTTGCTCAGCAGCAGGCGGCCGCGCGCGGCGGCGGCATGCGCCCAAGCTCCTCCGGTGCGGTGGGCCGCGGCGGTGAGCCGGTCCAGGACCGCCGCGGCGTCCTCCGTCCGTCCGAGGCGCGCGAGCGCCTCGACGTGGTCGGCGGCGTCGAGCGCGAGGTTGGGCTCGCGCCATTCGATCCGCTCGCCCAGCGCGGCGGCGCGATCGAGGATCGCGGCCGCGTCGTCGGGCCTGTCGCCCGCGAGCGCCGCCCGCCCCAGCGCCGCCAGGTTGTAGACGCAGGCGCTGCGGCCGCCGCCCGCCTCGGCCTCGGCGAGACCCGCTTCGGCGTGGCGCTCGGCGGTCTCGAGCTCGCCGCGTCCGGCCTCGACGCGCGCGAGCGCCGCCAGGCAGAGCGGGCGCAGCGTCGTGTGGCCGACGTCCTCGGCGAACCGGACCCCCTCCTCGGCGTCGGCGAGCGCCTGCGGCCAGCGCCCGAGCCGCTCACACAACACCGAGCGGACGGTCAGCGGATAGGGCAGCGCGCCGACCGCGCTGGCCTCGCGCTGGGCGCCGACGAGCAGCTCGATCACGCGCTCGGCGCGGTCGAGGTCGCCGACCCAGATCAGCGCGTGGGCCATCAGCGCGACCGGCTCGCCCACCTCGACCAGGGGCAGCTCGGCGAGCCGCGGCTCGATCGCCGCCAGCTCGGCCCCGCTGGTCGCGGCCTCCCCGGCGACGGTCGCGGCCACGGCGGCCATGATCCGGACGATCGTCTGGCCCGGCTCGCCGGCGATCCGCGCCGCCGCCGAAGCCCGCTCCAGCAGCGCGCGCATCCCGGGCTGGTCGCTGGCCATCGCGTAGGAGACCGACGACTCCAGCAGCAGCGCGGCGACGGTCACGTGATCGTCCTCGGCGGCGGCCAGCTCGGCGGCCCCTTCGAGGATCCGCTGCGCCCGCGCAAGCTCGCCGCGGCGCAGGGCGAGGTTGCCGCGCAGCCGCGCGGTCGCGGCGCGCAGCCGGCCTTCGACCAGCGGCTCGGCGACGTCGAGCAGCGCCAGCGCCCGCTCGGCCTGGCCGGCGATCGCCGAGTCCTGGGCGGCGGCGAGCGCGCGGCGAGCGCGCGCCCCCGGCGTGTCCGAAAGCTCGGCGGCGCGGGCGAAGGCGCGGGCCGCCTCGGCGTGGCCGCCGCGGGCGCGGGCGTCGCGGGCGGCGTCCTCCAGCGTCGCGGCGACCGTCTCCTCGGCCTCGGCGGCAGCGTGGGCGAGGTGCCAGGCGCGCCGGCGCGGATCGTCGACGACGCCGGCCAGCGCGGCGTGCGCGGCGCGGCGCTGGTCGCTGGTCGCGGCGTGGTAGGCGGCGGCGCGCAGCAGCGGGTGGCGGAAGGCGATCCGTCCGTCGCCGGCCTCGACCCGGACCACGCCGGAGCGCTCCGCCGGCGCCAGCGCGTCGCCGGGCAGGTCGAGCGCCCGCGCGGCGGCGACGAACGCCTCGACCCTGCCGCGGCTCATCGCCGCCGCAACCGTGAGGGCGCGCTGTGTCGCGGCGGGCTGGCCGGCGATCTGATGCGCGAAGGCGCGCTCGATCGCGGCGCTGGTCGGCAGCGGGTCGGCCAGCGGCGTCCGTCCCGCGCGCTGCGCGGCGTCCAGCTCGCCCGGCAGCTCGACCAGGGCGAGCGGGTTGCCGGCGGTCGCGGTGACCAGCGCGTCGGCGACCGTCGGCGAGAGCCCCGGGGAGCGGGTCGCCAGCAGGCGGCGGGCGCTCGGGGCGTCGAGGCCGCTCAGCGCCAGCGTCTCGACGCCGGCGGCGTCGAAGGCGGCGGAGCCCGCGTCGCGGCTGGCGAGCAGCAGGCCGACGCCCTCGGCGGCGAGCCGGCGGGCGACGAACAGCAGCGCCTCGCGAGAGGCGGCGTCGAACCAGTGGACGTCGTCCACGGCGGCGATCAGCGGGCCGTCCTCGGCGGCGTGGGCGAGCAGCCCGAGCAGCGCGACCGGGACGGCGAAGCGGTCGTGTGGCGAGGGCGGCTCCAGCGCCAGCGCCGATCCCAGCGCCCGTCGCTGGGCCTCGGGCAGGCGGTCGCGCAGGTCGAGCAGCGGCGTCGCCAGCTCCAGCAGGCCGGCGAACGGGATCTCGCGCTCGGACTCGTAGCCGCGCGCCCGCAGCACCGCGACGCCGGCGACGTCGCCGAGCGCCGCCTCGACCAGCGCGCTCTTGCCGACTCCGGCCTCGCCGCGCACGAGCGCGACGAAGTGGCCGCCGTCGCGCAGCCGGCCCAGCCGCTCGGCCAGCCATGCGAGCTCCTGGTCGCGCCCTTCGAGCATCGGGGCGAGTCTGCCAGCCGGTTGGTTGCGGCGCCGGCCGCGAGCGAGGGATATCCCCGATGCGGGGAGGGGCGAGCGGTCGTACGGTCGGCCGATGCACTCGAAACTTCCCCCCAAGCACGACTCGAAACTCCTCTCCATGCTGTGCGGCGCGCTGCTCGCCTGCCTCGCCCTGACCATGCTCGGCGGCGTCGCCGTCGCCGCCGAGCCGGAAGGCAGCGCGTCGGCGCGCGCGGCCGCGCCGAAGGTCGTGGTCGGCAAGACCGCACCCGCCACCCGCGCCGGCGTCGTCGCGGTCGCTCTGCGCAACCCGCGGCCGTACCCGCTGGCCGTGACCGTGCGGCTGCGCGCGGACGCCGGCGTCGTCGCCACCAAGCGCCTGCGGATCGCCGCCAAGGCCACCAAGACCGCGAAGCTGCGGCTCGACCGGGAGCGGCGGCTCGAACTCGCCGCCCGCAAGAGCCTGCGCCTGAAGCTGACCGTGACCGCCAGCCGGCCGGGCGGCAAGGGCCGCACGACGACGCTCGGGCTTAAGGTCGTCGAGCGCGGCGCCAAGCCGGGCGGGCCTTCGAAGCCCGCACCGCAGCCGCCCGGCTTCGACGGCACCTATGCGGAGTCCACCGGCTGGACGATGGTGGTCGACGGTGGCCAGGTCGTCAGCTTCAGCGGCACGCTGTCGCTCTACTGCACGCGCGCCGGCCGGCAGAAAACGGTCTCCTTCTCGATGGCCTCCGACGATCCGCGACCCACGGTCGCCGCCGACGGCAGCGTCGCCTGGGAGGCGATGACCAACTACGGCTTCGTGAAGCTGAAATACACCGCCCGCCTCCAGGGCGACACGGTCACCGGCAACGCCGTCGTCGAGGACCGCTCGCCCCTGCTCGGCACCGGCAGGATCGAGTTCGACTACTGCTTCGCCGGCCGCGACTTCACGCTAACCCGTCAGGCGGCCGCCGCGTCGGCGAGCAGCTCGAAGGCGACGAAGAAGGCCGCTCCCGCGCGCTGGAAGTTCGCCAAGGTCACCCTCGACGGCTGGTCGAAACACCGCCTCGCCGACGAAGAAGGCAGCTTCGAGGCCGACGGCCGGGTCGAGTACCGCACCCAGGGCGCGCTCAGCTCGAAGCCCTTCAGCTTCGGGCGCCGCGGCGGCCCGGCGGTCGCGGCGACGGCCAGCGGCGTCCTCTGGGCCGCCGAGACGCGGGCGTCGATCCTCGTCCGCGAAGACAGCTGGGACTGCTCGCACGCCCAACCGGCCCAAAAAGCCGGCCTCGCCGGCGCGTTCTCGGTCAAGGGCAAGCAGGTCCGCGTCCAGTGGAGCCTCGCGCCAACCTTCCTGCGCTGCCCATCCGGAGCGCCGTCGTGGAGCTTCCCCGGCATGCCGCTGGAGGCGATGACAAGCAGCTTCCCCACGAAGCTCCTGAACGGCCGCGTCGCGCGCATCCCGATCGAGATCCAGCACCGCTGGCAGGACGAAGCCGGCGACAACGAGATCCACTGGGACGGGACGGTCGTACTGCGCCGGGTGCGCTAGGACTCTGGGCTCTGGGCGCCGCTCCGGCCCGCGGCCGAGCAGGCGAACCCGGCCGCAACTGCGCCAGCGCCCAACTCAAGCCCGAGCGCCGGCGCCCGCGAGGGCATCGACGAGAGCGGTCCGGGCCGAGGCCGTTGGCCCCGGGAGCACTTTTGAACCCTTTTGCCTGCGTCTCCGGACAAACAGCAACCCCCGGATTTGCGGGGCTTTCGTCCTAGCGGGGGCAGGATTCGAACCCGCGACCTTCGGGTTATGAGGCTGAGCCCCTGGGTCGGCTGGACTACGTGGGGCTAGGTTTCAAGCGGTTTTCGCGAGGTTGAACTAGGTGGAAATCGGCTGGAATCTGTGGGGCATGTTGCCCCATTTGTTGCCCCAGTAGCGGAATCGGCGCAGCCACCTTTTACCCGAGGCATAATGGCCTGTATGAAGAAGGTTGTTGTCTACATGCCTGATGATCTCCTAGCTGAGATCGATGCCGAAGCCGACCGCACCGGCGCAAGTCGCAGCGCCGTCATGCGGGACCTCACGTACGCCTCCGTGCGCCGCCGCCGAGTCAACCGTGCGACGGAGATGCAGACCCTGCTACGGCACACCGGTCCCCATGGAGGCAATGTCGCCGAGCGGGTGAAGCAGATGCGGCCTCGCGATCCCTGGTCCCGTCTGCGAACCTTCGCCGAATACGACGTGAGGCGCCGGCTGATCCAGGCCTCTACGCTGACCTCGATGTCGTCCGGCGCGCTGAGCTCGAGACTTAGCCAGATCTACACGAAAGAAGCCGCCACGACAGAAACATCGTCGTGGGCGATCGCCCCGTGCTTCTGAGCCCGCGCCGTGACCAGCGCCGGTTTACGACTCGCAGGCGCCACGTCGAGCACGAACTCAATCCCCAGCCGCCGAACAGCATTGATGATCGTGTCGACCTCCGGGTTGTGCTCCCCGGACTCGAGCTTGACGACGCGAGGCTGCGAAACGCCCAGCTTCTTCGCCAGGGCCCTCTGGCTCAATTTGTGCTCAGCGCGATAGCGCAGCAGCGTTGCCGCAAACTCTCGCGCAGGAGCGAGTCTCTGCCACTCCGCCCGAAAGCTCGGATCGGCAAGCTGCTCCTCGGCCAAGAGGGCATCGAAGGTCTTTCGGGAAGCCGCCATCGTGGTCATGATAATAGCTCTATTATCGGCGGTCAACCGTGGCGCTTTAGACGATCGCTCGCTGCCGCAACCGCCCGATCGAAGTCTTTCTTCTTCGCGGCCACCGCCAGAATCACAAACCGGCTGCCAAACCGCGCATAAATCGGCCGAGCCTCGCAGGCCCCTTGCTTCGGCCGCAGCTCAAAAAGATTCGCCTCGCCCTTCAACGACTTCATATGCGGCGATGGAAGATCCGACCCCAGATCCTTCAGCTTCTGTACGACGTTGAAGACCGCCTTGCGTTCACCGCGGGACTTGACCTCCTCGAAGTCGATAACCGCCTCGCTGTCGAAATCCACAATCCAAGCTCTCGGCTGTTTGCCCATTCTGGCGACATTAGCTCTGGCCGCGGACTCAACTTGTTGTCTTCAGGTCAGCGGCGCGTGCCTTGTGGCTCCCCTAGCTTCTCGGCCAGGAGATCGACGAGGGTGGCGGGTGCGAACTCGGCCAGATCGATGTAGCCAATCGCAGGACCCAAGCCCGGAAGCTCAGTGCCATCGAAGCGCGCGGGGAGCACGTACTCGTCCTCCTCGAGTGCGCGAGAAAGAGCGCTGCGGCGCTCGTGTTTAGTCCAGGGCTTCTCGGCGTACTCCTTGGAGATAAACATGACGCACGCACGCGAAGCAACGCGATAGACGTGTTCGAAATGCTCGGTGAGATCCTTGCCCCATAGGTCTGCCTGCTCGTCGGCGTCGTAGAAGACCGCGTAGCCACGCTCCTTAAGGCCGCGGGCGACAAGCTCGACATAGGAGCGCTGCTCCCCCGCGAACGAAAGGCAGACATCGAAGACAGGTGCATCGGACTCACCAGCGGGCGCCACCGGACGTCCGCGGGGTGAGATCGGCTCGCCGGCAAGCACTATCGGCTCGTCGAGCATCGGCACGGCGTGCGGCTCGAAGCTCGGCATCGACTGAACCCGGCGCCGGCGCCTCTCGATCTCCGCCAACTCCCGCTTTTCGCGATCGAGCGCCTGCTTGCGCTTCGCCTCATCACGACGGTCCTCGGTTGCTTGCGCGCGTTGCAGCGATACACGCGCCCGCTGCAGCTGGTCGCCTTTTTTCGCCGCCTGGTCAGCAAACCCCGCTGCCTTTACATCGTGGCTTGCCGCACGTTCCTCGTGGCGAGCAGCGTCCTTTTCCTTTCCCAGCCGCTGACTATCGCTCGTGTGCCTACCGATCCCCCGTAGCTTGCCGTTCGCAGCCTGCCGCTCCTTGGCAGCCCTTGACCGCTCTTCCCCGGCTTTCTTCTGAAAGCCAGCGATCTCCTTCTCAAGGCGGGCAACAGTGTTGGCATGCATGGATACCGACATCGGTTCCGCTACCTACAGGGGCGGATGCAGCTCGGAAAGCTGGCACTTAACCCAAATTCTCACGTAGTGTGACATTCGTTGGCGCAGTAGTAACACCCATTTACGTCGTTGTAGTGCTGCTTGGCGGCTTCGACCGCCGCTCCGCAGGACGAAAACGTTCCGAGGTTCAACCGGTTCTCGGGGTTTGGCAGACAGCCCTGCTGTGAATTCAGGTCGTGAACCTCATGATCGCCAGTTCCCGGCTGAGCGTTCTTGTTCACACAATATTCCGGCACAGCAACACCTCCATGGCTTGATATTTCGTGAATATCGGACAGTACCTAAAGTCCAACACGAACGCCGTGGAGGTAGATCAAAGTCGAGCAGTCGGATCTGCACATCGGCTCGACAGAAACCTTGGATCTCACCCTTTTAGCGCCGAGCATTCGCATTGATGCCCGTTCGGCGTCTCCGCGAACCAGATTGGCTTGACGCAGTTCTCGCAACGAAGCAAAGCGTCGAGGTCACGAAGGTCGGCAACGAGGCGGCTCAGATCATGGGTGCTCGCCTCCGGGACGTCGGGGCGGTTGTGGACGGTTCGCGTCGCCATGTAGTCACCGCTCGCAATCCGCCCAAGCACATCAGAACCCGCCAGCGGAGAGCCCTTTTCGGCGAGACCCGAGCGCAGGGCACCGAGGAAATCGTGGGCCGTGTAGCGGCCGCCCGGGTCAAATCTAATCTGGTACTTAAGCTTTGCCACGGCTCGGCTCAGGTTGTGCTCGAGCGCACGGCGTGCATAGCCGCCGAGCGCTGCAGCGGTCTCGCCCTGTTGAAGACCCGCCTCAAGGCGATTCAATGGATCGCCCTCCCCCAGCACCGGACCGCCCTCGCGCGTCCAGGTCTTTATCTCCATGAAACCCCACTCCCCTGAAGCCTCCCTCAGTGCGATGTCGCGGAAGAGAGAGTCATGACTCAGCATGATCAACTGCCAGTCGGCGAACTCGGTCAGCAACAGGCGGATCAAGCCACCACGGTGAGGAGAGTCGAAGGAGTTGACAACGTCGTCGAGGACGAGGGCACGCCAGGGCGTCTCCGATTGCTTTACCCGGGCCAACAGGAGAGCAAGACCGAGTGCGTTCCGCTGCGACTCGCTCATGACCCGCTGCGGCGGGTTGACCGCGTGGGGGCCGAGGTTAATTTCGAACTCGACCTGGCCGCTCCGACGCGGGGCATAAACGAGCTTCACATCGCTGTAGATCGGGTCGGCCATGAGCATCCCGAAGTAGCGCTCCACCAGCTCTTCGATCGCGCCAAGCGCTTCCTCGACCGCGGCCTTGATCCGCCCGTCGGCGATCTCGAGAAGACGCTTCAACGCCGCCTCCGCAGCGATCGCAGCCTCCGCGGCGGCACTGCGGGTCGCAAGCCGGCGCCGCTGGCTCTGGAGCTCATTCAGCTTCTGAAGCGCCGCTAGCTCTGGGGACTCCTTCGGCGCGGCAGCAGCGTGCAGCTCGGGCATCAGCACGGCAAGATCGACACCCAGCTCGGGAAAAGCCGGGGCCGGAGAGAAGTCGGAGGCGGCGCTCTCGAGCCTCGCAACATAGGCCTCAAGCCCAGTCTTCGCCTCCTCGAGCGCGTCCTCCTGCGGCCAGCCTCCCTGCGGTGCAACCGCGATCACTTGGCCGATCGCCCGGGCAAGCGCCGAGGTGGCGCGACGGCCGTCCTCCAGTGCACCCCGAAGCGTCGCCACTTTCGAACGCGACTCGGCGAGCGCTTCGGCCCGGGTCTTCACCTGCGCGCTCAGCTGATCGCGTTCCTGCTCTACCTCGCAAAGAGGGCAGGCATCTGCATCCCACTCCTCCTCAAGTACCCGCCTACCTTGCTCTAGGAGCGCCGAGAGCGCCTCGGCGCTACGGGTTCCCTCGTCGGCGACCGCCTCGTTCCAGCCCACCGCCGGATCCTCCGGCAGTCCCTGCAGGGCGCGGGTCAGCTCAGTGAGCGGCGCCTCGCGGTTGGGCTCACCGGGGGGAAGCCGAAGCGCGAGCCCATCAAGCTCCGACTCGGAGGAGACGGTCGCCTCAAGCTTTGCTTTTGTGATCAGATCGCGAGCGCGGACGAGTAGCTCGACGCCCTCCAAAAGCGCGGTGAGCGTCGCCCTCTCCTCATCGCGTGAACGCACCGTGGCTTTGCGCCTCTCTTTCGCGTCCCCGAGCGCTTTTCGCAGCGTCGCGCGAAACCCGTTCAGGGCGTCGAGGTCGAGCAGCTCCAACAGCGCCTGCCGCTTCTCCCCCGCCGTCTGCTGCATGAAGGCGGTGATCGTCGACTGGCGCAAGATCGGGATCGGCGGCACCTCAACTTCCTCTGGGTCCGTCTCAAGTGGGCTAGCGCCTGCTTTGGTCAGCCTACGCCGCAAGTGGGCGGCTGGATCGACCAGGTCGACCTCGATCCGGGCTTCGTCGGCCGCATCAAGGTTGATCGCGGCGTCGAGGCCACAGCCCTCACGGTGAAAATCGAGCAGGTCGCCACTGCCGAGCAACTCGAGAGCATCGGCGATCGTTGACTTGCCCCGCCCGTTCTCGGAGAAGATCAGTTGCGTGCGCTCGCGAAGCGTTACCGGGAAGGCACGAGGGGCGCCGCGGAAACCCTCGATCTCAAGGCGCCGCAGCTTCACCGCTACCCCCACCTGCCAGCGTCGCCGCCTCGATGGCCTGCTCTGACCAGTTCTGCGCCTCCCAGAGGGCGCGCAGGGCCGGAGTCACCGCTGCCGTCTCCTCGTTGGCTTCGCTGGCAACAAAGATTTCCTCAATTACTTCTGGCGCACTCTTTGGCATCCTGACTCCTGCGAGTTCGTGTGGGACCTTTGCGGCCGCGGAGGAGTGTAGGGACGATCAGCCCGCAGCCCACCCCAGACGGCAGTTAATTCACATTAATTGCGGGATCGTGCCAGCGATAAACGGTGTGGTTTTCTGACCGCAGGCGGACGGTCGACGACCACCGACGCCAGAACGGGCGGGGACTGTCGCGAAGTCAGTCTTCAGCGGCGATGATCGTCCCCAGGCGGGAGCCGAAGAGAAACAACGACGCCGCCCCGAACGGTCAACTGCGGGCGTCGTCTTAGTGCAAGGCGCCGCGCGTCTTGAGCCGCCTGGAGACTGCCAATTGGCGTCAAAGCAGATGGACCCGAGGACGGCACGCAAGAGGGTCGGAACCATCCTCCTCAGACCTCATGTTGCCCCAGGCGTTGCCCCATGGGCGATTTTGAACCCCTTTGTCTGCGCTCCCGGAAACACGAAAGACCCGCATTTGCGGGCCTTTCGTCTTATAGCGGGGGCAGGATTCGAACCTGCGACCTTCGGGTTATGAGCCCGACGAGCTACCTGGCTGCTCCACCCCGCGGCGGACTAGCCATGGTAGCAATGCGGGCCGGGATGGGCGGGGGATATCCTGCTGCGCCATGGACTGCCCAAAGTGTGAAAGCGAGATGCGCAGCTATGAGCGCAACGGCGTCACGATCGACCAGTGCACCGGGTGCCGGGGGATCTTCCTGGACCGGGGGGAGCTGGAGCGGCTGATCGACGCGGAGAATTCGTTCTATGAGCGCGAGTCGGAGCGGCGGCCGGAGCGGGATGAGCGCGGGGAGCGCGATCGCTATGAGGGCAAGCCGAAGAAGTCGAAGAAGAAGAGCTTCCTGGAGAACTTGATGGAGCTGGGTGGCGAGTAAGCGGGTCGCGGTGATCGACATCGGCACCAACTCGGCGCGGCTGCTGGTCGCCGACGTCGAGGGGGGCCGGGTCGCGCCGGTCGAGCGGCGCAGCACCGTGACCAGACTGGGCCGGGGGGTCGACCTCTCGGGGCGCCTGGCGGCAGAGGCGATCGAGGACGCCTGCGCGGCGGTCGGCGAGTACGTCGAGGCGATCGGCGAGCTCGGCGCGGAGGCGGTCGACGCGATCGCGACCAGCGCCGTGCGCGACGCCGAGAACGGGGGCGCCTTCGTCGCCGAGCTGCGCGAGCGCTTCGCGCTCTCGGCCCGCATCCTCGGCGGCGAGGAGGAGGCGCGGCTCACCTACCTGGGCGCGACCGCCGAGCGGCAGCCGGACCGCCCGACGCTGGTGATCGACATCGGCGGCGGCTCGACCGAGCTGGTCGTCGGCCACGCCGACCGGATCGACTTCCACACCTCGCTGCAGGTCGGCGTCGTCCGCCACAGCGAGCGCCACATCTCCTCCAACCCGCCCTCCGCCACCGAGCTCGAACAGCTGGCCGCCGACGTGCGCGGCCCGATCGAGGCAGCCCGCGCCGCCGGCGTCGGCGCCGAGGCCGGGATCGCGGTCGCCGGCACCCCGACCTCGCTGGCCGCGGTCGAGCTGGAGCTCGACCCCTACGACCCCGAGCAGGTGCACGGCCACGTGCTCGAGCTGCCCTCGATCCAGCGCATGCTCTCGCGCCTCGCCTCGGTCCCGCTCGCCCAGCGGGTGGAGATCGTCGGCCTGCACCCGAAACGGGCGCCGACGATCGTCGCCGGCGTGGTGATCCTCGTCGAGACGATGCGCGCCTTCGGGCTCGAGCGGATCACCGTCTCCGAGCACGACATCCTCTACGGAGGCGCCCTCAACGCAGCTGAGTTGAAGTAGGGAACGTTCTCATTAGGTCGATGGAATTCCCGGTACTAGCCGTCCCGGGCGAACCGGCGGCATAGGACAAATGGGCTACCCCACAACCCGAACAACAAGAATTAGGTAGATGCAACCTACCGGGAATTTGGTACTCTCTTTCGCGGCGACTAGACGCATCGGACAGCCGAGCGCATAATCGCCACTGCCGGGACGGAGAGGGGTCAAATCCGCTCTGTACCTGGTCACAGGGCTTAGGCGATTGCCGCATCATGGCGCCTCCCGCCGTCTGAGCCCATCAAATAAATGGTCCCTGAAGACGTACCCCTGCCCGTCCTGAGGGACCAGCTTGAATCGGCCGTCAGCAATGGCGGCCGATTCTCGTTTCTGGGACCGCCCTTGCCGGCACCCGCCCGCCAGGCAGGATCGGCGTCAAACTGAATCGACTTCAGTTACCGGTGCTCAGGCGAGGTTCGAGCGTCGCGGGTAGGCGACCTCGGGATCGGTCAGCACGTTGACCAGGGTCGGCCGCCCGGACTCGAAGGCGCGCTCCAGCGCCGGGCGCAGCTCGTCCGGCTCGCGGACCAGGACCCCGTCGCAGCCGAGCGTTTCGACCAGCTCGTCGTAACGCGTTTCCGGCTGCAGCTCCGCCGCCACCGAGTAGCCGTAGAGGAACTTCATCGGGTGGTGCTCGAGCGCCCAGATCCCGTTGTTGCCCATCACCCCGACCACGCCGAGCCCGTGCCGGGCCATCGTGTCGAACTCCATCCCGGCGAAGCCGAAGGCGCCGTCGCCGAGCAGCAGGCAGACCTGGCGGTCCGGGTGGGCGACCTTCGCCCCGATCGCCTGGCCGGGACCCGCGCCGAGGCAGCCGAACGGACCGGGGTCCATCCAGCAGCCCGGCTGGTAGGTGTCGATGTAGCGGCCCGCGTAGGAGACGAAGTCGCCGCCGTCGCCGACCACGATCGCGTCGCGGTCGAGCACCTCGCCGAGCTCCGCGTACACCCGCACCGGGTGCAGCGGCGAGCGCGAGTCCTCGAGCTCGGCCCGCTCGGCCGCGCGCTTCTCGGTCTCGACGTTGCGCAGCTGCTCGAGCCAGGCGCGGGTCCGGCCGCCCTCCCCCGCCGCCTCGCGCAGCGCCGCCAGCGTCGCCCGCAGATCGCCGACCAGGTCGACGTCCGGCGCCCGGTTGGCGGTCAGCTCGTTCGGCGCCACGTCGAGGCGGACGATCTTCGTCGCCTCGCCGAAGCTCTGGCCGAAGCCGAGCCGGAAGTCCATCGGCACGCCGACGACCAGCGCCACGTCGGCGTCGCCGAGCGCGGTGCCGCGGGTGCGGCTGAAGGCCAGCTCGTGGTCGGCGGCGATGCAGCCGCGCCCAAGTCCGTTGAGGAAGACCGGGACCCCAAGCGCTTCAGCCAGCGCCTGAAGCTCCTGCTCTCCGCGCCCCCAGTACAGGCCGGTCCCCGCCATCACCACCGGCCGCTCGGCGCCGGCCAGCAGCGCCGCCGCCTCCTCGACCCCGGCCGCCGGCTCGGCAGCCTCCGCCCCCGGCAGCGCCGGGATCTCGATCTCGGCCTCGGTGAAGACCACGTCCATCGGGTAGTCGAGGAAGGTCGGCCCGCTCGGAGCGGACGCCGCGAGGTCGAGCGCCGCCGCGGTCCGCGCCGCGATCAGCCCCGGCTCCTTCACCGTCTCCGCCGACTTGACCAGCGGCGCGACGAACGGCAGGTGGTCGATCTCCTGCAGCGAGCCCGAGCCCCAGCGCAACTCCGGCGCCCGCCCGCCGAGCACGCAGACCGGCGAGTTGTTCGCCTGCGCACCGGCGATCGCGCTGAGCCCGTTGGTCACCCCCGGACCGGCGGTCAGCGCCGCCACGCCGACGCCGCGGGTCGCCTTCGCGATCCCCTCGGCGGCGAACGCCGCGGTCTGCTCGTGGCGCACGTCGAGGATCCGGATCCCCTCCTCCTTGCACCCGTCGTAGATCGAGAACAGGTGCCCGCCCGAAAGCGTGAACAGGCACTCCACCCCCCGCGACTTTAGAACCTGGGCGACGATGCGCCCGCCATGGGCCTCCATGGCGGCGAGCCTATAGGTACGGGGGTGCTCCGGCGCCCGCCAGAAGTACCCGGGGCGGGACTCGAACCCGCACGTCCCCATGGGGGACAGCGCCTTTTAAGGGCGCCGCGTATGACCAGTTTCGCCACCCGGGCACCGCGATGGTAGCCCGCATGCAGAGCCAGGCAGGGCGTGTAAAAACGCACTAAATGTTCCCCGGGCGCAAC
Source organism: uncultured Conexibacteraceae bacterium (assembly GCA_964464285.1). Taxonomy (GTDB): domain Bacteria; phylum Actinomycetota; class Thermoleophilia; order Solirubrobacterales; family 70-9; genus VAYN01. The sequence continues at coordinate 43,427 of CAYXFL010000015.1, forward strand.
TAAGCCGCTGTTACGGTGTCTCCAAGGGCAGGGAACCCCCCTCCCTGGAGAGGAAAGCTTGGAGGCATCCGCACTCAACCACGCCAGTCGTCGCGGGCTCTTGGCCCGTCGCTCACCGCTGCTCAAGCTGCAGGGCGACGAGAAGCTGGTGGCGATGACCCGCTCCGGCGACCCGAGCGCGTTCGAGCTGATCGTCGACCGCTACCAGGGACGGCTGCTCGGCTTCTGCCGCCAGATGCTGGGCTCGACCGAGGACGCCGAGGACGTGCTGCAGGAGGTCTTCGTCAACGCCCACCGGGCGATGCTCGCCGACGAGCGCGAGATCAACCTGCGCCCCTGGCTCTACCGGATCGCCCGCAACCGCTGCCTCAACCACCTGCGCAAACCGACCGCCGACGCGCAGGAATCGATGGACATGGTGCCCGCCGTCGAGGCCTCCTCGACCGCCGAGCGCGTCCACAACCGCGAGGAGTTCCGCCAGATCCTCAGCGACGTCAACAAACTTCCCGAGACCCAGCGCTCGGCCCTTTTGCTGCGCGAGATGGACGCGCTCTCCTACGAGGAAATCGCGACCGCGATGGACACCACGGTGCCCTCGGTCAAGTCGCTGCTGGTGCGGGCCCGGATCTCGCTCGCCGAGGCGAGCCAGGCGCGCCTGCTGACCTGCGGCGAAGTCCGGGTCGAGCTCTCCGAAGCCGCCGAGGGGCTGCGCAAGGTCTCCTCGCCGGTCCGCCGCCACATCCGCGAGTGCGACGAGTGCGCTGACTTCCGCTCGCAGGTGCGCTCGAACGAGAAGATGCTCGCCGCGCTCTTCCCGATCGGCCCGCTGGTCGCCTTCAAGGGCTTCATCGCCGCCAAGCTCGGCCTCGGCGGAGCCGGCGCGACCGGTGCCGGCAGCGGCGCCGCGGGCGCCGGAGCCGGGGCTGGCGCGGCTGGTGCCGGGGCCGCCGGAGCAGGCGCCGGTGCGGCTGGCGCTGCCGGGGCCGCCGGCGCGGTCGGGGCGGTCAGCGCCGGCGCCGTGTTCGGTGGCGGCGGTGCCGCCGGCGGGCTCGGCGCGATCGGCGCCGGGATCGGCAGCAAGGCCGTCGCCGGAGTCGTCACCGCCGCCGTGATCACCGCCGGTGCCGCGGTCGAGGTGAACAAGGACCGCGGAGTCCAGGGCCCGCCCACCCCGGCGCCCAAGTCCAGCACGCCGATTGCCGGCATGACTGCCGTGGCGACGGTCGAGCCGGCGATCGAGACCGCCCACGCGGCGCCCGCCGCCGAAGCTCCCGTCGCCGAGCCCGCGACCGAGCCGGTCGCGACCGAGACCGCCCCGGCTCCGGCCGAAGCGGGCACGACCCCCGCGGCCGTGCCCGCCGCCGAGGAGGACGACAAGGCGGGCTCCTCGCTGGCCGAAGGGAAAGCCGAGGGCACCGGCATCGGCGGCGCCACCAGCTCCGAGGAAGCCCCCGGCGCGCACGGCGCCACCGGCACCCTCGTCGTCACCGTCGGCAGCCAGCCGGCCACCGCGCCGGCGCCGGAATCGACGCCGCCCGCCACCGCTCCCACGCCGCCGCCGGCCACCGAAACCGAAGAGCCGCCGGTTGTCGTGCCGCCGCCGGTCACCCCGCCGCCCGCGGTCCTGCCGCCGGTCGTCGTCTCACCGCCGCCGCCCGCCGTTGAGGGCGCCGCGGCACCGGTCGAGCGCTAAGACCCCCTAGCCGAGACCGATCACCTTCAGGCGCCGCATCAGGCAGGTGCCGGCGAACTCGCGCGTTTCGTCCAGCGAATAGCCGAACAGCTCGAAGTCGTCCTCGTCCTCCATCCAGGGCGGCGAGAGCACCCCGTCGGCAACCGGCAGCGATTCCTCCAGGGTGCGCTGGATCGCCTGCTTGTAGCGGTCGTCCTCGCGCGCCTTCTCGCGCAGGAAGACCGAGCCGAAGGCGACGTGGCGGTGCTCGTCGCGGGCGACGTTCTGGAAGCCCTCGACGAAGGCCGGCAGCGTCCCTTCGCGTTCGTTGAAGTCCATGATGAAGTGCTGCCCGGTCAGGGCCAGCATCCCCTCGATCACCATGTGGTAGATCGTCACCGCCTCGACCAGCGCCTCGGTGTCCTCCGGTTCGGCGGAGAGCCGCGCGGTCCGCGCCGCCAGCATCTCGTCGAAGAGGCGGGTGAACTTTTCGTTCAGGTGGACCGAGGTCTCGGCCAGCATCTCGCTGAGCCCGTCGGACTCGAGCACCCCGACCTCGCGGTAGAAGCGCTCGAAGAAGCGCACGTGCCTCGCCTCGTCGGCGATCTGGGTGCAGAGGAAGACCTTCTGGTCCTCGGTCGGCGCCGCCCGCATGATCGGCCCCAGCTCCTCGGCGACCTTCTGCTCGCCGATGAAGAACGAGGAGAGCCCGTACATGCGCTGGAAGCGCTCCTCGGCCGGGATCCGCTCGTGCCAGTCCTCGCGGTCGCGGCTGAAGTCGAGCTCCTGGGTCTGCCACTGCTGGCGCTCCCAGAGGTCGTAGAGCTGCTTGTAGTCGAGCAGCTTGACGTCAGCCGTGCGGTCGGCCGCCTCGATCAGCGCCGGGTCGGCGGTCGCCTGGAAGTCGGCGCGCCCGGTGCGCGCGCTGCCCGCGGCCTGTTTCGCCTCCATGCCCTCTCCCTTCCGTCGAACGGCAGGTTCGGAATCGAGGGTAACACCGGCCTGGCCAGCCAGCCAAACACTGCGGACCCCCAAGCCGCCCACCGTCGGGCGGCCTGGGGACGGTCCGCGCTCAGGCGCTGTGGGTCTCCCCCGCCTTCAGCACCACGACCTCGGCGGCTCCGCCGGCCTCGACGTCCGCCTTGAACGCCGCCGCGTCGGTCTCGATCGGCGGGAAGGTGTCGTAGTGGATCGGGATCACCGTCTTGGCGCCGAGGAGCTCGGCGGCGAGCACGGCGTCGTGGCGGTCCATCGTGTAGTGGCCGCCGATCGGCAGCAGGGCGACGTCGATCGGGTCGCGTTCGCCGATCAGCTTCATGTCGCCGAACAGACAGGTGTCGCCGGCGTGGTAGACGGTAACGCCGCCGATCTTGATCACCAGGCCGCTGGGGGTGCTGATCGAGATCCCGTGCTCGGCGCTGAACGGCGCCTCTTCGGAGCCCGGCAGGGTGCTCGTGTGCCAGGCGGGGACGAGCTTGATCGAGCCCCAGTCGAAGCGCACGGTGCCGCCCAGGTTGGGGTCGCTGACGTCCTCGACGCCCTGGCCCTTGAGCCATTCGGCGAGCTCGACGATCGAGACGCAGTGCGCCCCGGTCCGCTTCGCGACGGGCACCGCATCGGCCATGTGGTCGGCGTGGCCGTGGGTGATCGCGATGTGGGTCGGGTTGACCTCGTCGGCGGTCGCAACCGCGGCGGGATTGTTGGGCTTCAGGAACGGGTCGATCAGCAGCGTCGCCTCGCCGTCACTGAGCTCGAAACACGAATGCCCGTGGTACTTGATCTCCATCTAGCTGTCCCCCTTGGGTGGGTCGGTGATCTCTTCTCTAAGCGCCCAGCCGACTGCGACGCCGACCATCATCCCCATTCGCGCCTCCTCGGCAAGCAGCGAGCGCACCGCGGCGATCCGCTCGTCCGGGTCGGGGACGGTCGCCGCCTTCAGCGCCTCCGCCTCGTGGGCCTCGCCGAACCAGCCGCCCTCGGCGAGGGCGGCGGCGAGCACCTTCTGCAGCTGCGGCGCCGCCAGCGCGACGACGCGCTCGGCCTCGGAGAACCGCTCCGGGTCCAGCAACCGCTCGATCGCGGCCTCGAACTCGCTCTCGTCCGGCACGCGGCCAGACTAGCTGTATTCCTGGCCTACCTCCTGACCACCACCCGCAGCTCGCGGGTGGTGGTGTTGCCGTTGGCGAGCAGGCGAACCTTGACCCGCACCATCGCGCGGCGAGCGGCCTTGGTCGCGAGGCGCTCGGCGGCGCCACGCGGAAGGCGCACGCGCAGCTGCGCGTCGCGTCCGGCGCCGATCCACCGCGGCGCCAGGACCTGGGCGGCGAAGCTCTCGCCCGCCACCTTGACCCGCACCCGCTTCGGCGCGAGCACCCGGCAGGGAGCGCCGGCCGGGCAGCTGAGCGCGCCCAGGCGAGCGACCCGGCTCCCGCCCAGTGACTGCTTCGCCTTGGCGGGCTTCACCCGCGCCGCTGGTCCCGTCACCTGGGCGACGCCCGCGATCGGCTCGGGCAGCTCCGGCTTTGCCTGCGGGCCGGGACCGGGCCCCGGGTCCGGCTGCGGGGTGCCGAAGCGGAGTCGCATCGCGACCGGGTCGAACGGCTCGCCCACCGGGTAGGAGTCGAAGACCTCGGCACCGGAGGCGGTGAGCGCGGTCGGCGCCGCCGACCAGGTCAGGCCGGCCTCGCCGTCGGGTACCGGGCCGCTGCCCGCGAGGTCGACGCTGGCCAGCGGCACGTCCTCGTGGGTCACCGGGCTCGGGTTCCCCATCGTCGCCCCGGTCGCGTCGGCGTAGATCGTGCCGGTGTCGCCGCTCGCCACCAGCCTCAGATCCGAGAACGTCGTGTCGAGCTGCGGCGTGGTGCTGCCGGGGACGTGGTACGCGTGCCCCCAGAACCGCACCGAGCCGTTCATCTTCACTTCCAGGCTGCCGCTGGCGGGGTCGTAGCTGCCGCCCCGGACCGGGAACGAGAAGGCGAGGGAGCTCTCCCCCGCTGCGGGGCAGAGGGCGCCTTTCGCCTCGGTCCCCGGGATCCGGGTGACGCCGCCGCCGACCTCGACCCCGCCCTGGGCGACCGTGCCGGTCACGTAGCAGCGCCAGCGCTCGGCGATGCCCCACTCGAAGCTGCCCGAGCCGAAGGTCCGCGCCGCCGACGGCGCCGCGGAGACGGCCAGCTTCGCGGCGCGGGTGAAGGCGGTGCTCCACGCGTCCGACCCCGGCGTGATCCGGTTGCGCAGCCGGGCGCGGAAGACGGCGCCGTCGAGCTCGGTGCTGGTCTCGGTGACGGTGAGGAAGCCGCCCTGCTCGCCGCTCACCTCGAACTGGCCCGAGTCGAGGTCGACCGCCTGCCAGACGCCGCCGATCCGCACCTGCCACTGGATCTCCGGCATCGGGTTGCCCGCGGGCATCGCGACGAAGTTCGCCGGCTGGCCGGCGACGATGCTGACGTCCTGGGGCTGGTTGACGACGGCGGGAGCAAACCGCACGTCGAGCTCGGCCGGCTCGGTCGCGATCTCGCCCGCCGCGCTGGAGTAAACGGCGCGGACCTGCGCCCCGGCGAGCTCCCGGGTCGCGTCGAGCTCGAGCGTCTCGCCGCTCTCGCCCGCGAGGTCGGCGAATTTGGTGGTGCCGGGCTGCTTCAGCTGCCAGCGCCGGGTCGGGGCGGGGGTACCGCCGACGACCGTCGAGGTGAAGGAGACCGCCTCGCTCTCCTCCTCGGCCGTGAGCGAGGCGACCACGTCGGCCGGCTGCTCGCCGAGCTCGACGAAGATCCCGAGGTACTCGAACCGCTGCAGGGCGGCGGCGTTGGCGTCGCCGTCTTTGACGATCAGGTAGACGTCGCCGTCGGGGCCGACCTCAGGGGTCGAGCCGAGCACGCCGCCGATGAACTCCGGCTGCTTGTGGCGGCTGAACATCGTGTCGACGCCGCCGGCCTCGTGGAAGGCGTTGAAGACGAAGCCGTCGGGGTCGGAGCGATCGGTGATCCAGTCCCAGCCCCGGACCGGATCGGCGGCGACCGAGTGCCCGAGCGTCGAGGACTGGTACGGCGGGCTGGTGTCGAAGGTCCGGTAGACCGGTCCGACGACCTGCGCTTTGCCCGCGACCACGTCGACCCGGACGAAGGTCTCGAGGCCCCACTGGGAGTTGTGGATCAGGACCGAGCCGTCGTGGCTGCGGCTGGCCGCGCTCCAGCCGTAGTAGTAGTCGAAGGCCGGATGCGTCTCGGCGACCGTCCCCTCGATGTACCGGGGGGTCGCCTCGTCGCCGTCAATCGCGATGTGGACGCTCGGCAGTTTGGTTTCGACCTGTTCGCCGGACTCGGGGTCGAGCTGGCGGATCCGGGCGGTCTGGCTGGGGATCACGTAGCCGCCGTCACGGGCGACGGCGATGTTGTTCCACCGGGGGACGAGGGAGGCGGTGGCGGCCATCTCCCAGGGGGTGATGAGGATGTTCGCGTCCGCCCAGCGGCCGCCGTCGGGCGCGCGCAGAACCGCGTCGACCCGCTCCCAGCCGCCGTCATCCTGGCGCTGGAAGCGGTAGAGGATGCCGCCGTCGTAGAGGTCGCTCGGGGCGGGGTTCTTGCTCAGCACCGCGAGCTCGTCGAGCACGTCGTTGTAGACGAGCTCGCCGAAGGAGGGCGACTGGAGGTTGCCCTGCCCGTTGACGAACGCCGGCGGCAGCTCGGCGACCTTCTCGACCTCGAAGCTCCCGGCGCCCTGGTTCCAGCGAGCCCGCATCACCCAGTTGCCGAAGTTGTCGGCGCCCATGCCGCCGCGTAGGAAGTAGAGGTCGTCCGTCTCGGCGTCGTGGGCGAAGCGGAAGTAGCGGCCCCAGTAGCGGTTGCCGTTGTAGACCGGCAGGGGCGAGATCACCGTCGGCGTGCCGAGCGGCTCGAGGCTCTCGGGGTCGAGGCGGGTGATCCGCAGCTGCGCGGCGGCGCCGGTGGAGCTCTTGATCTCGGCGAAAGTCAGCCCTTTGCCGTCGGCGGAGGCGAAGGCGCGGCGGTTGGCCATGGTCCACGACTCCTGGGTCCAGTCGCTGACGTGGCGCGCCGCCGGGACCAGCGAGACCCCGCCCGGCGTGCCGAAGTCCTCGCCGAGGTCGGGAATGCCGCCAGGGCCGGCGTAGGAGAAGCTCACGGGGTCGATCAGGCTGCCGGGCGAGTAGAGCAACAGGCCACCGCCCGCGATCGTCCTCAGGTTGGAGTAGGAGGAGACGCCGCCGTCGAAGCTGACCTCGCCGGTGGTGACGTCGACGCTGCCGAGGACGACGTCGTAGAACTCGTGCAGCTCGCCGCCGGGATCGTCCTGGGAGTAGCCGACATGAGTGCCGCGGATCACCTGTTCCTCGGGGCTGATGACCACCTGGAGGTCGCGGAAGGTCGTGTCGAGCGCCCATTTGCCCGGGCTGGTGAACTCCCACCAGGCGCGGAACCAGACCTGGCCGCCGAAGTTCAGCACGGTGGTCCGCGTCTCGTCGTCATAGGTCCCGGACTCGAGCGGGAACTTGAACGTCCCGTCGGCGTTCAGCTCGGCGCCCTCGCTGACGACGCCGCCGCCGACGTAATTGCGCCACGATTCCTTCACTCCCCAGCTCAGCTCGCCCTCGCTGAGCTGGTGGACCTGCGCCACCGCTGGCCGCGCGTCCGCGAGCGCCCAGCTGCAGGCGAGCGCCAGCACGGCGCCGAGCAGCGCCAGCAGGTGGGGGCCGGGGCGGCGGTGGGAGGGGACGGGACGTCGAGCTGGCGCCATCGGCGGAAAACCTCCAAGTCGGGGGTGGGGGAAGCGAGATCGAAGTTAGGTATCCCTAACTTTCGCCGGGCACCATATTGAATCCCGAATTAGGGTGCCCTAAGAGGGCACCGACCAGACCGGTCAGGCGTTCGCGGACGCTCAGTGAGACGAGGGGCGCAGCCGCGCGGTCAGCAGGCCGGCGAGCCCTCCGACGACGCCGCCGGCGATCCCGGCGATCAGGTCCGCGTCGCGGACGAACAACGGCAGCAGCAGGAGCGCGATCGCGCAGACCGCGACCCCGATCGCGTCGTACTCCTGGTCGATCGCCCCGCGCGCCTCGGCGCGGCGCAGCGCGAACCAGGCGGCGAGCATGCCGAGCGCGATCCCGTTGCCGCCGGCGATCACCCTGGCCTCGTCCTGGGCGCCGGCGACCCCGGCCGCGGCGACCATGCTGAGCGCCCCGCAGCCGACCAGCAGCACCGCCGTCTGCACGGTGCCGAGCCGGCGCTCGACCCCGGTCGAGAAGATCGCCAGGGCCAGCCCGACCGCGAACAGGTAGCCGACGTCGGCGTAGGCGAACGGCGCGGTGAAGTAGCGCCACCACTCTTCCGCGCTGATCCCCGCCGCGCCGGCGCTGTCGGGCACGATGAAGAGCCCGCCGAAGCTGGCCAGCCCGTAGGCGGTCGCGGTCTGCACGATCAGCACGATCGCCGAGCCGAGGATCACGGCCAGGGTCGCGTAGGGCAGGTCGGCCGAGAGCAGGGCCGGGCGCGGCGGTATCAGCCGCGGGCGGCGGCGCGGGCGGCGCGCCTCGAGCGCATCCCCGCGTCGCTCCAGCTTCGGGGCCCGCTTGCGCAACCGCGCGCCACAGTAGGGGCACTCGGTGACGTAAGGGCTGACCTCCGAGCCACAGTTCTTGCAGATGACGCTGAGCTCGGTCTCGCTCATGCCTTCGAGGATACCCCCGCGCCGAGTGCTCTGCGGGTGTTCTCGATGGCATACTCCGGGTACCCCAATCTTCGAGGAGGAATTGACTGTGGAGCTGAAGAGTCTGACCGAGCAGAAATCGCTGCTGGCGACGCTGCCGCCCGGCAAACGGGCTCGCCTGCACCGGCTGCTGTTCGAGTTCGGCCCGGGCAACGGGACGCTGATGCTGCTGCCGATAGACCAGGGCATCGAGCACGGCCCGCGGGACTTCTTCCCCAACCCCGCCTCCAAGGACCCCGACTACCAGTTCCGGCTCGCCGCCGAGGCCGGTTACTCCGCCCTCGCCTGCCAGATCGGGATGGCGGAGAAGTACTACCCCGACTACGCCGGCCGGGTGCCGCTGATCCTCAAGGTCAACGGCAAGACCGACATCCCCTCCTCCTCGAAGGCGTTCTCCTCCTGCAACGCCAGCGTCGAGGACGCGGTGCGGCTCGGCGCCGACGCGATCGGCTACACGCTCTACGTCGGCTCGCCGCGCCAGGACGAGGACCTCGCCCAGCTGCGCCAGGTGCGCCAGGACTGCGACCGCTTCGGGATGCCGCTGGTGGTCTGGTCCTACCCGCGCGGCGAAGCGATCGACGCCAAGGGCGGCGCCGGCTCCTTCTACGCGATCGACTACGCGGCGCGGATGGCGATGGAGATGGGCGCCGACGTGGTCAAGCTCAACATGCCGAAGATCGACCCGAAGAAGGACAAGGACGCGCAGGCGCCCTACAACGAGATGGAGGTCGACCAGGCCGAGGCGATCCGCCAGTGCGTCGAGTCCGCCGGCCGCGCCCTCGTGGTCCTCTCGGGCGGCTCGAAGACCGACGACGACACCGTGCTCACCAACACCCGCGAGGTGATGGAAGCAGGCGGCTCCGGCGTGATCTTCGGCCGCAACGTCTGGCAGCGCGAGTGGAACGAGGCGCTGGCGATCATCGAGCAGATCAAGGCCTCCCTGCTCGCCAACGTACGCCGCACTCCGTAAGGAGCGGGCGTTCCGGCCCGGTGCCGGTGAAATCTCCTCCCCCGGCCCTTAGGTGGGCATGAGGGGAACGCTTGGAAGCGCGGTCGTGCTGGTTGCGGCCGCGCTTCTGCTCTTGCGGCCCTGGGAGGCGCTCGAGGAGCCCGACGACGGCCCGGCAAGCGCCACGGCCGAGGTCGTCCGCGTCGTCGACGGCGACACGATCGAGGTGCGGCTCGACGGCGAGGTCGAGGACGTCCGCTACATCGGCGTCGACACCCCGGAGAGCGTCAAGCCGGGATCCCCGGTCGAGTGCTTCGGGCCGCAGGCATCCGAGTTCAACCGGCGGCTGGTCGAGGGGCGGCGCGTCCGCCTCGTCTTCGGGGCCGAGCGCCGCGACCATTACGGGCGCCTGCTCTCTTATGTCTACCTGGGACCCCTGTTCGTCAATGCCGAGCTGCTGCGGCGCGGCTACGCCCGCACGCTGACGATCCCGCCGAATGACCGCTTTGCCATGCGGTTCGAGCGCCTGGAGCTCGCCGCGGGACGTTCGGGACGCGGGCTTTGGGGTAGCTGTGCAACGTAAACGTCGCTTTAGGCGTGCAAGATCCTTTGCTACGGTGCCCCCCGGCCCACGGGCCCTTCTTTATGCGAATGCGCCAAAGCATCTCCCAGTTCGAGACCGCCTTCGAGCAGGAGGCAACCCTCGAGCGACGGCGTCGCGAGCAGCTCCGCCGCCGCGCCGCCAACCGCTCACGCGAGCGCCGGATCAGCCGTGACGAGCAGCACGGCAAGGTCCGCTTCAGCGTCCTCGCGGTCTGCCTGACGGTTACCGTGATCGTCGTCGTCGTGGCGATGTTCGAGGCGCTCGCGATGCTGATGGCCTAGTGCCCGGCCACGCCGCGAACCACGCCTCTCGTCGAATAGACTCGCCGGCCATATGCCACGACGCTCACTGAAGCCTCAACTGAACCAGATCCGCGCCTGGGTCCACCAGGGCCGCACGGACGCTTGGATCGCCCACCAACTTGAAGTCAGCGCCAACGAGCTGCGCGAGTTCCGCAAGCAGTACGACCTCTCGCCGGACGACGAGAACGCCGGCTCGAGCGAAATCGACCTCCGCGACGAGATCGAAGCGGAGATCGAGGCGGCCGCCGAGCAGGAAGCCACCGAAGAGGCCGAACGGGCCGAGCGGGGCGAAGGCGACGAGGACGCCGGCGACGATGACGACGAGGACGACGAGGAGTCCGGTTCCGCCGGCTCCCGACCGCGTCGGCGCCGCCGCCGCGGTCGCCGCGGCGGCCGCGGTCGCCGCAAAGAGCTGGAGGCGACCTTCGACCACGGCGAGACCGACGGCTACGGCCTCTGGCTCGACGCCGCGGTCAAGGACAACCCCGTCTACGCCGAGCACTGGGCCGGCAAGCGCGAGGTCACGGTGCGGATCGAGGCGGACCAGATCGTGATCCGCCGCGCCGGTGCCGCCGGGGCCGAGGACTCGGACTCCGAGTCCGACTCGGACTCAGACGACGAGTAGCTGGTCCTAGGAGGGGCTGGCGGGGCGCGCCGGACGGCCTGCTTCGGAGCGGTTCCGCCGGAGGGGTCGGTGGTGTCCTTCTACCTTCGCTGGGCGAATTCGC
>CAYXFL010000016.1:0-26404 GCA_964464285.1 uncultured Conexibacteraceae bacterium
TGCCGGGCCAGCACCCACACCTACCTGCCATAGCTAGGTGTGGGTGCTGGGCCGGGCTAGGACTGCCCTGCTGCTAAGTGCGCTCGATCGCGGCGACCACCGTCAACGAGCCGCCGCCGGCCGAGCCCTGGGCGCGGCCGGCGTCGAAGAACTCCTTGGCGGTGTCGGTGTCGCCGAAGCCGCTGGCAAGGCGGGTCAGCGAGTCGACCAGGAGGATCACGTCTTCGCCGCGACCGGCGCGGGCGGCGGCCTGGGCGAGCGCGTCGTCGGCGTGGCGGGCCTGGCCGGCGGCGACGATCTCCGCCTGCGGGGCCTCGCGCTTCCAGTCGGCGAGTTCCTCGGGGCTCGGGTCGATCAGCAGGATCACCGGGTCCGGGCCCTTCGAGTCGGCGGCGATGTCGGCGGCGACGCCGCGCAGCAGCGCCGTGCAGGCCTCGCGGGATTCGGCGCAGAGGACGGCCTGGCGGCCGGCCTCCGGCGGCAGCAGCAGGTCCTGGATCGCGACGCCCTCCTTGCGGCGGCCGAAGCGGCGGCGCCGGCGGCGGCGTTTGGGGCGGTTCGGCTCGCTCGCCGGCTCGGGCGCCGCCGCGGCGGGCTCGGGGGTCTCCGCCGCCGGCTCGGCCGAGCGCGCCGGCCTGCGGCGGCCACCGCGCAGCGCCTCCTCGCCGAGCTCGTCGCCACGGCCGGAGACTTCGTCGCTGTCCTCGTCGGCGCGGCCGGAGCGGTGCGGCGCGGCGCCGATCGCCTCGTCGCCGAGCGCGTCGCCGCTGCCGGAGCGACGGCGCCGGCGGCGCGCCGGGCGCTCGCTGCGCTCGCCGGGCTCGCGCGTGGACTCGGCGCCGCCCTCGGGGGAGCCGCCCTGGCCGTTGCTCAGCCGCTCGATCAGCTCGCCGCGGGTCAGCATCCGGAAGCGCTCCACCCCCGCCTCGGAGGCGAGGGCGTGAAGGTCTGACAGGTGCTTGGATTCCAGCTCGGCCTTGGTCATCGGCCCAGGTTATTCGACCGCCTCGCCGGGTGGCCGCGAGGCCGATCTCAGCCGCGCGCGGGATCGATCCCTTCGGCCGCGGCGGCCTCCAGCCAGGCCTCGGCCTCGCGCCCGACCCGCCCCTCGTCCCAGCCGAGCTCGGCTCCGAGCAGCTCGGCCACGGGGCGCACGTCAGCCGCCTCGCGCAGCGAGGGAGCCGCGAGGATCCCCAGCCGGGTGCGCCGCAGCAGCACGTCGGCGACGCTGCGCGCCTGCTCGTCGCGGGCGGCCAGCACCACCTCGGCCAGCAGGTCGGGACGGTCGGGGACGATCGGCTCGGCCAGCCGCGGGTCCTCGCGGGCGAGGTCGAGCACCCGCTTGGCGGCGTGCCCATAACGGAAGGCAAGCTGCTCCAGCGCCTCCTCCCCCACCCCGTCGGGCGCCGCCAGGTCGTCGGGCCGGGCCGGCATCCCGAGCGGGATCTCGGCCGTGTGACAGGGCGCTTCGCGGCCCTCGCGCTCGACCAGCCGGTCGACCGTCTGCTTCGCCATCCGCCGCCAGGTGGTCAGCTTGCCGCCGGTGATCGTCAGCATCCCCGAGGAGGTCTCATAGAGCTCCGCCTTGCGTGAGATGTCGACCGACTTGCGCGGGTCGCCGCTGGAGATCAGCGGCCGCACCCCGGCGTAGGCGCCGCGCAGGTCGGCGGCTCCGAGCGCGGTCCCGAAGAACTCGTTGACCGCGTCGAGCAGGTACTCGACGTCGTCGGAGCCGGGCCGCGGGTGGGCGATGTCGCCGTCGAAGTCGTTGTCGGTGGTGCCGACCAGGGTGCGCCCGTACCAGGGCAGCGAGAAGATCATCCGGCCGGAGCCGGCGGGCACGATGCAGGCGGCGCTGCCCATCGGCAGGTCGGCCTGGTCGAGCACGATGTGGGTGCCGCGACTGGGCGCGATCCGCGGCACGTCCTCCTCCTCGATCACCTCGGGGCGGATCTCGTCGGCCCAGACCCCGGTGGCGTTGACCACGTGGTCGGCGCCGACCTCGAGCCGCTCGCCCGACTCGGCCTCGACGAAGGCGACGCCCCCGGCCTTGCCGTTCGCCGTCAGCACCTCGACCACGTCGGCCCCGTTCAGCATCACCGCGCCGAACCGTTCCGCCTCGCCGAGCACGGTCAGCACCAGGCGCACGTCGTCGGTCTGGCAGTCGTAGAACATGTAGGCGTCCTTGGGATCGCGCGGGGCCAGCGCCGGGACCAGCTCCAGCACCTCCTCGCGGTCGATCGTGCGGTGCCGGTCCGGCGACCAGGAGAACCCGGCGTCGTCGTCCTTGGAGGCACGCAGCTCGCGGCTGGAGCGGCCGACCCGGCTGCTCGCCATCACGTCGTACATGCCCAGCCCGACCCCGACTTTGCGGTCGCGGCGCTCCTCGCCGAGGGCGGCGACCAGGAACGGCGTCGGGTAGACCAGGTGCGGGGCGAGCTGGACCATCAGCTGGCGCTCCAGCAGCGCCTCGCGGACCAGTCCGAGGTCGAAGTTCTGCAGGTAGCGGAGGCCGCCGTGGACCATCTTCGAGGAGCGGCTGGAGGTCCCGACCGCGTAGTCGCCGCGCTCCAGCAGGGCCACCGAGTAGCCGCGCGAGGCGGCGTCGAGGGCGACCCCGGCGCCGGTGATGCCGCCGCCGATCACCACCACCTCGAAGTGCTGGCCGGCGATCTCCTCGATGGCGCGTGCGCGGGTCAGCATCAGTCGAGGAAGACGACGGTCGGTTCTATCTGCGGGCGCGCCGGCACCGGGCGCTGCTGGCGCGGGTGGCCGAGGTGGAGCAGGCCGACGACCCGCTCGTCCGCCGGCACCGCGACCGCGGCGCGGCCCTCCTCGGCGCGCAGCAGGCCCGGCGTGCGCCAGTAGCCGGCGAGGCCGCGGGCGTGGGCGGCGAGCAGGACGATGTAGGCGGCGACCGCGGTCGCGTGCAGGTCCTCCTCGGCGGTCACCGGGTCCTCGCCGAGCCGGCAGCTGACCACGACCAGGGTCGGGCAGCGTTCGAGCTTGGCGGCGCCCTCGGGGCCGGCGACCTCCTGCAGGCGGGAGAGCGCCGCCGGGCCGACGACGCGGAAGCGCCAGGGCACCGTGAGGTGGTGGTTGGGCGCCCAGCTGGCGAGCTCGAAGAGCTCGCCGAGCAGCTCCGGCGAGAGCGGCTCGGGCGCGAACGCCTTGTGGGTGCGGCGGGTGCGGATCGCGGTCTCGACGTCCATCGGGTCCACAGTTTGCCGGCTGGGCATCTCGGTCTCCCTAAAGCCCGTAGCGCCAGCGCATCCAGCCCTTGCGCCCGAGCAGCCCGAGGCCGAACAGCAGGCCGCCGGCGAGCAGGCCGAAGACGATCGAGCCGGCGACGCTGGTACCGGAGTCCTCGCCGTCGCCGGCCGCGGCGGCTTCGGTGGCCAGCGGCTCCGGCACGGCGTCGGGTGAGATCGCCTCCGGCGCGAGCCCGCCGTCGGCCTGGCCGGGGCCCTCGCCGGGCGGCGGGGTCGCGCCGGGCGGCACCTCGTCGGCGCCCGGCGGGATCGCCGGCGGCGAGGCGGCGGACCCGCTGCCGGCGGCACCGGAGGACGGCGGCGGGACCGGCAGCGGTTCGGATTCGGGCGCCGGGCTGGCGGCCTGACCCGGAGCCGGCGCCGCCGCGCCGCCGGTGCGCGGGCTCGGCTTCGGCTTCGGCCGTGGCGCCCGAGCCGGGGCGGCGACCGGGAAGAACTTGCCGGCGACCGCGACCAGGACCTGCCCGTTCACCCAGACCGGGGTCTGGTCGCTCTGCTTCGAGTAGCGGTAGTGCCCGTCGGGAGCCTGATTGGCGGCGATGTAGCCGAGCGGGGTCTTGCCGCCGCGCTTGAACGAGCTCGGGTCGGCGCCAACGGCGAGGATGCCCTGGACCGCCCAGGCGGTCGCCTGCGTGTTGATCGCGCCGCTGCCGCCGACCCGGTAGCCGCCGTTGGACTGCTGCGCCTCGCGCAGGTATTTGAGCGCCCGCTGCGCCGCCTTTGAGCCGGGCGAGAGCGCTTGCAGCACCGCGCCCGTCGACTCGGCATCGCTGCGCGTGCCCACTTCGATGCCCCAGCCGCCGTCCTCGTTCTGCACCTTGCGCAGCCAGTCCATCGACTCGCCGGTGCCCCCAGGCGAGTCGGCGGCGCGCAGGGCGATCACCGCGAACGCGGTCGAGTTCGGCCAGCCCAGGTAGGAACCGTTGGCACGGCGGTGCGAGTGCAGGGCGGCGACCAGGTTACGGCCGCCGAAGTCGCGCGGGTCGGCTCCCGTCCCGAGCAGGGCGAGGATCGTGCGGGCGAGGTCGCCGGGGCTGCGCAGCTCGTCGACCCGGGCCCGCAAGTAGCTGACCGGGGTGTGCTTGCCCCTGGCTAGGTCGTAGGGGTTGACCCCGGCGGCCTCCAGCCCCAGCATCGCCCAGGCGGTCATTTCCGGACCCGAGTCGTCGTCGGGGGAGGCGCCGAAGCCGCCGTCGGCGTTCTGGGCGGCGCGCAGCCATTTGACCGCGCTCTGCTCACCCGCCGCCTGCGCCGGGCTCGGCACCAGGGCGGCCAGCAGCACGACCAGCACGGCGGCGAGCCCGCCGCCCTTGAGCGCCGGGCGCAGCTTGCGCAGGCCGCCGCGGCCGGGCGGCTCGGGGGCATCCGGCGGCAGCGGCGCCCCTCCGCCCCGCTCCCACTCGAAGCGGCGGCGGAAGCGGGTCAGCATGCGCACGATCGCCGGCCCGGCGACCAGCGCCAGGGCGATGTTGGCGACGACGTGCGCGGCGTCGAACGGGATCGCCCGCGCCGAGATCACGCCGAAGCGCTCCCAGGACAACTCGCCTCCGTAAGTTGCCATCAGCGAGAAGTTCATCAAAGCGCCGTAGGCGATGCCGGCAAAGCCGCAGGTGACGGCGAGCGTGAGCCGGCCGGCGTTGCGGAATCCGAGCGCCAGCAGCGCGCCGAGCACGCCGCAGAGTCCCCACCCCGCCATCTGCCAGGGCGTCCACGGGCCCTGCCCGAACCAGAAGTTGGAGACCACCGCGGTCAGCGCGCCGACCGCGAAGCCGGGGGCGGCACCGAGCGCGAAGCCGGCGAGGACGATGATGTCGGTGGTCGGCTTGACGTTGGGGAAAGCGGCGAAGGCAATCCGGCCGGCGATCGCCAGCGCAGCGAGGGCGGCGACCAGGGCGACGACCTGGGCCGGCGGGCGCGAGCGCTCGTACCAGGCGAAGCCGCCGATCAGGACGGCGGCGAGGATCAGGAAGCTGACCAGCTCCCAGCTCATCGCGGCTCCTCGTCGCCGCGGAGGACGGCGGCGCCCTGCTCGGGGGTGACGACGCCGGGCCGGTCGAGCACGCGGGCGACCTCGGTGGCGAAGTACCAGCCGCCGGAGAGGACCGCGGCGGCCGGGCCGTCGGCGATCGCGACCCCCTCGCCGAGCAGGACGACGCGGTCGGCGAAGGCGGCGGCGAACTCGACGTCGTGGGTGGCGACGACGACCGCCGCGCCCTGAGCGGCGAGGCGGGCGACCAGCTCGACCAGGTCGTCCTTGCGGGCGCGGTCCATGCCGCGGGTCGGCTCGTCGAGGGCGACCAGTCCGGGCAGGGCCTCGCCCTCGGCGCGACCGGCGAGCGCGATCGCCAGCGCCAGCCGCTGCCGCTCGCCGCCGGAGAGGTCGCGCGGGTCGGCGTCGACGGCGTGCTCGAGGCCGACCGAGCGCAGCGCCGCCAGGCCGGCGTCGCCGGGCAGCTCGTCGCCGACCCGCTCGCGAACCAGGTAGTCGCCGGGGTTCTGCATCAGCAGGGCGAGGCCACCGGGGGCGGTGATCTTGCCGGCGACCGGGTCGATCAGCCTGGCGGCCGACTTCAGCAGGGTCGACTTGCCGGCCCCGTTGCGGCCCATCAGCGCAACCCGTTCGCCGCGGCGGACCTCGAGGTCGATCCCGCGGAGCACGTCATGGGGCTGCTCGTCCCGTTCGAGCTCGATCCACAGCGCTCTGACCGATAAGGCGATCTCGCCCCGGGGGCGAGATCCGCCCCCCACAACCTTCCCCGGGTGGGGGCCAGCGGTGGTCGGCGGCGGTGCGGTCGACGGATCAGTTGATTCCAAGATGCGGCGGGCGGCGCGGACGCCGACGGGCAGGGGGTCGATCCCAGCGAGGGAGAAGAGGCGGGCGGCCGGGGTGGTGAGGGCGGGGTCGGCGGTCTGCGACCAGGCGAGGAAGTCGCCGGGGCTGCCGTCGAAGCTGACGGCGCCGGCGTCCATCGCGACGACGCGATCGGCGGCGGCGAGGCAGCGCTCGAGCCGGTGTTCGGCGAGCAGGACGGCGACGCCCCACTCCTCGTTGAGCCGGCGCAGGAGCCAGATCAGCTCGTCGCCGGCTACCGGGTCGAGCTGCGAGGTCGGCTCGTCGAGGAGGACCAGTGACGGGCGGGTGACGAGGGCCGCGGCGAGGGCGACGCGCTGCAGCTCACCGCCGGAGAGGGTGTCGACGGTGCGGCCGAGCAGGTGCGGGATCGCGAGGGCGAGGGCGACCTCCTCGACCGCCCGGGCGCGGTCGGCGGACGAGTCGCCGCGCATCTCCAGGGGCAGGCCGATCTCGGCGCTGACCGTGGTCGAGACGACCTGGGTCTCCGGATCCTGGGAGACGTAGCCGACGGCGGCGGCGAGCTGGCCCGGTCCGGCCTCGATCGCGTCGAGACCGGCGACGCCGACCGTGCCATCGATCTCGCCGCCATGGAAATGCGGGACGAGGCCGCAGGCGGCTTTGAGCAGGGTCGACTTGCCGGTCGCCGAGCGGCCCGCGAGCAGGACGAACTCGCCCGGGGCAATCTCGAGCGAGACGTCGCTGAGCGAGGGACGAACAGCGGCGGGGTAGGAGTAGGTGAGGCCTGCGACCGCGAGGGCGGGAGCGGCGCCGCGCCGGATCGCCAGCTCAGACACGGGTCGATCTCCGTTTGCGGCGGCGCAGGGGGACGAGGCCGCCGAAGACCAGCAGCGCGGAGAGCGCCAGCGTTCCCGCTCCCAGGCCGATCTCCACGTCGGGATAGGTCTGGAACGCGTCCGCTCCCAGCACCCTGCCGGCGATCGCCGCGGCGAGCAGGGCCGCGCCGACGAAGTAGAAGCGCGCGTCGTAGCGCGACCGCGCGCCCTCGATGTCTCGCCGCCCCCAGAGGGGCGGTAATCCATCGAGGGCGCGACCGCGCCGGTGCGCCGCGTCGAGGCTGTAGCCGCGCAGCTCCAGCGTCGCCGCCACGTCGACGGCGCGGTCCAGCGAGCCGGCGAGCAGGCGGCGGGCCAGGGCCGCCTTGCCGACCTCGGCGGCGCCGGGGCCGCGCAGGCGGCGGGCGTCGCGCAGGCGGGACGCGTCGGCGGCGGCGACCGGGACCAGGCGGGAGACCAGGGTCGCGGTCAGGGCCGAGCGGCCGGCGAGCGGCCGCAGCGCGCGCAGCACCCGGTCGGGGTCGACGCAGGCGGAGTAGACGGCGAAGGCGACGATCGCGACCGCCGCGCGCAAGCCGATCGAGAGGCCGGCGACGATCGCCTCCAGGGTGACGTCGACCTGGCCGAACCAGGGCCACTCGCCGAGCCGCGCCAGCACGGTCGCGCCGCGGCTGACCACGAGCGCGTTGACGACGACGATCAGAAGGGCCAGGGCCAGCCCCATCCGCCAGGCCGAGCGCAGCGCCGAGCGGGCCCCGGCGAGCAGGCCGGCGACGGTCAGGCCGACCCCGGCGGCGAGCAGGACCAGCGGGCTCGAGAAGAGGAAGGCGACGACGACGAAGGCCCCGAGGTAGGCGACCGCGGCGCCCGGCGAGGCGGACTGCAGCGGCAGCGGCCGCGGCGTGTAGGCGTAGGGCGATCTCATCGAACCAGCACCGGCAGCGGCGTCTCCTTCCCGGCATCGCTCGCCACCGCGAAATGGTCGCGCAAGTGCTCGCCGTCAAACAGGCCGGCGGCGGCCTGCACCGCGGCTGGCGTCCCGCCGGTGACCAGCCAGACCGGCGGCGCCTGGTAGCGGCGGGTGGCGGCCACGAGGCCGGCGTCGGGACCGAGGTCGCGGGCCTGCTGGCCCTCGACGTCGAGGGCCAGCAGGCTGAAAGCGCCCGCCGTGCCGACCCCACCCGCCTGCCGTTCGAAGTCGGCGAAGACGCCGCTTTCTTCCGGCCCGTCCTCGACCAGCGCCGCGCTCGGGTCGGTCCGCAGTCGCGCCCAGGGGCCGACGAGCACGCGGATCGCCCGCTCGGGCAGGCCGTCGGCGACCTCGACCCCTTCGGCCTCCAGCGCCTCCCGCACCTCCCCGCAGGCGGCTCCCCCGCCCGCGCAGACGACCGTGACCGGGTGCTCGCGCCCTTCGTAGCCGCCGACGAACGGGGCCGGCCAGGAACCGACCACGGCGGGGACCCGGTTGGTCCCCTCCCAGTCGCGGTAGTCCCACCAGATCCGCTCGCCGCCGTGCAGGTCGTAGTCGGCGGCGCCGATCGGCGACTCGACCCCGTCGACGAAGAAGAACCAGTCGTAGGGGCGGCCGTCGCGGCGCCCTTCGGCGAAGCCCTCGATCGATTTGACGAAGCCGCCGCCGTAACGGGTCTCGATCTCGGCCTCGCGTTCGAGCACCCGCATCACGGTGTCCGACTCGGTCGCCTCGACCGAGCGCTCCAGCAGCGGCTCGGAGCCGAATTCCCGGGTCACGGTCAGCTCGACCGTGCCGACCTCCTCGCCCGGGCCGAGGCCGCAGCCGGCGGCCGCGAGCGCTGCGATGAGCAGCGCCGCCGCGACCGCCGTGCCACGGCTCCGGGTCACCTAGCTACCGGCTGGGCACTTGCCGCCGAGGCAGACAGCGGCGCGATCGGGGAACAGGTCCCCCTTCGTCGCCAGCAGCAGCCGCGGCTTGCTCAGGGTGACGATCACGCGACCGGCGGAGTCGGTGACCCCGGCGGCGCCGCTCACCTTGACGCCGGCGGCCGGCTTGCGCTTGCCCTTGTCGTCGTAGGAGTAGGCGGTCACCGTGAACGCCTTGCCGGCCTGCGCTTTCGCCGGGGCCACCAGCGAGAGCTCTTCCGGGTAGGCGAACGTTTTCGGGTCCGACGCGGCGAGCGCGAAGAGGACCTCGTCGCCGGCCTTGATCTTGGCCGCGTCGGCGCTGACCATCGCGCCCTTGTGGTTGATCTTCAGGTACCAGGAGGTGCCGCCCTTGGCGACGCTCTGGCCGACGCCGCAGATCGCGAGCCCGAAGTCGAAGCTGTCGCTGACCAGCAGCGGGTTCAGCGCCGGCGTGCCCTTGGCGCCCTTGGCGAGCAGCCCGAGGGCGGTGTCGCCCTTGAGCGCGACGGCCTTGCCGCTGCCGCCGCTGTCGGGGCCGAAGCAGGTCGCCTTGGGACTGGTCTTGACCGAGCCGTTCGCGGTCGCGACCGTCTTTTCGGTGAGGATCTTGTTCCCCTTTCCGACCACGCGCAGATCGGCGGAGCCTTTGGCAATGGCGGAGCCGGCGATCGTCAGAGACAGGGCCACTACCAGCGCGCACGCGGCAGCCAGCCGTACGGAAGTGATTCTTGGCATAGAGCCACCCCTTCCTCGAGGGTTGAATTGGCTGGCCGGGGACAGGTCTCCTGGCTTCCGGGGTTGGCGGATCGCACCTTCCCGGGTTCGTGTCTCGTCCCCAGTGGCTGGCGCCAGGCGCCCGCGGTCTGCTCGTACCCGGTCACAGTGGCGGGACCACGCCGGATTCGCACCGGACTTCCCTTGACCACCGACCGTATTTACAACCGCGAGTCTAGCCCGCCGCCCCCAGGTAAGCTGAGCGCGGGATGTTGAGGGGGATGCGCCGACACTCGCCGGCGCTGCCAATCGCCTGCGCGGCGCTCGTGATCGCCGCGCTCGGGGGCAGCGCCGTTTTCGCCGGAACGAAGATCGACGGGCACCAGGTCCGCACCTCCTCGATGCCCGGCAACCGGATCGTGCCCGGCTCGCTGCCGGGCAACCGCCTGCGCGAAGGGACGATCCCGGCCAGCCGGCTGGCGCCGGGCTCGGTGACCGGCGCCCAGGTCAACGCGGCAACCCTGGGACAGGTGCCGAGCGCGGTCCACGCCGAAGCGGCCGACGCCGCGCGCACCGCGAACCGGGCGACGGTCGCCGAGAGCGCCGCCGATGCGACCCGGGTCAACGGCTACGCGGCCGGCTGCGCGACCGGGACGCGGGCCTTCGCCGGCGCCTGCTGGCAGACCGCCCACAGCGCCACCGCGCTCGACGCCACCGCCGCGGCGGCCTCCTGCGCTGCCCAGGGCGGCGAGCTGCCCGCGGCGCTGGCGCTGGCGGCCTTCGCACAGCAACCGGGGATCGTTCTGGCGGTTGGAGATGAGTGGAGCTCGGATCTCATGAACTACACCGGTGTGGACGCCTACAACGTTGCGACGGTTTCAGCATCACGAAATCTCGCAGCCGCCCCGTCCACCGCCACCCGAAAATTCCGCTGCGTGATTCCCTTAGTCCACTGATGCGCGTATCCACCCCGCTCCTCACCCTCGCCGCCCTGGTCCTGATCGTGCTGCCGGCCAGCGCCGCCGCCGGCTACCGCACCCAGGCCCCCGCGCCGGCCGCCGCCCAGGTCAGCGCCGGCGCCGGCGTCTCGGCCACCGCCGCCGCGCGCGTCGCCGCCTACTGGACCCCGCAGCGGATGGCCGCGGCGCGGCCGCTCGACCTCGTCGTCGACCCCTCCGGCGAGGCCCGGGTCCGCATCGGCGCCCCCGAGCGCAGTGGCGCCCAGGCCAGCTTCGTGCGCGTCGCGACCCCGGAGCTGCCGCCCTACTCGGTCAACGGCCGCATCTTCCTGCGCCGCGGCAAGGTCGAAGGCTTCTGCTCGGGGACCGCGATCGACTCGCCCACCCGCCAGCTGGTGCTGACCGCCGGCCACTGCCTCAACAGCGGCCCCGAAGACGGCCGCCGCGCCGTCTGGTCGAACTACATCGCCTTCGTGCCTGCCTACTCCGGCGAAGTCGCCCCGTTCGGCGTCTTCGTCGCCCGCTCCAACAAGGTCTTCGCACCCAAGCAGTGGACCAAGCACGGCAACCCCGACTACGACCTCGGCGCCTTCCTGACCAAGCCGAACACCGAAGGCGTCAACGTCGCCGACGCGGTCGGCGGCGGCGTCACGATCGCGCTCGACCTGCCGCGGGCGCAGCAGTTCTCCACCTTCGGCTATCCCGGCCAGACCAAGTGGATGCAGGGCTGCCAGTCCCCCTACATCGGCGACGACACGCTGACCTTCTCGCTCGCCGGCCCGCCGACGCTGGGGATCAAGTGCCGCTGGGCGCCGGGGGCGAGCGGCGGCGGCTGGCTGATCGCCGACGGGACCCAGATCAACGGGGTCAACTCCTACCTGCACGCGAACAACCGCCAGCGCACCTTCGGCCCCTACTTCGCGACCGGGACCGTCGGCCGCCTGGTCCGCGGGCTCTGAGCCGCCGCGCCCGCGCCCTCAGGCGTCGAGCAGGCGGCGGTAGTAGCGGTAGTCGCGGCGGTCGGGCCGCAGGTTGGAGGCCAGCGCCAGGTGATGGCGGGCCCGGGTCATCTCGCCGGTGTGGCTGAGCGCCCGCCCGAGGCAGAAGTGGGCGAAGTCGTTGACGTGGTGGGCCTCGATCACCGCCTCGAACTCGACCGCGGCCTTGGCGAAGCGGCCGCTGCGGTAGTAGGCGCGGCCGAGCGCCTCGCGCACCGAGCTCTTCTCCGGCGCCCGCCGCGCCGCCTCGGCCAGCGGCTCGGTCGCGTGCTCGAAATCGCCGTCTTCGAGCAGCTCGATACCGCGGCGGTAGAGCGTGTAGGTGGGAACGGTGACCGGGTCCGAGTGCATCTAAAAAGTGTAGGAGGCCGGACAAGTCGGCCCGAAAGGTGCCTGTTTGCAGGCTAAAATACCCGGCCTGCTAGCTTGGATGGAGACGATGGCGACGCGTAAGACCAAATCAGCCGTGAAGTGGACCTGCGCTGGCTGCGGGGTTTCGGTAAGCCGCATGGGAGGCGAGAAAGTAGCCCTGCCCAACACCTGGGTCAGCGAGAGCGACGGCACCTTCTGCCTCAACTGCCGCCGCGAGCGCGCCGCCCAAGCCGCGCTCGACGCCGCGCCGCCCGACAGCACCGTCGACGCCCGCGCGAAACTGCGCCGCACGGCGCTGATCGAGTTCGAGGTGGCGCGCCGTCCCGACCACGGCGACGGCGTAATCGCCAAAGCCTGCCGCTCCTCGGTCTCGGCGGTCGCCGCCGCCCGCCGCCGGCTCAACCTGCCGGCACCGACGCACACGCGCTGAGCGCCCCGTCCCGCCGCTCAGGAATCCGTTTCCGAACAGGGGACGGGCGGGTACTATCGAGCCAGTTCGGCCACCGGTCGCTTGGGCGCGACCGGCGAGGCGTACACGGGGAGAGACGACGGCATGCCGGCGGAAAACGGGCACTCGAACGGTTCCCAGCACACGATGCCCCTGCAGGGGATCGCCGAGATGCTCGATCACCTCACCGACGGGATCGCGATCGTCAGCCGCGAGGGCTGGATCCGCTACGCCAACCAGCCGGCCGGCGAGATCCTCGGCCGGCAGCTCTCCGAGCTGGTTGGGCGCAACCTCTGGGAGGAGTTCCCGGAGGCGATCGGGGGCACCTACCACCGCGCCTTCGAGCGCGCCTGGGCGACCGGCACACCGCAGCAGATGGTCGAGTACTACGAGCCGCTGGAGACCTGGTTCCAGTACCGGATCTACCCGCAGGAGGACAAGGTCTTCTCGATCTTCCGCGACGTCAGCGAGGAACAGCGCACCGAAGAGGAACTGCGCGAGCACGTGACCCGGATCGCCGAGGCCGAGCGGATCATCGGCTTCGGGGTCTGGGAGTGGGACATCGAGCGCGACCACGTGCTCTGGTCGGATGAGCTGCACCGCATCTTCGGGCTGCGGCCGGGCGAGTTCGACGGTACCTTCGAAGCCTTCTTCGAGTACGTCCACCCCGACGACCGCGACCGCGTCTGGAACCACGTCTCGCGGGCGCTGGAGACGCTCGAGCCGTTCACCTACGAAGAGCGGATCCGGCGTGCCGACGGCGAGATCCGCAAGGTGATCGTGCAGGGACGGGTGCTGGCCGGGCCCTCGCGCTCGGCGCGGGCGATGGTCGGCGTCTGCCACGACGTGACCGAGCGCGCGCTCGCGCTGGAGGCGCTCGGGGCCAGCGAGCGCCGGCTGCGGGCGATCATGGACAACACGCCGTCGATGGTCACGGTGAAGGACCTGCAGGGCCGCTACCTGATGGGCAACGCGGAGGCCGAGCGGATCACCGGGCTGACCCTCGAGGAGCTGCTCGGCAAGCTCTGCCGGGAGGTCTTCCCGGAGGAGATCGCCACCGAGCAGCGGCTCAACGACGAACGCGCCGCCAGCGCCGGCAAGCCGGTCTACGGCGAGGTGGAGCTGACCCGGGACGGCGAGCCACGCACCTACGACACCGTCACCTTCCCGCTGCGCGACGAGCAGCTGGCGCCGGTCGAGACCTGCACGATCGCCACCGACGTGACCGAGCGCCGCGAGCGTGAGAGCGAACGGCGCGAGCGGGTCGGCTGGACCGAGCAGATCGAGTCGGCGCTGGCCGAGGACCGGCTGCTCGCCTACGCGCAGCCGATCGTCGAGCTCGCCAGCCGCGAGCGCAGGGCCGACGAGCTGCTCTCCCGCCTGCGCACGACCGACCAGCCGCCGGCGGTGCTCGACCCCGACGACTTCCTGCCCGCCGCCGAGCGCTTCGGGCTGATCGGCCAGATCGACCTCTGGATGGTCCGCCGGGCGCTGGCCCTGCCGCCGACCGCGACCCCGCACGTGAACCTCTCGGCGGTCACCCTCTCCGACGCCGCGGCGCGGGCGGAGATCGTCGCCCTGCTCGACGCGGACCCCGGGAAAGCGGCCGGGCTGGTCTTCGAGATCACCGAGACCGCCAGCATGGTGCGACTGGCGGCGGCCCGCGAGTTCGCCGCCGCGGTCACCGGCCTCGGCTGCCGCCTCGCCCTCGACGACTTCGGCGTCGGCTTCGGCTCCTTCACCTACCTGCGCTCGCTGCCGCTCGCCTTCCTCAAGATCGACCTCAGCTTCGTCGCCGGCCTCAACGCCAGCGCCGACGACCGCCGCGTGGTCCAGAGCATCATCGGCATCGCCCGTGAGTTCGGCCTCGAGACGATCGCCGAGGGGGTCGAAGACGAGCGCACCTTCGAGCTGCTGCGTGAGCTCGGCGCCGATCACGGCCAGGGCAACCACCTCGGCGCCGCCGCGCCGCTCGCCGCGAGCGCTTAGTCAGAGCAGGGCGAGCTGGCTGGACTCGAGCGCGAGCAGGGTGCGCTTGCGGTCGAGGCCGCCGCCGTAGCCGACCAGGTCGCCGTTGGCGCCGACCACGCGGTGACAGGGGACGACGATCGGGACCGGGGTCTGGCCGACCGCGCCGCCGACGTCGCGGGCCGCCTGCGGGTCGGTGAGCCCGAGCCGGCGGGCCAGCTCGCCGTAGGAGACGGTGGCACCGAAGGGGATCTCGCGCAGCTGCGCCCAGACGGCGCGCTGGAACGGCGAGCCGGAGAGCTCGACCTCGAGCTCGAACCCCTGGCGCTCGCCGGCGAAGTACTGATCGAGCTGGCGGGCGGCCTCGGCGAGCTCGTCCGGCCGCCGCAGCTCCGCCGCCAGCGCAGGGCCGCCGGGAAAGCGCACGCCGCAGAGCCGCCCACCCCGCGCCAGCAGGGTCAGCGTCCCGATCGGGCTCGCGTAGGTCGACCAGACGGTTTCCATCGTGCCCACACCAGTACAACGGCCCGGGGACGGCAAACGTGAGGGCGCGCCGGCGCTCGCCAGGGCGTCGCCGGCGCTTGCCAGGATCACGGGCGTGACCGGCCGCTCGATCGCGCTGTTCCTCGCCGCCGCGCTCGCCGAGATCGGCGGCGCCTACCTGGTCTGGCTCGGGATCAAGGAGGACCGCGGCCTCCTCCTGGTCCTGATCGGGGTGCTCGCGCTCGGGCTCTACGGCGTCGTCGCGGCGCTGCAGCCGAGCCACGAGTTCGGCCGCGTGCTGGCTGCCTACGGGGGCGTCTTCATCATCGGATCTTTGGCTTGGGGAGTCGCCTTCGACGGCTTCCGGCCGGACCGCTTCGACCTGATCGGGGCCGCGGTCTGCCTGGTCGGGGTCGGCGTGATCATGTACGCGCCCCGCTGAGGCGCAGCCAGGGACATCGCGGTTCTCTGATAGCTTGCCGCGCCGTTAGGGTTCCCTAATTAGGTATCCCTAACGCATCGTCCCCCTAGCAGGGAGAACTTCCCGAGATGCCCACCTCCGCTCGCCGCTCGCCCCTGCC
The DNA here is from genome assembly GCA_964464285.1 of uncultured Conexibacteraceae bacterium. Classification (GTDB taxonomy): domain Bacteria; phylum Actinomycetota; class Thermoleophilia; order Solirubrobacterales; family 70-9; genus VAYN01. The sequence goes on from CAYXFL010000016.1 coordinate 15,325, forward strand.
CCTCTCCCGCTCGCTCGCGGCCACCCTGCTGACGGCGCTCTGCGCGGCGCTGGCGCTGCTCGCCACCCCGGCCCTCGCCGGGGCCGCCTGGAACGCGCCGGTGGCGGTGCCGGAGTCCCGGCGAGGTCAGCCCGACCGCCTTCGGCAACAACACGTACACGGTCGTCGACCGGGCCGGGACCGAGATCGCCGTCTGGGACTCGGGCGCCTTCGGTGCCGGCCAGATCAACACCGCGGCGAAGCCGCGCGGCGGCGAGTGGAGCGAGCCCACGACCCTCGTCGCCGCCCCGGGTGGCACTCCGGTGCCGGGGCAGCTGCCCAACGTGGCGACCTCGCCCGACGGCAGCACCACGGTGGTCTGGGCCGAGCAGAAAGCGGTCGGGGGTTCCGGCGTCTGGGCGGCGACCCGCTCCGCCGCGGGAGCCTGGGGCGCACCGGTCAACATCTCCGCCAGCGCCGGCACCGCGGGCTCGACCGGCGCCGGGCCGAGGGTCGTGATCGACCAGGCCGGCAACACGACCGTCGTCTGGCAGGTCGTCTTCAACCTCTACTCGGTGACCAAGCCGGCCGGCGGCGACTGGGGCGCCCCGGTCGAGATCTGGACCGGGACCGCCGGGCAGGACCACGGCCTCAGCGGCCTCGGCGCCGCGGTCGACGCCTACGGCGGCGTCACCGTCGTCTGGCGCGCCGGCCTCAACAACAACAACGTCGTCTACGCGAAGCGCCGCGCCAGCGTCGGCAAAGCGGTCGGCGAGGTCACGGTCGCCTTCACCAACGGAAAAGGCGGCGCCGACGGCCGCGTCTTCGTCGCCACCCGCGAGGGCGACGGGCCCGGCTCCGGCACGACCGGGACCTGGAGCGTCGTCTGGGGCGACGAAGCGTCCGGCCTCCTCACTGCCGGCTTCGACCACACCCCGGCGGTGCGCACCGACTGGACCGCGAACGGCCTGACCGGCGCGCTCAACCTGCGCACCTGGATCAACTACATCGGCGGCAACGTCGGGGCCGAGGTCAGCGCCGGCGCCAGCCGTCCCGCGACGACCGACCCGTACAGCTTCCGCTTCACGGTCGGCGAGGCCTGGATCGACGGGGTGAGCGGCGAGACCGTGGTCGCCAGCCAGGGCACGCTGCGCTACACGTACCCCTCCCACTACATCGACACGCGGATCGTCAACCCGCGGATCCGGATCGCCGCCGACGGCGAGTCGGCAGTCGTGGTCGCCGACGGACAGGCCAGCGGCACGATGGCGGAAGCGCTCGAAAAAGGCGAACTCGTCACCTTCCCGTTCAGCGACCGCACGCTGCTGAAACTGGACCGCGAACGTGGACCCGGTTCTCAGCGCCGACGGCGAGGTGCGGACGTGGACCCGCGTCCCGGCCACGATCGCCCCCGGGGGAGCGGAGACGCTCCAGTACTCGGCCGGCTCGGCCTACGGGTTCATGACGATCAGCGTTCCGGCCACCCTGCCGGTGCGGAACCCCGGCCCAGGTCCCGGACCCGGCCCGGCCCCGCAGCCCGGCCCCTCCCCGATCCAGACCCCGCTTGCCCCAGCGACGGAGAAGCCGAGCGTCAAGCGCCTCGCCAAACAGGTGAAGCCGAACGGCAAGGGCCTCGCCGGTGTCGTCCGGGTCAGCTGCCCGGCCGGAAGCAGCGCCTGCAGCGTCAAGGCGCCCAAGCGGGTGCGGGTGAAGATCGCCGGGCAGAAGTTCTGGGCCCAGGTCAAGGCCCCCAAGCGCGTCGGCGCCGGCAAGAGCGCCGTCGTGCGGGTGAAGCTGAACGCCGCGGCGCTCGAGCTGCTCGGCGGCAGGAAGCTGGCGGTGACGGTGACGGTGTCATTGGTTCAACTGCCCTGACAGGGGTACCGGGGGCGAAGATGGCCCGCTTTGCGGGAGGCGGGCATCTTGGCCACCGACCGAGGAGATGACCAATGGCAACCAAAGCCAAAACGAAAAAAACGAAAGCTTCGAACGCGAAACCGAAAAGCTCGACGAGAGCGAAAAGCTCGAGCTCGAAAGCGAAACAGGCGAAACCGAAAGCGGCGAGCACGCCGAAAGCCAGCTCCAACGGCGCCGGCGCGAAAGCGTCCGGCAACGGGCACAGCAAAGCGACGATCCCGCTGATCGCGGGCGGCGCCGCGCTTGCCGGCACCGTCGGCGGCGTCCTGCTCGGTGCCAGCCGCTCCGGTCACAAGGTGCTGGGGATGCACCTGCCGGGGACGAAGCGGGTCCAGTTCAAGCTCAAGTCGAGCGACTTCACCAGCGCGGCGAAGGAGGTCGGCCGCTTCGGCGAGAACGTCGGCGACCTGGCCGCGGAGCTGAAGCGGACCCGCGAGGGCCTCGCCGGCGACAACAAGCACAGCTCCCCCGTCGAGGTGCTGCTGCGCGGGCTGACTACGAGGCGCTGAGCGAGGCCGCCGCGTCCGGCGCGGCGCCGAGCCAGCGACGCTCCTTCGAGCGCATCGCCGGCGTCGCGAGGATGCTGCCCGCGCGGCGGTGCAGGGAGCGCAAGCGCGAACCCTCGGCCGGGAGCAGCTGGGCCAGCTGGCGGTACTCGCGGGAGACCTGGCTGGTGCGGAAGGTGGTGGCGATCGCGCTCAGCAGCTGCTCCGGCCCGGCGACCGTGGTCGCCAGCAGCTCCTCGCCCTCGGCGATCACCCGCAGCTCGGCCGGGTAGGCACGCGCGGGCGGCGGCGGCCCGGGTGCCGCCAGCGCGGTGGCGATCGCGGCGCTCAGCTCTTCCCGCACGGCGGCCGGGGGACGCGACTCGGCCCGGGCCCGGCCGCGGCCCTCCTTGGTCGCGACCAGCGCCGCCGCCCCGAGCTCGCCGGCCCCAAGCTCCTCGAGCATCCAGCGATCGCCGCTCGCCGCCAGCACCGGCACCCCCTCGGCGGCCAGCGCCTGCGCGTAGACCTGGACCTCGTTCAGCGGCTGCCCATCCAGCAGCACCTCCATCTCCCAGACGAAGGTGTGGGAGCTGAACCCGCGCGGGTTCCGCGTGCTCGCGTGGTGGCCGAGGAAGACGACCGCGTCGAGCGGCCCGCCGTGCGCCTTCGCCATCGATGGGTCGGCCACGTTCAGAGCCAGCTCCGCGATCGGCCGCACCTCGACCCCTGCCGGCATCCGCTCCCGTTCGACGTTGGTGCCGACCATGTGCCAGTCCCCGACCGAGATCCGCCCCACCCCGCCGGCCCGCAGGGCAGCGACCACAGCGAGCACTTCGTCGGTCATCAGCCGCCGCCCAGCGGCGTAGGCAGCCGGGTGCGAAGGCAGGCAGTCGCCGTACCTCGCGATCCCCGCCACCCCCTCCATGTCCGCCGCGATCAGGACGTTCACGTTTGCGCCCCAACGGAGTACGGCCACTTCCCCAGCCAGAGGAGCACAGCGGCGAGCACGAACAGCGCGGAGAAAGCGAGACGCACCAGGCCGTCGGAGCTGGACGACAGAACCGCGAAGGCCGCGTTGCCGATGCCGATGAGCAGGTAAAACGAAGCGAGCCAGCGCGCCTGCCGCGGAGAGAGCGGCTTTCGCACTTGCTCACCGACAGACCACCCCACGGTCTCGGCTGCGGCCACCTGCTCCGGTGCGTCTTCGAACCGCGGCAGATTGTTTCGCGTGGTCTCGGAGAGATCGCGTCGCAGCCCCAGCACGACGACCACGACGCCGAGCCCCGCTGCGACGATCAAGGCAATGAGGTCGCTGCCCATCCGCGCACCATACCGGGGCAAATCCAGTACCGATAGGAGTCCGCGCCCCAGGACGAACCACACGGCACGTCGGAGGGTGTTCGCCAGCCCCGACGCTCGCGCTAAGTCCCGCGTCAGAGACCGAGCAGCCCTCCGATCGCGAGGATCACCGCGACGGCACAGAGGGCGAAGAAGAGCGCGGTTGCGACGCGGACCCACGGTGGGTCGGGTTCGCCGTCGATCCCTTCTTCTTCGTCCAAGGTTTCCGGGTAACGGGCTTCGGCGCGCGCAAGCTTGGCCGGGCCATAGAGAGAACGGGCCCACCAGGACTCGGGTCGGGCCAGCCTGAAGCCCGTGATCCACCAGACGATCCCAGCGGTACGCCAGCCGGCATGGAACAGGGGCCACTGACCCTTCAGCGCGGTGACGGTCGCCGGTCCGATGATCAGCACGACCCAGAGGCCAATTCCGTAGGCGATGGCGACCCCCTTCGAAACCGCGAGCAGCTCCACGGGGGCAGTACGCCGGTCGAGGCTACCCGCAGCTGATCTCGCCCTCGCGGGCGCCTGCTTCGCTCTACTGCTGAGGTACCGCTACGGGGATTCGAACCCCGGTTTCCGGACTGAGAATCCGGCGTCCTAGTCCCCTAGACGATAGCGGCGAGGGACGGGCATTCTAGCGAACGGGCGGATGGGCGCTGTCTGGGGGTCGGGGGCCGGCCTGGGCGGCGGAGGCGGTAGATTGCCGGGGTCCCGCGGCTGTGGCGGAACTGGTAGACGCGCACGGTTCAGGTCCGTGTGGGCGAGAGCCCGTGGAGGTTCGACTCCTCTCAGCCGCACTTGATCGAGCGCCCTGCGGGGCGCTCGATGTCTTTCAGCCCCTATCGGGGCGGTGGGGCATCGAGGGCGGCTAGGCGGCGATGGGCTCGCGGGCGCGGGCGGCGTTGGCGGCGAGCTCGCCGACGATCTCGGGCCAGAGGGCCGGGGGCAGGTCGTGGCCCATGCCCTCGAAGATGCGCAGGCGGGAGTTGGGGACGGCCTTGGCGGTGGCGCGGCCGCCGGAGGGGCGGATCAGGACGTCGGCGCTGCCGTGGAGGACGGCGGTGGGGACGGTGAGGTTGCGGAGCGCGGGGGTGCGGTCGCCGGAGGCGAGGATCGCGTGCAGCTGGCGGGCGACGCCGGCGGCGGAGTGGCCGCGGTCGTAGGAGGCGGCGGCGATCTCGCGGACGCGGTCCTCTTCGAAGGGGTAGGCGGGCGAGCCGATCGTCTGGAAGGTGCGGACGGCGCGCTCGATCACCTGGTCGCGGCCCTTGGGCGGGCCACCGAAGAGGACGCCGAGGGCTTTCAGGGTCGGCGGGGCGGCCCAGCGGCTGCCGGTCGTCGACATGATCGAGGTCAGGGAGCGGACCCGCTCGGGCTGGTTGATCGCCATCGTCTGGGCGATCATCCCGCCCATCGAGACGCCGGCCACGTGGGCCGACTCGATCTCGAGGTGGTCCATCAGGCCGAAGGTGTCGCGGGCCATGTCGGCAAGCAGGTAGGGCGCGGTGGCGCGGCGGCCGGTGAGCATGTCGAGGCGGCTGGGCAGGCCGGCGGCCTTGAGCTTGGTCGAGCGGCCGATGTCGCGGTTGTCGAAGCGGACGACGCGGAAGCCGCGGTCGGCGAGCAGGCCACAGAAGTCCGGGTTCCAGGCGATCATCTGCGTCGCCAGCCCCATCACGAGGAGGAGCGGCTTACCCTCCGGGTCGCCCATCTCCTGGTAGACGATCTCGATCCCGTTGGCGGGTGCGGTCTTCTCTTCGCCGAATGCGCGCATCGGCGGAATCGTAGCGAAACTGGCTGACTGGCCAGTTTGGTGCTTGGCGCTTTCCTCTCGCATGGCGAGAGCAACTCGACAGGCGCCTCGCGTCCGGTAGAAACACCCGATGCGCACCGCCGTCATCTCCGACCTCCACCTCAGCCTCTACAGCGGCGGCGACGTGGCCCGTGACCCGGCGGTGCGGGCGCTGCTGCTGGCGGAGATCGGCGGCGCCGACCGGGTCGTCCTGCTCGGCGACGTGGTCGAGCTGCGCGAGCGCCCGCTCGGCGGCGCGCTCGAGGCCGCCCGCCCCTTCTTCGAGGCGCTCGGCGCCGCTCTCGCCGGCCGCGAGGTCGTGCTCGTGCCCGGCAACCACGACCACCACCTGGCCGGGCCGCTGCTCGACCAGCTCGGGATGGCAGAAGCCCCGCTCGGCCTCGAGCAGCTCGCCGGCCCCTCCCCCGGCCCGACCGCGACGATCGCCGGCTACCTCGGCGCGGCGCGGCTGCGGATCGCCTACCCGGGGATCTGGCTGCGCGAGGACGTCTACGCCACCCACGGCCACTACATGGACCCGCACCTGAACCTGCCGCGTGCCGAGTGCCTGGCGACGGCGACGATCGCGCGGCTGCGCGGCCAGGTCCCCGAGCAGGCCACCCCCGCCGACTACGAGCGGGTCCTGCGCCCCATATATGGACTGGCCTACGCGACCGCGCAGGGGCGCCGCCGTCCGGGCGGCCAGCAGCAGCGGGCCGCCGAGGCCGCCTGGGAGACCCTGGCCGGAACCGACGAGCAGCGCAGCCTCGGCCGCCGGCTCGGCATCGCCGGCGCCCGCGCCGCCTTCCCGGTCGGGGTCCGGGCGCTGAACCGCCTCCTGCACTCGAGCTTCGAGCCCGACGTGAGCGGCGCCGCGATCTTCCGCGGCGGCCTCGCCGCCGCCGGCCAGCTGGCGAACAGGCTCGGGGTCGACGACGGCCACGTGATCACCGGCCACTCGCACCGCGCCGGCCCCACCGACGGAGAAGCGGAGTGGCCGCTGCCCGGCGGCGGCCGCCTCCACAACACCGGCAGCTGGGTCTTCTCCTCGGTCTTCCACCTGCCGGGGCGCCCGCCCAACGCCTACTGGCCCGGCACCGTCACCTGGGTCGAGGACGAAGAGGCGCCGCGCCGCGTCCAGCTGCTGCTCGACCGCTCGCACGCCGACCTGGTCGAGATGGTGGCGGCGCTCCGCGCCTGATCCCGCTGCGCCTGAGCCACTCGCTCAGGCGCCGAGCCACTCGGCGACGATCGCGCCGATCTCCGGCCCCGCGTCCTCCTGCAGGAAGTGCGAGGCGTCGGCGATCGGCCGCGGCGGCGGGAAGTTGAGCTCGCTGGAGACCCGCTCGCCGACGCTGAACGGCAGCACCGGGTCGGAGTCGGCCCAGAGCACCAGCGCCGGGCGCTCGTCCCCGCGCAGCGCGTCGGCGACCGCTTTGCCCTCGGCGGCGCCGGGCATCTCCGGGGTGGTCGGGAGGATCAGCGGGAAGGCGCGGACGCCGGCCTTCGAGGCCCCGTCTATATAAGGAGCCTCGTAGGCGCCGATCACCGCATCGCCGGGGTCGGTCTTGCAGCCACCGCGAACCAGCATCCCGACCGGCACGTCCTCGCTCTTGCGGACGAACTCGCGGAAGGCCAGCCAGGTCTCGCTCATCCGCTGGTGGCCGGTGAACGGGCCCGTCTCCATGATCACCAGGCGGGAGATCCGGTCCGGGTGCTCGACCGCCAGCCGCAGCCCGATCGGGCCGCCCCAGTCGTGGACGACCGCGGTCGCGTCGCGCAGGTCGAGTTCCTCGAGCAGAGCGGCGGTCAGCTCGACGTGGCGGTCGTAGGTGTACCAGCCGAGATCGGTGGGCTTGTCGGAGCGGCCGAAGCCGGCGTAGTCGGGGGCGATGCAGCGGTAGCCGGCGTCGCGCACCGGCGGGATCACCTTGCGCCAGAGGAACGACCAGGTCGGCTCGCCGTGGAAGAAGATCACCGGCTTGCCCTCGCCCTCGTCGAGATGCGCGAGCCGCAGCCCGTCCACCTCCCGGTACTGAGACTGCCACGGATAGTCCGGCAGCCCCTCCAGTAACTCGTCCGGCGTCCGCACGGCATTGACGCTCATTCCCGCTCCCCCCTGTCGAGATTTCGGCTCCACAGCTTAGTTCCCGAATCCTGATCGGAATTACCGACTTTGCCGATCAACTTTGTGCTAGCCTGCCGCGCAGTCGAATCACTAGTTATCTAGTCAACAAAGGAAGGAATCAGATGCGGAACGCTCGCTATTCCCGGCGGCGCAGCGTGAAGGCCGGCCTCGGCGCCGCCCTCCTCACGTTGCTCGTTGCACTCTTTGCCGTCGGTTGCGGTGGAGGCGATGACACGACCAGCTCAGCCGGGACCGATACCGGGACCGAGACCAACGCCAGCTCCGGCGGCGGCAGTATCGACCTAGTCGCTTACTCGACCCCCCAGGAGGCCTACGAGAAAAAGCTCGAGCCGGCCTTCAAGGCGACCCCGGAGGGCGCCGGCGTCGAGTTCAGCAACTCGTTTGCCGCCTCCGGTGACTCCCGGCGCGCGGTCGAGGCCGGTCAGCCCGCCGACTACGTGAACTTTGCGCTGGAAACGGACATGACGCCGCTCGCGGACGCGGGCATCGTCGCCAAAGACTGGAACAAAAACAAATACAAAGGGATGGTCACCAACTCGGTCGTGGCGATCGTCACCCGTCCGGGCAACCCGGAGAACGTCCAGTCCTTCCAGGACATCGTCGACAAAGAACTGGATCTGGTCACCGCCAACCCGGCCGTCTCCGGCGGCGCCCGCTGGAACATCCTCGCGGTCTGGGGCTCGGTGAGCACCACCGGCGGCTCCGAAGACGAGGCGCGCGAGTTCACCAAACAGGTGCTGAGCCAGGCGACGGTCCAGCCGACCAGCGCCCGCGACGCCCTGCAGGCGTTCATCGCCGGCGAGGGCGACGTCCTCCTCTCCTACGAGAACGAGGCAATCGCCGCTCAGAACGCCGGCCAGGAGGTCGACTACGTGGTCCCGGCGGACACGATCCTGATCGAGCAGCCGGCTGCGGTCACGGTCGACAGCGACCCCGCTGCGACGACCTACCTCGACTACCTCTGGTCGGACGCCGGTCAGAAAATCTGGGCCGAAGCCGGCTACCGCCCGGTGAACAAATCCCTGATCGACGAGTCGCAGTTCCCGACGCCGAAAAACCTGTTCACGATCGACAGCGCGTTCGGCGGCTGGGAGAAAGCCAAGGAGAAGTACTTCGAAGAGGAAACCGGAATCATCATGGAGATCGAGGAGGAACTGGGTGTCGCCACCGAGTAGCAACGGCGATGCCGTGGCGGGGACCCTTTCCGGGCCCCGCCGGCGCCTCCCCTCCCCCCGGGCAGCTCTCGGGCTGCCCGGGGTCGGCGGCGCGCTCAACCGCGGTCTGATCGTCCTTTACCTGAGCCTGATCGTCCTGCTGCCGCTGGCGGCGCTGACGGCGAAATCGTTCGAGGGCAGCCTCGACGGCTTCTGGAACGCCGTCAGCTCCCCGCAGGCTGTCGCGGCGCTGAAACTCACGGTTCTCGCCTCGCTCGTCGTGGTGGTAGTCAACGTCTTCTTCGGCACCCTGATCGCCTGGGTGCTGGTCCGCGACAAGTTCCCCGGCAAGGCGGTCATCAACGCGGTCATCGACCTTCCCTTCGCGCTGCCGACGATCGTCTCCGGGATCGTCCTGCTGGCGCTCTACGGGAAGAACAGCCCGATCGGGATCACGCTCTCGCTGAAACCGGCCGCGGTGGTGATCGCGCTGCTCTTCGTCACCCTCCCCTTCGTCGTTCGCTCGGTGCAGCCGCTGCTGCTCGAGCTCGACCGCGAGATGGAGTCGGCCGCCGCCTCGCTCGGCGCCAGCAACTTCACGATCTTCCGTCGCATCGTCTTCCCCAACCTGCTGCCGGGCATCGCCGCCGGCGCCGCGCTGGCCTTCGCCCGCGCGCTCGGCGAGTACGGCTCGCTGATCCTGATCACCGGCAACATCCCGTTCAAGACCGAGGTCGCCTCCGTCTACATCAAAGCGAGGATCGAACAGGACAACCTGATCGCCGCCTCCGCCGTCTCGGTCGTGCTGCTGGTGGTATCGCTGATGCTGCTCTTCTCCCTGACCCTGATCCAACGCTGGGCGGCGCGCAGTGGGCGCTGAGGCCAAGTCCACCGCCACTCGCTGGTCGCTGCGCTACCTGGCGCTCGGCTACCTGGCGCTGCTGCTGCTGATCCCGGTCGGGATCGTCGTCTACGAAACCTTCAAAGAGGGCCTGCAGCCGGTGATCGACTCGCTCACCGACCCGCTGACCCTGAAGGCGATGCGCCTGACCCTGATCACGGTCGTGATCGCGGTGCCGCTGAACACGATCTTCGGGATCGCCGTCGCCCACGCGCTGGTCCGCGAAAAGTTCCGCGGCAAGGCCTTCCTCAACGCGGTGATCGACCTCCCGTTCGCGATCTCCCCGGTCGTCGTCGGCCTGGCGCTGATCCTCGTCTACGGGCAGACCGGCTGGTTCGGGGACCCGCTCGAGGAACTGGGGATCAAAGTCATCTTCTCGACCCCCGGGATCGTGATGGCGGTGATCTTCGTCAGCCTGCCGTTCGTCGCCCGCGAGGTCGCGCCGGTGCTGAAAGAGATCGGCACCGAGCAGGAGGAAGCCGCCTCGACGCTGGGCGCCGGGGCGTGGCAGACCTTCTGGCGGATCACCCTGCCCTCGATCAAATGGGCGGTCTCCTACGGGGTCGTCCTGACCACCGCCAGGGCGCTCGGCGAGTTCGGCGCGGTGGCGGTCGTCTCCGGCCGGATCTCGGGCCAGACCGAGACCCTGCCGCTGCACGTCCAGCGCCAGTTCGAGCAGTTCAACACGGTCGGTGCCTACACCTCCTCCCTGCTGCTCGCGGTGCTCGCGCTTGCCGCCCTGCTGGCGATGAACTTGTTGAAACGAAAGGAAGCGGACTGATGGGAATCGATGTCGAGCACGCCTCGAAGTTCTTCGGGGACTTCCACGCGGTCGAGGACGTGTCGGTTACCGTGCCGGACGGGTCCCTGACCGCGCTGCTCGGGCCGAGCGGCAGCGGCAAGTCGACGCTGTTGCGGATGATCGCCGGGCTCGAGGTGCCCGACGCGGGCCAGATCCTGATCGACGGCGTCGACCAGACGAAAACCCCCCCGCAGCAACGCAACGTCGGCTTCGTCTTCCAGCACTACGCCGCCTTCAAGCACATGAGCGTGGCGCAGAACATCGGCTTCGGGCTCTCGATCCGCAAGTGGAAGAAGGACGCGATCAAGGCGCGGGTCGACGAGCTGCTCGACCTGGTGCAGCTGAACGGCCTCGCCGAGCGGCTGCCCTCGCAGCTCTCCGGCGGCCAGCGGCAGCGCATGGCACTGGCCCGGGCGCTCGCGATCGAGCCGAAAGTGCTGCTCCTCGACGAGCCGTTCGGGGCCCTCGACGCGAAGGTCCGCAAGGACCTGCGCGCCTGGCTGCGGCGCCTCCACGACGAGGTCCACGTGACCACGATCTTCGTCACCCACGACCAGG
>CAYXFL010000016.1:26414-54232 GCA_964464285.1 uncultured Conexibacteraceae bacterium
GACCAGGAGGAGGCGATGGACGTCGCCGAGCAGCTGGTCGTGATGAACGAGGGCCGGGTCGAGCAGATCGGGACCGCGGAGGAGCTCTACGAGCAGCCGGCCAACGAGTTCGTGATGAGCTTCGTCGGCGAGGTCAACCGACTCGGCGACGAGTTCGTGCGCCCGCACGACATGGAGGTCGTGCTCAACGCCGACGGGCGCACCCAGGAGGCGATGGTCAAACGGATCGTCGCCCTCGGCTTCGAGATCCGGGTCGAGCTGGTGCTCGGCGACGGGACCGAGGTCTGGGCCCAGTTGACCCGCAGCGAGCTGCAGAGGCTGGAGCTGCAGGAGGGCCAGATCGCCTACCTGCGCCCGGCCCAGGCAAAGAGCTTCAACGGTGCACCGTCGTCCGGCCGCCAGGGGGCCTCGACTCCCCCTGGGTCCCCGGACGACGGCGACGCAGAGGTATCTGCAGCCGTCTGAAGAGGCGACGGGCGGGGGCGCGCTTTTTGCCGGGTGGCGCCCCCGCCCATCTCGCCGCACCTCGGTAGTTTCGCGCTCTGCTATTGTTGACTTAGCTGCTCGACAAACTCTGGAAAGAAAGGACGGCAGGCATGAGCAAGCGAGTCGACCAGACCACCTTCGTCTCCCGCGGCCGGATCACCGGGCTGGTGCGAGACGAGCACCCGGCCGGGACCGGCCAGAACCGGACCAGCCGTCTCGCCAACCGCGACTCCGGCAACGCGGCCGACGAGGCCCTCTTCTACCGCGCCCGCCTAGTTCTCGGCGACGCGCTTCCCCGCCCCCAGCGCTGAGCTGGGGGCGGGTCCCCCCTTCCCCTACTTGCCCTGCTTCTTGCCCTGGCCGCCCTGCTGGCCGGAGCTCGTGGGCTCTTCCTCGAGCGGTTCCTCGGGCTGCGGGTAGGCCTCGACCGCCAGGTCCCAGCTTTTCAGCGTGAACGTGACGTCTTTGGCGCCCGCGTACTGGACCGCCACCGTGTGACCGCCTTTGGTCAGCACGGTCGTCTTAGCGACCGTGGCGACCACCGGGACGGGAGCCGGTGAGGCCGCGGTTGCCGGCAGCAGGTTCACTTTGCCGGTGACCTGGCCGTCGACCAGGATCTGCACGGGGCAGGCGAGGTTCGCACCCGGTTTCGCCGCCGTGCAGGTCCCGGTCGCCGAGAAGGTGATCACGGCGTTGCTGACCGAGCCCTTGGTCGCGAACGAGGCGAACGCGCTCGGGATGTACCCGGCGGTGGTTGCCGTGACCGGCCCGAACTGGGCGGTGCCGGCGGCGACCGCCCCGACCGGCGACTGCGGCACCGTCGCCTTGGCGACGTAGAGATTCGAAGCCGCCTTCTTCTTCAGGAAGAGATCCTGCGCCTTCTTGTTGCTGACGTAGACCTTCGCCGCCCGCTGGTTGGTGAGGAACGACTGCGCTACCCCTGCTACCGACGGGACGACCGTCACCGACACGGCAACTGCAGCCGCGAGGACGATGACGGTGGCCGCTCGCGGCGTCGAGAGCCTTCTTTTCAACAAGGTGATCCCTCCATTCCAAGCCCCCCCGCATCGGCTCGAGCGCTCCTGCCGGGAGGCTTTATTGACTTAGTTAGTCAATAAACTACAGAACTGGTAGCGTTCCCAACCAAGTTGATCGAGAAACCCAAAATAACCCGGCAAAGAGAGGAAGCACTGCAGATGAGAATCAAGACCCTCGCCATCGCGGCCCTGGCCCTTGCCGGGCTTGCCGCACCGGCGTCGGCGGGTGCCGTGACCTACATCGGGTCGGGCTCCGTAGCCGCCCAGCCCGTGCTGCAAGCGCTGTTCAAGACCTACGAAACGAAGGTCAACCCGAAGGTCAAGTTCGTCTACACCGCCAACGGCGGCAACGCCGGCGTCAAAGACGTCCAGAACGGGACCAGCCAGTTCGCGGGCAACGCCCGCACCCCGCTCCCCAGTGACGCGGGCACCACCTACATCAAGATGTTCATGGACGGGCTCTGCCTAGACGTCAACGCCAAGAACCCGCTCACCAACATCACGATCCAGCAGGCGCACGACATCTACCGCGGCCTGCTGACCAACTGGAACCAGCTCCCGGGCTCCTACTCGGACGCGACGATCTCCCCGGTCGGCAGGGACACCAACGGAGGGACCTACAACTTCTTCCTCCAGGCCGTCCTCAACAACGAACCGCCGGCCTCCAACGTCAACGCGCTGACCGCCGACGGCCTCGTCGTCAACGCGGTCAAGCAGGACGTCAACGCGATCGGCTACGCCGGTCTCGCCTGGCTCGGCAGCAAGAAGCTGAAACCGCTGAAGGTCAACGGCGTCGCCTGCAAGGCCAGCAACATCAGCGTCGAGCCGCTCAAGTACCCGCTCTCGCGCTACCTGTTCCTGGTCCTCCCGGGTGACGGCAGCTCGAGCCCGAAAGGCCTGCTCAAATTCGTCGACTGGATGCGGCGCAGCAAGCTGGCCGGCCAGGTGATCCTGAAAGCCGGCGGCGTCCCGGCGTTCAACAAGAAGTAAGGGCCCCGGTGGACGAAGAGTTCACTCCCGAGTACGGCCCACGGTGGTCGGACAAGCGCGTCGAGCGGATGCTCGGCGCGCTTGTGATCGCCGTGGTCGGGCTGCTGCTGGCGCTGATCGTCACGGTCTTCGTCAAAGGCTGGCCCTCGTTCGCGCACAACGGCCTCGCCTGGTTCGGCGCCGGCGGCAGCGTCGACGACCAGCTCCAGGACATCTTCCTCTCCGGGCAGTCGGGCGCCGAATACATCTACACCTTCCACGCCTGGCCGCTGATCTGGAGCACGATCCTGATCACCGGCGGGGCGATCCTCGTCTCGCTCTTCTCGGCGCTCTTCGTCGCCGTCTTCATCGTCGAGTTCGCACCCGAGTGGATGAGCAACATCCTGCAGCCGGTGGTCCGCTTCCTGGCCAGCGTCCCCTCGGTGATCTACGGCCTGATCGGCGTCGTCGTACTGGTCCCGTTCATCGGCAACAACCTCGTCAGCGAGGACCAGAAAGCCTCGGTCGCCGGGATCATCTCGCTCTCCGGCTACAGCCTGACCGCGGCGGTGATCGTGCTGACGGTGATGATCGCGCCGCTGATGGTCTCGATCTTCTCCGACGGGCTGCGCTCGGTGAAACCGGGCTGGCTCGAAGGCTCGCTGGCGCTCGGCGTCAACCGCTGGCGCACGACCTGGAAGATCGGCGTGCGCGCCGCCCGCCCGGCGATCGTCGCCGGCACCGTGCTGGCGACCGCGCGGGCGATCGGCGAGGCGGTGATGCTGGCGATGATCTCCGGCTCGGTCGGCTTCGCCCCCAACCCGCTCGACGGCGTGATCTTCTTCTTCGAGCCCTCGCGGCCGCTGGCCCCGACGATCATCAAGAACATCGAGGCGCTGACCACGCCGCCCGGCAGCGCGACGCTGTTCTCGATCGCAACCGTGCTGCTGCTCTCGGCGGCCACCGCCTCCTTCGCCGGGTTCATCGCCCGCCGCTCGATGCGCAAGTACGGGAGCGCCTGATGGAGGGCCAGCTGACCGTCCCGCCGGTCCCCAAGCAGGTCGAGCCGCGGCCCGGCCGCGGCCAGGACAGCGGCGCCTCCGAGGGCAGCGCCACCTGGGCGCTCTCGGACCGGATCGGCCTGGCGATCTGCTGGGGGCTGGGCCTGCTGTTCTGCGCGATCGCGGTCGCGATCGTCATCTACCTGCTGATCCAGGGGATCACCTACCTGCGCCCGGAGATGCTGTGGACGCCGGCCACGGCCGGCTTCGAGCAGACCGAAAGCGGCGGCTTCTCCGACGCCCTGTTCGGCACCCTGATCGTCGCCGCGATGGGCAGCGCGATCGCGATCCCGGTCGGGGTCGCGATCGCGGTCTGGCTGACCGAGTACGGCCGACCCGCCGGCCTCGCCCGGGTCACCGAATCGACGATCGAGGCGATCGCCGGCATCCCCTCGATCGTGCTCGCCCTGTTCGGCACGGTGATCTTCTCGAGCACCGCGCTGGGCTTCCTCAGCCGCAGCTCCGAAGGGGTCGTCTTCGGCCGCTCCTTCTTCGGCGCCTCGGCGATGCTCTCGCTGGTCGCGCTGCCGCTGATCGTCGGCTCGACCCGCGAGGGCCTCAACGCGATCCCACGCCACGTGCGCGAGGCCTCCTACGCGGTCGGCAAGACCAAGGCGGCGACCACGCGGCGGATCCTGATCCCGACGGCGAAGCCGCAGATCGCGACCGGGGCGATGCTCGGCCTCGGCCGGATCATCGGCGACACCGCGATCATCGTCGTGCTGCTCGGCGCGACCCAGAACTTCGCCCCGGTCGAAGGCGCCCCCTTCCCCTTCGACTTCCTGCGCGGTGCCGGCACCACCCTGACCAACTTCGTCTACGAGGCCTCCCCGACCGGGAACCTCAACCAGCCGGAGAAGGCCTACGCGGCGGCCTTCGTCCTGCTGCTGATGGTCCTCGTGCTCAACGCGGCCGTCGACATCGTCCACCGCCGCGCCAGAAAGGTTGGAACGTGGAGCTCCTGAACTCACCCCCGCCGCCGGTCCGGCGGCTGCCGCTCGAGGACACCCCGCCGGCCCGCGAGGCGGTTCCGGCGCCCCCGGTCGGCACCAACGGGCACGAGGCGCCGACCACCACGCTGCCCCAGCAGAGCGGCTTCACGGCGGCGAAGCGCTCGATCAGCGCCCCGCAGTTCTCGATCCGGCGCATGGAGATCGACAAGGTCTCGGTCTTCTACGGCGAGAAGGAGGCGGTCAAATCGGTCTCGCTGCCGGTCCGCCAGGGCGAGGTGCTCTCGCTGATCGGGCCCTCGGGCTGCGGCAAGACGACCCTGCTGCGCTCGCTCAACCGGCTCACCGAGCTGACCAGCCACGCGCGGCTGACCGGCGCGATCCGGCTCGACGACGTCGACATCAAGGCGATCGAGCCGACCCTGCTGCGGCGCCGGGTGACGATGGTCTTCCAGCAGCCGAACCCGTTCCCGATGAGCGTCTTCGACAACATCGCCTACGTGATCCGCGAGCAGGGCTCGCGGCGGATGCGCAAGAAGGCGCTGGAACCGGCGGTGCACAGCGCGCTCGACCGCGCCGGCCTCTTCGAGGAGGTCAAGGACAACCTCGACCACCCGGCGCTGAAGCTCTCCGGCGGTCAGCAGCAGCGGCTCTGCATCGCCCGCGCGCTCGCCGCCGAGCCTGAGGTGCTGCTGCTCGACGAGCCCTGCTCGGCGCTCGACCCGAAATCGACCCAGGTGATCGAGGACCTGATCGTGAGGCTGCGCGACGACGTCGCCGTGGTGATCGTCACCCACAACCTGCAGCAGGCCTACCGGATCGCCGACCACGTCGCCTTCATGTACCTGGGCGACCTGGTCGAGTACAACAGCGCCACCAGCCTCTTCAACTCGCCGCGCGAGCGGCGCACGGCGGAGTACGTGAGCGGTGCGTTCGGCTAGGCGACAGCGCAGCTTCGCGCGGCTCGCGGCCGCCGCCGCGGCCGCCGTGCTCCTGCCCGGCGCCCTCGCCGGCTGCCAGACCACGCAGGAGAAGGCCGCCGAGCACCAGGCCGAGGCGCAGCGAATCCTCGACGCCCGGGCCGAGCGGCAGGCGGAGGGCAAGAAAGCCAAGCGGAAGAGCGGCAAGGCCGACGAGCCGCAGAAGGGGGACAAGCAGTGACGGAGAGCAAACCGGCGGCGCCCGCGGGCCACGAGCCCTGCCAGGAGTGCGGGGCGCCGATGGACCCACAGCAGCGCTACTGCATCAACTGCGCGGCCCGCCGCGGCAACGGCGCCAACCCCTCCTCGCGCTACTTCGCGGCGATGAGCGCGAAAGCGCGCAAGCCGCTGGTCGGGCCGAAGAAGGAGAAGCCGCCGGCGAGCAGTCGCGCCGCCGCGGTCGGCTTCTTCGCGCTGCTTCCGATCGCGGTCGCGCTCGGCGTGATCGTCGGCCGCGGCGGCTCCGGCGACGGCGGCGACAACGAGGCCCTGCTGCAGGCGCTGCGCGCCCAGGAGGCGACCGCGGCGACCAGCACTTCGAGCGACGCACCGGCGACCGCCGGCGCCACCAAGGCGAAAGGCAAAGCGAAAAACGCCAAGGCCGCCAAGAAGGGCGAAGGCAAGGTCGAACAGACCGACAACGGCGAGGTGCACAAAGTCACCGAATTCAAAGCCTCGAAAGCCAAGGAAGAGACGGACACCAAACTGGTCGAAGAAAACCCCGAACAGGTCGGCGACGACTACATCAAGGCGCAGCAGAACCTCCCCGACGTGGTCGTGGTCGGTGAGGACGCCACCGGCGGCCCGGCTCCGGGCGGAGGTGCGGAACCGTGAGCCGCCGCCTCAGCGACGCGGCCAGGCGACCCCTGGCGAGGCTGCGCCCGGCGGAGCCGGTGCCCGAGCCGAAGCAGGCGGCGAAAGAGCCGCCGAGGACCGAGAGCAAGGAGCTGGTCGCCCAGCGCGACCGCCTGCTGGAGAAGTTCACGGTGATGCAGGCCGACCTCGGCGGGGCCTTCTACGAGATGGCGATCCGCGACGCGGTGCGGCTCGACGTGCTGACCCGCAAAGCGGCGGAGCTGCAGCGGGTCGACGCCGACCTGACCGCACTCGAGCGCCAGCTCGAGATCGAGCGCTCCGACGCCGCCGGCCACTGCCCGGCCTGCGGCTCGCCGTTCCGGCACGGGGTCCGCTTCTGCGACCAGTGCGGCGGCTCGCTGGCGGGAGCCGCCGCGTGAGCGCCCTGTTCGCAAAAGCGGTCGCCGCGGCGGCCTCCCTGACCGGGAAGAAGTTCGCCCTGATGGTCGCCTCCTCGCTGGTCGCGACGACCGGGATCGTCGCCGCCGCGCTGACCACCTCCAACGAAGACTTCGGGCCCCTGGCTGGCCTGCTCGGGCGGAGCCTCGCCTCCTCGCAGGCTCCCACGCCGAGCGAAGCAGCCCCTCCACCCGAAGAAACGGCGGCCGAATCGGCCGGCGGGCCGTCCCAACCCGCGTCGTCCGGCGGGGGAGCGAGCTCCTCCGGCTCGCTCCCCGCGCCGGCACCCGTGGCAAGCGAACCGGCACCGGAACAGGAGAAGGCCGAAGAGAAGGCGGCGCCGCCGGAGCCGGAAGTGCCGCCCGGCCAGGTCCAGCACCTGTTCGTGATCGCCCTGGCCAGCCCCGGCTACGACGCCGCCTTCGGGGCGGCGCCGCAGATGCCCTACCTGGCGGGCACGCTGCGCCCGCAGGGCACCCTGCTCAGCGACTACTCGCTGCTCACCGAAGCGGTGGTCCCGAACACGATCGCAGCGGTCAGCGGCCAGCGCCCCAACGCGGTGACCAGCGCCAACTGCCCGACCTTCGCCGACTTCCCGCCCGGCACCAAGAACAACTCGGCCGGCTTCGTCTCCGGCGACGGCTGCTACTACCCGACCGAAACGCTCTCGCTCGGCGACCAGGTGGACAGCGCCCGGCTGCGCTGGCACGCCTACATGGAAGCGATGGCCGACCCGGCGACCGGCCAGCCGGACAACTGCGTGATGCCGGAAGCCGGCGCCACGGAGACGACCGTGCCGGGCGGCTACTCCTCGAACCTCAACCCGTTCGTCCACTTCCGCTCGCTGGTCGACCTCGGCTCCTGCACGCCCAGCGACGTGCCCCTGGACGAGCTCGAGAAGGACCTGAGGAAGGTCGAGACGACGCCGAACTACTCCTGGATCTCCCCCACCCCCTGCAACGCCGGGGTGGTCGGCCAGTGCCCGCCGGGAGCGCCCCAGGGTCCCGCCGCGGCCGATGCCTTCCTGGCCAAGTACGTGCCGCTGATCCAGAAATCGCCGGCCTTCAAGGAGGACGGGGTGCTGGTCATCACCTTCAACCAGGTCAGCCCGCCGGACCCGGCGCTGGCGCCGCTGCCCAACCCGAAGCCGCTGCGGGTCGGGTCGCTGATCCTCTCCCGCTTCGCCAGCCCGGGCGGGAGCGACGCGACCGCCTACGACCCCTACTCGCTGCTGCGCACGACCGAGGACATCTTCCGGCTCAAGTACCTGGCCGGCGCGGCGCCGGCCAAGGTGAAGTCCTTCGCGGCCCCGCTGCTGGGGGAAAACGGCGGCGATTAGCGTGGCGGGCCGTCCGAGGCCGGGGCGCTTCGTGAACCCGTCCCTGACCCCGCATGCCGGTGTCAAGTACGGGCTCACGGATCAGCCCCGCTAACGGAACTTCGGGGCGCTTGCGTTGGGAGGGGTCGGTGGTGTCCTTCGTCGAGCGGCGTCCGCGATTCGCACCACAGACGATCTCGGACGGGAGGGTTGCGCAACTGGCGAATTCGCCCAGCGAGAGCAGAAGGAGACCACCGACCCCTCCGGCGGAAACCCCCCGAGCAGGCCGTCCCGCGGCGCGATACAGCGCCGTTTCTGGCAGGCTGGGCGGATGAGCCCCGCTGAACAGAACGCCGAGCCGATCACCCAGGCCGGCATCGAAGAGCTGAAAGCCGAGCTGGCCGAGCTCGAAGGTCCCAAGCGCATCGCGATGGCGGCGCGGATCAAGGTCGCCCGCGACGAAGGCGACCTCAAGGAGAACGCCGAGTACCACACGGCCAAAGAGGACCAGGCGCACATGGAGACGCGGATCAAGCGCCTCCGCGAACGCCTCGACAACGCCGTCGTGGTCGAGTCCGACACCGCCCCCGCCGACACCTTCGCCTTCGGCCGCAGCGCCGAAGTCCTCGACGAGTCGAAAGGCGAGTCCGCCGTCTGGACCCTGGTCGGCTCGACCGAGGCCAACCTCGCCGAAGGCCGCCTCTCCGCCGAGTCCCCGATCGGCAAAGCCCTGATGAACGCCCAGGTCGGCGCCACGGTCGAGGTCGAGACCCCCCGCGGCACCAAATCCTTCCGGGTCCTGAAGCTCGTCTCCTAACCGGCGCTGGGTTGCCGGCGGCCGGCGGCCGGCATATGTTGATCCCGTCCCAAGAGGTTGTCTCGCTCGCAATAGGGAAAGGGGTTACTCATGAACGAACCAGCGTCGCTCAGCGGCTGGTGGGTTTTCACCGGGGTCCTGCTGTTGGTCGCCGGGGTGCTCAACATCATCTGGGGGATCGCGGCGATTGGGGATGCGCGGTTCTTCACCGATGCCGGCACCTTCATCATCAGCGGTCTCAACACGTGGGGATGGATCACGCTGATCATCGGCGTGCTCGAGATCGTCGCCGCGTTCTCGCTGTTCGCCGGCGGTGAATTCGGCCGCTGGTTCGGGATCTTCATCGGCGCGATCAACTCGGTCGCCGCGCTGCTCTCGATCCCGGCCTACCCGTTCTGGTCGCTGGCGATCTTCGCCCTCTCGATCATCGTCATCTACAAGCTGGCGGAGGGACCCGAAGGCGAGGTTTGACGCCGCCGCAATGAGAACAATGGAGCGCGGTGCTGATGCTGCGCTCATCCGTGGCGGCCGACCTGGCCCCCCACTTCGCGGTGCTGCTGCGCGACATCGACGGCGTTCGCCGGATCGTGCAGCAGCCCGACGAAGCCTCGCCTGAGGGCGGCAGCGTCTTCGTCGCCGACGTCGAACCGGCCGCCGCCGACCGGCTGGTCGAAACGATCGGCGAGCTCGGCATCCCGGTCGACGACTACCTGCTGACCAGGGTCGAGGTGGTTGCGCCGCTGCGCCGCCAGCTCGGCGGCGACCGCGGGATCGAAGGGTTCGCCTGGGTCGAGGTGATGGGCCAGGCGCGGGCCAACTCGCGGCCGCTGGCCCGCTACCTGGCGCTGATCACGGTCGCCGCCGTGATCGCCACCGTCGCGGTGATCACCAGCAGCTCGATCCTGATGGTCGGCGCGATGGCGGTCAGCCCCGACCTGCTGCCGATCTGCGCGACCTGCGTCGGCCTGGTCGGCCGGCGCCAGCGGCTCACCGAACGCTCGGCGACGACGCTGCTGCTCGGCCTCGCCCTGGTGGTCGTGGCCAGCGGCATCCTCACCGGCCTGCTCAGCGCCACCGGCTTCCTGCCCGACGGCTTCGAAGTCGAGAGCTCGGCCTTCCACACGCTCGCCCAGATCGACTACACGACGGTGCTGATCGCGCTGGCGGCGGGGGTGGCGGCGATGCTCTCCTTCGAGACGCGGGCGAGCGCCGCGGTCGGCGTCGCGATCTCGGTGACGACGATGCCGGCCTCGGCCTACCTAGGCGTCGCGCTCGGCGGCACCGGCAGCGACGAAGCTCTCGGCGCCCTCGCCGTGCTCGCCGTCAACGTCGGCCTGCTGATCCTCGCCGGCAGCGCCACCCTCGCCTTTCAGCGCTGGCTCGCCAACCGCGGCGCCCGCGACTGAGGCCGGCGTGGGCGGCGGCTGCGACCACGGCGCCGGGTCCGGGCGCCACTCGTCGTAGACGACGTCGGTACCGGCGATCCGGTCGGCCCAGCCGCGCCGTTCGGCGCGGAAGACGATCCCGAGGAAGCCGAACCCGAAGGTGATGACGGAAAGGAAGATCCCGAAGGCGCGTTTGACCGCGCGGCGCAGGCTCAGCTTTTCGCTCAGCCGGATGCCGACGAAGCTCATCCCCGGGGTGCGGCCGGCCAGCGACCAGAAGACGATCAGGTAGAGCAGGCCGGTGACGACCCAGACGGTCGAGCCGATCACGACGGTGAAGCCGGAGACGCCACCGCCGCCGCCGTCGAAGGCGTTGCCGACCAGCGCCACCAGGGCGGCGAGCGCGGTGAACGAGAGGTTGACGATCACCCCGTCGATGAACATCGCCAGGGTGCGGCTGGCGGCGCCGGCGTTGGTCGACGGGACCGGCCGCGGGCGGCGGAAGGTGAGCCGGCGCACGATCCGTTCGACCGTGTTGTCGACCTCGCGGATCACGCGGCCGATCGTGCGCGCGATGTCGCCGACCAGGCCGACCCCCTGGGCGCTGATCGCGGCGCGCAGCTCGGGCGCGCCGGCGATCCGCTCGACCAGCTGCTGGGCCTCCTCGCTGGCCAGCAGCCGCCGCCAGACCTCGTCGACCAGCTCGCTGTCCATCGCCTCGAGCAGCGCCCGCTTGACCGCGTCGCTCTCCAGCGCCCCCTGCACCGCCTCTTCGACCAGCGGGCCGTTCAGCACCCGCGCCATCGCCCGCTCGACCGCCTCGCTTTCGATCGCGCCGACGATCGCCTCCTCGGCGGCGACCTCGACCGCGCGGTCGATCCCGGTCGCCTTGCCGACGCTGCGGGCACCGCGCACCCCGACCCCGAGCAGCCGGGCCGAGAGCGGCAGGTGCCCGTTCGCGGGCGCGGCGCCGTTGGCGCTGCCGTCGAGCTCGGCGCCGGTGCCTGCGGACCGCGGTGCGGAGCCGTTTTCCATCGCCCCGCGAGTATAGGTCGGCCCAGCGGGCCTCGCTCAGCTTTCGCCGGCCCCGTCGAGGTGCTCGAGCAGGCGGTCGATGAACGGCTGCTGCGCCGGCAGGATCTTCTCCCGCGCGCGCTCGGCGCCGAACCACTCGACCCGGTCGACCTCGGGGAACTGCTGCTCGCGGCCGCTGCGCGGCGGCCACTCGAGCGGGAAAACGATGCTGTTCAGCGCCGCCGGGTCGAACTCGCCCTCGGCCGCCCACGCTGTCACCGTCTTGCCCGACTTCTGGCGGATCTCGCCGAGCTCGATCAGCTGCTCGGGGGCCAGCTCCGGGACCGGCCCGAGCTCCTCGCCGAGCTCGCGCAGGGCGCAGGCGCGGGTCTCCTCGCCGGGCTCGATTTCGCCCTTCGGGATCGTCCAGGCGCCCTCGTCGCGCTTCGCCCAGTAGGGGCCGCCGGGATGGGCGAGCAGGAACTCGGGAGCGCTCCCGTCGCGACGGAAGAGGAGGATGCCGGCGCTGCGCTTGGCGGCCATGACCCCCTCCCTACCCGCTTTCCGTCCCGAGCCCGTCGAGCAGCGGGGCGAGCGCAGCCAGCACCTGCTCGCGCGGGGCGGCGGCGAGCGTCTCCAGGGTCCCGTTGGCGCGCGTCATCGCGACCCCGACCGCGAAGGCGACCAGCAGCTCGGCGTGCAGCTCCGGCTCACGCACGCCGCGTTCGCGCAGCGCCACCGCCTCGCCGCCGACCAGCAGGTCGCCGGCCAGGGTGCTGACCCGCTCGCGCATCTCCTCGCTCAGCGCCGGGCTGGCGAGGGCGCGGCTCAGCGGGTTGTGGCCGCGCTCTTCCCAGCGGCGCAGCAGGTGGCCGACGAACTCGCGCGGCGCGGTCGGGATCTGCGCCCGTTCGGACGCGTCCATCTCGCCGATCGCGGCCATGAAGAGGCCCTCCTTGGACTCGAAGTAGCGCGCGATCAGGGCCGGGTCGACCCCGGCGCGCTCGCCGATCGCGCGCGTCGTCGCCCGCTCGTAGCCGCGCTCGCGGAAGACCTCGCGGGCGGCCGCCAGCAGGTCGGCGCGGCTCGCCTCGGCGTCGTGCGGGCGGCGGCGGGAACGGGGCTGGCGCTGTGGCCTGGTAGCGTTGTCAGCGCTTGATGACATCTGCCGCCGACCGTACCACCTCCCCACGACGACGGCAGCACTACGGCATCACCTTCGCCGTCCTCGCCCTCGCCGGCGCCTCCTTCTCGCTGCTGCAGTCGACCGTCGCCCCCGCCCTGCCGGCGATCCAGGACGAACTGCACGCCTCCTCCTCGGCCACCGCCTGGGTCTTCACCGGCTACCTGCTGAGCGCCTCGGTGCTGACCCCGATCGTCGGCCGGCTCGGCGACATGTTCGGCAAGGCGCGCACGCTGACGATCACCCTCGCGGTGCTGGCGTTCGGGGTGCTGCTGGCGGCGCTCGCCAGCTCGATCGAGATGCTGATCGCGGCGCGCGTGATCCAGGGCGGCGGCGGCGCGCTCTTCCCGCTCGCCTTCGGGATCATCCGCGACGAGTTCCCGCCGCGCCGCGCCGCCAGCGGGATCGCGATGATCTCCGCGATCCTCGGGATCGGCGGCGGCCTCGGGATCGTGGTCGCCGGCCCGGTGGTCGAGAGCCTCGACTACCACTGGCTGTTCTGGCTGCCGCTCGGCCCGGTCGTGCTGGCGACGGTGGCCGCCGCCCTCTTCGTCCCCGAGTCCCCCGTGCGCTCGCCAGGCCGGATCGACTGGGGCGGCGCCGCGCTGCTCTCCGCCTGGCTGGTCCTGATCCTGCTCGGGATCAGCCGCACCGGGCAGTGGGGCTGGGGCGATCCGCGGGTGATCGGGCTGATCGGCGCCGGCTTCGCGATGCTCGCGGTCTGGATCCGCTTCGAGGAACGCCGCCGCCAGCCGCTGGTCGAGATGGCGATGATGCGAGTGCGCAGCGTCTGGACGGTGAACGCCGCCGCTTTCCTGATCGGAGCGGGTATGTACAGCTCGTTCATCCTCGTGCCCGAGTTCACCGAGACCCCCGCCAGCAGCGGCTACGGCTACGGCGCCAGCGTCACCGAGGCCGGCCTCTTCATGTTGCCGGCGACGGTGGCGATGATGCTGGTCAGCCCGATCGCCGGCTCGCTGGCGACCCGGATCGGACCGCGGGTGACGCTGATCGCCGGCTGCCTGACCACGGCGCTCGCCTTCACGGTGATGGCGCTCGCCCACGGGGCCGAGTTCAACATGTACGTGGCGACGGCGCTGATGGGGACCGGAATCGCACTCGCCTTCTCCTCGCTCGCCAACCTGATCGTCGAAGCGGTGCCGCCCGAGCAGACCGCGGTCGCGACCGGGATGAACACGGTGATGCGGACGCTCGGCGGCTCGGTCGGCGGCCAGATCGGCGCCAGCCTGATCGCCGGCACCGTGGTCGCCTCCGGGCTGCCGACCGAGCGCGGGTTCACGCTCGCCTTCGGCTTCGCCGCCGCCGCCTGCCTGCTCGCCACAGCCGCCAGCGTCGCGGTGCCGCGCCGCTCCCGCCCCTCGTTCGAGCTCCCCGCCGCCGTCCGCCAGGGCGCGACCTGACCCCGGCGGACGGGGAGCGGGGCGAAGCGGCTACTCGGGCAGCCGGTAGGCAACCATCTGCGGGGTCTGGCCTTCGGCCGCGGCGAGGCCGGCGGCGGCGACCAGGGTCTTGCCGGAGACGGCGACCCCGCTGTTCGTCCCGGCCGGCAGCTGCGCCTGCCAGACTTCGCCGCCGCTCTGCGCGTCGAAGGCGTGGACGATGCCTTCGAAGCTGGTCGCGAAGACGAGGTCGTTGGTCGCGGTGGTGGCGCCGTAGGCGGGTCCCGGGACCTGCACCGCCCAGAGCTCTTTGCCGCTCGCCACGTCGATCGCGACGACTTCGCCGGACGGGCCGGTCGGCTGGACGCCGGCGATGTCGGTCCCGCCGGAGACCGTGATCGGGATGTTGACGATCGGCACGAAGACGGTCGTCGCGTTGGCCGAGATCGGCGCGATCACGCCGCCCAGGTAGCCCGGCAGCACCGGGCCGTCCTTGAGCTTCGAGTATTCGCCCCGCATCGCCAGCAGGCCGTCGTCGTCGCGGCCGTTGTGCTGGCCGACCGGGGTCGACCAGACCGGCTTGCCGGTCTTGCGGTCGACCGCGGTGACGATCCCCGACTTGCCCGAGCCGATCGCCAGCTCACGGCCTTTCGACTCGATCAGGACCGGCGGGTTCTGGAAGTCCCAGTCGTAGAGGTCGTGGGGCGTCTGTTGGTAGTACCAGTCCATCTTCCCGGTCTTCGCGTCCATCTTGACCATCGAGTTGGTGTAGAGGTTGGGGCCGGGCCGGCTTTTGCCCCAGGGGTCCGATTTCGAGCCCGGGAAGGGCGCCGGGTTGCCGGTCCCGAAGTAGATCGAGCCTTTCTCGTCGAACGAGGGCGGGTACCAGAGGCCGCCGCCGGCGTTCTGTTTCCTGTCACCCCAGAGGGTCTGCGGGACGGTGTCGAAGTGCCAGGCCTCTTTGCCGGTTTTGCCGTCGAGCGCGTAGAGGGTGCCGACGCCGCCGCCGGGGTAGCTCGAGTCGGCCAGCACCGGCACGGTCGAGACGTAGGCGAGCCCGTCGCTGTAGCCGGGCGCCATGTCGATGCCTTCCTTGGCGGCGTCCTTGATCAGTTTCTTCGTCCACAGCTGCTTGCCGGTCGCCTGGTCGAGCGCGAAGGCGTTGCTGGCGGTCGCCCCGAAGACCTTGCCGTCGTCGACGACGACGCCGTTCGGCCCCTGGGTGACCTCGTTGAAGCGTTTCGCCCACAACACTTCGCCGCTCTCGAGGTCGATCGCCTGCACGTTGGATTCGAGGTCCTGCGAGTAGATCACGCCGTTGGCGATCACCGGGGTCGAGGCGTAGGCGCCGTAGTTGCTCTGCGCGGTCAGCGGCAGCGTCCAGGCGACTTCGAGGCCGCTGACGTTTCCGCGGTTGATCGGGCCTTTCACCGAGCGGGTGTTGGCCTTGTCGAAGCCGGGATAGCCGCTGCCGTCGAAGGCGACGTCGTCACCGGTCGCATCCTCGGATCCCCCGCACCCGCTCAGCACTCCGATGGCCAGCGCCAGCAGCGCCAGCGCCGCGAGCACGGTCGCCTTCGATCCCCTCTTCGACACTTGCGACATCCCCAGTCCTCTCTAGTCGTATTGCAGTGACCTGCGTAGGTCCCCCGCCTGACCCTCGTCGGCGTCGGTGCCGAGGCCCGGCAGGAGCGGTTCAAGAACGCGGTTGGCGAGCAGCCCGAGGCTGCCGAGGTTGGCGAAGCCCGGGCCCTGGCTGAGCCCACCGAGCCCCGGCAGGTGCAGGCGCGGCTCCATCCCGACCAGCTCCAGAGCGCGGCCGATCGGGATCTCGGTGCGCGGCGGGCGGTCCCAGAGCGGGCCGGCGAGCCGCTCGACCTCGGCCCGCAGCGCCTCGTCGAAGAGGCCGCTGATCTGCGCCAGCAGGTCGAACCCGGTGCAGTTGACGACGAAGTCGCAGGGCACGGCGACGACCCCGTCGGCGCCGTCGATCTCCAGCGCCAGGCGGCCCCCGGCGGCGCCGACGTGGAGCGCGCGGCCGGTCACGAAGGAGTTCTGCGGGTCGCCGGCGATCGAGGCGAGCACGCCGGTGTCGAAGACGCCGCGGTCGCAGTGCTTGACGAAGTCCCGCCGCGTCTCGAGGTCGAGCCGCTCCCAGGCGACGTCGTCGGGATCGGCGAAGACGCGGTTCTCGAGGAAGCTCTCGCCACGGCTCAGCGGCAGCGTCGGGGTGTAGACGGTTAGCCGGGCCAGCGGCCGGAAGGCGCGCAGGAAGACGAGCGCGCTGAGCGCGCTCTCGCCGCCGCCGACGATCGCGATCTCGGCCTTGGCATCGGTCGGGATGCGGGCGAACTCGTCGCGGCGGCTGTCGCAGTGGAAGACGCGCTCGACCACCGCCGGGTCGTGGGCGAGCTCGCGGTGCACGCCGGGACCGGTGAGCACGAGGGCGCGGCCGCGGTGGCGCTGCGGGTCCGCGGACGAGCCGCGGTCGGCGACCTCGACCTCCCAGCCCTGCTCGCCGTCGGGCGCCAGGGCGACGCGCTCGACCCGGCCGTGGAACTTGGCGATCCCCTCCGTCGCCCGCTCCAGCACCCAGCTCAGGTAGGCGCCGTAGTCGCGGTGGCGGATCGGCGGCGACTCGCGGTTGACCCAGGCGGCGTAGATGCCCTGTTCGATCGCGTAGCGCTGCCAGGTGAAGGGCAGCAGGCCGGCGTCGATCGCGTCGCCCCAGCGGGCGCCGAACTGGCGGCTGGACCGATAGGGGAAGCCGACGTCCTTGATCGGCGGGATCGCCAGCGGCTCCTCGCCGGAGGTCATCCCGTTGCGGCCGAGCCAGGAGGCGGCCGGCTCGGTCTTCTCGACGATCGTGACGCTGAGCGGGCCGAGCCCGAGCTGGTTGATCACGTGGACCTTGGCCGAGACCGCCGCCGCCTTGGCGCCGGCGCCGACGATCAGCAGGTCGGACACGGCCGCCTCTCCCCCGGCCGTGGCGCTCATGCCGCCGCCCCCGCGAGGTCCGGCGCGCCGGCGGCGCGCCGTTCGGCGATCACCAGGCCGCTCTGGTCGGGGCTGAAGGAGATCGCGCTGCGCCGCGAGCGCTCCGAGTCGGAGGCCGCCGAGCGCAGCTCCAGCGTGCCGAGCACGACGCGCAGCACCCGTTTCATCTCCATTTCGGCGTAGCTGGCGGCGAGGCAGCGGCGCACGCCGCCGCCGAACGGGATCCAGGTGTAGGTGCCGGGCGGCTGTTCGAGGAAGCGCTCGGGCCGGAAGCGCAGCGGCTGCGGGTACCAGCGCTCGCTGCGGTGGATCAGGTGGATGCAGGGCGCAACCGTGGTCCCGGCCGGCAGCTCGTAGCCGCCGAGCTCCAGCGGCTCCAGCAGCCGCCGCACCACGACCGGCACCGGCGGGCGCAGCCGCAGCGTCTCCTTGACCACCGCGTCGAGGTAGGAGCCGTCGCCGTCGAGTGCGTCGGCCCGTGCCGCCGCCAGCGCCTCCGGGTTGCGCAGCAGCCGCTCGAAGGACCAGGAGAGCGAGGTCGAGGTGGGGCCGTCGCTGAGCAGCGTGACCAGTTCGTCGCGCAGGTCGGCGTCGGACATCGGCGCGCCGTCCTCGTAGCGGGCCTCGACCAGCATCGAGACGACGTCCTCGCGCGGCGGCTCGGCGCGGCGCCGCGCGACCTCCTCCAGCACCGCCGCCTCGACCGGCTCCATCGCCTCCCGGTAGCCGCGGCTGCGGGCGACGAAGTCGGGCCCGAAGAGCGAGAGCATCGCCAGGTTGCGCGGCTCGTTGAGCCAGCTGGTCAGCGTCCGCAGGCGCTCGCGCAGCGGCGCCAGGCGCGGATCGCGGCCGTTGCCGAAGACCGCCCCCATCACCGCGTCGAGGGTGATGTCCTGCATCCGCGGCCAGAGCGCGAACGGCTCGCCCAGCGGCCACTCCTCGACGGCGCGGCGGGCGAGCGCGGTGATCGCGTCGGCTTCGGCGGCGACGCTGCGCCCGTGGAAGGAGGGCAGCATCAGCTTGCGCCTGGTCATGTGCTCGGGTTCTTCCAGCAGCATCACCGAGCGCGGGCCGAGCACCGGCCCGAGCAGCGGGTTGGCGATGTCGACGCCGACCGCCTCGCCGGCGGTGAAGACCCGTTTGACGTCGGCGGGGTCGGCGAGGATCACCCAGTCGCCCCAGTGGCGGATGCGCAGGGTGAAGGTGTCGCCGTAGCGGCGCTGGCAGCGCTCCAGGAAGGGCAGCGGCCGCTGCGTCCAGCCGATCGCCTGCAGGGCGCGCGGCAGCCGCGGCCCGGATGGCAGCGCGCTCACCTGCCCGTCCCCTTAGCCGCCAGCTCGTCCATCAGCTCGTCCTCGGCCTTGCAGGTGCCGGCGATCAGCAGGTCGAACAGCGCCGCGGTGAAGTCGGCCGGCAGCCCGGCCGCCCCGCCCCGCTCCAGGTAGCGCTGGCGCACGATCTCGACCCGGTCGGGCTGCATCATCGGGATCCCGTGCTCGCTCTTGTAGACGGCGACTTCGCGGCAGACCTCGAAGCGCTCGCCGAGCAGCCGCGTGATCTCGTCGTCGAGCAGGTCGAGGCGGGCGCGGAACGGCTCCAGGCCGCTCATCGCTCCTCCCCTCCGAGCAGGCCGGTGGCGAAGGCGTGGCTGCAGGCGGCGAGCGCCGGCAGCGCGTAGCCGCCCTCCTGGATCACGCAGACCGGCAGCCCGCAGGCGGCGAGCAGGCGGCCGATCTCGGTGAAGATCGCCGGCGTGAAGCTCCAGCCGCCGTGCGGGTCGCCGCTGACCGTGTCGTAGCCGAGCGAGACGACCAGCGCCGCCGCCTCCGCCGCCAGCGCCTCGACCGAGGCGGCGACCTCGGCCGCGTAGGCGTCCTCGTCGGGGGCCTCGGCGAAGGCGTGGGCGCGTTCGCCGGCGGCCTGCGGCAGCACCGTGCCGGGGGCGACGTTGGTGACCGGCGAGGCGTGCAGCGAGTGCAGGGTCGCCTCGGCGATCCGCTCGACCAGCGCCGCCGTCCCGTTCGGGTAGTGGAGGTCGAGGTCGAGCACGCCGACCGGCTTGAGGCCGCCGTCGCAGAGGGTGCGGACCGCCGCCGCGGCGTTGTTCAGGTAGCAGTAGCCGCCGAGGAAGTCGGGGCCGGCGTGGTGGCCGGGCGGGCGGCAGACCGCGTAGGTGTAGCGGGCGCCGGCGAGCAGGCGCTCGGCGGCGGTGATCGAGGTGCGGATGCCCTCGCGGGCGGCGGCGACGAGGCCGGCGCGGACCGGGATGTCGGGCTCGAGCCCTGGCGGCGCGAACTCGGCCAGCACCACCTGCTCGCTGGCTCCGACCCCCGCCAGCGCCTCCAGGTAGCGGCGCTCGTGCAGGGCGCCGAGGGTGCGCTCGACCGTCTCGTCGGCGGCGTCGGCGGGGACCGCGCGGACGCCGGCGTGGCGGGCCAGCCCGGCGCCCAGTTCGACCAGGCGCTGGTTGCTGTCCTGGCCGGGCAGGGTGCGGCCGCCTTCGCGCACCCACGGGGCGGCGTCGCCGCTGCCGCGGCGCTGCTCGATCACCAGCAGCTCGCTCAAGGCTCGAGCTTCCTCCGCATCCGCGGCCCCAGGTGCTCGAACCCGTTGGCGCGGTAGAAGGCGGTCGTCTTCCCGATCGCGGCGAAGTGCTCCGGCGGCAGCCCGACCTCCAGCCGCGGCGCGCCGGCGGCGCGGGCGCGCACCGCCAGCTCCTCGATCAGCGCCGCGCCGACCCCGTCGCTGCGCCAGGCCGGGTCGACCCAGAGGTCCTGCACCACCGCGTAGCGGCCGGGCACGTGGATCGCCCGCTGCCAGCTCGAGCTGAGCACGCCGACCAGCGAGCCGGCCGACTCGGCGACGAGGATTTCGCCGGCCTCCGGTTCCTCGACCAGGGCGCGGACCTCGGCTTCCAGCAGCGGCCGCGCCGGCGGGCTGCCGCCGAGCTCGACCAGCAGCAGCTCGACCGCGCTGGCCGCCGCCGCCACGTCGTCGGGGAGGCCGCTGCGGACTTCCCAGCCGCTCACCGGGCCGCCCTCGCCGGCTCCAGCTCGACGCTCCAGCCGACCCCGGCCTCGGCGCTGCCGGTCACCGCTTCGGCGATCGTCGCCATCGGCGCCCGCGCCTTGAGCAGGATCTCGTCGAACTCGTCCTCGGGGTCGGACTGCATCACGATCGCGCCGCCGGCCCCGATCGTGGTCCGCCCCGGCCGCATCACGATCGTGCGGATCACGATGCTGAGGTCGGTCGTGCCGTCGAGCCCGAAGTAGCCGATCCCGCCCGAGTAGACGCCGCGCGCCTCCTCCTCGAGGTCGTCGATGATCTCCATCGTGCGCTCCTTCGGGGCTCCGGTCATCGAGCCGCCGGGGAAGCAGGCGCGCACGCACTCGGCGGCGCTGCGGCGCGGTTCGAGGTCGCCGACGATCGTCGAGACGACCTGGTGAACGGTCGCGTAGGGCTCGACCACCATCAGGTCGGGGACCGCGACGCTCTCGACCTCGCAGACGATCCCGAGGTCGTTGCGCAGCAGGTCGACGATCATCAGGTGCTCGGCCTTGGTCTTCTCGTCGGCTTCGAGGAAGGCGACGCGGGCGGCGTCCTCGGCCGGGTCCTCGTGGCGGGAGACGGTGCCCTTGATCGGGCGCGCCTGCACCTTGCGCTCGCGGTCGACCGAGAGGAAGCGCTCCGGCGAGGAGCTGACGATCGCGCTCTCGCCGAAGCGCAGGAAGGCCGCGAACGGGGCCGGGTTGGCGCGCCGCAGGCGGCGGTAGAGCGCGTACGGGTCGGGGCTGGCGTCGGTCGAGAACTGGTCGGTGAGGCAGACCTCGTAGGACTCGCCGGCCGCCAGTTCGGCCTGCGAGCGGGCGATGTCGGCGAGGTAGCGCTCGCGGCCGCGGCCGCTGCGGAACTCGATCTGGCCGCCCGGGTCCGAGGGCGGCGCCAGCGGCGCCTCAGGAGGCGGCTCGGCGATCGCCGCGGCGACGATCGGCTCGGCGTAGTCGAGCCAGCGCCCCGCCTCCGGATCGCCCGCCGGGCCGAGCGCGAAGAGGAAGGTGCGGTCGCGGTGGTGGTCGACCGCGATCACCCGGTTGGCGAGCATGAAGGCGGCGTCCGGGAGGTCGGACGTGTGCAGGTTGCGGGCGCCGCAGTCGGCCTTGCACTCGTAGCCGAGGTAGCCGACGTAGCCGCCGAGCAGGCCGCGCTCGAAGCCGGCCGGCGGCTCGACCCGGTTGCGGGCCAGCTCGCGGTCGAGGAAGTCGAAGATCGACTTGTGCTGGACCGAGCGCACGCCGTCGCGCTCGACCGCGACCTCGCCGGCCTCGACGTCGTAGGAGACCAGCGCCGCGCCGGGACCGGCGCTGGTCCCGAAGTAGGAGCACTGGGCGAGCCAGGTCGGCGCGTCGGCGCTGTCGAGCCAGAAGCTCGCCTCGAAGTCGCCGAAGAACCGTTCGTAGAGCTGCTCGGTCGGCGCCTGCCCGGCGAGCTCGCGCCACTCGAGGCGCAGGCCGGAAGCGTCCTCGGCGGGGCCGGGGCGGTCCGCCGCCGGAGCGGCGGCGGCCGGCGCGTCGGGGCGCTGCTGGCCGCGCGAGCGGCGCAGGCGCGGCGTGCCGGTGCGGCGCTCTTCGTGGCGCTCGGCCAGGGAGAAGAAGTTCTCGGCGATCTTGCGACCGTGCTCGGTGGCGATCGACTCGGGGTGGAACTGGACCCCCCACATCGGCCGCGAGCGGTGCTCGGCGCCCATCACCACGCCGTCCTCGGCCCAGGCGGTCTCGCGCCCTTCCGGGCCCATCGGGCCGGTGATCGCGAGCGAGTGGTAGCGGACCACTTCGAAGTCCTGGGGCACGTCGCGGAAGAGGCCGGTGCCTTCGTGGCGAACCCGGCTGAGCCGGCCGTGCATCGCCTCCGGGGCGCTGCCGACGCCGCCCTCGAGCATGTTGCCGAGCCCCTGGTGGCCGAGGCAGATCCCCAGCACCGGCACCTCGCTGTAGCGGAGGATGTCGCGGCAGACGCCGAAGTCGTGCCAGCGTTCCGGCCGCCCCGGCCCCGGCGAGAGCACGAAGGCGTCGAAGTCCGAGCGCGAGAGCACCCGCCAGGAGACCGCGTCGTTGTTGACGACCATCGGCTCCTCGCCGCTGGCCGCGGCCAGCAGGTGGAAGACGTTGTAGGTGTAGGAGTCGTGGTTGTCGATCAGCAGGGTGCGCATCAGGCCGCCTCCAGCCCGAGTCCCTCGACGCCGCGGCGCAGCACCGCCTGCACCACCCGGTCGACTTCCGGCGCCCGCTCGCCCTCGCAGTACCAGCGGGCGAAGTGCGAGAGGTGGCGGGCCAGCTGCAGGGCGTCGAAGCGGCCGACCGAGCCGCGCAGGTGGCGCCGGTAGAGCTCCGCCTGCAGGACCGCGAAGCGGAAGTCGGGGTCGGCTGCGGGGCGCTCGGCGGCGGGCGCGGCGCTGCCGCGCTTGGCCTGGGCGCGGGCGAGGTCCCAGCCGAGGCTCTCCTTGTCGGTGCGCAGCAGCTTCTCGGGCCCGAAGTCGACCTGCTTGGTGGTCGGCTGGAGAAGGAAGTAGCCGAGCGCGATCTGGGCCGGCAGCCGCTCCGGGTGGGGGTGCTCGGCGCGCACCGCCGCGGTCTCCGGGCGCGCCGCCAGCTCCTGGTCCAGCCACTCGACCAGGTCGTCGATCAAGAGCGCCCCCTGCTTGGAGGAGCTGATCGATTCGCGGTCGCGGGCGACCATCCCGTGGAAGACGTCGTGGGTCGGCGGGCCGCCGCCGCGGGCGCTGCCGTTGCCGTTCCCGTTGGCGACGCCGAGCGCGTCGATCAGCTGGCGCCGGCAGGTGACGTGGGAGACCCACTCGTTGCCGCAGACCTGCAGCGAGACGCAGTCGTCGAGCTCCGGCGCCGCGGCCCAGTAGGCGAGCGCCCGCATGTGCTGGGTCGGCAGGCCGTCGGCGCGGACCAGCGGCATTTCCTCGAGCTCCTCGCGCTCGGTCTCGTAGATCACCATGTCGTCGCCGTAGCGGCGGCTCAGGGTGCCCTCGCCGAGGCCGAGGTTGGTCAGCTCGGCGACCTCGGGCAGGAAGTCGGACTCGAAGATCACCTTGTCGAAGCCGATCCCGAGCCGGGCCAGGGTCTTGCGCTGGCCGGAGATCACCCAGGCGCGGGTCTTCGACCAGAGCTCGATCGCGCCCTGGTCGCCGGCCAGCACGCTCATCATCAGCTCGTCGGCGCGGTCGTTGTAAAGCGAGGACTCGCGGGCGACCGAGTCCTCGGCGCCGTCGTCGGCGCGCTCGCCCTTGCGGCGGCCGGCGGTGACGTACTCGGCGTAGCAGGAGCCGACGAAGTGGTCGGCCTTCTCGCCGCTCTCCGGCAGCGCGCTGCCGTCGCCGTTGGTGCCCATCACCCCGGCCATCGCCTCGCCCATGCTGCGGCCGACGTCGCAGATCAGGCTGCGGTGCTCGACCCGGCCGCCGGCCTGGGCCAGCGAGGCGCCGATCGCGTTGCCGACCGCGAGGTTGCGCAGGTGGCCGATGTGCAGCGCCTTGGTCGTGTTGGCGCCCCAGAAGTAGACGGCGTAGCGCGAGCCGGCGGCGAGGTCGGCGTTGGCAAGCGCTCCCTCCCCGGCTTCGACCGCGGCGGCGGCGTCCTCGACCCAGGTGTCGTCGAGCCGCAGCCGCACCGCGTCGCCGCTCTCCTCGATCGAGTCGACCCAGGGCTGCGCCTCGATCTCGCGCAGCGCCGCCCGCGGCTCCTCGCGGTCCCACCAGTCGGGAACCCGCGGGACCAGCATCAGGTCGAAGCCCGGCTCCGGCCGGTACGGCGCCCGCGCCGCCCAGTGCTGCTGCTCGCCACCGCCTGCCGCGGCAACGTCCAAGCTGTCGAAAAGGTTCTCCCCCATAGCCGTCTCTCCGGTCCCCCGATTTACGGATGCACCTGCCGGGGCTCGAACCCGGATCTCCGGCTTACAAATCCGGCCCTTTAACCGATTAAGGCACAGGTGCGGGGCTATGCGAGCTCGTCCCGATCAAGAACCTTGATTGGTTGAGCCGGGCGCGACCATAACAGCATCCGAACGGCCACGTCAAATCCTCTGAGTAAATAACCGGGTTTGCAAGTCCGGGGCCTGTCGACTTTGTCAACCAGGGGTTGACAAAGTCGACAGAGGGACCGCGGGGCCCGCTAGATCCGTCCGGCCTCGAGCAGGCGACTGAGGAAGCGGCGGGTCTCCGGGCGCTCCGGTTCGCCGAGCACCTTGCCGGGCGGGCCGATCTCGATGATCCGGCCCTCGTGCAGGTAGGCGACCTGGTCGGCGACTTCGCGGGCGAACCCCATCTCGTGGGTGGAGATCACCATCGTCATGCCCGCCGCCTTGAGGTCGCGGACCGCCTCCAGCACCTCGCCGACCAGCTCGGGGTCGAGCGCGCTGGTCACCTCGTCGAGCAGCAGGGCGCGCGGCTTGCCGGCGAAGGCGCGGGCGATCGCGACCCGCTGCTGCTGGCCGCCGGAGAGGCCGTCGGGACGGTCGTCCTCGCGGCCGGCGAGGCCGAAGCGGGCGAGCAGGGCGCGGCCGCGCTCCTCGGCCTCGGCCCTGGGCACGCCGTGGGCACGGGTCTCCCCCAGGACCACGTTCTGCAGCGCGGTCATGTGCGGGAACAGGTTGTAGGCCTGGAAGACGAGGCCGAGCCGGCGCCGCACCGCGACCGGGTTGACCGAGGGGTCGGTGATCACCTCGCCGTCGAGGAAGACGTCGCCGTCGTCGATCTCCTCGAGCAGGTCGACGCAGCGCAGCAGGGTCGACTTGCCGGAGCCGGAGGCGCCGATCAGCGCCACCGCCTGGTGCTCGGCGACGCTGAGGTCGATCCCGCGCAGCACCTTGCGGTCGCCGAAGGCCTTGGTGACGCCGCGCAGCTCCAGCACCGGCGCCGCCATCAGCGCACGTCCCCGGGCTGGCCGCCGAGCCGGTCGACCAGGCGCGCCATCGGCACCGTCACCATCAGGTAGAGCAGCGCGGCGGCGATCAGCGGCGTGTAGTTGAACTCCTGGCCCTGGAAGATCTGGGCGATCCGGAAGGCCTCCAGCGGGCCGAGGATCGAGACCAGGGCGACGTCCTTCTGCAGGGCGACGAAGTCGTTGAGCAGCGGCGGCGGCAGCAGCCGCACCGCCTGCGGCAGGACCACGTGGCGGAGCGCCTGCGCCTCGGTCAGCCCGACCGCCAGCGCCGCGTCGCGCTGGCCGCGGTGGACCGAGCGGATCCCGGCCCGGTAGACCTCGGCGACGTAGGCACTGTAGGAGAGCCCGAGCGCGATCCCGCCCAGCACCACCGGGTCGGTCGGCAGGCCGGTCAGCTGCAGGGCCGGGATCCCGAAGCCGACCAGGTAGACGAGCAGGATCGTCGGGATGCCGCGGAAGACGTCGACGTAGACGGTCGCCAGCAGCCGCAGCGGGAAGAGCGCGGCGCCGCGGCTGGTCTTGACCAGCGCGATCACCAGGCCGATGATCAGCACCGCGATCTCGACGATCACGAACAGCTTCACGTCGAGCCAGAAGCCCTCGGCGACTTCCGGGAAGGCGTCCTTGAAGACGCGCCAGTTGAAGAACAGCTCGCGCACTTCCGGCCAGCCGGGGCTGGTCAGCACCCAGGTCGCCAGCCCGCCCAGCACGATCACGGTCGAGGCGGCGGCGATCGCCTGCGAGCGGCGCTCCTGGCGCCGCTTCGAGGCTTCGCGTTCGCGGCGGCGATCGCTGATTACGGCGGTCTCGGACAAGCCGCCGCGATTCTGACTGTGGCGGGGGACGCTCTACTGCAGCTCAGGCGCGCCGGCGGCCTGGCTCATCCATTTGGTGGTGAGCTCCTCCAGCTTGCCGGAGGCTTCGAGCTCTTCCACGGCCGCGGTGACGCAGGCGGTGAGCGGCGAGTCCTTGGCCAGCAGGGCGCCCCACTGGTCGCCGCCCGGGGCGCTGAACTGGCCGACCACGGTGGCCTCGGGGATTTCGACCGCGGTCAGGTAGAGCGCGGTCGGCAGGTCGACGACGATCGCGTCGATCTGGCCGTTCTTGAGCGCCGTGGTGACGTCGGTGGAGTTGTTGAAGACTTCCGGCCGCGAGCTCGGTTCGATCACTTCTTCGGCCGCTTCGAGACTGGTGGTGCCGATCTGCACGCCGAGCGCGGCGTCCTGCAGCTCCTCCAGCGAGGTCGCCTGCGCCGCCTCGGAGTCTTTCAGCGCCAGCACCGCCTGGTTGGCGGTGTAGTACGGGGCCGAGAAATCGACCGCTTTTTCGCGCGGCGGGGTGATCGAGATCTGGTTGACGTCGAAGTCGAAGTCCTTCGGTCCGGGCGCGTAGGAGGAGTTGAACGGCTCCACCGTCCACTTCACTTTCGCCGCCGGGTAGCCGAGCTGTTCGGCGATCGCGTAGGCGACCGCGCTCTCGAAGCCTTCGCCGTTGCTCGGATCGTCGTCTTCGAAGTAGGGCGGGTAGGCCGGTTTGTCGGTGGCAACCGTGAGCATGCCCGCCGCCTTGGTCGGCAGCTCGCCCGGCTCGCAGCTGGCGGCCGCGGTGGTGCCGTCGCCGCTGGTGTCGTCGTCACCGGAGCCGCAGCCGACCACGAGCAGGCCGAGGGCGAGGACGAGGGCAAGGGTGGTGAGGAGCTTCTTCACGGAGGAAGCGGGCATCCTAGATCAAACAGGTACCGATGTGGGATCGGCTGACGCGCACGCTGCTGATCCTGACCTTCGTCACCGGGCTGCTCGACGCCGTCGCCTTCCTCGCCCTCGGGCACGTCTTCGTCGCGATGCAGACCGGCAACGTCGTCTTCCTCGGCGTCGCGATCGCCGACGCCGGCGCGGTGGCGCTGGCCGCGCCGCTGATCTCGCTCGGCGCCTTCTTCGCCGGGGCCAGCTTCGCCGCCCTCGGCATCCGCCCGCACGACCCCCGCCACCCCGGCGGCCTGCTCGTCGCGATCGCCGCCGAGGCGGCGCTGCTCGGGCTCGCGGCGACGATCGCCCTGCTCGCCGACGTCCGCCTCGACAGCGGGCTCGCCTACCTGCTGGTCGCGATCGCGGCCTTCGCGATGGGCGTGCGCAACACGGTCGCGCGCCGGGTCGGCAGCCCCGACATCGCCACCACCGTGCTCAACCTGACCTTCACCGCGCTCACCTCCCACACGCCCTTCGCCTTCGCCTCGGCAGAAGAGCTGGGGCGGCGCGGCGGTGCCGTCCTCGCCGTCCTCGCCGGCGCCCTGGCCGGGGCGCTGCTGCTCAAGGCGAGCCTCTTCCTGGCACTGGCCGCCGCGGTCGCCTGCGTGCTCTGGGCGGGACTCGGCCTGCGCGGGGGAATCGGGTCGGCGACGAAGTAGGCTCGCGGGATGGCGGACTCCCCCACGCCCGAGGCTCTCACCAAGAAGCAGTACGAAAAGGAGCTCGAGCGGCTGCAGGTCGAGCTGGTGAAGCTGCAGGAATGGGTCGTCCACAAGGGCCTGCGGGTGGCGGTGATCTTCGAGGGGCGCGACACCGCCGGCAAGGGCGGGGTGATCAAGCGCATCCTCGAGAAGACCAACTCGCGGGTGGTGCGCACGGTGGCGCTCGGCAAGCCGACCGAGCGCGAGCGCGGCGAGTGGTACTTCCAGCGCTACGTGGCCCAGCTGCCCGCCGGCGGCGAGGTCGTGCTCTTCGACCGCTCCTGGTACAACCGCGCCGGGGTCGAGCGGGTGATGGGCTTCTGCAGCGACGAGGAGTACGAGGAGTTCATGCGCAGCACTCCGGGCTTCGAGCGGATGCTGATGCGCTCCGGCCTGATCCTGATCAAGTACTGGCTCTCGGTCTCCGACGAGGAGCAGGAGCGCCGCTTCCAGGCGCGGATCGACAACCCGGCGAAGCAGTGGAAGCTGAGCGAGATGGACCTCGAGGCGCGGGCCCGCTGGGTCGACTACGCCGAGGCCAAGGACGAGATGTTCGCCTACACCGACACCAAGGA
>CAYXFL010000017.1:0-54074 GCA_964464285.1 uncultured Conexibacteraceae bacterium
CGGGCCCGGATCTACTTCATGGCGTTCGGAACGTCCCTGGGCTCGTCATCTAGCGCACCTTGCAGGGCTTCAGGAAGGAGCCGCTGAGCACGGTGCCGTCTTTGAACTCGAACCTGCCCTGAGCCTGCAGCTTGCCGTCTTCGCAGCGGCCGTTGAGGTAGCTGAGCCGCTTGCCGCCGTGCGTCCAGCGGTGCCCCACCTCCATCTTGGCGGAGATCGGGATGCCGGCGCCGCCGGCGATCTTCGGGAAATTGGCTTCGACCTGGTAGCCGAAGGGGCCCTTGTTGATCCGCTTGATCTTGACCGGGACCACGATCGCCGCGGGGACCGGAACCGTGATGTACGCGTGTACGTAGATGGTCCACTTGTTGGCGCTGTTCGGGCCGTTGAAGAAGGTCAGCGGAGAGCTGACGTCGATCCCCTTCTGATCGGGGAAGGCGACGATCGCGTGGCCGATGCCGGTGCCGATGATGGAGTCGGGGCAGCTCTTCCGGGCCGCTGAGACCGGCGAGGACTGGAGCGCCGAGGAGTGGCACACCGGCAGCCCCTTCGTCTCGATATCGCCGTCGCCGTCGACATCGAGCTTGATGCTCTTGATGATCGGCGGCAGGTCGCCGGATACGGTGCTGAGGTTGCCGTGCATCTTCAGCTTGATTGGGGCGTTCTCGAACTTCGGCAGGGTCGAGGGGATCACGTGGCCGTCGCCGTTGACGACGATGTCGCCGACCTGGAGGCGGACCGCCCCCGCCGTGCCCGCCAGGCACAGGAAAGCGACGCAGACCCCGGCCACCAGCTTCCTCCAGCTCATCTACCGCCCCCTGATAGTAAGAATCGAATCGTTCGACTTGAACCATTCGAACCGTAGGCTAGGCTGCGGACGGTGTCAACCCCGCGGCTCACC
Organism: uncultured Conexibacteraceae bacterium; assembly: GCA_964464285.1. Taxonomy (GTDB): domain Bacteria; phylum Actinomycetota; class Thermoleophilia; order Solirubrobacterales; family 70-9; genus VAYN01. The sequence continues at coordinate 902 of CAYXFL010000017.1, forward strand.
GACACCTCCTTCGTCGTGCTCGGCCTGCTCGATGCGGCCGGCAACGAGGCGACGCCCTACGACCTCAAGCAGTTCGCGAAGCTCGGCATCTTCGACTTCTGGTCGGTCCCGCACACGCAGCTCTACACCGAATGCGAGCGCCTCGCCGAGGCCGGGCTGCTCAGCGAGCGGCGCGAGCAGGGTGGCCGCCGCCGCCGCTTCTACCGGCTCACCGCCGCCGGTCGCGAGGCGCTCGAGGCGTGGCGGGAGGAGCCGACCGAAGAGCTCTACGACATGCGCGACCTGGCCGGCCTGAAGCTCTACTTCGGGGCCGCGCCGGGGCCGCTTGCGGAAGCCCAGGTGCGCGCCCACGAGGCGAAGCTGGCGGAGCTCGAGTCGCTGCTCGAGTTCGGCGACGAGTTCCCGGAAGGGATGCGCCTTGCCCTGGAGTGGGGGGTCACCGCCGAGCGCAGCATGATCGGCTTCTGGTCGCGGCTGGCCGCGGACGCCTAGACTCGCGGCGGTGAGCGCCGCGAACCGCGAGAAGCTGGAGAGCACCACCCGCTACGACGCCGCCGAGGTCGAGGCGCGGATCTTCGCCGAGTGGATCGACGGCGGCTACTTCCACCCGGACGCCGAGGGCACGCCGGAGGAGAACTTCTCGGTCGCGATCCCGCCGCCGAACGTGACCGGCGTGCTGCACATGGGCCACGCGCTGAACGGCTCGATGCAGGACGCGCTGGTGCGGATGAACCGGATGCGGGGGCGCAACGCGCTCTGGATCCTCGGCACCGACCACGCCGGGATCGCCACCCAGGCGGTGGTCGAGAAGGCGCTGAAGGCGGAAGGCAGCGACCGCCACGAGCTTGGCCGCGAGGCCTTCGTCGAGCGGGTCTGGGAGTGGAAAGAGGAGTACGGCTCGCGGATCGTCGAGCAGTACAAACGGCTCGGCGCCTCCTGCGACTACGAGCGCGAGCGCTTCACCCTCGACCAGGACTACGTGCGCGCTGTCTATCGCGTCTTCAAGGGGCTCTTCGACAAGGGCTACATCTACCGCGACAACTACATCGTCAACTGGGACCCGGGCTCGCGCTCGGCGATCTCCGACCTCGAGGTCGAGAACCGCGAGGTGGTCGACTCGCTGTTCTCGGTCGACTACCCGGTGGAGGGCTCCGAGCGTGTGCTCACGGTCGCCACCGTGCGCCCGGAGACGATGCTCGCCGACACCGCGGTTGCGGTCAATCCCGCCGACGAGCGCTACGCGGACCTGATCGGCGAGCACTGCGAGCTGCCCCTGGTCGGGCGCCGGATCCCGATCATCGCCGACGACCACGTCGACGTCGAGTTCGGCACCGGGGCGCTGAAGATCACCCCAGGGCACGATCCCAACGACTTCGAGATCGGCCGCCGCCACGGGCTCGAGGAGATCGGCGTGATCGGCGAGGACGGGCGGATGACCGAGCAGGCGGGCGAGTTCGCCGGCCTCACCGCGGCCGAGGCCCAGGTCGCCGTGGTCGCCGCCCTGCGCGAGCGCGGCCTGCTGCGCGACGAGCAGCCCTACACCCACTCGGTCCCCTTCTCGCACCGCTCCGGCGAGCGGATCGAGCCGCTGATCTCGCTGCAGTGGTTCTGCCGCATGGACGAGCTCGCCCGTCCGGCGATCGAAGCGGTCGAACGCGACGAGGTGCGGATCGCCCCCGGCCAGTGGAAGCGGGTCTACCTCGACTGGATGCGGGAGATCCGCCCCTGGTGCGTCTCGCGCCAGCTCTGGTGGGGGCACCGGATCCCGGTCTGGTACTGCGACGCCTGCGAGGAGACCTTCGTCGCCGAGAGCGCGCCGGAGCGCTGCGGCTCCTGCGGCGGCGAGCTGCGCCAGGAGGAGGACGTGCTGGACACCTGGTTCAGCTCCGCGATCTGGCCCTTCGCGACGCTCGGCTGGCCGGACGAGACCGCGGAGCTGCGCGCCTTCTACCCGACCAGCTTCCTGACCACGGCGCGCGAGATCCTCTTTCTCTGGGTCGCGCGGATGATCATGACCGGGATCGAGTTCGCCGGCGAGGTGCCGTTCCGCGACGTCTACGTGCACTCGGTGATCCAGGCCCGCGACGGCCGCCGCATGTCGAAGAGCCTCGGCACCGGGATCGACCCGCTGGAGGAGATCGACGTGCACGGCGCCGACGCCCTGCGCTTCGGCCTGCTGGCGATGTCCTCGACCCAGGACGTGCGCTTCTCCGACGCCAAGGTCGAGCAGGGCCGCGACCTCGCCAACAAGCTCTGGAACGCGAGCCGGCTGATCCTGCTCAACGCGGCCGAGGGGGTCGAGCCGGCGCCGCGCCCGACCTGCGTCGAGGACCGCTGGCTGCTCTCGCGGCTGGAGCGCACGGTCGCCTCGGTCTCCGAGAAGCTCGAGACCTACGACTTCGCGCACGCGGTCCAGGAGGGCTACTCGTTCTTCTGGCGTGACCTCTGCGACTGGTACCTGGAGATCGCCAAGCCGCGCCTCTACGAGGCTGAGGAGGAGGTCTCGGCGACGCTGCTCTACGCGCTCGAGCGGCTGCTGGCGCTGCTGCACCCGACGATGCCGTTCGTGACCGAGGAGATCTGGTCCTTCCACCCGGCCCGGCGCGGCCACCTCGCCGTCCACGCCTTTCCGGTCGCCGACCCCTCGCTGTTCGACGAGGCGGCCGAGCGCGACGTCGAGAGCGGGATCCGGCTGACCCAGCGCCTGCGCGCCTGGCGCGACCTGGTCGACGTGCCCGCCGGGGCGATGCTGGCGGCGGCGCTAGATGGGGTCGAGCCGCCCGAGTTCGTCGGCCGCCTCTCGCGCTTCGAGTTCGACGGCGTCGGCGCCGAGCCGGTCGCCTCGGTCGGGCCGGTCAAGGTGCTCGCCTCCGAGCAGCTCGACGCCGGCGCGGTCGCCGCCCGTCTCGACAAGCGCCGCGAGGAACTGCGCTCCGAGGTCGACCGGGCCGAGCGCAAACTCGGCAACGAGGGCTTCGTCGCCAAGGCCCCGACCGAGGTGGTCGAGGAGGAGCGCGGCAAGCTCGAGCGCTACCGGGCCGAACTCGCCGAGCTTGGCTAGCTTCGACCCGGACGCTTACCTGGACTCGCTGGAGCCGATCGGCTGGCGGCTCGGTCTGGAGCGGATGCACAAGCTGACCACGGCGCTGGGCCTGCCCCAGCACCGCTTCGCCTCGGTCCACGTGGTCGGCACCAACGGCAAGTCCTCGGTCGCGCGGATGACCGCGGCGCTGCTCGAGGCGCACGGGGTGCGCTCCGGCGCCTGCGTCTCGCCGCACGCCGACCGCTGGTCCGAGCGCACGCTGATCGGCGGCGAGGAGATCGCCCCGGAGGCCTGGGCCGACGCGGTGGCGCGGGTCGCCCGCGCCGCCGAGGGGGTCAACCGCACGCTCGAGGAGGGCGACGCGGTGACCCAGTTCGAGGCGGCGACGGCCGCCACCTTCGCCGCCCTGGCCAGCGCCCGGGTGAAGGTGGCGGCGGTCGAGGCGGGGCTGGGAGGGAGGCTCGACGCGACCAACGTGATCCCCTCGCGGGTCACGGTGCTGACCTCGATCGGGCTCGACCACACCGAGTGGCTGGGGGAGAGCGAGGAGGAGATCGCCGCCGAGAAGCTGGCCGTGCTGCGCGACCAGACGACCCTGGTCCTCGGCCGGGTCTCGGCGGCGGTCGCCGAGCTCGCCGCCGCCACCGCGGCCGCGCGCGGCGCCCGCCTCGTGCAGGCGCCCGAGGACCCGGGGCCGGACGTTCAGCTGGTCGCCCCAGGCGGTTTCCAGCGCCGCAACTTCGCCCTCGCCGAAGCCGCCGCCGAGGCTTTCCTCGGCGAGCTCGACCAGGAGACCGTCGCCGCGGTCGCGGCGACGGTCTCGGTCCCCGGCCGGTTAGAGCAGATCGCCGCCGAGCCGCCGACCTACGTCGACGCCGCCCACAACCCCGACGGCGCCGCCGCCCTCGCCGAGTCCCTGCCTGCCGTGGTCGGCGAGCGCCGCGTCGTCGCCTGCCTCGCCGTCCTCGCAGACAAGGACGCCGCCGCGATGGTCCGCGCCCTCGCCCCGGCCCTCGACCGCGCCGTCTGCACCGAGATCCCACCCGCCGCCCTCACCTCCCACGGCCGCCCCGGCGCCCGCTCGTACCCCGCCACCGAGCTGGCGGCGCTCTGCGCCGAAGCGGGGCTCGAAGCGGAGCCGGAGCCGAACTTCGAGACGGCCTTGGCCGGCGCCCGCAGCCTCGCCGCGACGCCGCCCGAGGGAGCAGTCCTAGTAGCCGGCTCCCACTACGCCATCGCCCCGGCCCGAGTGGCCCTGGCCCGGCTCACGTGAGGAGAAAAAGGGTGCTTCGAGAGCGTCCGCTTGACCTTTTCCGCCCTGTGGGCGAAGAAAGTCAAGGTGACCGTTACAGAAGCCTCAGGGAACGATCACGCCAACCCCTCCGGCGACAACCCTTCGAAGCAAGGCCGTCCCTCGACCACCCGCGCTATGCGAGGATTCGCGCCATGAAGCAGCGGAGCGCCGGATCCGAACTGTTGTCGATGATGGGCCTCGTCGCCGCCGTCGTCGCGATCGTTATCCTCGTCTTCTTCGGGATCGGCTATCTGTTCGGGAGGCTGTTCCTCTGACCCCAGTCGAGCGTCTGAAGCCGGGAACAGGGTTCACGGTCAAGGCGACGAAGTAGACTGCCCGTCCCTTTCCGGCGGGCGAACCCATGGCACTAGCGATCTTCGGCATCACGAACGACGGCCTCAATCTGGCCGCCACCCTCTTCCTGCTGATGCTGGTCGTGCTCTGGCTCGCGCTGATCGTCTACACGTACCTGGACGCGCGCCGCCGGATCGCCGACCCGTTCCTGGTCGCCTGCGCGACCGTCGCCTCCTTCTTCCCCTTCATCGGCACCGCCGTCTACGCGATCGTGCGCCCGCCGGAGTTCCTCGAGGACGCGCACGAGCGCGAGCTGGAGATCAAAGCGGCGGAGCTGCGGGTGCGCCAGCTGCGCGACCAGACCTGCCCGAGCTGCGAATACCCGGTCGAGCGCAACTACCTGCGCTGCCCGAACTGCCAGCAGCGGCTCAAGGACCCCTGCCCGACCTGCAGCAAGCCGGTCGACCCGCGCTGGGGCCTCTGCCCGTTCTGCGAGACCGCCCTCGGCGGTGGCGAGCGCAGCCGCCGCCCGCGGCGCCGGCCCGAGGGCGAGGGCGCCGAGCGCCGTCAGCGCCGCCCCGAGGCCGCGGCCCAGCCGCGCAAAGAGGCCCAGCCCCGCGGCGAGGCCGCCGAGCAACCTGCAAAACGCCCCGCCCGGCGCAAAAAAGCGGCTCAGCCCGCGGCGCCGAAACCGGAGGCGCAGAACCCACCGACCAAAGAGCAAAGGAGCACCACGCGTGAGCCGGACCCTGATCCTCGTCAAGCCTGACGCCTTCGAGCGCGCCCTCACCGGCGAGGTAATTGCCCGTTTCGAGCGCAAGGGGTTGCGGATCGCCGCGATCAAGTCGCTGACCGCGACCGAGGAGATCGCCAACCAGCACTACGCCGAGCACACCGAGAAGCCGTTCTTCGGCGAGCTGGTCGAGTTCATCACCGGTGGCCCGCTGGTCGCGCTGGTGCTGGAGGGCAAGGAAGCGGTCCCGGCGGCGCGCCAGATGATCGGCGCGACCAACCCGATCGAGGCCGCCCCCGGCTCGATCCGCGGCGACTTCGCGCTCGAGGTGACCTTCAACATGGTGCACGGCTCCGACTCCGACGAGTCGGCCGAGCGCGAGATCGGGATCTGGTTCCCCGAGCTGTAGTCCTCGCTTCGAGCTCGCCGCAGCGGCGCGAGATCCTCGCCAAGCTGGGAGTCGAGTTCGAGGTCGCCGTCCCCGGCGTCGAGGAGCTCGGCGACGGCGACCCCGCGGAGCTGGTGATCGAGAACGCGCGCCGCAAGGCACGCGCGGTCGCCGCCGCCCCCGAGGCGCTGGTGATCGCCTGCGACACCGACGTGGTGCTCGACGGCGAGGTGCTCGGCAAGCCCGCCGACGCCGCCGACTCGCGCCGCTACCTCGACCGCATGTCGGGGCGCACCCACGAGGTGCTGAGCGGGCTGGTGGTCCTCGACCGCGGCGAGGAGCGCAGCGGCCTCGAACGGACCGCGGTGGTCTTCAGGCAGCTCTCCGAGGCCGAGAAGCGGCGCTACGTCGCCTTCGGTGAGTGGCAGGGCCGCTCCGGCGGCTACGCGATCCAGACCCTCGGCTCGACCCTCGTCGCCCGTCTGGAGGGCAGCGTCTCCAACGTCGTCGGGCTGCCGGTCGGGCTGCTCGCGGAGCTCGCTCCGACCCTCTTTGAGTAGGCACTAACACATGTGCGGCCGCTAATACGGCGGCTGCCATCATGTCCCCAGTCTTTGCCGGCGCCGCGCCCGCTGGCCGGCTGCAAGTCACGGGGCAGCGCCGTCCATTTCCGATGGCCCGAACCACCGCTCCGGCAAGATGATCGCGGCGGGTTCCGGTGGCTCGTCCGGCCCGTGAAACCCAAGCAACGAACCTAGGTCCTTTACGTGTATCGAAAGCAAGTTCGCCGCCGTAGGGCGGTGCTGGCGATGTTGGTCGTCGGCTCCTTCCTGCTGCTTACCGTCACCTACGGACGCGGGTCCGATGGGCTGCAGCGCGGCGTCAGCACGATCTTCAGCCCGATCGAGTCGGTCTCCGACCGGGCGCTGAAGCCGGCCCGCGACATGGTCAACTGGTTCGACAAGACCTTCGACGCGCGCGGCGAGAACGCGAAGCTGAACACCGAACTGGAGGCCGCCCGCGCGCTCGGGATCGGGGCCCAGGCGGCGATCGCCGAGAACCGCGAACTGCGCAAGCTGCTCGAGCTCGACGAGAGCGGCGCGATCCCCGGCGGCTACGCGCCGGTCACCGGGAACGTGATCGTGCGCTCGCCGACCGTCTGGTTCTCCGGCGTCGTCGTCGACGTCGGCAGAGGTGACGGCGTCGAGGTCGACGACCCGGTGGTCAACGGCGACGGCCTGGTCGGCAAGGTAACCGCGGTGACCGGCGGCTCGGCCCAGGTGACGCTGATCGCCGACAGCTCCAGCGCGGTCTCGGCCAAGGTGGTCCCGAATGGGATCCAGGGCCTGATCAAGCCGGCCGTCGGCGACCCCGGCGCGCTGATCCTCGACTTCATCGACTCGGCCAAACGGGTCGGGGTCGGGCAGCCGGTGGTCACCGCCGGCTGGCGCTCGAACCGCGTCGCCTCCGGCTTTCCGCCGAACCTGCCGATCGGCGAAGTCGTGGAAGCGCCGATCCGCGAGCAGGAGGCCCAGCAGCGGGTCCACGTGCGGCCCTACGCCGACCTGCGCAACCTCGACGCGGTCCAGGTTTTGACGGGAGGTTCGCGCTAGTGATCCTGACCCCGAAGATCCTCGCCCGCATCGCCGCGCTGATCCTGGTCGGCGTGGTCCTGCAGGTCACCTTCTTCTCCCGCGTCGCGCTCTTCCACGTCAGCCCCGACGTGCTGCCGGCGCTGATCGTCGCGCTCGGCCTGCTCGGTGGCTCGATGACCGGCGCGGTCGCCGGCTTCTCCGCCGGCCTGCTGCTCGACTGCCTGCTGATCACGCCGCTCGGCGGCGGTTCGCTGGTCCTGCTCGCGGTCGGCTACCTCGCCGGCCTCTTCCGCGAGCGCTTCGAAGTCACCAGCCCGTTCCTGCCGCCGCTGATGATCGCCCTGCTCACCTTCTTCGCCGAGCTCGGCTTCGGCGCGGTTGAGCTGATGCTCGGCACCGACTCGACGGTCAGCGCGCTGGTGCTCAAGGACATGGTGGTGAAGAGCATCTTCGCCTTCTTCCTCGGCTGGCCGGTCTACCTCGGCGTCAAGCGCCTGCTGCGCTCGGCGATCGTCGAGGAGCCGGAGCGGCGCCGAAACAGACGGCCGACGGTGCTGGGAGCCTAGGCCGATGTCCCCGGCCCCCGAGGACAGGATCAGGAGCGGCAACGGCATGGCGCTGCGCATCGCCGTGATCGGCGGCGTCGCGGTGGCGCTGTTCGCGGTGCTCTTCTTCCGGCTCTGGAACCTGCAGGTGATCGACGGCGACGACTACCTCGCCGAGGCCCAGAACAACCGCACCCGCGAGTACAAAGTGATCGCCCCGCGCGGCGACATCCTCGACCGCGACGGCAACCTGATCGTCGACAACCGGACCAGCCTCGCGCTCAGCGTCGACACCTCGAAGCTGCCCGAAGACGAAGCCGCGGCGAACAAGAAGCTGAAGGAGATCGGCGGCCTGATCGAAATGCCGCTGAAGAAGGTGAAGCGACTGATCGCCGAGAGCGAAGAGGTGGCCGCCGGCGCGCCGGTGACCCTGCGCCGCGACGTCGGCTACGACGTCGCCTACTACCTGGAAGAGAACCAGCGCGAGTTCCGCGCCGCCCAGGTCCAGCGCGTCTTCGTCCGCGACTATCCCGAGGACCGGCGCGCCGCGCACCTGCTCGGCAGCGTCGGCGAGGTCTCCGAAGACGAGCTGAAGGAAGAGCGGAACGCCGGGCTCGAGCCGGGCGACGAGGTCGGCAAGACCGGCATCGAGTACACCTACGACCGGGTCCTGCGCGGCGACCCCGGGGTCACCCGGGTCCAGGTCGACGCCCTCGGCCAGCCGACCCCGGGCGGGCAGCTCGTCTCCCAGCCGCCGGCCCCGGGCAAGAACCTGAAGCTGGCGATCGACCCCGACGTCCAGGAAGCCGGCGAGAACGGGCTATCCGGGATCGGCCTGCCCGGCGCCTTCGTGACCATGAACATCAACAACGGCGAACTGCTGGGGCTCGGCTCCTACCCGAACTTCGACCCGGCGATGTTCACCAAGCCGCTGACCCAGCGCCAGGTCGACGAGCTCTACGAAGACCCCGAATGGGCGCCGATGACCAACCGCGCGACCGAAGGGCACTACCCGACGGGCTCGACCTTCAAGATGATCACGGCGCTGGCCGCGCTGGAAGGCGGCGTGATCAAACCCTCCGACTCGATCATGGACGCCGGCTCGATCGAAATCGCCGGCCAGCGCTTCCAGAACGCCGGCAACGAAAGCTACGGCCCGGTCGATCTCGAACGGGCGATGAAGGTCTCCTCCGACGTCTACTTCTACGAACTGGGCCGCGAGATGAACGGCACCGACCTGCTGCAGAACTGGGCGGCGCGGATGGGGATCGCGCAGAAGACCGGGATCGACCTGCCCGAAGAGGCGGATGGCCTGATCCCGGACAAAGAGTGGCGCAACCAGCTCTACAGCGAAGAACTGACCGACCGGACCTGGGCGGTCGGCGACAACATCCAGCTGGCGATCGGCCAGGGCGACCTGCAGATGGACCCGCTGCAGCTGGCGGTCTCCTACGCCGCCTTCGCCAACGGCGGCCGCCTGGTCAAGCCGCGGCTGGGCAAGGAACTGCTCGACTCGGCCGGCCGCGTGCTGCACGAATTCAAGCCGGAGGTGCGCCGTCAGGTCGCGATCAACCCCGCCTACCGGGACGCGATCCTGGCCGGCCTGCACGCCTCCGCGCAGGAGCCGGAAGGCACCTCGTACCCGGTCTTCGGCGGCTTCCCGATCCCGGTCGCGGGCAAGACCGGGACCGCGCAGCGGCCGCCGCGGGCCGACCAGGGCTGGTACGTGGTCTTGGCGCCGTACCCGAACCCGCGTATCGTGACCGTGGTCACCGTCGAGGACGGCGGCTTCGGCTCCGAATCCGCGGCGCCGGTCGCACTCGACATCCTGGAAGCGTATTTCGGCAAAGAAGCCGACCAGGTCGAAGCCGAAACGGTGGCTGAATAGATGTACCAGGCACGCAGCCGAAACACCCGCGCAGAGCCGTTCGAGGTCCACACCGGGATCGCCGAGCGGCTCGGCCTCGCCCACCTCGACTGGCCGCTGGCGTTCGCCGCCGTCGGCCTGATCGCCTTCAGCGTCTTCACGCTCGGCGAGGCGACCGCCCAGGACGTGCCCGGCAGCCCCGGCTACTTCGTCGACCGCCAGCTGATCTACGCCGTGCTCGGCGTGCTCGCGATGCTGGCGATGACCCGGATCGACTACTCGCGCTTCCGCGAGCTGCGGGTCGGGATCTACACCTTCCTCTGCTCCTCGATCGCGCTGGTCTTCGTGTTCGGCTACGCGGCGCTGGGGTCGAGGCGCTCCTTCGACATGCCGTTCTTCTCCTTTCAGCCCTCCGAGCTGGGCAAGCTCCTGATCGTGCTGGCGCTCGCCGGCTTCGTGATCGACGGCGCCCGGCGCGGCTCGGCGGTGCAGAGAACGCTGCGATATCTCTGCATCGGGCTGTTCCCGGCGGCCCTCGTTTTTCTCCAGCCGGACCTCGGAAGCTCCCTCGTCTACGTCGCCGCGACCCTCGCCGTGATGTACTTCGGGGGAATTCCATGGACCCACTTCGCAGTAATCGGCGCGGCAATCGTCGCCCTGGTCGCGGTCGTCCTAGTTGCGGCGCCCGCGCTCGGCACGCCCATCCTCAAGGGGTATCAGGAGGAACGTCTGACGTCCTTCGCGAATCCCGGCGAGCACTCGGCCGGCGCCGGCTATCAGCAGAACCAATCCGTGATCGCCACGGGAGCCGGTGGGATCACCGGCCGTGGCGACGCAGCCACCCAGACGCGGCTGGACTTCGTACCCGAGCGGCACACCGACTTCATCTTCGCGGTGATCGGCGAGCGCTACGGGTTCATGGGCGCCGCGTTAGTCCTGTCCTTGTACGCCCTGCTCTTCTGGCGGGCGCTGAAGATCGTGACGCTTTCGAAGAACTCCTACGGGACCCTGGTGGCGGGGGGCATAGCCCTCGCGCTGCTCTTCCAGGTGTTCGTCAACGTGGGGATGAACCTCGGCATCATGCCGATCACGGGCATCCCACTGCCGTTGATGAGCTACGGAGGGTCCTCCGTGATCGCTACCTTCCTGGCGATCGGAGTTCTCCAGAGCATCAACATCCAAGCGCGACTCAGCCAGCAGGGCAGGTTCGCCTGGTGATGCCTCCCACGAGGGACACCGGCGTTGCGTACCTACCCGAACTGAGCTGATTCCCAAATGAAAAAAACGATTCTGGTTTCCGCCGAAGGCGGCGAGACCCGCGTGGCCGTCCTCGAGTCGAAGACGAAAGGCGGCAAATCCAGTGTGGCCGAGCTCTACATGGAGCGCCGCGGTCGCCGCTCGATCGTCGGCAACATCTACAAGGGCAAGGTCGACAACGTCCTGCCCGGCATGGAGGCCGCCTTCGTCGACATCGGCCTCGAGCGCAACGGCTTCCTGCACGTCGACGAGATCGTGCTGCCGAACGGCGAGCAGGCCCCGAAGCGCGGCCGCGGCAGCGGCCGCCGCATCAACGAGCTGATCAAGCCCGGCCAGGAGATCATGGTCCAGGTGGTCAAGGACCCGCTGAAGTCGAAGGGCGCGCGGCTCTCGATGAACGTCTCGATCGCCGGCCGCTACCTGGTCTACGCCCCGCAGGGCTCCGGCGTCGGCGTCTCCCGCCGGCTCGCCGACAAAGAGCGCGACCGGCTGCGCAAGATGGTCGACCGCACCTACAAGGGCCCGGGCGGGCTGATCGTCCGCACCGCCGCCCACGGCGCCAAAAAATCCGACTTCGTGCGGGAGATCGCATACCTGCAGAAACTGAGCGAGGTGCTCGACCGGCGCAGCGCCGAGACCAAGGCGCCGGCGATGGTCTTCCAGGAGGCCGACCTCTCGGTGCGGGTCCTGCGCGACGTCTTCCTCAACGAGTTCGAGAAGGCGATCATCGACTCCGAGAAGCAGTTCGAACGGGTGACCAGCTTCTTCCAGCGCACCGCGCCGGAGCTGGTCGGCGGGGTCGAGCTCTACAAGGACTCGAAGCCGCTGTTCGAGAAGTGGAAGATCGACGAGGAGATCGAGTCGACCCTGAACCGGCGCGTCGACCTGCCCTCCGGCGGCTACCTGATCATCGACTACACCGAGGCGCTGACCGTGATCGACGTCAACTCGGGCAGCTTCACCGGTCGCGGCAAGGGCGGCCTCGAGGAGACGATCACCAAGGTCAACACCGAGGCCGCCGAGGAGGCGGTGCGGCAGCTGCGCCTGCGCGACATCGGCGGCATCATCGTCGTCGACTTCATCGACATGGCCCGCGCCAGCAATCGCGACAAAGTCCTCAAGACGATGCGCAAAGCGCTCGACGCAGACAAGTCGAAGAGCTACGTGGTCGAGGTCTCGCCGCTCGGCCTGGTCGAGATGACCCGGCAGAACGTCACCGACGGCGTGCGCGAGATCCTCACCGAGCTCTGCCCGACCTGCCACGGCGAGGGCGTCGTGCTCTCGGCCGAGACGGTGGCCCTGGAGGGGATGCGCAAGATGCGCGACATCGTCGCCGAGAACGCCGAGGTCGAGGCCTTCCTGATCCGCGTCAACCCGAAGGTGGCGGCGGAGCTGACCGACCCGGAGAGCGGCCTCGCCGAGTTCGAGTCGGAAACCGGCAAGCAGTTCCACTTCGAGGGCGGCGAAGCGCTCGCGATCGACACCTTCGAGGTGGTCGAGTCCGGCGGCCGCGCCGAGATCGAGGAGCGGGCGCTGCCGTTCAAGGTCGGCGAGGAGGTGCTGGTCAAGATCGACGAGCCGCACATGTACAACGCCGACGATGCGGTCGCCCGAATCGACTCCTACATCGTCAGCGTGACCGGCGCCGGACGCTTCGTCGGCGAGCGCCGGATGGTGCGGATCGAGCAGGTCGAGCGGTCCTCCGCGATCGCCTCGCTACTGGGCGGCGAGTCCCCGAACGGGACGTCTAGCAACGGCGACGGCGGCTCCGAGCTAGAATCCGCCGCCGCTCCGCGCAAACGCAGCCGTGGCCGCCGAGGTGGCCGGGGCCGTTCGCGCGCCAAACAAGGCAGCAAGGACGACGATTGAGCATGTACGCGGTTATTGAAAGCGGTGGCAAGCAGTACAAGGTCGAGGAGGGCACGTCCCTGCTCGTCGATCGCCTGGACGCGAAAGAGGGCGACAAAGTCGCGCTCAAGCCGGTGATGTTCCGCGGCGACGACGTGATCGCCGGCGGCAAAGACCTCGAGAGGGTCAAAGTCGAGGCGACGGTGGCCGAGCACCTGCGCGGCCCGAAGATCAAAGTCTTCAAATACAAGGCGAAGAAGGGCTACCGCAAACGCGCCGGCCATCGCTCCGAGCTGACCAGGCTCGAAGTGACGAAACTGAAAGGGAAAGGCTAGGCATGGCCCATAAGAAAGGTCTCGGTTCCAGCCGTAACGGGCGCGAATCGAATCCGAACATGCTCGGCGTCAAGGTCTTCGCCGGCCAGCAGGTCCACGGCGGCGAGATCATCGTGCGCCAGCGCGGCACCCGCTTCTGGCCCGGTGAGGGCACCGGCCTCGGCCGCGACCACACGATCTTCGCCACCCGTCCCGGCAGGGTCGACTTCTTCACCGCCCGCAAGGGCCGCACGATCCGCGTCCTCGCCGAGGACTAAGCCCGCCGGCTGGCGACTTTGTTCGGCTATCCCGAACGAAGTCGCCACTAGCCTCTGCTGAGGCGATGTACGACAAGGCGAAAATCTGGGTCGAGGGCGGCGGCGGCGGCGACGGCTCGATCAGCTTCCGTCGCGAGGCGCACGTGCCACGCGGTGGGCCGGACGGCGGCGACGGCGGTCACGGCGGCGACGTCGTGCTCGTCTGCGACGCCTCGCGCCGCGACCTCGGGGCGCTGAAGGGCTCCAAGCACTTCCGCGCCCAGCGTGGCCGCCACGGCGAAGGGTCCAACCGCCAGGGCGCGCGTGGGGAGGACCTCGAGATCCCGGTGGCGCCGGGGACCCAGGCGGTCGCCGTCGACGGCAGCGCCATCGACCTGGTCGAGCCTGGCCAGCGCGCCGTGGTCGCCCACGGCGGCCGCGGCGGCCACGGCAACAAGCGCTTCGCGACCTCGGTCCGCCAGGCGCCGCGCTTCGCCGAGAACGGGACCGGGGCGGAGGCGGACTGGATCGAGCTGCGCCTCAAGCTGCTCGCCGACGTCGGCCTGGTCGGGCTGCCGAACGCCGGCAAGTCCTCGCTGCTCAGCCGCCTCACCCGCGCCACCCCGAAGGTCGCCGACTACCCCTTCACGACGCTCTCACCGGTGCTCGGCACGATCGAGGGCGAGGACCGCCAGGCGGTGATCGCCGACATCCCCGGGCTGATCGAGGGTGCCGCCGAGGGCGCCGGCCTCGGCCACGAGTTCCTCGCCCACGTCGAGCGCTGCTCGATGCTCGTCCACCTTCTCGATCTGGCGCCGATCGACGGCGACCCGGTCAGCGCCTACGAGACCGTGCGCGCCGAGCTCGCCGCCCACGGCGCCGGCCTCGAGCGGCTGCCCGAGCTGGTCGTCCTCTCCAAGCGCGACCTGCTGACGCCGGAGCTGGTCGAGGAGGCGGAAGCGGAGTGGCGCGAGCGGCTCGGCGACGACGGCCTCGGCGTGCTCGCCGTCTCCTCGGCGACCGGCGAGGGACTCGACGAGCTGCGCCGCCGCATCCTCGAGCAGCTGCCCGGCCTGCAGCCGGTCGACGCCCCCGCCGGCGAGGCCGGCGCCGAGTTCGAGGCCGAGCACCGCGTCTACCGCCCGGCCGGTGAGGGCGGCTACTGGGTCGAGCGCGAGGACGACGGCGGCTTCCGCGTGCTCGGCCGCGGCGTCGAGGTGCTCTTCGAACGCCACGACGTCAAAAACGAAGAAGCGCTCGCCTACCTCGAGCAGCGGCTCAACGAGATCGGCGTGATCTCCGCCCTCGCCAAGGCCGGCTTCGAGTCCGGCGACGACGTGCGGATCGGCGAGCACGAGTTCGAGCTGCATATCTAGTCGCGGGGACGGCCTGCTTCGAGAGGTTTCCGCCGGAGGGCTCGGCGTGATCGCTCCGTGAGGCTTCGGTAACGGTCGCCTTGACTTTCTTCGCCCACAGGGCGAGAAAGGTCAAGCGGAGCGTTTGGTCCCTCGCTTCCGAAGCACCCTTTTTCCCCACGTGAGCCGGGCCAGGGGCCACACCTACCTGCCGAAGAGAAGGTGTGGGTGCTGGCCCGGCTCGGACGGCCCTATCCCTCCGCCGCGTACGGCGCCAAGCCGTCCCGCACCCAGTCCGGGATCGCCGCCTTCTGCCAGGTCTCGGTGTCGAGGAAGACGTAGCGGATCTTCCCCTCGATGAGGAGGTCGTCGTCGCGCCTCACGTCGAGGCGGGTCGCGAGGCTGGTCTCGCCAAAGCGCTCGATCGAGACCTCGATCCGGATCGTCTCTTCGGGGCGGGCGGAGCCGCGGTAGTTGACGTTGAGCTCGGCGACGACCATGTCGAGGCCGCGCTCGGTCATCGTCGCGTAGGAGCCGAACGCGTCGCGCCAGAGGGCGCCGATCGCGTCGTCGAAGTAGGCGACGTAGTTGGCGTTGAAGACGATCCCCTGCGGGTCGCACTCGCCCCAGCGGACGCGGATCTCGTGCACGAACGGCGCGCTCACGGTTCGAGCCTATTGCCCCTCATAGACTTGGCCGACCATGACCCTTGTCGTAAAGCTGGGCTCCTCGATCGTCGCCGCCGACGACGGTGAGCTGCGCACCGACGTGCTCGACTCCGTCTGCGCCCAGGTCAGCGCCCTGGAGCGCGGGGGGGAGCGCGTGGTGATGGTCACCTCGGGGGCGATCGCGCGCGGGATGCGGCTGATGGGGCTGCCGGTGCGCCCGCGGGCGATGGACGAGCTGCAGGGTGCTTCCGCGGTCGGCCAGGGCGACCTCTTCCGCGCCTACGAGAGCCGGCTCGCCGAGGGCGGCACCCGCGCCGCCCAGGTGCTGCTGACCGCCGCCGACATCGCCGCCCGCACCAACTACCTGAACGCGCGCCAGACCCTGCGCCGGCTGCTGCGCTGGCAGGTCGTGCCGGTGATCAACGAGAACGACACCACCGCCACCGACGAGATCACCTTCGGCGACAACGACTTCCTCGCCGCCCAGGTCGCGCTGCTGCTCGACGCCCGCCTGCTGGTGCTGCTGACCAACGTCGACGGCCTGCACACCGGCGACCCCTCGATCGACGCCGAGGCGAAGCTGATCGAGCGGGTCGACAGCGCCGCCGAGCTCGCCGCCCTGGAGATCGGCGACCGCACCTCGGCCTTCGGCTCCGGCGGCATGCGCAGCAAGGTCGCCGCCGCCGAGATGGCCTGCGAGGCGGGGATCCCGGCGGTGATCTGCAACGGCACCGCCGCCGGGACGCTCGCGACCGCCGCCGCCGGCGAGCCGGTCGGGACGCGGTTCGCGGCCCAGGAGGGGCGCGACTCCAGCTTCAAGCTCTGGCTCAAATACGCGAAGCCGGCGAAGGGCCGGCTGGTCGTCGACGCCGGCGCCGCCCGCGTCCTGCGCGAGCGCGGCTCCAGCCTGCTGCCGGTCGGGATCGCCGGTGTCGAGGGCGGCTTCGAAGCCGGCGACGCGGTCGACGTCACCGCCGACGGCGAGCTGGTCGGCAAAGGGATCAGCGAGTACTCGTCCCGCGAGCTGACGCGGGTGATCGGGATGCAGAGCGAGGCGGTGCGCGAGCTGCTCCCGCACGCCGCCGACGAGGTGATCCACCGCGACCGCTTCGTGCTGGTCTAGCGGCCAGCTACCCTAGGCAGTCATGGCTGTGACGACGACCACCGTCGCCGAGAGCTGCGCTGCCGCGAAGCGGGCGGCGCGGCCCCTGGCGAGCGCCCCGACCGAGCAGAAGGACGCCGCGCTCGCGGCCGCCGCGCGGCTGCTCGAAGAGCGCAGCGCCGAGATCCTCGAGGCGAACGCGGCCGACCTCGCCGACGAGCGCGCCGCCGGCCTCAACGAGGCCCTGCGCGACCGGCTGACGCTGACCCCCGAGCGGGTCGCGGCGATGGCCGAGGGCGTGCGCGTGGTCGCGGCGCTCCCCGACCCGGTCGGCGAGCTGCTCGAGCGCAAGACGCTGGACAACGGCATCGAGCTGAGCAAGGTGCGGGTGCCGCTCGGGGTGATCGCGGTCGTCTACGAGGCGCGCCCGAACGTGACGATCGACTGCGCGGCGCTGACGGTCAAGAGCGGCAACGCGATCGTCCTGCGCGGCTCCCATTACGCGGAGCGCTCCAACGGCGCCCTGGCCGGGATCGTCCGCGAGGCGCTGGCCGAGGCCGGCCTGCCTGAGGACGCGGTCGTCCTGCACGCCGGCGGCGGCCACGAGGAGCTGGCCGAGCTGGCCACCCAGGAGGGCCTGGTCGACCTGCTGATCCCGCGCGGCGGCGAAGGGCTGAAGAACGCGATCAAGGCGGTCGCGACGGTGCCGGTGATGTACGCGGCGGCCGGCAACTGCCACGTCTACGTGCACGCCGAGGCCGACCCGGAGATGGCGCGCCGGATCGCGCTCAACGCGAAGGTGCAGCGGCCCGGGGTCTGCAACGCGGCGGAGACGCTGCTGCTCGACGCGGCGATCGCCGCCGAGCAGGGCCCGGCGATCCTCGCCGGGCTGGCCGAGGCCGGGGTCGAGCTGGTCGGCGACGAGCGCGTCCGCGGCCTCGACGGCGTTCCCGCGGTCGGGCCGGCGAGCGCCGAGGACTGGGACCGCGAGTTCCTCGAGCTGAAGCTGGCGGTCGCCGTGGTCGACTCGCTCGAGGACGCGATCGAGCACGTCAACGCGCACGGCACCGGCCACTCGGAGGCGATCGTCACCGCCTCCGCGGCGGCGGCCGAGGAGTTCGTCGCCGGGGTCGACGCGGCGGCGGTCTACGTCAACGCCTCGACCCGCTTCACCGACGGCTTCGAGTACGGGATGGGGGCCGAGATCGGCAACTCGACCCAGAAGCTGCACGCCCGCGGCCCGATCGGGATGCGGGAGCTGACGACCTTCAAGTACGTCGCCCGCGGCGACGGCCAGGTCCGTGGCTGAGGCCGGGCGCGGCGGCATCGGCGTCCTCGGCTCGGCCTTCAACCCGCCGCACTTGGGACACCTGGCGCTTGCCCAGGAGGCGCTCTGGCAGCTCGGGCTCGACGAGGTGATCCTCGTCCCCACCGGCGAGGCCCCGCACAAGCGGATCGCCGAGGACCCGGGCCGCGAGGAGCGGATCGCGATGACCCGGCTGGCCGCCGCCGAAGACCCGCGCTTCTCGGTCTCGGCCCTGGAGGTCGAACGCGCCGGGCCGTCCTACACGTATGAGACCTTGGAGCTGCTTGCCGAGGAACGACCCGAAACGGAGCTGGTGTTCGTGATGGGAGCGGACGCTGCCGTGGGGCTGGAGAGCTGGCGCAACCCGGAGCGGGTGGTCGAGCTGGCGCGGCTGGCGGTCGCCCGGCGGGCCGGCGTCTCCGACACCGAGGTGGCGGCGGTGATGCGCAGCCTCGGCGCCGCGGGCCGGGCGACGATGCTGGAGATGCCGCAGTTCGGCGTCTCCTCCTCGGCGGTGCGCGAGCGCGCCGCGGCGGGGCGTCCGCTGCGCTACCTGGTGCCCGAGCCCGTTGCCCGCTTCATCGACGAAAAGGGGATCTACCGGTGAGCAAGATCCAGTCCGAGTCGCTGGCCCGCCGCCTGGCCGAGCTGGCCGACTCGAAAAAAGCCGAGGACCTGATCGCGATCGACATGCGCGGGCTCGTCGCCTACACCGACTTCCTGGTCATCTGCACCGCTCGCAACGAGCGCCAGGCGCGCGCGATCGCCGACGAGGTGCGGCTGCAGGTGAAGCGCGAATCGGGCCTGCTGCCGGGCGGCGTCGACGCCGGCGGCGAAGCCGGCTGGACGATCCTCGATTACCTCGACTGCGTCCTCCACGTGTTCACGCCGGAAGCGCGCGACCGCTACCAGCTCGAGGAGCTCTGGCACGAGGCACCCCGCCTGGAGCTCGACCTGGACGCTCCGGAAGCGCCCTCCGCGGCGAGCGCGTAGCGCCTCGGCGCATATGTGACGAATTGCCGTCCGAAGGCGCCCTTACGGTGCCGCGCATGACGATGTTCAGGCGGTCCCTGTTCGGCTACAGCCGGCGCCAGGTCGAGGTCGCAGTCGCGGCCAGGGACGCGCGCGCCAAGGCGCTGGAATCAGACCTCGCGGTGGAGCGCCGGCAGGCCTCCGAGTTCGAGGCCGAGACCGCCTCGCTGGCGGCGATGGTGGTCGAGCGGGAGCGCGAGATCCGCGCCCTCACCCTGCGCCTGCAGGAGGCCAACGAGTGCCACGACCGCAGCATCGCCTCGCTCGACGCGGTCACCGAGCGGCTCGAGGAGCTGCAGGCCCAGGCGCGCGGCCAGGCGACGCGGATCCGGATGAAAGCGCTGCGCGAGGCGGTCGAGGTCAGCGCCCGCGTGCAGGAGCTGACCGAGGCGGAAGCGGGCGGCCAGCCCGCGACGGCCGACGGCGAAGCCGGTGATCCGGGCGCTTCCGAGGAGTCGCTGCGGATGCCCGAGTTCGACGGCCTCTTCGAGGGCCAGGTCAAGCTCGATGTTGGCCCGCTCGGCGACTTCTCCCAGCTGGTCGGCTTCGAGGACGCGGTCGGCCGCCTCGGCGCCTCCGAGATCTCGGTCGAACGCTTCTCCGAGGGTCGCGCCACCCTGCGCATGAACCTCGACGAGCCGACCGACCTGCTGCGCGAGCTCGAGGATCTCTCACAGCTCGACTTCCGGGTGCGGCACACCGCTCCGGACAACCTGATCCTCGATCTCGACGACGATCAGGGCCCCGAGCAGCGCGCCGCCTAGTCGGGGCGCAGTCTCGGTAAACTGGCCGGACCTGGGGCTGTAGCTCAGCTGGAAGAGCGTCGCGCTGGCAGCGCGAAGGTCAGGGGTTCGAGCCCCCTCAGCTCCACTTCTCTCACTCCTCGCCGCGGTCGCCGCGCTCGGTGGCGGCGAGGATCGCGACGATCTGGACGTCGCGGCTGGCGGTCGAGGCGTAGCGCCGCCCGCCGCCCGCGGAAGCTGTTTCAGTTTCGACGATCCGGATCAGGTCGCAGGTCTCGAGCACGCTGGCGTGGTAGTTCAGCTGCGTCACGCCTGTCGCCGGCTCGACCGACGAGGCCAGCTCGAGAGCGCTCAGGCCGCCTTCCCGGTCGCGGTTGAGCAGGCGCAGGATCTGGCGGCGCAGCGGGTGGCCGAGGGCGCGCTCGAGCCGCGGGGGGAGGAGCTCGGTCAGTTCCTGGGGCAGCCCTTGTTCGGGGATGCTGCGGATCTCGTCGGCGAAATCCTCCTCTGCCATGGCGCCTTTCCTCGAAGCACACCGGGCGCTACCTGCAAACCCGAATGTTTATTGATCTGGTGACTCCTAAAGATCAGCCCTTTTTATCGCAGACTTGCGGATTTCTCTAGAACAATCGCGCTGAGCACTGAAGAGGTTCCCCAAGCGCACGACTTGAAACCAGCGGCGCCGTTGCCGATGGGTGGTGGTGAGCACCGCGAACGACCACGTCTTCTCGCACGGGATGCAGGACACGCGCGAGACGCTCGACGCCTGGAGCGAGCGGCCCTGGCGTGTCCTGCGCGGCTGGATCGCGCTCAGCGTCGCGGTGGCCCTGGCGCTGCTGACCGCGACCTGGGTGGTCGCCGGCCTGCTTACCCCGGACCTGACCCCGGTCCATATCGCCGGCCTCACCTATCCCAGCGAGCCGGGCGACATGCTGCCGATCCTCTGGCGCAACTCGCTCGTCCTCGCCCTGCACGGGTTCGCCTGCGTGGCCGGTTTCATCGCCGGCGCCTCGATGCCGATCGCGGCCGCCCAGCGGACCGGGTTCTCGCGCTGGATCCACGTGCGGGCGGGCGAATTCGCGATCCTCTTCGTCGCCGCGGTCACCCTCTTCTCGCTCGCCACCCAGGCGCTCTACCTCGGCTTCCAGGGCTCGACGATCGCCTACCAGCTCGAGATCACCCGCTTCGAGCTGATCCTCAGCGTGCTCCCACACGCGCTGCCCGAGCTGACCGCGCTGTTCCTGCCGCTCGCCGCCTGGCTGATCGCCAGCCGCCGCGGCGAGTGGAACCAGCTGCTCGCCGCGACCCTGGTCACGGTGGCGCTGGCGATCCCGGTGCTGCTGGCGACGGCGGCGATCGAGATCTACGTCTGGCCGCACATCCTCGAGGCGATCTCGCCGGTCAGCGAGCCGGTCCCGTTGCGCTGAACGTAAGATCGCCCGCATGAGCAGCAGCTACGAGCCGCGCACGATCGAGCAGAAATGGCAGGCGGTCTGGGCGGATGAGAAGACCTGGGAGGTCGCCAACCCGGGCCAGCCCGGCTACGAGGCCGAGAAGCCGAAGTCCTACGTGCTCGAGATGCTGCCCTACCCCTCGGGCGAGCCCCACGTCGGCCACCTCAAGTGCTACGCGGTCGGTGACGCGATCGCCCACTTCCGCCGCCGCCACGGCTTCGAGGTGATCCACCCGATGGGCTACGACTCCTTCGGGCTGCCGGCGGAGAACAACGCGATCAAAACCGGCGAGCCGCCGCGGGTGGCGACCGAGCGCTCGATCGCCTCCTTCCAGCGCCAGTTCCGCGAGTGGGGGATCTCGATCGACTGGTCGCGCGAGCTCGCCACCCACACCCCCGAGTACTACCGCTGGACCCAGTGGATCTTCCTGCGGCTGTTCGAGCAGGGACTCGCCTACCGCACCGAGGCGCCGGTCCAGTGGTGCCCCAAGGACGCCACCGTGCTCGCCAACGAGCAGGTCGTCGACGGCCGCTGCGAGCGCTGCGGCACCGAGGTGATCCAGCGCAAGCTCTGGCAGTGGTTCTTCAAGATCACCGAGTACGCCGACCGCCTGCTCGCCGACTTCGACCGGCTCGAGTCCTGGCCGGAGAACGTGATCACGATGCAGCGCAACTGGATCGGCCGCTCCGAGGGCGCCCAGGTCGTCTTCCGCAGCGAGGAAGCCGACCTCGACTTCCCCGTCTTCACCACCCGTCCCGACACCCTCTTCGGCGCCACCTTCTTCGTGCTCGCGCCCGAGCACCCGGACCTGATGCGGCTGGTCGAGGGGACCGCGGCGGAGGAGGAGGTGCGCGAGTACGTCAACCGGATCGGCCGCGAGTCGGCGCAGGAGCGCGGCGCCGAGGACCGCGAGAAGACCGGTGTGCCGCTCGGGCGCAGCGTCGTCAACCCGGTCAACGGCGAGTCGATCCCGATGTTCGTCGCCGACTACGTGCTGATGGAGTACGGGACCGGGGCGATCATGGCGGTGCCCGGCCACGACAGCCGCGACTACGAATTCGCCAGGAAGTTCGGGCTGCCGGTGACCCGGGTGATCGAGGGGACCGACCCCGAGTCCGCGCGCGATGACGAGGGCCTGCCGTATCCCGGTGACGGCCCGATGACCGGCTCCGGCCGCTTCGACGGCAAGGGCAACCGCGAGGCCTACGCGGAGATCGTCGCCTGGCTGGCCGACGAGGGGCGCGGCAAGACCGCGATCAACTACCGCCTGCGTGACTGGCTGGTCTCGCGCCAGCGCTACTGGGGGGCGCCGATCCCGGTCGTCTACTGCGACGCCTGCGGGGAGGACGGGGCGCCGGCGATCGTCCCGGTGCCCGACGAGCAGCTTCCGGTCGAGCTGCCCGAGGTCGAGGACTACGCGCCGCAGGGCAAGAGCCCGCTGGCCGCCGCCGAGGACTGGGTCGCGACCGAGTGCCCGCGCTGCGGCGGACCGGCGCGGCGCGAGACCGACACGATGGACACCTTCGTCGACTCCTCCTGGTACTTCCTGCGCTACCTCGACTCGCGCAATGACGAGGCCGCCTGGCAGCGCGACGCGGTCGACCACTGGTTCCCGGTCGACCAGTACATCGGCGGGGTCGAGCACGCGATCCTGCACCTGATGTACGCGCGCTTCTTCACCAAGGCGCTCGCCGACCTCGGCCAGCTCGACGCCCAGGAGCCGTTCGCCAACCTGTTCGCGCAGGGGATGATCACCCGCGACGGGGCGAAGATGTCGAAGTCGAAGGGCAACACGGTCAGCCCCGGCGAGTACGTCGAGCGCTACGGGGCCGACACCGCCCGGACCTACGTCTGCTTCATGGGCCCGCCAGAGCGCGGCGGCGACTGGACCGACGAGGGCGTCGAGGGCGTCAACCGCTTCCTGGCGCGGCTCTGGCGGCTCTGCGCCGAGGTCGCCGGGCGAACTGGGCCGGGCGAGCCGTCCGCCGACGCCGAGGGCGCCGCGCGCGAGCTGCTCGCCAAGGCGCACTGGGCGATCGACAAGTCGACCCGGGACTTCCAGCGCGGCTTCCAGTTCAACACCGCGATCTCGGCGGTGATGGAGCTCGTCAACGAGGCCTACCGGCTCAAGGACGGCCTCTACGGCGATCCCGCGGGCGAGGCGGCGCTGCGCTTCGCGACCGCGACCGCCGGCTCGCTGATCTTCCCCTTCGCCCCGCACCTGGGCAGCGAGGTCTTCGAGACGCTGAACGGACAGCGGGTCTGGGAGCAGCCCTGGCCGGTCGCCGAGGAGGCGCTGCTGGCCAGCGACACGGTGACCCTGGTGGTGCAGGTGAACGGCAAGCTGCGCGACCGGATCGAGGCCGCGGCGGAGGCGCCGAAGGAGGAATTGCTGGCGCTGGCACGGGCCAGCGAGAAGGTCGCCCGCCACCTCGACGGCAAAGAGGTCGTCAAGGAGGTCGTCGTGCCCGGCAAGCTGGTCAACCTCGTGGTTCGTTGACCGCCCTCTCCTGACGCTGCCGAGTCTGTTAGAAAACGCCGATGCTGGTCAGACGCTTCGACGAAGCCGCGGTTGAGGAGTGGCACCGCCTGCGCGCCCACGTCCTGATGGACGCGGGCGAACTCGGGTCCCGCAACCTCTCGGTCACCTGGGTGACGCTCCCCGCCGGGGCGAGCCAGACGCTGCGCTCGCAGGAGGAGGCCGAGCAGGCCTACGTCGTCGTCCGCGGCAGCGGCTCGATGTCGGTCGCCGGCGACACCCAGCAGGTGGCCGAGGGCGACATGATCCTGGTCCCGCCCGCGACCGAGCACTCGCTCAGCAACGACGGCGAGGCCGAGCTCGCCTGCGTCTCGATCCAGTCGCCGCCCGTCGCCGCCAGCGAGCTCTACAGCGACCAGCTGGCCGAGGTGGCCGGCTACGACGACGAAGACGAGTACTAGTCGTCTGAGAAACCTTTGATTTAGCGCGCCACCCGTGCGGGGTTTTCGGGCACGGTGGCCGGCGTGCCGGATTTCAGCCGTACTCAGGTCGTCGTCTACGTCGCCGTCGCGGTGGCGCTGCTGCTGGTCGGGGTGCGGGCGCTGCGGGCCGGGGAGGGGGCGGAGGCCGAGTTCGCGGCGGCGGCGCCGGGCGCGGCGGCCGCGGGCGGTGCAGGGGGAATCAGCGTCGGTGGCGGGGGCGGCGACCTGATCGTCGACGTGACCGGGGCGGTGCGGCGGCCCGGTGTCTACCGGATGCCGGTCGGCAGCCGGGTCAACGACGCGGTGGCGCGGGCCGGGGGCGCGGCCGGCGACGCGGTCCTCGAAGCGATCAACCTCGCCGCGCGGCTGGCCGACGGCCAGCAGGTCGTTGTCCCCTCCAGCTCCCCGGCGGCAGCGGTCGCCGCCGGTGCGAACGCCGATGACGGGCCGATCAGCCTCGGCACGGCGACGGTCGAGCAGCTCGACACGATCGAGGGGATCGGCCCGGTCACCGCCGCCGACATCGTCGGGTTCCGCGACGAACGCGGCGGCCTCGCCTCGGTCGAGCAGCTCGACCAGGTCCCGGGGATCGGGCCGGCGACGATGGAGGCGCTGCGCGAGCGGCTGCAGCCGTAGGGACCGGTGGCGGCGAGCGATGCGCCCGACGCTCACCGTCCTCGTCGGCGTCGCCCTGGTCGTGGCGCTGGCGCTGCCCCGCGCCGGCGAGATCCGCGGGCGGGCCGAGCAGGGCCTCGCGGCGGGGGTGCCGGCGCGCGAGGCGGAGCTGGCGAAGGGCTTCGTGCTCGGCGAAGACGAGGGCATCGACGCGCGCACCGAGGAAGACTTCCGCCGCTCCGGCCTCAGCCACCTGCTCGCGGTCAGCGGCCAGAACGTCACCCTGCTCGCCTTGCTGGCGATGCCGCTGCTGGCGGCGTTCGGGATCCCCCTGCGCCAGCGGCTGCTCTGGGTGCTGGCCTTGATCGCCGTCTACGTGCCGCTGACCGGCGCCGGGCCGACGATCCAGCGCGCGGCGGTGATGGGCGCGCTCGGCATCGTCGCGACCCTGGCCGGGCGGCGGGCGTCGCGGCTCTACGCGCTCGCCCTGGCGGCGGGAGTGACGCTGGCGATCGATCCCGCGATCGGCGCCGACGTCGGCTGGCAGCTCAGCTTCGCCGCGGTGCTGGGGATCCTGGTCTGGGCGCGGCCCCTGGCGGAGGCGGTAAGGGGCTGGCTGGGCGGCGGCGCCCTCCGTGGCGCCCTGGCCGAGGGCGTCGCGGTGGCCGTCGCGGCGACGCTGGCGACCGCGCCGCTGATCGCGTTTCACTTCGAGACCGTCTCGACGACCACCCTGGCCGCCAACGTGCTGGCGCTGCCGGCGGTGGCGCCGGCGATGTGGCTGGGCATGGCGAGCGCCGGCGCCGCCCAGGTCCCGGGCTTCCCGACCGAGCTCCTCAACGTCCCCAACGCGGTCCTGCTCGCCTACATCGCCCAGGTCGCCGCCTGGTGCGCCGGGCCGGAGTGGGCCGAGCTCGAGGTCCGGCTCGGCGGCACCGGCCTCGCCGCCTCCTACCTCCTGCTCGCCGCCGCGACCGTCGCCTGGCGCCTCGCCGCCGCGGTCCGCTCGCGCCGCTCCCCGACGGACTCACGGGCCTGGCGGGCACCGCTCGCCGCCGCTGCGCTGGTCGTGGCGGCCGCGCTGCTCCGGCCGGCTGGCGACTCGGGAGCGCGCGGGCCCGTCGATGGCCTGCGGCTGAGCGTGCTCGACGTCGGCCAGGGGGACGCGATCCTGCTGCAGCCCGCGGGCGCGCCGGCGGTCCTGGTCGACGGAGGGCCGCCGGGCGGGGGCCTGGTGCGCAAGCTGGACCGTGCCGGCGTCGAGCGGCTCGGGGCCGCGATCGTCACCCACGACCAGGCCGACCACAGCGGCGGGATCGAGGAGCTGCTCGGCTCGTTCCCGGTTGACCGCCTGCTCTACGGCCGGCTCGGCCGGGAGACCCGGACGGCCGCGCGGGCGGCGGCGGTTCCGGTCCGCCGGGTCGCCCGCGGCATCGCGGTCCGCTCCGGGCGCCTGCGCCTCGAGTTCCTCTGGCCGCCACCGGAGCTGCTCGCCGAAGCCCAGCCCGGCACCGACCCGAACCAGCTCTCCCTGGTTGCGCTGGTCCGCTTTCGCCAATTCACGGCGTTGCTCAGCGGCGACGCGGAGGCCGAGGTCGTGCCGCTCGACCCCGGCCGGCTCGACCTGCTCAAGGTCGCCCATCACGGCAGCGAGGACGCCGGTCTCGGCGCCCTGCTCGACCGCACGCGGCCCGGCCTGGCCGTGATCTCGGTCGGGGCGGGCAACCGGCACGGGCACCCGGATCCCGCCACTCTGGCGATCCTCGCCGCCCGTGGCGTGCGAATCGCGCGCACGGATCAGGCAGGAGATGTCATTGTTGACGTATCCGGGTAGACGGATGTATGAATCGATAATGGGATTTGATCGGACTGCGCCTGCGGGAAGGCGGCTCCAGCGCCGATGCTGAACCAGTGAGCTCAAGGCTTCACAACCGAACCCCCGGGTCACGGCCCGGAGGCACCAGCCTCTCGACCAGGCTGATCGGCCTCTGCCTGGCGATGTTCGCCTTCACCGGCGCGGTCGGTGTCACCCTCGTCGGCTACGCGACCCAGCACGGCAGCTCGGTCCTCTCGGTGTCCCCGCTGCCGCTGCCGGCGCCCGCGAACACGTCGCCCGGTGGAGACTCCGGCTCGGGTGGCGGGCTGATCCTGCCCGGCTCCGTGGGCGAGGCGATCGCCAGGGCGCTCGACGGGAAAGGCGGCCGGGGCGAGGCGCCCGCGCTGGCGCTCGAGCCCGATGCCGCCTCACCGCAGCTTGCCGCGCTCGGCGCCCAGGACGGGGCGGACTTCGCCGACACCGGAGCCGCCGCGGGCGGTTCGGGCATCGAGGGCAGCCGCCACTCGGAAACGGTCGCGACGACGCCGGTCGTGCCACCCTCGCTGCCGCCCTCGGCGACGCCCGTCGCCGTCCCGGTCTCGGGCTCGAGCGCGAGCAGCGGCCTGTTCGTGCGTACCTCGGTCGTCGGCCCGCAGCCGCCCGAAGAACCCGAACCCCCGGTCGAGCCGGAAGCGCCGGTGAACCCGCCGGTCGAACCCGAACCCCCGGTCGAACCGCCCGTCGAGCCGGAACCGCCGGCTGAACCGGAACCGCCCGTGGAACCGCCGGCTGAACCGGAACCGCCCGCGGAAGCCGAACCGCCCGCCGCGCCCGAACCGCCGGTCGAAGCCGCCGTGGAAGCGCCGGTCGAAGCGCCGCCCGCTCCCTAACTAGACTCGGCCGATGGCCGAGATGAAGCCGCTCTACCTGATCGCCGGCACCGACGAGGCGAAGATCGACGCGACCCGGTCGCGGCTGCGCGCGAGGGCCGAGCGCGAGGGCGGCAGCGCCGCGCTCGAGGTGTTCGAGCTCGCCGAGGGCCGCGGCATGCCCGACCACGAAGGTCTGCTGAACGCGATCCCGGCGATGTCGCTGATGGAGTCGCGCCGCTACCTGCTCGCCGACGGGGTGGAGAAGTGGCGCGACAAGCAGCTCGAGCCGGTCGCCGCCGCGGTCGCCGCCCTGCCGCCCGACCTGACTTTGGTCCTGATCGCGCGCGCCAAGGCGCCGACCAAGCTGTTGAAAGCGGTGAAGGCGGCGAACGGCGAGGTGCATGAGTTCGAGGCGCCGAAGCCGCGCGAGATGCCGCGCGTCCTCGTCGCCGACGCCCAGGCGCTGGGCTTCCGGCTCGATCCGGGCGCGGCGCGGGTGCTGGTCGACCGGATGGGCGCCAACCCGCTGCGCCTGCGCAGCGAGCTCGAGCGGCTGGCGCTGTGGGCGGGGCAGGGGGGAGAGGTGAGCGCCGCCGATCTCGACGCGATGATCGCCGACACCTCCGAAGCCGTCGTCTGGTCGCTCTCCGACGCCCTGCTCGAGGGCGACGCCGCCACCGCCCTGCGGATCGGCGAGCGCCTGATCGTCCAGGGCGAGAACGTCACCGGGCTGATCTACGGCCTCGCCTCGCGCCTGCGCCAGGCCTGCGCGGCGGCCGCGCTGCTCGCCGACGGCACGCCCCCGGCCCAGGTCGAGTCCTCGCTGAAGATGCACCCCTACGCCGCCAAGCAGCTGGTCCGCCGGCTCAGCAATGCCGATCTCGCCGACCTGCGCACGGCAACCGAGGCCCTGGCCGAGCTGGAGCTGTGGTGCAGAGGCGAGAAGGACTACGGCGACGAGCTGGCGCTGACGCTCGCACTGCGGTCGATGGCGACGCAGGGAGCGCGCTAGGCGCTGGCGCTTTGGGCGATGCGGGCCGCTTTGGCCTTCTTGCGCGAGCCGGTGTTCTTGTGCAGGGCGCCCTTCTGGACGGCCTTGTCGATCTTCGAGGCCAGCACGCGCTGCTCCTCGGCGATCGCGCTCGCGTCGCCACCCTCGACCGCGCTTTCGAGGCGCCGGAAGTGGGTCTTGACCGTGCTGGTCAGCAGCCGATTCTCGGTCCGCTCGCGCTCGCTGCGCAGTATCCGCTTTTTCTGTGAGGCTATGTTGGCCATGTCGAGTACCCGTGCGGCGTCTTGCCGGCCCTCGGGCGGCCGCCGACTATAGCGACTGAGACCGAGCTTGGAGATACCCGACACCCCCACTGGCAGCGAGCGGGCCATAAATGCCGACGAGGAGCAGGTCGTATCCGAGGTTGCGCTGCGGCGCGCGGAGGCCTTCGACCCGGGTGAGGAACCGGCCGCGGAGCCCGCTCCCGGCAACCAGGCCGGCCGCATCGCCCGCTCGACCGCGTTCTTCTCGATCGCCACCGCCGCCTCGCGCGTGGTCGGCCTGCTGCGCGAGGTGATCGCCGCCGGCTACTACGGGGTCAGCGGGCCGATGTCGGCTTTCACGATCGCCTTTCAGG
The DNA here is from genome assembly GCA_964464285.1 of uncultured Conexibacteraceae bacterium. Lineage (GTDB taxonomy): Bacteria > Actinomycetota > Thermoleophilia > Solirubrobacterales > 70-9 > VAYN01. The sequence continues at coordinate 29,889 of CAYXFL010000017.1, forward strand.
TCCCCAACCTGATCCGCGCCCTGTTCGCCGACGCCGCCCTGCAGCCGGCCTTCGTGCCGATCTTCACCGAGCAGCTCGAGAAGAAGAACTACCGCGAGGCGTTCCGGCTCGCCTCGACCCTGCTGATGATCGTGACCATGGTGCTGGGCGCGATCACCGCGCTCTTCGTGTTGCTGGCGCCGCTGGTGATGCCGGTCTTCGCGCCCGGTTTCGAAGGCGCGCTTCTCGACCTCACCGTCTCGCTCTCCCAGGTGCTGTTCCCGATCCTGGTCCTGCTCGGGATCAGCGGCGTCGTCGTCGGCATCCTCAACAGCTACGACCGCTTCGGCGCCTTCGCGATCGCGCCGCTGTTCTGGAACCTGACGATCATCCTCGTGCTCGTCGTGGTCGAGCCGATGCTGAGCGGCGAAGACCGGATCTACGCCTACGCCTTCGGCATCCTCGCCGGCACCGTCGTGCAGCTGGCGATCCCCGTCTTCGACCTCCGCAACACGCCGTTCAAGTTCAGCTGGAGCTTCGAGTGGCGCCACCCGGGGGTGCGGCGGGTGCTGCTGCTGATGCTGCCGGTGACGATCAGCCTCGGCCTGATCAACTTCAACCTCGTCATCAACAGCTTCTTCGGCTCGCTGGTCAGCGAGGAGGCGCCCGCCGCGATCGACAAGGCGTTCCGGATCTACCAGCTGCCGCAGGGGATCTTCTCGGTGGCGATCGCCACGGTGCTGTTCCCGACCCTGGCCCGCTTCGCCAACCGCGGCGCGCTCACCGACCTGCGGGCGACGCTGGCCAACGGGATGCGGCAGATCCTCTTCGTCCTGCTCCCGGCCGCCGCCGCCGTGCTGGTGCTCTCGGAACCGATGATCCGGCTGGTCTACGAGCGCGGTGAATTCGGCCCCGCCGACACCACGGTGGTCGCCACGGCGCTCCTCTGGTTCGCCTTCTCGCTGCCGACCAACGGGCTCTTCCTGCTGCTCACGCGGACCTTCTTCAGCCTCCAGCGGCCGTGGGTGCCGACCGCGATCGCCGCCGGCAACCTCGCGATCACCGCGCTCGGCTCGCTCGCCCTCTACCACCTCGGCGTCGGCGGGATCGTCGCCGCGACCGCGCTGGCGACCGCCGCCTCGGTGCTGGCCCAGGGGGTGCTGCTGAACCGGCTGCTGGACGGCCTCGAGCTGGGCCGTCTACTCGACGCGACGCTGCGGATCACGCTCGCCTCGGCGGCGCTCGCCGCCGTCTCCTATGGGCTCTGGGACCTGCTCGACGGGGCGCTCGGCCGCGACCTCCTCGCCCAGATCGTCTCGCTCGGCGTCGGCCTCACGGCCGGCGGCGCCGTCTACCTGCTCGCCGCCCGCCTGCTGCGCATCCCCGAGCTGGAGCAGATCCTGCGCCTGGTGCGACGCCGGGCCGCCTAGATGCTCGACCTCGGCCGCTACCTCTTGGGCGTCCTCGAGCTGCTCCTGCTCATCGGCTTCGCCTGGCTCGGGGCCGCCCGACTGCGCCGCCGCCTGCTGCCTCGCTGCGCGGGCGCGCCGGCCCATCTCGCCGCGGCCGTCCTGGCCCTGGCGCTGCTGATCCTCACTGCCGAGCTCCTCGGCACGTTCTCGCTGTTCGAGCCGCTGCCGTACGTGCTGGTCGTCGTGGCGGTCGGGCTTGGGGCGGAGCTGTACGGAAGACGGGCTGGGTGGGGGAGTGGTGTCACCGGGGCCGAGAGGTCGGGCGAGGGGTTTGGTCCGGTGGCATGGGTGGCCCCTGCTGTGGGTGCGATCGCGCTTCTGCTCTTTGGGTGGGAGGGGCGCGATCAGATCAGCTCGGGGATGACCGGGTTCGACAGCACCTGGTACCACGGGCCGTTCGCGGCGGGGTTCTTCCAGAGTGGCGACACCCTGGACCTGCACTTCATCGCCCCGCAGTTCTTCGCCTGGTTCTACCCCGCAAACAGCGAGCTCTTCCATGCGATGGGGATGCTCGCTTTCGGGCGGGACGTCCTCTCCCCGTTGCTCAACCTCGGCTGGTTCGCGGGCTGCCTGCTGGCCGCTTGGTGCATCGGCCGGCCGTACCGGGTCGCACCCTGGTCGCTGATCCTCGCCGCGGTCGCGCTCAGCGTGCCGGCGCTCGCCGATCAGGCCGGGGAGGCCCGCAACGACATCGTCGGGGTGTTCTTCCTGCTGGCGGCGGTGGCCGTGGCGGTCAACGCGTGGGAGGGGGGGAGAGACGGGCTGGGTAAGGAGGGGCTCTCCGCGGGCGCTCTGATCGTCTCCGGTCTCGCCGTGGGACTGGCCGCGGGGAGCAAGCTCAACTTCCTCCTACCCGCTGCTGTTCTCGTGCTGGGGTTCGCGTTCGTGGCGCCGCGCGGTAGACGGTGGCGGGCGCTCTGGATCTCGGGCCTGGCGGCGCTGGCCGGAGGTGGCTACTGGTACCTGCGCAACCTCGTTCACACCGGCAACCCGCTGCCCTGGATCGACTCGCTGGGCCCGATCTCGCTGCCGGCGCCCGACCAGGCGCTCGGCGGCCGCGAAGCCCACAGCGTGCTCGGCTACGTCACCGACGGCGCCGTCTGGTCGGACTGGTTCCTGCCGGGCCTGCATGACGGCCTCTGGTTCCTCTGGCCGCTGATCGCCGTCGCGGCGCTCGCCGGCCTCGTCCTCTGCCTGGTCCCGTCGCGCGGTTCCTTTCCCACGTCAGTCGTGGATAAGGGACCGCACGGCGAAACGGGCGCGCGTCTCGACCCGGTCCTCGCCCTCGCCGGCCTGGTCGGCCTCGCGACCGCGCTCGCCTGGCTCCTCGCCCCGACCTCGGCCTCCGGCCCGGAGGGCATGCCGCGCGGCTTCGAGTCCGGCCTGCGCTACCTCGCCCCGGCCCTGGTCCTCGGCCTCGCCCTGCTCCCAACCGCCCCGCTCCTCCGCCCGCGCCTCGCCGCCCTCGCCGGGTGGTCGCCATTTCAACCGGATAGCGGAAGAAATGGCGACCACCCAGGTGGGGAGCGGCTCGGACGCGTGGGCTGGGGAATCGCGGTGCTGGGGCTGCTCGCGGCGATCGGGGTCGGCTACGCCTACCAGCGGCACTACCTGGAGGAGCGCTACGAGCGGGTCAGCTTCTCGGTCGCCGGGCTGAACCAGGCCTTCGAGTGGGGGAGCGATCTCGGCGACGCCCGGATTGCGACCACCTCCACCCGCCAGTACCCCCTGTTCGGCGACGACCTCTCCAACCGAGTCGAGTTCATCGGCGAACAGCGCCCCCACGGCGGCTTCGAGGCGCCAGCGACCTGCCGCCGCTGGCGCCAGCTCCTCAACCAAGGCAACTACGACTACGTGGTCACCACCTGGGACCGAATCGACCCCGGCAAGCCCCCGTATCCGCCGCAGGCGGCCTGGACCGAGGGTCCGGGCGCACGGGTCGTCCTCCGTGAGCAGCCGACGGTCGTCTTCGCGCTCGACGGGCCGCTCGATCCTTCGGCCTGTCGACTTGCTCTCGGATAGCGAGAGGAAGTCGACACTCGCCATACTCCCCGTCCGTCATGGACCAGATCCGCAACTTCTCGATCATCGCCCACATCGACCACGGCAAGTCGACCCTGGCCGACCGCATTCTCGAGGTCACCGGCGCCGTCGACCCGAAAAAAATGCAGGCGCAGCTGCTCGACTCGATGGACCTCGAGCGCGAGCGCGGGATCACGATCAAGGCGCAGGCGGTGCGGGTCGACTACGACGCCGCCGACGGGCAGACCTACAACCTGCACCTGATCGACACGCCCGGCCACGTCGACTTCTCCTACGAGGTCTCGCGCAGCCTCGCCGCCTGTGAGGGCGCGCTGCTGGTCGTCGACGCGGCCCAGGGCGTCGAGGCGCAGACCGTCGCCAACACCTACCTGGCGATCGACGCCGGGCTGGAGCTGATCCCGGTGATCAACAAGGTCGACCTGCCCGGCGCCGAACCCGACCGGGTCGCCGCGGAAATCGCCGACCTGACCGGCGGCGACGCCGAGGAAGCGCTCCACATCTCCGCCAAGACCGGGGTCGGGGTGCCGGAGGTGCTGGAGGCGATCGTCGAGCGCATCCCGGCCCCGAAGGGCGAGCCCGAGGCGAGCCCGAGGGCGCTGATCTTCGACTCCGAGTTCGACCAGTACCGCGGCGTGATCGCCTACGTGCGGATGGTCGACGGCGCCTTCCGCAAGCACGAGAAAGTGCTGGCGATGCAGAACGACACCGAGGCCGAGATCGACGACATCGGCTTCTTCCGCCCGGCGATGACCGCGGTGGAGGGGATGGAGGCGGGCGACGTCGGCTACGTGATCACCGGGATCAAGGACGTCAACAAGCTCAGCGTCGGCGACACCCTGACCGCCCAGGCCAACCCCGCGACCGAGGCGCTGGAGGGCTACCGCGAGGTCCGCCCGATGGTCTTCTGCGGCGTCTTCCCGATCGACACCGACCGCTACGAAGACCTCCGCGACGCGCTTGAGAAGCTCTCGCTCAACGACGCCGCGCTCTCCTGGGAGCCGGAGACCTCGGAGGCACTCGGGTTCGGTTTCCGGGTCGGCTTCCTCGGCCTCCTGCACATGGAGATCGTGCGCGAGCGGCTGGAACGCGAGTACGGGCTGGAGCTGCTCTCGACGACCCCGAACGTGCGCTACGTCGTGCACAAGACCAACGGCGAGACGGTCGAGGTCCGCAGCCCCACCGACCTCCCCGACCCGGGCATGATCGAGACGGTCGAAGAGCCCTACATCCGCGCCACGATCATCGCCCCCTCCGAGCAGGTCGGCGCGGTGATGGAGCTCTGCCAGGCCCGCCGCGGCGAGCACGTCGACATGCACTACCTGAGCCCGGTGCGGGTGCAGATCCGCTACGACATGCCGCTCGGCGAGATCGTGCTCGACTTCTTCGACCTCCTGAAGAGCAGCACTCGCGGCTACGCCTCGCTCGATTACGAGCCGATCGGCAACCGCCCCTCCGACCTGGTCAAGGTCGACATCCTGCTGGCCGGCGAGCAGGTCGACGCGCTCTCGATCATCGTCCACCGCGACTTCTCCTACGAGCAGGGCAAGCGTCTCGCCGAGCGGCTGAAAAAGACGATCCCGCGGCAGCTCTTCGACGTGCCCGTGCAGGCGGCGATCGGCTCGAACATCCTCGCCCGCGAGACGGTCAAGGCGCTGCGCAAGGACGTCACCGCGAAGCTCTACGGCGGCGACGTCACCCGCAAGCAGAAGCTGCTCAAGAAGCAGAAAAAAGGCAAGAAGCGGATGAAGTCGGTGGGCCGGGTGGAAGTGCCCCAGGAGGCCTTCCTCGCGGTGCTCCAGATCGACGAGTAGCGCCTTACGTCGCCACCGATCGGTGAATGGATAGGGTTTGGCCAGCCAGCCAAACGAGGGAGCTGAGATGCCGCTAAAGACGGACGCAGTGGGGAAGGAATGGCCCGCGGTCACCTACCAGGTGGGGCGGGAGAAGATCAAGGAGTACGCGACCGCGCTGGGGCTCGACAACCCCGTGCACTTCGATGTCGGCGCCGCCCGCGAGGCCGGTTTCCGCGACGTCGTCGCGCCGCCGATGTTCGCCGTCGTCTACAGCGGCCCGGCGCTCGGCCCGGTCCTCTTCGACCCCGAGGTCGAGATGAACTTCGCCGCGATGGTGCACGGCGGCCAGGTCTTCGAGTGGGGCGAGCCGGTCTGCTCCGGCGACGAGATCTCGACCACGCCGAAGTGCCTCTCGATCGAGGAGAAGGGCGGCAAGGGCTTCTACGTCTTCGAGACCGTCTCCGTCAACCAGGACGGCGCCGAGGTCGTGCGCGGCACCTGGACCAACATCGTCAGGGGAGTCTGAGATGAGCGATCTGAACGTGGGCGACGCGGTTCCCGAGCTGCGGGTGACGCCCGACAAGTACCTGCCGCACCGCTACGCGGGCGCCTCCGGCGACTTCAACCCGATCCACATCGACGACGAGTTCGCGAAAATGGTCGGGCTGCCGCGCAACATCCTGCACGGGCTCTACTCGATGGGCCTGGTCGCGAAGGCCAACGCGGCGCTCGCCGGCGGCGATCCGCGGGCGCTGAAGCGCCTCTCGGTCCAGTTCCGGGGCATGGGCATGCCGGAGCAGGAGATCGTCGTCTCCGGCACGGTCAAGTCCGCCGACGGCGGCCGCGTCGTGGTCGACACGGTGGCGGCGCAGGGCGAGACCGCGATCATCAAGAACGCCGAGGCGGAAGTCGAGCTTTAAGCCGCCGGGGGCTGCGCCCGGCGGCCTCCTAGACTCCTAGCTGTGCTTAGCCCCCGGCAGGAACTGATCTTGCGCCTGGTCGTCGACGCCTACCTGGCGTCGGCGAAGCCGGTGCCCTCGAAGGCGATCGCCGAGGCGCCGGAGGTCGAGTGGGGCCCCTCGACGGTGCGGGCCGAGCTGGCGGCGCTGGAGGCGGCCGGCTACCTGACCCACCCGCACACCTCCGCCGGCCGCGTCCCGACCGACGCCGGCTACCGCCGCTACGTCGACCTGCTGCTCGAGTCCGACGCGGTCACTCCGGCCGGCCGGGTCGAGCTGGAGCTCTCGCGGCTGCGCCGCGAGGTCGACGAGGCGATGCGCGAGACCACCGCGGCGCTGGCCGAAGTCACCGACCTGGTCGCGATGGCGACCGCGCCTCAGCAGAGCGTCGCGGCGACTATCCACCGGGTCGAGGTGCTGCAGCTGAACGCGACCAAGGTGGTGGTGATCGCGATCGCCTCGACCGGCGACGTCGCCCGCCGCGTCTTCGAGTTCGAGCGCCCGCTCGACCCCGGCCTCGTCGCCTGGGCCTCCAGCTACCTGAACGAGCGCCTCAGCGGGCTCGGCGTCGGCGCCAGGATGATCGCCACGAAGCTCGCCGACGCGGAGCTGGGGCCGCGCGAGGCCGCCTTCCTCGCCACCCTCGGCGGCGCCTTCACCGAGCTCGGGACCGCCCCCGAGGCCGACCTCTACGTCGACGGCACCTCGCGCCTGCTCTCCGACGCCCACCTGGCCGACCTGCCGCGCGCCGACCAGTTGATGACCGCGCTCGAGCGGCGCGCCGAGATGCTGGCGATGCTGCGCTCCTCGCTCACCGAGCGCTCCGTCTTCCTCTGGATCGGCGCCGAGAACCCGCAGCCGGAGCTGCGCTCGGTCAGCGTCGTCGGCGCCAACTACGGGCTCGGCCACCGCAACCTCGGCGCGGTCGGCGTGGTCGGCCCGCTGCGGATGGACTACGCGACCGCGATCGCCTCGGTCCGGGTCGCCGCCCGCGAGCTCTCCCGTTACTTCGAGACCGTCTACGACGGCTAGCCGATGCCGCGCGACTACTACGAGGTGCTCGGGGTCTCCCGTGAGGCCGGCGAGGGTGAGATCAAGAAGGCCTTCCGCGGCCTCGCCCGCGAACTGCACCCGGACGTCAACGGGCACGACCCCGACGCCGAAGCGCGGTTCAAGGAGGCGGCCGAGGCCTACGAGGTCCTCTCCGACTCCGAGCGCCGCAGCACCTACGACGCCTACGGCCACGACGGCCTGCGCTCGGGCGGCTTCGACCCGCGGGCAGGCGGCTTCGGCTCGGTGGACGACATCTTCCAGGCCTTCTTCGGAGCCGGCGGCGGCGAGGCGTTCGGCTTCGGCGGCGGCGATCGCCGCGGTCCGGCCGGCGGCGGCGACATCGCCCTCGCGGTGGAGATCGAGCTCGCCGACGTCGTCGCCGGCGTCGGCCGCGAGCTCCGCTACGACGCGGTCGGGCCCTGCGAGCACTGCCACGGCAACGGCGCCGAGCCCGGCACCCCGATCTCCACCTGCGAGCGCTGCGGCGGCGCCGGCGAACTGCGCCAGGTGACGCGGACGCCGTTCGGGCAGATGGCCCGCGCGATCGCCTGCGACACCTGCCACGGCGCCGGCAAGGTCGCCGAGACGCCCTGCGGGGCCTGCGGCGGCGGCGGGCGCACCCCGGGCGAGCGGGTGCGCGAGGTCGAGATCCCGGCCGGGATCGAGGCCGGGCAGCGGCTGCGGGTCCAGGGCGCCGGGCACGCGGGCGAGCCGGGTGCGCCCGCCGGCGACCTCTACGTCGAGGTCGACGTGCTCACCGACGAGCGTTTCCAGCGCGACGGCACCGACCTGATCAGCGTGGTCCAGGTGCCGGCCACCGCGGCGATGCTCGGCACCACCGTGACCGTGCCGACCCTCGACGGCGAGCACGAGATCGAGCTCGCGCCCGGCACCCAGCCCGCCCACGAAGAGATCCTGCGCGGCGCCGGCCTGCCCCCGCTCGGCGGCCGCCGTCGCGGCAACCAGCGCGTCGTCGTCGAGGTGATCGTCCCGACCAACCTCAGCGAGGAGCAGCGCGAGGTCGCCGAGCGACTCGACGAGTCGCTCGAGCCGGGCAACCTCGAGCCTCAGCACGAGGGCCTGTTCAGCCGCGTCCGCCGCGCCTTCGGGTGATCCGGCTCGCGGTCCGCTGCTCGCCCGAGCTGGCGGACCTGGTGCTCGCCGAGCTGACCGTGCTGGCCCCGAACGGGGTCGAGGAGGAGCGCGGGCCGGGTTTCGTCGAGTACGCGATCTACGGCGGGGCGGGCGAGCTTCCCGACCTCGGCGAGGTCGACGCGGCGGTGGGGGAGGGCCGGATCGAGGTCAGCTCGACCGAGGTCCCCGACGACTGGGCCGACCGCTGGCGCGATTTCCACAAGCCGCTGCTGGTCGGCGGGCGGCTCTGGCTGCGCCCCTCCTGGGAGCCCGCCCGCGCCGGCGCGGTCGACGTGGTCGTCGACCCCGGCCAGGCCTTCGGCACCGGCGCCCACCCGACCACCCGTCTCTGCCTCGAGTACCTGATCGAGCTGGCCGACGCCGGCGAGGCCGGTGGCCCGCTCACCGACCTCGGCTGCGGCTCTGGCGTCCTCGCGATCGCCGCCGCCAAGCTCGGCTGGGATCCGGTCAGCGCCTACGACCACGAGCAAGCCGCCATAGAGGCGTCAGCCGCCAACGCAGCGGTCAACGCGGTCCAGCTCGACCTGCACCAGGCGAACCTCCGCGAATCCCTGCCTCCGCTCGCTCCGACCGCCGTCGCCAACATGACCTCGCCGATCCTGAAGGCGGTGGCGGGGCAGATCTCTCGGCCGCCTCAGACCCTCATCTGCTCGGGGATATTGCCCACGGAGCTCGATCAGGTGGCTGCGGTCTTCGAGGGCACCGGCCTGGCCGAGATGGGCCGTCGCATCGATGGCGACTGGGCCGCGCTGTTGCTTCGTCGTTCTTGACAGATAGGGTTTCCGCGATGCCCCTCGCGTCGATTGTCAGCGCCGACTACAAGATCGCGCTCTTCCTGCATGTGCTCGCGGTCGTACTCGCCTTCGGGCCGACCTTCGGCTACGGGATCGCCTTCTCGGTGCTGCCGAAATACCCGCAGGCGGCGCCGGGGATCCTCGCCGGGATCCAGAAGATCGATCGGTACCTGGTCAACCCGGGCATGATCGTGGTGCTGCTCGCCGGGATCTACCTGATGATCGCCAGCGACAGCGTCTGGAAGGGCAGCGAGGCCTTCATCGTCGTCGGCTTCCTCGCGATCATCGCCCTCTTCGGCCTCCAGCACGCCTACTTCCAGCCGCGCGTGCGGCAGGCGCTGGCGATGGCCGAGCGCGACCTCAAGGCCGGCAACACGCTGAGCGACGAGTTCCAGATGTTCGGCCAGCAGACCGGCCAGGTCGGCGGCCTCGCCGGGCTGATCGTCGTCGTGACGGTCTTCTTCATGACGTACAAGCCGTTCATGTGAGCAGCGCATCGCCGCCGGTGGCGATGTTCGACTCGGGCGTCGGCGGCCTCACGGTCCTGCACGAGTGCCTGGTCTCGCTGCCGCAGGAGGACTTCCTCTACCTCGGCGACACCGACTGGTTCCCCTACGGGACCCGCGACCCGGATGCCCTGCGCGAGCGGATCGCGCGGATCGCCGAGCTGCTGCTCGAGCGCGGCGCGAAGCTGCTGGTGATCGCCTGCAACACCGCGACCGCGGTCGGCGAGGAGGTGGCGCGCGCGGCCGCCGCCGTGCGCGGGGTGGAGGTGGTGCCGGTGGTGACGCCGCAGGCCGAGATCGCGGCGGCGATCACCGCCAGCGGCCGGGTCGGGGTGCTGGCGACCCCGAACACGGTCGAGAGCGGTGCCTACCGGCGCGCCCTGGAAGCGCAGGGCCGGGCGCTCGAGGTGACCGAGGTCGAGGCGCCCCAGCTGGCCCCGTTCATCCAGAACGGCTCGCTGTTCGACGAGCAGACGATGGAGATGGCGCGCGGCTACTGCGCCCCCTTGCGCGAGGCGGAGGTCGACACCCTGATCCTCGGCTGCACGCACTACCCGCTGGTCTCGCCGATGCTGCAGCGGATCCTCGGCCGCGACGTCCGCCTCGTCGCCGGCGGCCACGCGGTCGCCGCCGCGGTCCAGCGCACGCTCGAGCGCGACGGCATCGCCAACCCCGCCAACGGCACCGAGGGCGCCTACGGCTTCCTCTGCACCGGCGACGCCGCCGCCTTCCGCGAGGTCGGCACCCGCTTCTTGCAGATGCCCCTGGGCGACGTCGAGCGCGTCGACCTCGGCGTTCGTTCCTGATCCGCGCACCAGATTTCACAGGATTGGCACGAACTGCGCACCACCCGTGCGCGGCGACCCCTCACGATCCACCCATGCCCGTTCTGACCGCCGGCAATACCATCTATACTCGCCCTGTGGCCAAGGTAATGATCTCCATCCCAGATCCTCTCTTGGAGCGTGTCGACGCCTACGTCGGCACTGCCGGGGAGACCCGCAGCGGATTCCTGCAGCGCCTGGCGGAAGCGGAGCTCGACCGCGGCGTCGCGGCGAAGCGGCAGAAGCTGGAGGAGCTGCTCGGTCCGCCCGTCAACATGGGCGACGTCGACGCGGCGCAGCTGATCCGGGAATCCCGCGAAGCCCACGACGCGCGTTTTTGATGCTGCTCTTCGATGCCGGTGTCTGGATCGCCGCCAAGCAGGAGGGGGACCGCTTCGCCGCGTCGTCGCGCCGGCTGGTGCTCGACACCGACCGACCGGCGGCCGCCCTCGACCTGACGCTCTACGAGGTGGCGAACGTGGTCGGCTCGGTGCTGAGGCAGCCCGAGGTCGCCTTCGACCTCTGCCGGAGCGTTCCGATCCGTTGCGAGCAGGTCCTGGCCATCGACTCCAGCCTGCTCGAGTCGGGCCTCGCCCTGGTCGCCGAGCACGGTCTCTCGGCGTACGACGCCGCCTATGTCGCCGCCGCCCGTCGCTACGGCTGGACGCTGGTCAGCACCGACCTGCGGGACCTCGTCTCCAAGGGCCTCGCGATCACTCCCGACGCGGCCGTTTAACCTTCCTCCGATGAGCGTGCTCCCACAGGTCCAGGACGACGTCAAGACGGCGATGAAAGCGCGCGAACGCGAGCGCGCGGCTGCCCTGCGCCTGGTCGTCGACGTGCTCCAGCAGGACGCCAAGTTCGGCGGCGGCGACGAGGTCGCGGTGCTGCAGCGGGAGCGCAAGAAGCGGGTCGAGGCGGCCGAGGCCTACGAGCAGGCCGGTCGGGCCGAGCAGGCGGCGGCCGAGCGCTTCGAGGCCGAGCTGATCGAGGGCTACCTGCCCCAGCAGCTCTCCGACGAGGAGCTCGAGGCGCTGGTTGCCGAGGCCGTTGCCGAGACCGGCGCCAGCGAGCAGAAGCAGATGGGCCAGGTGATGTCGGCGCTGATGCCGAAGGTCGGCGGCCGCGCCGACGGCAAGCGGGTCAGCGCCGCGGTGCGCCAGAAGCTGGGTAGCTAGTCACTTGGCGCGCCGACAGCTGACCCTGGACAACACGGTCGCCGCCGAGCTTGCCGGCTCCGAGGACTCGGTCCTGCGCGAGCTGCGCGGCAAGCTCGACGCCGACCTGCACCTGCGCGGCAACGTCCTCACCCTCGAGGGCGGGGCCGCCGAGGTCGAGCAGGCCGCGCACGTGGTCGACGAGATGGTCGAGCTGATCGAGCAGGGCCACGACGTCGCCCCGGGCACGATCGAGGCGGTGACCGGCGCGCTCGACGCCGACGAGGACCCGGCCGAGATCCTCGACGACGTCGTCTGGCGCCACCGCAACACCAAGGTCGCGCCGAAGACGCTGAACCAGAAGCGCTACGTCGACTCGATCCGCCGCAACACGATCACCTTCGGGATCGGCCCGGCCGGCACCGGCAAGACCTTCCTCGCGGTCGCGATGGCGGCGGCGGCGCTGACCGAACGCAAGGTCCAGCGGATCATCCTCACCCGGCCCGCGGTCGAGGCCGGCGAGCGGCTCGGCTTCCTGCCGGGCGACATCCAGGCCAAGGTCGACCCCTACCTGCGGCCGCTGTTCGACGCGCTCTACGACATGATCGACCCCGACCGCGTCAACGGCTACTTCGAGCGCGACGTGATCGAGGTCGCGCCGCTCGCGTTCATGCGCGGCCGCACCCTCAACGACTCCTTCGTGATCCTCGACGAGGCCCAGAACACCAGCCCGGAGCAGATGAAGATGTTCCTCACCCGGCTCGGCTTCAACTCGCGCATGGTCGTCACCGGCGACGTCACCCAGATCGACCTGCCGAGCGACCAGCGCTCCGGGCTGATCGCGGTGCGCGACATCCTCGACCGCGTCCAGGACATCTCCTTCGTCGAGTTCGGCGGCGAAGACGTGGTCCGCCACAAGCTCGTGCAGCGGATCGTCGCCGCCTACGACAAGCACAACGACGCTTGAGCCCGGACCTGGTCGACGTTCCCCCGCAGCTGCGCGAGGCGGTTGCCGCGGCGCTGGCCGCGGCGGGGGTCGAGGACGGCCACCTCGCGGTCGAGATCGTCGACCCTGCGCGGATCCAGGAGCTGAACCGCGAGCACCGCGCCAAGGATGCGCCGACCGACGTGCTCGCCTTCCCGATCGACGAACTCGGCCCCGCCGCCGGCCCGCGTGAGCTCGGCGACGTCGCGATCTGCCCCGAGCACTGCAGCGACGTGACCGAGGCCGCGGTGCACGGCGTGCTCCACCTCTGCGGTTACGACCACGAGACCGACGACGGCGAGATGCTCGACCTGCAGGCGCGGGTGCTCGCCGGGGTGCGATGACCCGCTCCGGCTTCGTCGGGCTCGCGGGGCGGCCGAACGTCGGCAAGTCGACCCTGACCAACGCGCTGGTCGGCTCCCACGTCGCGATCGTCTCGGTGCGCCCGCAGACGACCCGGCGCGCCCTGCGCGGCGTCGTCACCGACCTCGAGGCCGAACGCCAGCTGGTGCTGGTCGACCTGCCCGGCGTGCAGCGCCCGCGCGACGCGCTGACCAAGCGGATGCAGAGCCGGGTCGAGAGCGAGCTCGCCGACTCCGACGTCGTCCTGCTGATCGTCAACGGCGAGGAGGGGGTCGGCCCAGGGGACCGCTTCATCGCGCGCGCGCTGATCGGCGCGCGCGCCGACGTGCCGGTCCTCTGCGCGGTCAACAAGTGCGATCGGCTCGGCAGAGGGGGGACGGTCGAGGCACTCAGCGCCGCCGCCGAGCTGGACGGCGTCGATGAGGTCTTCCCGATCAGCGCCCGCGACGGCGAGGGCCTCGAAGCGCTGGTCGAGCGGCTCGGCGAGCTGGTCCCCGAGGGCCCCTACATGTACCCGCCGGAGGACCGCAGCGACCAGTCCAGCGAGCTGCTGCTGGCCGAGCTGATCCGCGAGCAGGTGCTGAACCGGACCCGGCAGGAGATCCCGCACTCGGTCGAGGTCAAGGTCGCCGAGGTGGCGCCGCGCGAGGACGGCCTGGTCACCGTGCAGGCGGAGATCTGGGCCGAGACCGAGTCCCAGAAGGGCATCCTGATCGGCCGCGGCGGCGCCAAGATCGGCGAGATCGGCGCGGCCGCGCGGCGCTCGCTGGAGCGCGAGCTCGGCGCCAAGGTCCACCTCGACCTGCAGGTGCGGGTGCGTCGCCACTGGCGCCGCGACGAGGATCTGCTCGACCGGCTCGGCATCGAGTGAACCCGGCGCGGCCCGATCCGCGCCCGCCAACGTCCGTCCGGTCATTACGATGCCTGGAATGTTCGGCGAAATCGAATTCGACCAGCTGGGGCTGGTGCCCTGCGTGGTTCAGGACTTCGCCACCGGCGAGGTGCTGATGCTCGCCTACGTCAGCACCGAATCCCTGGAAATGACCCTGGAGAGCGGGGAACTGCACTTCCACAGCCGCTCGCGCGGAGAGATCTGGAAGAAAGGCGAAACCTCCGGCAACTTCATGCGGCTGCGCCAGATGCGCTACGACTGCGACGGCGACGCCCTGGTCGCGATGGTCGACCCGGCCGGCCCCGCCTGCCACACCGGCCAGCGCAGCTGCTTCTACCGCGAGGTGCTCGGCTCGGCCTCGCCGCGCAAGGACGCGCCGCCGGCCCACGGCGAGCCCCACCCGGTCACCTACGAAGCGCTGACCGAACTGGAGCGGACCCTGCGCAGCCGGGCGCTCGAACGCCCCGACGGCAGCTACACCGTGAAGCTGCTCGACGACCGCGAGCTGATCGCGGCGAAGGTCGAGGAGGAGGCCGAGGAGGTGATCCGGGCGGCGCGCGAAGAGAGCGACGAGCGGGTCGCCGAAGAGGCCGCCGACCTGCTCTACCACCTCAGCGTGCTGATGGTCTCGCGCGGCGTCTCGCAGGAGGCCGTCCTGGAAGTGCTGAATGCCCGCAGCCGCTAGCCGGCGCAGCGGCGAGCTGCGGCTCGAGCCGAGCCTCGAGGAGGCGCGCGAGCTGGCCCGGCAGGGCAACGTGGTGCCGGTCCGCGCCCGCGTCGTCGACGACTGCGAGACGCCGGTCTCCGCCTTCCTGAAGCTGCGCGCGGGCGAGCCCGAGGGGGCGCCCTGCTTCCTGCTCGAGTCGGCCGAGCAGGGCCAGGTCGGCCGCTACTCGTTCGTCGGCCTGCGCCCGCGGGCGCTGCTGCGCTGGAGCGAGGGGACGCTGCACGAGTGGAGCGGGGAGGAGGCGGCCGCCGGCGCCCCGCCGAGTCGCAGCGAGCCGGCGCCCGACCCCTACGCGGCCGCCCAGGCCCGCCTCGCCGAGTACACGCCGGCCCCGGTCCCCGGCCTGCCGCCGTTCGTCGGCGGCGCGGTCGGCTTCTTCGGCTACGACCTGGTGCGCACGGTGGAGCCGCTCGGCGAGCCGAATCCCGACCCGCTTGGCCTGCCCGACATGGCGCTGATGGTGACCGACGCGATGCTCGTCTTCGATCACCTCAAGCACGAGCTGACGATCCTCGCCTGCGCCTTCGCGGACGGCGAGGGTGGGATCGAGGCTGGCTACGAGCGCGCCGCGGCGACAATCGCGGCGATGCGCGAGCGCCTGCGCGGCGCCGTCCCCACCCCGGCCAGCCCGAGTGTCGCCGAGCCGCCGGAGTTCGTCTCCAACATGGAGCGCGAGGAGTTCGAAGCCGCGGTCGCCCGGATCGTCGAGTACGTGCACGCCGGCGACGCCTTCCAGGTCGTGCCCTCGCAGCGCTTCTCGGCGCCTGCCCCGGTCGAGGCCTTCTCGGTCTACCGCGGCCTGCGCGCCGTCAACCCCTCGCCGTACATGTACTTCCTCGAGTTCGGCGACTTCCAGATCGCCGGCGCCTCGCCCGAGCCGCTGGTCAAGGTCAGCGGCCGGCGGGTGGAGACGCGGCCGATCGCCGGCACCTACCCGCGCGGGCGCAGCGAGGACGAGGACCGGCGCCTCGCCGAGCGGCTGGTCAACGACGCCAAGGAGCGGGCCGAGCACGTGATGCTGGTCGACCTCGGCCGCAACGACCTCGGGCGGGTCTGCGAGTACGGCTCGGTCAAGGTCGACGAGCTGATGGTGGTCGAGACCTACTCGCACGTCCTCCACATCGTCAGCCAGATCTCCGGCCGCCTGCGCGAGGGGGTCAGCTCGCTCGACGTGCTGCGCTCGGCGCTGCCGGCGGGGACGCTCTCGGGGGCGCCGAAGGTGCGCGCGATGCAGATCATCGACGAGCTGGAGAAGGTGAAGCGCTGCGGCTACGGCGGCGCGATCGGCTACCTCTCCTGGGACGGCGACCTCGACACCGCGATCCACATCCGCACCGTGGTCGTCAAGGACGGGCAGCTGCACGTGCAGGCCGGCGGCGGCACCGTCGCCGACGCGAAGCCGTCGTATGAGTGGAACGAGTCGGTGAACAAGGCGCGCGCGGTCTTCCGCGCGGTCGAGGTCGCCTGCGAGCAGCCGGACTGGCCGTGAGTGCGATGACCCGGGTCCTCGTGATCGACAACTACGACTCCTTCACCTACAACCTGGTCCAGTACCTGGGCGAGCTCGGGGCGGAGCTCGAAGTCGTGCGCAACGACAAGGCGGCGGTCGCCGAGCTGCTCGAGCGCCGGCCCGACCGCCTGGTCGTCTCGCCGGGCCCCTGCACGCCCGCCGAGGCGGGCATCTCCGGGGAGGCGATCCGTGCCTTCGGCGAGGCCGGCACGCCGGTGCTCGGGGTCTGTCTCGGCCACCAGGCGATGGTCGAGGTGTTCGGCGGCAAGGTGGTCCAGGCCGAGCCGGTGCACGGCAAGGACGCCGAGGTCGACCACGACGGCAAGACGATCTTCGCCGGGCTGCCGAGCCCGCTGGTCGCCGGCCGCTACCACTCGCTGATCGCCGACCCGGATCTGCCCCCGGGGCTCGAAGTCACCGCCAGCCTGGGCGGCATCGTGATGGGCGCCCGCCACCGCGAGCTGCCGGTCGAGGGCGTCCAGTTCCACCCCGAGTCGGTCCTCACCCCGCAGGGCAAACACCTGCTCGCCAACTTCCTCCGGGGGCGGTAGAGGCATGGGACGGATAGCGACCGAAAGGGCTGCCGCACATGCCTAACGACGTCGTCTCCCGCGCGATCGACGCGGTCTGCGCCGGCGATCACCTGACCGCCGACCACGCCTCGGCGGTGCTGGCCGAGATCATGGAGGGGCGCGCCGACCCGGTCCAGACCGGCGCCTTCCTGATCGCGCTGCGGGCCAAGGGCGAGACGGTGCCGGAGCTGGTCGGGCTGGCGCGGACGATGCGCGGGCTCGCCGCGCCGGTCTCCAGCGCCCGCTCCGACCTCGTCGACACGGCGGGGACCGGCGGCGGCCCCTCGACCTTCAACGTCTCGACCACCGCGGCCCTGGTCGCCGCCGGGGCCGGCTGCGCGGTTGCCAAGCACGGCAACCGCTCGAACACCAGCCGCAGCGGCTCGGCCGACGTGCTGGAAGCGCTCGGCGTCAACGTCGACCTCGAGCCCGAGCAGGTCGGCCGTTGCATCGACGAGGTCGGCTTCGGCTTCATGTTCGCGCCCAAGCACCACGCGGCGATGGCGCACGTGATCCCGGCCCGTAAGGCGCTCGGCGTGCGCACGATCTTCAACTTCCTCGGGCCGCTGACCAACCCCGCCGGGGCGAACCGTCAGCTGCTCGGCGTCGCCGACCGCCATTACCAGGAGACGATCGCTGAGGCGCTGGTCAGCCTCGGCAGCGTGCGCGCCCTGGTCGTCTCCGCCGAGGACGGGCTCGACGAGATCTCGCTGGCGGCGCCGACCCGGGTGATCGAGGTCGCCGACGGGGGGACCTCGGAGTGGTTCGTCGAGCCGGGTCAGTTCGGCCTCGCGCCGGCTGAGCTGGACCAGGTCGCCGGCGGCGAGCCGGCCGAGAACGCGGCCGCCGCGCGGGCGGTTTTGGCCGGCGAGCCGGGTCCCGGGCGCGACCTCGTGCTGCTCAACGCCGCCGCCGCGATCTACGTCGGCGGCCTCGTCCCGAACCTCGAGCAAGGGGTCGCGAAAGCGGCCGAGGCGATCGACTCGGGCGCGGCAGCCGACGTGCTCGCGCGCCTGATCGCGGCAACGGTCCCCGGCTCCGTCTAGGCTCCCGTAGGCAGTGGGAATTCTGGAGCAGCTGATCGACGGCGCCCGCAAGGGGGTCGAGGTGCGTCGCCAGGAGGTGCCGCAGTCCGAGCTCGAGGCGCGCCTGTCCGGGCGCGGCCAGGATCGGCCCTTCAACGAGGCGCTGGCCCGGCCCGGCCTCTCGCTGATCGCGGAGTTCAAGCGCCGCTCGCCGAGTCGCGGCGAGATCGCCGCCGACGCCGACGTCGCCGCCCAGGTCGCGGCTTACGAGCGCGGCGGGGCCGCCGCGCTCTCGGTGCTCACCGACGGCCCGCACTTCGGCGGCTCGCTGGAGGACCTGCAGGCGGCGCGGGCCGCATGTGGCCTGCCGATCATCCGCAAGGACTTCATCGTCGATCCCTACCAGCTCTACGAGGCGGCGGTCCACGGCGCCGACGCGGTGCTGCTGATCGTCCGCGCGCTCGACGACGAGCGCCTGCGGTCCCTCTACGAGCAGGCCCGCGCGATCGACCTCGACTGCCTGGTCGAGGTCCACAACGCCGAGGAGCTGGAGCGCGCGCTGGCGGTCGACGCCGAGGTGATCGGGGTCAACAACCGCGATCTCGACGAGCAGCGGATCGACATCGGCATCACCTTCGAGCTGATGCCCGACGTGCCGGCGGGCGTGACCGTCGTCGCCGAGAGCGGCATCTCCGGCCGCGGCGAGCTCGAAGAGCTCGAGCGGGTCGGCGTCGACGCCGTGCTGATCGGCGGCACCCTGATGGATGCCGCCGACGCCGAGGCGAAGACGCGTGAGCTGACCGCCTTCGACGAGGCGACCCGCGAGCATCGGTTGCCTTAGGGGGTTGGTGGGGGAGGGGTCGGGCACCCGCTGCTTCGTAAGCAGCGTGGTCCGCAGCTAGGGCTCGCTCGAGGTGGCGGTCTCAGCTAATCAGCGGTGATCCCGGGCCCGAGGTCAAACCAAGGGCTCTTTAGGAAGTTTTCATTGAGGATTTAAGGACGTCTCAACGCGTGGCGGCATCCTGGCTGTCATGAACGAGATCCCCGAGCCGAGCTCGCGCCCCCAAAAGTCTTCTTTCCGCACCTCCTTCGCCGCCGCCCTGATCGGCGGCGCTCTTGTTGCCGCCTTCGGCTGGGTCGCGATCGCGGCCGGCTGGATCCAGGCCGAGGGGGGCGGGACCACCACCGTCGCCGCGCCGATGACCGCGCCGGTCTCCTCGTCGGGGGCCGACGAGGGCGAGGGCAACACGGTGAACCAGATCTACCGGGAGGACGGCGAAGGGGTCGCCTTCATCTCGGCCGAGATGCCCGCCCGGGAAGCGGAAGGCTTCTCGCCCTTCGGCACGCCCGAAGAAGGGCCGCGCGGCGGCACCGGCTCCGGCTTCGTGATCGACAAGGAAGGTCACATCCTGACCAACAACCACGTCGTTGAAGGGGCCGACAAGATCACCGTCAAACTGGGCGACTCCGAGACGTCGCTCGACGCCGAGGTGGTCGGAACGGACCCGGCGACCGACGTCGCCCTGCTCAAGGTCGACGCGCCCGCCGACCATCTGCACCCGCTGACCCTGGGCAGCTCGGAGAAGACCGAAGTCGGTGACCCGGTGGTCGCGATCGGCAACCCGTTCGGCCTCGACCGCACGGTCACCAGCGGGATCGTCTCGGCCCTGCAGCGTGAAATCCAGGCGCCCAACGGGTTCTCGATCACCAACGTGATCCAGACCGACGCGGCGATCAACCCGGGCAACTCCGGCGGCCCGCTGATCAACGGCGCCGGCGAAGTGATCGGGATCAACTCGCAGATCCAGACCGGCGGCACCAGCAGCGGCAACGTCGGCATCGGCTTCGCGGTCCCGATCGACACGGTCAAGGCGACGCTCGACCAGCTCAAGGAGACCGGCGGGGTCGAGCACGCCTTCCTCGGGATCAGCGGCGCCTCGATCACGCCTGAACTGGCCCAGGCGGTCAACCTGCCGGTGAAGAAGGGCGTCCTCGTGCAGAGCGTCGTGCCCGACGGCCCGGCCGAGAAGGCGGGCGTCGAGGGCGGTCAGACCACCGCCTCGATCGGCGGCGCGCAGATCAACCTGGGCGGCGACATCATCACTGAAGTCGACGGCGAAAAGGTGGCCTCGATGGAGGAGATCGTCGCCCTGGTCAACGAATCCGAGCCCGGCGACAAGGTCAAGCTCACCCTGCTTCGCGACGGAGAGTCCAAGTCGGTCACGGTCACCCTTGCTGACCGTCCCGACTCCGTCGAAGAAGGGGCCGGTACGGAATAGGCCCGGGTGGGGAGGGGTGGTCCGGACCCCTCCCCGCTCAACTTTCCGCGGGGTCGTCCTCCCGTAGTCTGCAGGCATGCGGGTCAAGTTCTGTGGGATCACGAATCTGGACGACGCGGCCGAGGCCGTGCGGCTGGGGGCGTGGGCGATCGGGCTGATCCACTACGACCGCAGCCCGCGGCACGTCGAGCCGGGGGTGGCGGCGGAGATCACCGCGGCGTTCCGGCGCAAGTGCGAGGTCGTCGGGGTCTTCGTCAACCCGACCCTGGCGGAGGTCGCGCGGGCGGTCGAGGACGAGCAGCTCTCGATGGTCCAGCTGAACGGGGCCGAGGGCGCCTCCTTCTGCGCCGAGGTGGCGCGCAAAACCGGCGTCAAGGTGATCAAGGCGATCCACGTCGCCAGCGCCGCCGAGATCCACGACGCCGAGGCCTACCGGACCGACTTCCACCTCTTCGACAAGCGCGGCAAGGGGCTCTGGGGCGGGACCGGCGAGAGCTTTGACTGGGAGCTCCTGCGCGGCCACCGCTCGCAGGTGCCCTCGATCCTGGCCGGCGGCCTGCGGCCCGGTAACGTCGCCCGCGCGATCGAAGTCGTGCAGCCGTACGCGGTCGACGTCGCCAGCGGCGTCGAGGCCGGGCCCGGCCGCAAGGACCACGCGGCGATGGCCGCCTTCTTCGCGGCGGCCCAGCCCGCCGAGCCGGCCGAGCTCCCCGCTCCATGAGCGCGATTCCAGAGAGGTTCGGCCCCTACGGGGGCCGCTACGTGCCGGAGACGCTGATCGCGGCGCTCGACGAGCTGACCGCGGCCTGGGCCGAGGCCCGCGAGGACGCCGGGTTCCTCGCCCGCATGGACTTGCTGCGGCGCGACTTCATCGGCCGCCCGACGCCGCTCTACCTCGCCGAACGACTGTCCGAGCGGGTCGGCTCGCGGGTGTACCTGAAGCGCGAGGACCTCGCCCACACCGGCTCCCACAAGATCAACAACGCGCTCGGTCAGACGCTGCTCGCCCAGCGGATGGGCAAGCCGCGGATCATCGCCGAGACCGGGGCCGGTCAGCACGGGGTCGCGACCGCGACCGCCTGCGCGCTGCTCGGGCTCGAGTGCGTCGTCTACATGGGCAGCGAGGACATCCGTCGCCAGGCGCCCAACGTCGAGCGGATGAAGCTGCTCGGCGCCGAGGTGGCGCCGGTCGAGGCCGGCGCGCGGACGCTCAAGGAGGCGGTCTCGGCGGCGATCCGCGACTGGGTCGCCAACGTCGAGTCGACCCACTACGTGATCGGCTCCGCGGTCGGCCCGGCGCCCTACCCGGCGCTGGTCCGCGACCTGCAGCGGGTGCTCGGCGAGGAGGCCCGCGAGCAGGCGCTGGCCGCCGCCGGCGGGCTGCCGGCACGGGTGATCGCCTGCGTCGGCGGCGGCTCCAACTCGATCGGGATCTTCACCCCGTTCGTCGCCGACGAGGGGGTTGAGCTGATCGGCGTCGAGGCGGCGGGAGAGGGGCTCGACACGCCCCGCCACGGCGCCTCGCTCGGCGCCGGCCAGACGGGCGTGCTGCACGGCTCGCTCTCCTCGGTGCTGGCCGACGAGGAGGGACAGATCCTCGAGGCGCACTCGGTCTCCGCCGGGCTCGACTACCCCGGCGTCGGACCCGAGCACGCCCACCTGCGCGACACCGGCCGCGCCCGCTACGTCAGCATCCGCGACGACCAGGCCCTGGCGGCGCTGCGCGAGCTGGCCCGGCTGGAGGGGATCATCCCCGCGCTGGAGTCGTCCCACGCCGTCGCCTGGCTGCTGGAGAACCCGGGCGTCGAGGACAGCTTCGACGTCCTCTGCCTCTCGGGCCGGGGAGACAAGGACATGGCCGAGGTCACCGCGCTGGCCGCGCAGGAGGCCGGGGGGTGAGCGGCGAGGAGCGGATCCTCGCGGCCTTCCAGAAGGCGCGCGACGAAGGCCGCGCGGCGCTGATGCCCTACATGATGGCCGCGTTCCCCGACCGCGAGACCTCGCTGGCGGTCGCGGCGTCCTACGCCGACTCCGGGGCCGACCTGATCGAGCTCGGGGTGCCGTTCTCGGACCCGCTGGCGGACGGGCCGACGATCCATGCCGCGGCGACCGAGGCGCTGGAGAACGGCGCCACCCTGGCCGACGCGCTGGCGGTCTGCCGCTCGGTCGCCGAGCGGATCCCGGTCGTGCTGATGGTCTACGCGAACATGGTGATCTCGCACGGCGGCGCCGCCGAGTTCGCGCGGCTCGCGCGGGCCGCCGGTGCCTGCGGCGCGATCGTCCCCGACCTGCCGCTGGGCGAGGCCGAGGACGTGCGCGAGGCCTTCGCCGCCGAGGGGCTGGCGATGGTGCCGCTGGTCGCCCCGACCACGCCGGCCGAGCGCCTGGCGCGGATCTGCGCCGTCGCCCGCGGCTTCGTCTACGTCGTCTCCACGGTTGGCACCACCGGCGAGCGCGCCGCGGTGCCGGCGGCGCTGGCCGACCTGGTCGCCGCGACCAGGGCCGAGGCGACGACGCCGGTCGCGGTCGGCTTCGGGATCGGCACCGCCGAGCAGGCCGCCGAGGTCGGGCGGATCGCCGACGGGGTGATCGTCGGCAGCCGCCTCGTCCGCGCCGTCGCCGAGGCCGGCTCTGCCGATGCCGCCGCCGACGCGGTTGCCGAGTTCCTCAGCCAAGCGCGCGTCGCGCTCGCCGCTTGAGCCGATAGTCTGCAGCGCGCAATGGGAATGGTCATCAGCCTCTTCCTGGCCCTCGCCGCCGCCGTCCTCTCCTACGCCCTCGGGCAGGGCGGCCCGATCGCCGGCATGGTCTTCTTCACCGTGCTCCTGATCGGCGCGGCTCTCAGGGTTTTCGCTCCCAAGTCCGTCTAGGCGCGGGTCGCGATCACCTCGAGGTACTCCGCCTCGAGCACCAGGGCGCGGTCACCCGCCGTGTTCTCGCTTTCGAGCAGCTCCCTCAGGTCGCTCTCCAGCGCCGCTTCGCCCTCGGCACCGACCCGCTCGAAGGCGACCTTGATCGGGCCGAAGTTGGTGCGGAAGAACTCGAGGTAGTGCGCGGCCGAGCGGAACGGCTGGCGCGAGAGGCGGCGCTCGATTCGCAGATCGGAGATCCCGTCGCCGAACAGCTCGCGCAGGCGCTCCTCGGTCCCCCAGAGCAGCGCCGGGTCGAGCCCGGGCGGCGGCGGCGCGTGCTTGGCGGTCGTCGCGAACATCCGCCCGACGGTGCCGTCGGGGGACCAGTTGGCCATCCCGATCCGGCCGCCCGGTTTGACCACGCGCAGCAGCTCGGCGGCGGTGCGGCGCTGGTCGGGGGCGAACATCGCGCCGAAGATCGACATCGCCACGTCGAAGCTGGCATCGCCGAAGGGCAGGTGCTGCGCGTCGGCCTCGACGAACTCGACGTCGAGGCGCTCGGCGGCGGCGCGCTCGCGGCCGCGCTCTAGCAGCGCCGGGACGTAGTCGGCGCCGACCACGTTGCCGCCCCAGGCGCGCCGGGCCGCCGAGATCGCCCCGTTGCCGCTGCCGCAGGCGACGTCGAGCACGCGCTCGTCGGGCAGGATCTCGAGCGCCTCGGCGAGGCTCTCGCTGACGTTGAAGACGAGGCTGGCGACCATCGAGAAGTCGCCCTCCGCCCACACTTTCTGTTGCAGCTGGGTGACCGCCTCGAAGTCGGGTAGGTCGTTCATATCTCTCCCTCGTCGCTTTCCAACGAAGGTAGCGCCTCCGGCCGCGGCGATGGGGACGGATGCGAACCTGCCGGCAACATTCGGCGCCTCGGGGGCGTCTAATCTGAGGTCGATGCGGATCGGAGTGCTGACCGGTGGTGGCGACTGCCCAGGGCTGAACGCGGTGATCCGCGCGGTCGTGCGCAAGGGGGCCGGGACCTACGGGCACGAGTTCGTCGGCTTCCGCGACGGCTGGCGCGGGCCGCTCGAGAACGAGTGGCGGCCGCTCGGGGTCCCCGAGGTGCGCGGGATCCTGCCGCGCGGCGGGACCATCCTCGGCTCCTCCCGGACCAACCCGTTCGCGGAGGACGGCGGGCCGGAGCGGATCGCCGCGAACCTCGCCGCGGAGGGGATCAACGGGCTGATCGCGATCG